>CAYWQM010000006.1:73607-82576 GCA_964460215.1 uncultured Lentisphaerales bacterium
CGTCCTGGCCATCGTTGTCGTGACGTTCCTGCTGTCGCTGGTCTGGAACAAGGGCATTTTCGATCTGGGCGTCTGGTGTTTCAGCGGTTTCGGCGGCCTTTTTCCGCTCGTCATTGCGGCGATCTATTGGCGGCGAGCGACACGCGCCGGTGCCATCGCTGCAGTGATGGCGGCTGCAGCGACATGGCTTGTTCTGTTCGTAAAGTCCGGTTACGGCGGTGAGTATTTGCTGTTCGAAAATGCCTTTGCCGGCGCCCACGACGGTATCATGCCTGTTGCGATCATCTTTGGAGTGTGCGCCCTGACAATGTTTCTCGTCTCGATCTTCACCCGCCCGCCTGATGCCGACGCTGTCGATCAATTTTTCCCGAGCAAGCGAAGCTGATGGCTGACCAGGCTGTCATACAGTCGGCCCGTGTTGCTCTCGACGCACATATTCGCGAGATGGTGGTGTGGCATTTTTCCTCAGACACCGGCACACCGTACTGGATCGATTGGGCTCGCGAGGCGGGTGTCGATCCGATTGCGCAGATTCAGACCCTTGACGATCTGATCGGCATGTTTCCCAACTTCGACGACAGTGTCCTGCGCGATCTGTCGCACGAACGCTTGATCCCGGCTGCTTACGGTGGCAAGGCGTTCTGCGTTTTTGAAACCGGCGGCACTACCGGCATGCCGAAGCAGCGGCTGAGCTGGGAGGATCACCTGCTCGATTACACCGAGTTCTCGACCACGCTGAGCGACGAGCACTTTCCGAAAAACAGTAACTGGCTGATGGTCGGACCAACCGGCCCGCGCCGGCTGCGGCTCGGCATCGAGCACCTCGCTAATATCCGTGGCGGCAGTTGTTACTTCGTCGATCTCGACCCGCGCTGGGTGAAGCGGTTGATCAGCACCGGCCAATCCGATCAGGCGCGGGCGTACAAGTCGCATGTTGTCGATCAGGCGGTGACGATTCTCAAGGGCCGTGATGTCGAATGCCTGTTTACCACGCCGCTTTTACTGGAAGCCATTGGAGAACGGGTATCGCCTGCTGATCGCGGTATCAAAGGGGTGTTTTGCGGCGGCACGACGATGACACCGCAGATGGTTCGGTTTCTTGTCGAGGAAGTACTGGAGCAGCGGGTACAGTTCGTGCCAACCTACGGCAACACGCTGATGGGGCTTGCCTGCAGTGTGCCGTTGCAACCTGAGGACAACTACAGCGTCACCTACTACGCGCCGCAACCGCGCGCCGTCCTGCGTGTCGTCAAGCCGGATGACACCGCCCAGTCCGTCGATAGTGGCGAATGGGGACGCGTCGAGTTGACGACGCTGACACGCGAGTTTTTCATGCCGCGCTTTCTCGAACGCGACGAAGCGATGCGCCGCGCCCCGTGCGATGCATTCCCCTGGGATGGTGTCGGCGAAGTGCGTCCCTTTGAGAGCGACCGGAAAAAGATTGTCGAGGGGGTGTACTGATGTTCTCTATTTTTCGATTCAGTGTCATCCCATGGCCTGTGGTGTGATTGCAGTTCAAAGAGCGCGGCGTTTCTGCGCAGCCAGGGAAGCGTTTCAGGGCTGCGCCGCGTCGCCGTAGTTTCGCAAAGTACCAGGGATTCATGTCGACAGTGTGTTCAGCGCACGCGTCCGGGAGCAGTCGATGCGACACATTCCAATACTCCGTTTCGGTGAAGTCTACGATAGCCTCGACCGCCAGGAGGTTTGCGATCATCGCAACGAAACGGCCGTCGCTGTCACCAGCCAGGCCAATCCGGGTCTGATCCGTCGCGACCTGCAACAGGTCGAGACGGCGCGCCGGGCGTTGCAGGCAGTGCCCCACAACGACCTTCTCGATGTTTGCAGGCGCGCCGCCGACCTGTTCGAATCGGCCGACCTGCCGCTGGGCAACGAATCCCAGTCGGTCGACGAGTACATCGCCGTGCTGTCCGCCACCAGCGGCCTGCCACATACGCTTTGTCGTGCCAATATGGGCAAGATCTGTGAGGTCCTGCGGCAGATGCCGGAAATTCTTGCCGGGCTCACCCGAGGTCTGCCGGCCGATATCTTCGATGCCGGGCTGGCAACGGTGCACGGCACGAACGTATGCTACTGTCCGGTAGCCGATGCCCTCGGTGTCGTGCTGCCGAGCAACTCGCCGGGCGTCAATTCCCTGTGGATTCCGGCTGTCGCCATGAAAATTCCGATCGTCATAAAACCGGGCAGTGAGGAGCCATGGACGCCGTGGCGCATTATCCAGGCGCTGATCGCTGCCGGCTGCCCGGCCGAGGCTTTCTCCTATTACCCGACGTCACATGCCGGTGCCGACGACATCGTGCAGAACTGTGGTGCGTCCATCGTTTTTGGCGATCGCGCGGTTGCCGAACGTTATGCCCACCGGCCGCACGTCAACATTCACGGTCCGGGCCACAGCAAAGTCATTATTGATAATCGGGAGCTTTCGCGCTGTTCCGAATTCATCGATGTCCTGGTCGATTCGGTGTGTGCCAATGGCGGCCGCAGTTGCATTAATGCATCGACTATCGTCTGCCTGGGGCCGGCCGACGAGCTGGCACAAGCCTTGGCGACGCGGCTGAAGGCGATTGCGCCGCGACAGTTGGACGATCCGCAGGCGCAACTTTCGGCCTTCGCTAATCCGCTGATGGCAGACTACATCGATGCCCAGATCGAGGATGGCCTGAAGATGGCCGGTGCGGAGGAGTTGACTGCCGGCGAATCGCCGCGACGTTGCGAGCTGGCCGGCAGCGTTTTCATGCGACCGACAGTCGTGCGTTGTGACGACTTTACGCATCCCCTGAGCAACCGTGAATTCCTTTTTCCATACGTTGCGGTCGTCGAATCGTGCCGCGAAAGTGTGCTGCAGGAAATCGGCCCGTCTCTGGCGGTTTCTGCGATCACGGAAGACCCCTCGCTGATCGAAGCGCTGGTCAACTGTGCGCAGATCGACCGGCTCAATATCGGGAGTATTCCCACGAACCGTGTCGAGTGGGATCAGCCGCACGAAGGCAATCTGTTCGAGTTTCTCTACCGCCGTCGCGCCATCCAGCGCGCCGGGTGAACCGGCGGGATTCCCAACATTTTATTCCGGCTCGGCGTCTGCCGATTCCGCGTCACGGTTTTTGAAGCTTTCGACGATCCAGCGCGACAGTTCCTCATCCGGGTTGTCGACAACGGTGACAGCGATCACAAATTTTTTGGTGTCACTGGATTTGGCGATCAGCGGCAGGCCGTATTTGAAGTCGTGGAACTTCTCGAAGCAGATCGCCCGCATGGTCTTGTCGGTTTCGATGCTCAAGTCGACCAGCTTGTCGATGGCTGCTTCTTCGAATTCGAGTTCGAGGCCTACCTCGTCTTTGAATCTCGCGGCGAACGCATCGACCTCATCGCGCAGGACCTTGCGTTGTGCGTCCTGGTTGCCGTGCAGCAGTTCGCGCAGCGATGTTGACGGGTCGTCGATGGTCTCGGCGGAGATTTCGAAAAGCTGGATCGGGGTCGATGGCAGTTCGAATTTGTAGTCGCGAAACAGGCGTTCGAGGATGGTCATCAACCCGCGGGCGCCAGTGTTCTCTTTGCTGGCGAGCTCGGCAATCCGCGTAATCGCCTCCGGTGCCATCGCGAAGTCGATCTTGTACCCGGCGAAATCACTGCGGTACTGGGACAGGATACTGCCTTCCGAACGCAACAGGACTGCTTCGAGATCGTCCGCCGACAACGGTTCGCAGACTTCGCGCACCGGTAGACGCCCGACAAACTCCGGTTCGAAGCCGTAGTCGATCAAGTCCTTTGAGTGTACCTCTTTGAGGTAGGCCGTATCGTCGAGCTCCTGCAGTGTGTGACCAAATCCGATCTGGCCGCCCTGGACCCGTTTCTTTACCTGTTCCGCCAGGCCGTCAAAGGCGCCGCTGACGATGAACAGGACGTGGCGCGTGTTGATCGTTCGCTTCTTTTTGTTGCCGCCGTGCATCATTTCCATCATCGCTTCCATCTGTCCGGCGAGGTCGGTTTGGCTTTGGATGCTGACTTCGGTATCCTCCATGAGCTTGAGCAGGTTGATCTGCACGCCGCGCCCGGAGACGTCGCGGTTACCGCCGGATTTTTTCGTCGCGATCTTGTCGATCTCGTCGACATAGACAATGCCGTATTGTGCCAGCTCCAGGTCATTGTCCGCGACGCGGATCAGGTCGCGGACAATGTCATCGACGTCATGTCCGACGTAACCGGTCTCGGAGAATTTTGTGGCATCCGCCTTGACGAACGGCACGCCGACCAGCTTGGCAATGCAACGCATGAGGTATGTCTTGCCGACACCTGTGGGCCCGAGCAGGAGGATGTTCTGCTTGGTGTACTCTTCTTCCTCACGGTTTGGTTTTGCCAGGCATTCACGCACATGGTTGTAGTGGTCGCAGATCGCGACCGACAGCACTTTCTTGGCTTCCTGCTGTTTAATGACGAAACGGTCGAGATAATCCCGCACCTCGCGTGGCCGCAGGTTGAACTCGCGAATGCGATTTAGGAACTCGTTGTCCTCGTCATGCCCCGGTTCTTCCGGTTCTGCCTGCGCCTCGGCCTGGCCGAACGTCGAGAAGACATTTCCGGCATTAAGATTGCTAAACATCGCCTGGATTTCCGAACGAAATTCGTCGCCTTTTTTGTCGCTGTCACTCATGATTAGTGCCTGTTGTGTTGAAAAAAACCAGGTTGGCTGAACCTTGCCCTCGACATATATCAGATTTGAGGACTGGAACGCATAATGGTTGTAAACTCCGTGTTGCCTGACGATTTTCAGAAGAGATATTCGACATTGCGCGCCTGCAGTTCGTGCTCGACAATTTTCTGCACCGCAATATTTACCTTCTGATTCATGATCAATTCCTCGACCTGCTCGCGGACGCCTTCGAGCTCGACCGGGCCTCCTTCTTTGACCTCATGTACCTTGATCAGATGCAGGCCGATTCCGGTGACGACTATATCACTGACTACCCCCGGCTGCAGGGTGAAGGCAGCACGTTCGAATGCCTCATTCATCGTGCCACTGGTGATCAGGCCGAGGTCGCCGCCCTTCGACTTGCTCACCGTGCACTCGCTGATTTCGCGCGCCACTTCTGCAAAGTCCGCACCAGCACTGACGCGCTCCCGCCCCGTTTTAAGCTGGCTGCGCCGTTCATCTGCGACTTCCGGGCTGGCCCCAGGATCGATCGCCAGCATGATGTGTGAAATGTGTCGTTGCTCTGGCTGTATGAAGCGTGTCTTGTTCTGTTCGTAAAAGTTCTGAACTTCCTGCATCTCAACCCGCAACTGGCCGCGTACGCGGGCGTCGACCCAGTGATCGATTGCCAGTTGCTCGCTGATGCGCGTGATTACTTTTTTCTCCGAAACGCCGTACGGTTGCATCGCGCCAAGCAGGTCGTTGCCGCCTTGTTCCGCCAGTTTTTCACGTGCCAGGTCTCCGTCCGGCTTGAATCCATGGCGGCCGGCGACGTCGAGTAACACCGTTCGCCCGAGCGTCGACTGGACTGTGCGTCGAACGATCTCGCGCAAGTCGTTTTCGTTGAATCGACGGCCCTGTTGCAGTGCAAAATTCAAACCGACGCCCAATTCCTCCGCGACCTGGGTGCGGGTAAGATGTGTATTGCCATCGTAGGTCACCAGGATCTCCGGCAGGAATCCCAGCAATTTCCGCAGGTTCGGTGTCTGTGACGTTGGTGAATCGACGTCCTCGATTGGTGCCAGTGGCGGTGGCAGGGGTGTGTCGGCGTCGATCGTGATCGACTGGCCGGAGGCGAAAGTGATCGTCAACAGGAGCAGCAGGAAAGCTTGCATAGCCAATGTCTTCATTTGTCGACACGATAGATGTGCGACAGCACATCGGTAACGTTCAGAACCGGTGATTCTTCGGAGGAGTGGCTGTCTCTTAACGTGTCTATTATTGGCGCTGTGTCCAGCTCAGGGATTTCGGTGAGCAGATGTTTCAAAAGGCGGAAACCCTCTGTGTATGACTGCTTGGCAAACGCGGCGTATGCCTCGAGTTGCATGCCGCAGTAGGTCACCGGTGTCCGGTCTGCGATTATTGTCTGGATATTCTTCCGCTGTGCGTCGCTGCCAGAGATGTAGAGGTTGTACAGCAGCAGATCGGACCAGCGATTGTCCGCAATGTCGATCGTTTCTGAGATCGGCAGCGAACCGTTGCGTGATTGCCGCCACAGTTCGATAGGTGCCGGATCGATCGCAATCGAAGCATACTGGGCGAGCGGCGTCGGTACGCGGGTGCTGTCGAGGCACAGGGCCAGATCGATCTCGGCCAGCAACTCCTGCTGCAAGCGGAGACGCTGGCGCTGGACAAGCGCGGCCACATGTTTCGTCTGGGCTTTTTGCCAGGCGTTGTAGGCCTGGTGTCCCCAAAGGCGTCGAGATGGCAGATCGGCAACGGCTCGGGCCGCGGTCATCGGATCGTCGTAGGGCATGGCGGCCTGGTAATTGCTGATCGCCAGGAGGCCGTCGAGTTGTGCCAAAGCCGCATCCAGCCGATCGCTTTCGCCGGTGTCACGGATTGCTGCTTTCAGAGCGGCGTGGGCTGCCTCGTATTTTCCGTGGCGCAACAGATCATTTACGGTTATCAGAGATCGATCGTCCTGCAGCTCGCGCTCCAGGTAGTAGGTGAGTTCGACATCGGGTCGCACGGTCGCCAGCCGTTCGAGCTTTCGCAGCGCCAGTTCATGGTCCTGCTGCTCGATGGCCTCGAACAGATCGGCAACGATCCGTTTGTTCAGACGCTCGTACTTAGGCGCCTGCCGGTCGCCGCAACCGCTGGCCAGCAGTACGGTCGTCGTGCAGCACAGGTATAGCCAGTGCATGCTCAGGATGTTTCGGTCATTTGTCATGTGACTGTGCTTGGATAATTTTGACGCCTATTTCTGCCGGATCAATCGGCTGGTCCGAGGCTATCGGTGTGGCGCCAGGGTGCTGATTGCGAAACCAGGTGCGTTGTCGTTTGGCGTACTGGCAGGTCGCGGTCGCGATCAACTCGGTCAATTCCGCGAGGCTGCCGATGTCACCACATAAGTAAGCGGCAATCTGCCGGTATCCAAGTGCTTGACATGCCGTTGGCGTGTCGAAAAGTCCGCGCTCGATCAGTTGCTCCGTCTCTTCGATCCAGCCTGAATCGAGCATCTCGAGCGTACGCTGGTGGATTCGCTGGCGATTTATTTCCGCTGTCGGCAGCAACGTCCATTCACTGATCGGCAGTATCGGCAGGCAGTCCGTCTTGCGGGCGACTCCACCGGTTATGCGGAGTGTCTCGACGGCTCGGATCAGGCGGCGGGGATTGCCGCGGACACGGTCCGCTGCTTCTGCATCCACCACTGCCAACTCCGCCAGGAGTGGAACCTCGCCCGCCTCATCATAGGATGCCTGGACTGCTGCGCGAACGCTTGCGTCTGTCGACGGAATATTGTAGCCGTAAATTAATGCACGTGCGTAGAGACCGGTGCCGCCACAGAGAATCGCTTGCTTGCCCCGGGCGTGGATGGCGTCGAAAGCCGCTCCGGCGCGCTCCATAAAGTCGCAGACACCGAAGGCTTCACTGATATCGCAACAGTCAATGAGATGATGCGGGACTTCGCCTTGCTCGGCTGCAGATGGTTTGGCCGTGCCGATATCCAGGCCGCGATAAACCTGCATCGAATCGCAGGAGACAATTTCTCCATTCACGCGCTGCGCCAGTTCCAGGGCTACTGCGGATTTGCCCGATGCCGTGGGCCCCAGAATCGCTATGATCTCAGGCATGACTGTCAACTGCCGGTTGTCGGTACCTGCTGATCGTCTGCAACGTTATTCTCGTTGCGAGTCCAGCACGAGATCAGATAGATACCGACGCCGATACAGATACAACTGTCCGCGACGTTGAACGAGGGCCATTCCCAGCGCTTATAATAGAAACTGAGGAAATCCACAACATTACCCCTCAATATACGGTCAATCAGGTTCCCGAGGATGCCGCTCAGTATCAAGCTCATGGCGATGCCGCGCTCGGTGAAGCCGTTGACGAAACGCGGAAACATCGTCAGTATCATTGCGAAGACAACAAGGGAAATGAGCGCCAGAATCTGGGTATGGTTCGAAAGGATGCCCCACACTGCTCCGGGATTGCGGACGTGGACAATGCGAAAGAAGCCGGGAATAACTTGGATGATCTCGTGCCGTGCCAGCGTTTCCGAGTGGACTATGGCGTACTTGGCGAGCTGATCGACAAACGTCAGAGTGACGACTGTGATCGCTGGCAGGCGCTTGGCCTGGCACCACGCTGAAAGGCGTGCGGGTGTCGGGTTACCGGTATCGGGCATGTAGCGATCGTTGCTATTCGGTGAGCTCGAGCTCAGCATCCAGATCGATACCCTCGGCCCGGGCTGTCTCGCGACGAGTCTTGCAGTGGACGCAAAGCTTGGCATACGGAATGGCCTCGAGACGGGCTTCCTGAATGTGTTCGCTACAGTCCAGGCAGATACCGAAACCCTTGCCGTGCAACCGCTCGATAGCCTCACGGATCAGTTGAATACGATGACCTTCGTCAGACATGACGCCGAGGCCCATCTCCCGCAAGAAGCTGTCGCTGCCGATGTCCGCCAGTTCTTCACCAGCCTGTTTGTTACTGGTCAGCGATTGGGCCGAGAGGGTCCGTACTTCATCGACAAGCTGGTCTCGCAACGTCACGAGCATCTCGTAGTACTTCCTCTTCTTGCCGCGAAAGTTTGGCTGGGTGTTGCGACGCCTGACTGCGGGTTGACTGACATGTCCCCTGCTTGCCGACAGCCTGCGGGCCGGTGCCTTCTTTGCCGCTTTTTTGGCCGGTGCCTTCTTTGCCGCCTTTTTAGCCGGTGTCTTCTTTGCTGCTTTTTTGGCAGGTGCATTCTTAGCTGATTTATTAGACGGTGCATACTTTGCAGATTTATTAGGGGGTGAATTATAGGCAGATT
>CAYWQM010000007.1:0-9400 GCA_964460215.1 uncultured Lentisphaerales bacterium
TAGCAGGAAGGCCTAACTGTGAAAAGCGGCACTGGACCTGCCGTTTAATCTGCCAACGTATAACCCGTACAAACCGTCACCGGAGATAATCGCATGAACCACATAATCCGCCTTTCCACTTTGTACCTGGCAGCGCTGTTGATTTCCACTGCCGGTGCCTGGAGTGAAGACATCACCGGTTTTACGGCGGTCGAGGTTAAAGGCTCCTGCAAAATCAAAACGCCGGGTGCCGATGCCTATCGTGCCATCGAAACTGATGTCAAGTATCTTTTCGGCTCGACCGTCAAGACGATGCGCAAATCCTATGTCGAGTTGAAGTTTTCTGACAAGAACAGGTTCCGCCTACTGGCACGTACGACCCTCACCATCGATCAGGACACACGCGACCCGAAGCTCAAAATAGTGAAACTTGAAGCCGGCCACATTGAACTGCAGCTCGACGACTTCCCCGACGACCACTCGCTCAAGGTCGAGACACCGACGGCAGTCTGTGGTGCCATCGGTACCCGATTCGTCGTCGCCTTCGAAGACGACCAGGACGATGCCGACGCAGCGGTTGCCAAGAAGGGCGGCCGCGAGAACCGTTTCAGTTGCAGCGATGGCGAAGTCTACGTCGCCAGCCGTTTCTCTGTCAACAAGCAGGCCGTCGAAGGAGACACTCTCGACATCCCGGGCTTCGGCGCCGGCGTCGAGATTGTCGCGGTCATCCATGAAGGAAAAGAAAACTCCTACACCGACATCATTGTCAACCGAGGCAAGCTGACTTTTAACTACGGCGGCGACGACAAGAACTCGCTCGTGGTGGAGGGGAAGAAGGACAAGCCTGCCCGCTTCGTCTGCGCTCTCGAGAAGGCTGCCAAGAAAGACGACAAGGTCGGCGTGTTGGCACTCCAGGTGAAAGAAGGTGTCGTGGAGAATCGCAAGAGAAAGGTTTTCGGCCGCTTCGAAATGACAGCGATTACGCCGGACAACGAGGCGGTCGTGGTCAAGAACTCGAAAGTCGGCAAACCCAAGGACGATGGCGACAACGTCGCCGGGAACTATATCGACGCCGCCAAGAAAGAAGGCGAAATCCACAGCACGCTCGTCGATCTGGAAAAAGAGCCGGTTCCCAACGTCAACGCCATCGCCAAAGCGAAGGTCGATCTCGACGCTGCCGCCAACGAAGCGACGCGCCTTCGCAAGCTTCTGCACAAGCGTACCCGCAAGATGCTGGACATCCAGCGCCGGGCCCAAAACCGTAACCGGCCGAGACGCTGACCGTAATTGGCATTAGGCGCAATGCATCACTGATGCCGGGAAGTTTTGCAAGCCCGTCACGACCAGAGTGTGACGGGTTTGCTATTTGACACCTCCGCGCGTGATGTTCTCTTAAAGCAGTACCAACGCATCCCAAGGTCCAGTAAACACGATACCGCACCAAAAGGTCAACATCTGATGGAACTCCACGGACAGAACCTCATCGGCAACGATGTCACCGCCGATGGTCAGGACACTTTTCACGCCATTAATCCGGCAACGGGCGATCCGCTCCAGCCTGCCGTAACGGACGCGACCAACGCCGAGATCAACCAGGCCCTCGAAAAAGCAGAAGACGCGTTCCGCATCTATCGCCAGAAAAGCCCGGATGAGATCGCCGCGTTCCTCGAGCGCATCGGTGACGAAATCGTCGCACTCGGTGACGCCCTGATCGAACGCGCCTGCTCCGAGACCGGTCTGCCGGCAGCCCGCATCACTGGCGAACGAGGCCGCACCGTCGGCCAGCTCAAGCTTTTCGCGGGCGTCCTTCGCGACGGCAGTTGGGTCGAGGCTCGTATCGACACGGCCCTGCCCGACCGTGAACCGGTGCCGAAACCGGACCTTCGTTGCATGCTGATCCCACGCGGACCGGTCGCCGTGTTCGGCGCCAGCAACTTCCCCCTCGCCTTTTCGGTTGCCGGCGGCGACACCGCCTCGGCACTGGCTGCCGCCTGCACCGTTGTGGTCAAGGCGCACCCGGCTCATCCCGGCACCTCCGAGCTGGTCGGCCGTGCCATCATCGAAGCCGCCAACGCCTGTGACATGCCGCCAGGCGTCTTCTCTATGGTGCAGGGCACCAGCAATCGTGTCGGCGAGCAGCTGGTCAAACACCCCTTCACGCAAGCCGTCGGTTTCACCGGATCGCTGACCGGAGGTCTGGCGCTGTTCCGGCTGGCCATGTCGCGGCCGGAGCCGATTCCAGTGTATGCCGAGATGGGCAGTACGAATCCAGTATTCATCCTGCCCGGAGCCATGGCCGAGCGCGGCGAAGCAATCGCCGAAGGTCTCACCGGTTCTGTGACGCTTGGCGTCGGGCAGTTCTGCACCAACCCCGGCGTAGCCATCGTCATCGACGACGACCACGGCAACGCATTCATGAGTAAGCTGCGAGCATCGTTTCAAGCTGCACCGCCCGGCACCATGTTGCACGCCGGCATTCTTTCCGCCTACAACAACGGCGTGGAGAAGCTGGCGACGATTGACGGCGTCGAGTTGAGTACACTATCGGAAGCCGAGGCCAACGCGCTCAAAACGCAGGCCCGCCCGTGCCTGTTGACGGCCAGCGGTCAGACTTTTATTGCGGAACCAGAGCTCGGAAACGAGGTCTTCGGGCCATCGACGCTCCTGGTGAAATGCGATTCGCCCGAGAACATGGAAGCGGTGGCCGGCAATTTCGAAGGACACCTCACAGCCACTGTGCACGGCACCGAGGAAGACCTCGAGACTTACAGCGATCTGGTCCGGTTGCTCGAACGCAAGGTCGGTCGGTTGATCTTCAACGGTTTTCCTACCGGCGTCGATGTCTGTGCATCCATGCATCACGGCGGTCCGTATCCCGCTACGCTGGACGGAAATTTCACCTCAGTCGGCACGGCGGCAATTCGCCGGTTTGCGAGGCCGCTGGCTTACCAGGGGTTCCCGCAATCCGCACTGCCGGAGGAACTGCGGGATGATAATCCTCGTGGTATTTTCCGCCTGGTCAACAGTAAGTTCACACAAGATCCGGTATAGGAGCGTTTCGTGTTCAGAGCACACGACGCCTTATCGAGCAATCGCCAAGTATACATGGTACCAACTGCACACTGAAGTCCGAACACTTCTTCCCAATGATAAAGGTCAAGATCTGCGGCATCACAAACATCGATGACGCCCGCCACGCAGTCGGGTGCGGCGCCGACCTGCTCGGATTCGTTTTCTTTCCGAAATCACCGCGGTATGTGACGCCGGAGGCGGCCGCAGCAATCATTGACAAGCTGCCGACGACCGTCGAGAAGGTTGGCGTATTCGTCAATGAGACAAATGCGGCAATGGCTGATATCGGCCGGGCATGTGGGCTCACCCGGATTCAGATGCACGGTAACGAGCCGCCCGGACAGGTGGCGGAGATGCAGGAATTCGAAGTCTTCAAGGCTGTCGCCCTGCAGCAGACCGAGGACCTCGTGCAGCTTGAGACCTACGCCGGCTGCACATTTCTCGTCGACACACCAGGACCGGGTTACGGCGGCACCGGAAAAACCGGCGACTGGCAGCTCGCGAGCGCCGCCGCCGCCAGCCAGCGTATTTTTCTTGCCGGCGGCCTGACACCGGTGAATGTCGCCAACGCCATTTCGGCGGTGCAGCCGTACGGCGTTGATGTCTCATCCGGTGTCGAGCACGCCAAGGGACAAAAAGATCACGATCAGGTGGCCGCATTCATTACAGCCGCGAAAGCACCAACGGAAGTGCACTGATGAAATCCTACCGGGCATACAGACATCTCGGTTGCGGGCTGGGCATTATCGTGCTGCTGAGCCTCTGCAGCAGCACCGCGCCAGGGCAGGGAGAAAAGAAACCCGTGCTGCGCAACAAATATGAATACCACGTGAACGGCAATCCGAAACGAAAATATTCCGTGTACACTCGAAAAAATCGGACGGTCATACACGGTTATGAAATCGTCTACTATCCGAACGGCAAGCCTATGAGCAAGGTCGGCTATAAACATGGCGTCCGCCACGGTACCGGTGTTTTTCTGCATGAGAACGGCAAGAAGCGGGAGCAAGGAACATTCGTCGAAAACCACAAGCAGGACACCTGGATACAATGGCGTGAGGACGAGACGAAGTATCGCGAGATCTCCTACGACGACGGCAATCGCCAGGGACCGTACATCGAATGGCACCCAAACGGCAAAGTCGCGGAGCGTGGCAACTACTTGGATGATATCAAAGAAGGCGTCTTTACCGTGTACTTCGACAGCGGCGTCAAACGCCGTCAAAGCACCTTCCGAAACGCCCTGCGGACAGGCAAGGTCACGGAGTGGCATCCGAATGGCAAAAAACGCTCGACCATCATCTACGACAACGGCCTACGCCACGGTTCCGCCGTCTGGTGGAACGATGTAGGCGAAATCGTGGCACGCAGCGAGTTTCACGACGACGAACCGGTCAGCGGCACGATCATCGACATTGGCGAAGACGATGCCCACTGGTTCCTCCGCACCTACGATAGAGGACGGCCGGTGTCGCAATTGCTCTACGAAAACGGCGCACCAAAAAATGGCATCTACCGGCAGTGGTACTCCAGCAGCAGCAAGAAGAGCGAGGGTACCTACGAAAGCGGCAAGAAACACGGTGTCGAGGTCAACTGGTACGAGTTCGGCACGATCGGCGAGGAGAAGGGCGGCATCCTCAGCCGCTGCACCTGGGCCGACAATAAGATCCACGGCACCTATACGGAATGGTTCAAGAACGGCCGGAAACGCTGGGAAATCACCTTGGAGAACGGCATCAAGCATGGACCGGAGAAAACCTGGGACGGTTTGGGAAATCTCGTTGCCGAAGGCGAAAACCGCAACGACAAGCCATGGAACGGTACCGTCCTGGTCACCGACGGAGACGTTTCCCGTTATGGGCGTTTTGTCGATGGCGTTGAACAGCAGATCATCATTGAGCAAACGGAGTTACGATGACCTACACCGATTACCTGAACAAGCTCATCGCCGGCACCGACCTCAGCGCCGACGAGACAACCGATGTGATGGACCAATTGATGGACGGCGAACTACCCCCCGCCCAGGTTGCAGCCTTCATCACTGCCTTGCGCATCAAAGGCGAGACCACTGACGAGATCTCTGCCGCCGCCCTTAGCATGCGGCGGCACGCAACGCGTATCGACGCCGGTGCACCGCCGATCGTCGACACCTGCGGCACCGGCGGCGACGGCAGCGGCACTTTCAACATTTCCACGACGGCAGCCTTCATCGCTGCAGGCGCCGGAGTAAAAATCGCCAAGCACGGCAACAAGTCGGTATCAAGCCAGTGCGGCAGTGCCGATGTTCTGGCGGCGCTGGGCGTCAACCTCGACATCACCCCGGACCAGGTTGGTGATTGCGTCCGCGACGTCGGGATCGGTTTTCTGTTCGCGCCAAAACTTCATGGTGCCATGAAGCACGCGATCGGTCCGCGCCGTGAGCTTGGTGTCCGCACCATCTTCAATATGCTCGGGCCACTGACCAATCCAGCGGGCGCTACCGCCCAGGTCATCGGTGTCTTCGACGCCGCACTAACCGAGGTTTTCGCCGAAGTCCTCAACAAAATGGGATCCAGCCGCGCGATGGTTGTCCACGGCAGCGATCACCTCGACGAGATTACTCTCACCGGTACAACCCAAGTGTCGGAACTCAAAGACGGTAAGGTCGAGACCCGGCAACTGGACCCACAGGAATACGTCGGTTCGCTTTGCAGTGCAGATGCGCTCAAAGGCGGCGACGCCGAAGTTAATGCCGGCATCCTGCGGGACATCCTGGAGGGCGCCGAAGGTCCGAAGGCGGACGTTGCCAAGCTCAACGCCGCGGCCGCCATCTACGTCGGTGGTCTGGCGGACGATCTCGACGCCGCGTACGGCAAGGCCGGCGACGCAATCGACGCCGGTGCCGCTAAGCAGAAGCTGGATAGCCTGATCGCAGCGACCAGTTAGTATAGGCAGGTGAATCGATTCGCCGGTCTGTAGAGGCGATACCGGTCGGTATCGTGTTCGCCGGCATCAGCCTTGCCATGCGAACTCCGCAATCAAGGCCGGCTGGCGCCTGGGATCATACTCGGCGCAATGCCTCGGACTCGAGAACTCTTGCGCCCCGGTCATTTTGCAAACCGACAAACCTGCCGCAGACAGAAGGATCAGCGGTCAGGCATCGGGCGATTCTCGGCTGTCGACACCACGCTCGAGCTCACCGGCCTTGCGGAGTTCGCGCTTGACGATCTTGCCGGCAGCGTTCTTCGGCAACTCGGGCAGGAAGAAAACCTTGCGCGGCACCTCGTGGTTCCCGAGATGCTCGCGACAGAAGCCCCTCAGGTCGGCTGCAGTCGCGGCGTCCTCCGCAGTCAAGGCGATGTAGGCAATAGGAATTTCTCCGTGCAGCTCGTTCGGTTCACCGATAACCGCGGCTTCGCCCACTGCTTCATGCTGGTACAAGATCTCCTCGACGACGCGCGGATAAACATTCATGCCGTTGACAATGATCATGTCCTTCATGCGATCGACGATGTGAAAGTAGCCGTCGTCGTCTTCCGTGCCAAGGTCGCCGGTACGAAACCACTCATCGAAGAACGCTTCCGCGGTCTCTTCCGGACGCTGCCAGTACCCTTTCATGACGTTCGAGCCCCGCACGCAAATTTCCCCGATTTGGCCATGTGGCAATTCTTTGGCATCGCCATCGAGTATTTTCATCTCGACGTCCGGTACCACAGTGCCTACGGAGCCGATGATACGCCTTCCGCCAATGGGATTGACACATGTGACCGGTGAGCATTCGGTCGGACCGTCACCTTCGTAAATGAGCTTACCGTAGCGCGCCTCGAACTGGTTGAGAATTTCGACCGGCATGGCAGCACCCCCAGAAAGGCAAACCCGGAGGCTGTCGAGCTTGGCGACCGCCGTTTCGGGCAGGCGCAACAAGACGTTGTACATGCTGGGCACCGCCATGAAGATCGTGGCGCCAGTTGCAGCAATCGTGTCGACGACCAGGTTAGGCTCGAACTTCGGTACCGGTGCAAAGGTACAGCCGTGGAGCAGCGGAAACAGCATGCCGACAGTCGCTGCAAAGGCATGGAACATCGGCAACACGACGAGCATGACGTCTTCCCCGGGCACCAGACCCATGGCAATACGAATACTGTTGGTGTTGCTTGCGAGGTTACGATGAGTCAGCATCGCGCCCTTCGGCTTGCCCGTGGTTCCAGACGTGTAGATCAGTACGACGACGTCCTCGTCGATGTCGAACTCGACCGGCGCCGGCGCCGCAGTCCCGCACAGCAACTCCGGCCAGTCCCTATCGGCGGGGTCTGACTTCTCCGCACCAATGCAAACGGCGAAATCGATGCCGGGCAGGTCGGCGCGAATGGCATTGATCGCCGGCGTAAACGCCTCGAAATAAATCAGCGCACGAGCCCCTGAGTCGTTGAGGATGTACGCCACCTCTTTCGGATTCAATAGCAGATTGATCGGTACCACTATGGCACCGGCCTTGACGATACCGAAATAGGCAATTGCAAAAAAGTCCGAGTTAATGCAGTACAGCCCGATACGGTCACCCTTGACAATGCCTGATGCCTGCAGATTAGCGGCAACAGCATCGGAGAGTTTGTCAAACGTCGCGAAATCGGTGGTCTTGCCGTTGAAATTGATCGCGGTGTGTTCGCCGCAGCTCGCTGCAGTTTTCGCAAAAATCGCCGGAAGCGATGCAATATGTTCGCTCATGTGACTACAAGTTGGGTGAAAGGTTTATCCGATCATAGCAAAAACGTAAGATACGGCGGAATCATGAAAGTTGAACGCCCCCCCCATAAAGCAAATCCTCAGAGGCATCAAATCAACCCTGTTGCCTTTGATTCAGGACGCTGCAAAAATTGTACAGTTCCAGCATGTATTTCCAATGCCGTGAATGTGTACACATTTTATGAAACTGTAATTTTCCAATAACGCCGAGCGGAGCTGCAGCGCTGCCCATACAACAGGGCCAGACAACCTGATCTGCTTCTCTCCACCTACTCCGCGCTGCCATGACCGACAGGCGTGTTCTTGTTGGAAGCCTCCTTCAGGAACCCGAGACCAAAGATTTTCTGGATCGGTTCGATATACTCCCATTGCGGATTGTCAATGGTTCCAGTGACACGGCTGTCGAGCAACGTTGTCAGCTTCCGAACCAGCGGATCGATGATCGGGATCTTGATCGCTTCACGGAGATCCTGAGCACGCTTGAGCGGGACCGCCTTGACACGGAAGTCCAGCGCACGGGTCGGCCAGCTGTAATGACCACCGGCGCGGATCGCGACGAGCTCACCGTTGCTCTCGAGATCGGGCAGATAGACACGGTCGCCCTCGAACTGCAGTGAGCTGTCGACCTCAGTGATCTTCGCCAGTTGCCCGGTCTTGAACATCTTGTCGAGGATGCCCAGGAAGTCGGCCAGCACAGGAATGCCCCAGAAATCACCGCCGCGTACCATAACGTTGCCGACGCCGGTCAGTTGCAGTTTTTCGGAATTCAGATCCATTGTGACATCGACGGCACCCTGCAGCCGCCCTGCGTCGTCGTCGTCGCTTTTAGACAGACGCCCATAACGCGCATTCTGCACCTGCAGCTTTGCAGCGCCGGTCCCGGTTTCCCAGTTGTAGCTGTTGCGACCGGTCAACTCACCGCCCAGCCAGGTGGTTTGAATCTTGTCGATTTCGAATCCGCTGTCGTCGATCGTGACACCCCCGGAAAAGTCCTGCAGCGTGATTTTTTTTTCGTAGTATAGATTCGCCGCCGTCACGTCGAAACGATTCTGTGGCTGCAGTGTGCCGTCCGTAGTCACATCAGTCAGATGCCAATCTCCGAACTCGATGTCGCTCCATGTCGATTGATGGTGGATCGCGCCGTCGCCGATGCTGAAATCGCTGGCAACGCCACGGGCGACCATGCCACTCTGCCACTCGGCCCGGTCGCAGGTGCCGGTACCGGCGATTTTCTCGAAAGCTACGCCGGTACACTGCAACTCGACAACTGGGTTATCGAGTTGCTTGATCTCGCCGATCGTCGCCTGCGGGGCCCTCAACTTCATGTCAAAACGCTCCGGCTGCCATTTGAGCACCACAGCGGCATCCGCCGTCTCAATGCCGGCACCGCTGTAGCTAAGTGTTCCGGCATGACCGCTAAAGATCAATGAATCATCATCCCGGACACTGCCATCGAGGGCAAGGCTGCCGGCCTGCAGTTGGGTGCCTACTTTCAGCCCGCCAATCTGGAGGCGCCGGACATGGGTGCCGCGGTTGGTTCGGCTGAAGCTCGTGTCCACGTCTTTGAGCACCAGGTCACCACAATCGGCTCGAGCGATCGACGCGGAGGTCTCAAGAATATTGTCGG
>CAYWQM010000007.1:9410-76380 GCA_964460215.1 uncultured Lentisphaerales bacterium
CGTCGGTCAGGCGCCACTCGTCCATCTCTGCGCTTTTGCTGTGGGCCGCTATTTCCAGACGATCCGAAGTCACCTCGGCCCGGAACCGGGTCGCCCCAAAAACACGCGTGCCATTGCTCGCACGGGTGAGCATGCCGGTGATCCGCGTACTCTCACCGAAATCCACGTCGGCCTGGCAGTCCTGCAAGTACCAGCCACTGACACTGGCAGCCTCCACCTCGATACTGCCCAAAGCCTGGCGGTCGAAGAAGTAGAGTTTGGCAACACCCGAGGCCAGAGCCACATCGTCGACGTTGAACCGCTCGGCAGCAACGTTGACTGTGGAGAGGTACGCGTCGGCATCCAGCAAACTGTGCCATCCCTGCAAAGTAACCGTGGGTGGTTCGATAAATTGCAATCCCCATATCCCCGGCGCCTGGCGCCAGGGTCTGGCGATCGTGCCGAGCAGCACCTCCAACGGCAGGTTGCTGACGGCTTTGTACTCCAGACGCTTCCGGTCAAGCGCCAGATCGTAGATCATTGTAGCGTCGGCACCGTGACTGCCCTGTTCGACGTGCAGGCCGTCGATGACGACGCAATGATTGTAGAAATCAAAATAGAAATCTCCAGACAGCCGCGACATCGACAGCCCCTTATAGCGGAAGTCCTTGAAAGTCGCCTCACCCTGGACCCACAACACCGTGTTGCTGTCGTCGTCATAATACCGGTGCAGATCGTACTCGAACTGCTGCGTCGTCGCCGGGTTCCAGGTGTAATCCTTCCACGTTTTAAGAAACCCCTCACGCGCGGCCGGATTGAGGTACAAAGGCGCCAGCTCGCGGGGATCTCCGTCGTGAGTGACGTGAGCGATCAACTCCTTGCGATCAAGAAGAATCTCGCCGTGCACTTTGACTTTGGCGTGCTCACCCAACCGCAAATCCAGTTGCTTGACGTTTGCGATACCGCCTGCCACCGAAACGGCAAGCTCGACATCCGCAATTGCCGCATCGAAAAGTCGGGCCCGGGCGACCGACAACGTCAAATCGTAGACCCACGCCTCCGATTGCCGCAGCGGCGACTTCTGTAGAATCACCTCGCCGCGCGGGCGGGTATCGCCGAAATCGATGACGTCGAGGACATCACTTAATTTCGGCTGGACCGCCCGGGCGATAGCGTGCGGAAAAGCGTTGTAGGCCAGGCGCCCGGAAATTTCGTCATTTCGCAAGTCGAGTTCAAGCGCCCCATTGACGACGTCACCATAGGCCCCCGTCGACGCAGCAGTGCCACTGTCGATGACCATGCGAAACTTGCGGATCTCCATGATATCGGCAGTGAGCTGCGCCTCGATCAGCAGGCTGTCAACATTAAGATGCCGATAGGTGAAATCCGACACACTCAGCGTCGCTTGCAAATCGCTGCGGCTGACATCGTCCACGTCGATGTCGAAGGTGATTGAAAGTCTGGCATCCGCGGTCGGTCGGTGGGCATTAACAAATTCCGCGAACTCAACGACGGCACGCCTCTGCCCCACCGTCATACCCTCAAGCAGTGGTTCCAGCGAAACCAACGGATTTTCTTTCGGTGGCGTCGCCGGCGGAATCAGCCGACCCTGCACCATGACCTGGACAGCGCCGATACTGCAGGCCACGGACCGCATATGTACGGCGTCGTCACCGATAAGCAGTTCAACACCGAGCTGCGTGACCGCGAGCGTGCCGGTTGCTGTCGGATCGACCAGTGCAAGGGCCAACGCACTGTCACCGCCACGGATGACAATCCTTGTTGGTTTCAGCTCACGACGTAACAGTGCCATGACATCGAGCTCGACAATCATCAGCTCGGCGGTCACCAGTTTGCGTTCGATGACCCGTGCATCGTGTACGATGATCCCGTCGAGCCGGATGCCGCGTACAACACCGGCACGCATCCGCTCGATTTCGACATGAACTCCCTTGGCAACGAACCCGCGCTCGAAACGATCGACAAACGCCCGGGGCAGCCCGCGCCATTCGCACCAGACATCGACCATGATGACGATGGCGAGGAATGCCATGATGAACCGGAAGCAGAAACGGCTGAACTTGCGCTTGCGGCCGATGGGCGGGCCGTCTACGTCACTTTGAAGTGGATTGTTACTCACGTGTTTACAATGAGTTAAGGGATCCGAAGCGATCTCTTCAAGAATCGTGGTCGTCGTTACCTGCTAACCTACAGCAATTTCAGCCGAAATCAGATAAATCAATGTAATCATTTCTATTCAAGCCGGTTACATTGAATCGATGATAAAGTTCGCCGATCTTGTACCAGCGCATTACAATCGGCGGATGAACGGTTAGGTTATACCGATTGTAATGTAATTCCAATTGTATGTCTGCCCGCCTCTCGCCAATTCCGGCGCTCGGCTATCGCAGCACCCCACACGGAGGACATCAAAGCGGAGAACAGGAAACCGATAAATCTTTTTTTTCTGGGGTCTGGGGCAATTGCCGTGCCCACCCTTGCGGCTTTGCACGACGCACCCGACATTGACGTGATCGGCTGTACCACACAGCCGGATCGCCCGGTTGGTCGCAAACGACAGTTGGCACCGACACCCGTCGGAGCGTGGTGTGCCGAGCATGGATTGGATACCTTGAAACCCGATTCTGTGAACAAGCCCGAATTTTTGGATGGTTTGAGAGGGCTTTTGATCGATTTTATTTTGGTTTTCTCGTTCGGTCAGATTCTAAAAAATGATCTGCTTAATCTGCCGAGACATGAATGTTTGAATATTCATGCCTCGCTGTTACCCAGGTATCGTGGCGCGTCGCCCATTCAGGGGGTCATCCTCGGGAACGAGGAAAAAACCGGTATCTCGTTCATGCGTGTCGTGGCGGCTCTTGATGCCGGCCCAGTGTTCGACCGCCGTGAACTGGCACTAACCGGAACGGAAACGGCCGCCAGCTTGGAGGAACAGTTAGCGCAACTTGCAGCCGAATCCGTGTGCGACGTAATTTACCGCATCGACGATGGCTTGCTCAGCGCGGTTCCCCAATGCGATGCCGAGGCAACCTACGCCGGTAAAATCAGCAAGAGTGACGGGCAGATCGACTGGCAACGACCGGCCGAGGAAATCGACAGACATATCCGTGCCTTCAATCCATGGCCTGGCGCTTGGTTCATTCTTGGCGCCGGCCGCAAAGCAAAACGTATCAGTATCACGCAGGGCGAAGTTACGCCCGGTAATACTGCCGCCCCCGGAACTGTCGTTCAGGCAGACAAACATGGCTGGCGCGTACAATGTGGTCGCGACCAGGTGCAAATTCTCAAGCTTATCCCAGCAGGGAAGCCGGAAATGCCCGGCCCCGAATTCTTGCGTGGGTGCCAGCTTCAACCCGGTCTGGACCGCTTATGAGCCGAGATATTCAGTGGGCAACTACCGTATCCCGCTTTCGGCGCAGAGACTGGAGAGCCATTGTGAAACATGAAACAGATTGTAATCAACTGCGAACAACTGCAGACGCGTATCGCTGTGTCTGTGGAGGGACGCCTCAACGAATATCAGGTCGAGCACAGGGGTGAAGAGCGGATCGTCGGCTCCATTTACAAGGGCCGAATTCGCAACCTCGAAGCCTCACTCCAGGCTGCATTCGTTGATATCGGCATGGAAAAAAATGCTTTCCTTCATTACTGGGACATGGTCCCGGCAACCAAGGAAATGCTCGAGATGGACGGCTCTGACGACGACGACAGTGCCAGCGACGATAGTACCGACGACAGCAATGAAGATATTGCTGATGACGCCCAAGGAGACGATCAGGCACCCGACAACAGCCCGAATCGCAGCAACCGGTCGCGATCTCGTAATCGCAACCGCAGGCGCGAGGACAGCGACCAAAGCAGCAACCGACAGGAAAAAGGCCAAAACCGTGGGCGCTCCGACGCTGATCGCGGCAATCGCGACGGCCGACGACCGCGGTCCGAGGGTGGCCGCCAATCCGGCGGCGAACACTCTCGCAACCGCTCACGCAATGATCGGCAACGCGGCGGCCGGGACGACAGACGCAGCAGTGAGCAACGGAACAATCGCTCGTCGAACCTGCGCAACCGCAAGGGTCGCGGCAGCGACGGGCAGCCGGCCAAACCCGCCGGACTGCTCGGACGCATCAAGTCCCTTTTCTCCAGCAGTCCGGACAGCTCAGCACCGCCGGGAAAAAAGCAGCGCAGAGCGCCGCAGCAGTCCGCCGAAGAAAGCGGACCGTCACGGAACCGGCGACGACGGCGTGGCCGTCGCGGCGGCGGCGAGAGGCAAAGCCCCGCAGGAGAGAGCCGTCAGACGTCGCGTCCAGACCGGCACCCCAGGCAACAACGACGACGATCCGGTGATCGTGAAGGTGATCGCGCTACACGTGACGCCGAAATCGCCGAAATACCGAACAAGTTCAAGGTCGGTTCGGAAGTCATCGTTCAGGTCACCAAAGGTATGATCGGCACCAAAGGCCCGCGCGTCACCACCAACCTCAGTCTGGCCGGCCGTTATGTCGTCATCCTGCCAAATTCCTCCCATCGCGGCGTCTCGCGAAAAATTGAAGATCGCAAGGAACGCTCGCGCCTGCGCAGTGTTCTGATGGGTATGGACCTGCCAAAGAACGTCGGCATCATCTGCCGCACGGCCGCCGCCGGGCTCGACGAAGAAGCCCTGCGTGTGGATATCCAGATTGTCCTGGATAAATGGCAGACCGCCAATGAATTGCGTGAACGCAGCGCACCCATCTGCATCTATCAGGAACCCGGCTTGCTCGAACGCGCTATTCGCGACCTGCTCAGCGACGATGTCGATGAGATTATTGTCGATGACCAGACCGCGCACGACCAGACGGTCTCCTTCCTCGACCGCCTGCAGCACAAGGACCGAACCCAGGTCAAGCTGTACGATCGACCAACCCCGATCTTTGAGCACTACAAGTTGACGCCTCAAATCGGCGGCATCTTTCAGCGCAAAGTGCCACTGCCCAGCGGTGCCGAACTCTGCATCGATGAAACCGAGGCGCTCATCGCCATCGATATCAACTCGGGCCGGAGCAACAAGGGCAAGGACCATCCGGAAACCATCCTCAACACCAATCTTGAGGCAGCCCGTGAAATCGCCCGGCAACTGCGACTGCGCAATATTGGCGGCCTGGTCGTCGTCGACTTTATCGACATGCGATCACGCGAAGATCGCAACGCCGTTTATAAAGTCATGAAAGACTGTGTCGAATCCGACCGCGCCCGTACCCGGCTGTTGCCAATCTCGCGGCTTGGTCTGCTCGAAATGACCCGACAGCGGGAATATGCCAGCCTGCAGGACTCGACGTTCGAGGCCTGCCACTACTGCTCCGGGAAGGGCCTGGTGAAGTCTTCGCACACGATCAGTGCCGAGCTCCAGCGCCGTCTGCGTGAGCTGCTGCAGCGCGACAAGGGCACGCCACACATTCGCGTCACCGTGAGCCCGATCGTCCTCGACCGCCTGCGGAATCACGACTCGCGCATTCTGCATGAGATGGAGAAGCAGTTCGGCGGCAACCTGACGTTCCGCGCCGATCCCAGCATGCATCAGGAAGAATTCCAACTGACCAATGTCGATACCGGTAAACGCGTCTAAACAATAACCACCCAAACAACGCGAGAGCTACATGAAATACGATGCCAACGGTGCCCTGCTTGAAACTTCCATCGACGGACTCCCAGAGCCCATCCGAGGAAAAGTCCGCGACATTTACGTGTTCGATGACAGCCTGATGCTGGTGGCGAGCGATCGCCTCAGTGCATTTGATGTCGTCATGCCCAACGGCATTCCCGACAAAGGCAAAGTCCTGACTTATTTGTCGAAATTCTGGTGCGAAAAATTCGACTGGATCGAGAACCATCTGATCAGCATGGACGTCTCCGATTATCCGGCGGTGACGCACCCGTACGCTCAGGACCTCGAGGGCCGGTCAATGCTGGTCCGGAAGCTCGACGCAATGCCTGTCGAAGCCGTCGCCCGCGGCTACCTGATCGGCAGCGGCTGGAAAGACTACCAGCGCACCGGCAGCGTCTGCGGCATCAGCCTCCCTCCCGGCCAAAGCCTGGCCGGCAAGCTCGACGATCCGCTGTACACACCGGCTTACAAAGCCCCGCAAGGTGAGCATGATGAAAACATCACCTACGCCCAGACCATCGACCTGATCGGTGCCGAAGCCGCCGCCACCTTGCGCGACTTGACCCTCAGGCTTTACAGTGAGGCCGCCGCTTTTGCTCACACCAAAGGCATCATCATCGCCGATACCAAGTTTGAATTCGGCCTCGCCGGAGAAGAAATTGTCTTGATCGACGAAGTGTTGACGCCGGATTCCAGCCGCTTCTGGCCGATCGAAGAATACGAAGTAGGCACGAGCCCGCCGAGCTTCGATAAACAGTTTGTGCGTGACTGGCTCGAGACTCAGGAATGGGGCAAAACCCCGCCGGCACCCAACCTGCCGGACGCAGTCGTCGAAAAAACCCGTGAAAAATATCTCGCGGCCTACGAAGCACTGACCGGCTTACCACTGCCGGCGAGCTCCGAGTTGCTCGAAACACAGTGACTTGTCACGGTAGAGATGCGTAAAATCGAACATTTACCAAAGGACCGGAGTCTCAGACCCATGGCAACACCTGTACCTCGCTTTCCTGCTGCCCTGTCGCTGCTCCTCGGTTGCCTCATTGCTGTCACCGCCGTCGGCGGGCCAAGCGACTGGAAGCCGGAAGCCTCCTGGGGGCCCTATCGCGAACGCGGGACAGGCAAGCTTATCAAGAAAGCCGAGCTCGCAGAGAAGAAAGGAAAATACAAAAGAGCGCTCGGTCTCTATCGAAAAGTCCAGAAAGAATCGGTCAACCTCAAAAACAAGGGCAAAGCCCTCGTCAAACAGGGTGACTGCCTTGGGCAAATGGAGGAACCATGGAAGGCTTTCGAAAAATATCGTGAGGCTGTTGACGAATATCGCAGCCACATCGCCTTCAACAAGGTGCTCGACGCCGAGTTCGAGCTTTCGAAACAGTTCGGTCACAAGAAGCAGCGCGACCGTTTCCTCTTCGTAACCTTTTCAACCGAAGACAAAGCCGTCGACATACTGGACCACATCGTGACCGTCGGGCCGTACTCCAAAGTAGCGCCGAAAGCGATGCACCGGGTGGGTATGATCCGCATCGCTCAAGAGGATTACGAGTCCGCCATCATACGGTTTCGCCGCCTGTTGAAACAGTATCCCCGTCACGCCATCGCTGCCGACGGCCGCCTTGACCTGGCCCGCGCGCTGCTGCTCGAAGCCGAGGCCGGCGACGGCGACGGCACGCTGGTCCGCGAAGCTCGCGCCAGCCTCGACCGGTTCATTGAGAGTTACCCTGATCACGCCCGTTTCGATGAAGCAAAAGAACTCGTGCTGAACGCCAAAACCATGGAAGCCACACGCCTGCTGGATCTGGCACAATTCTACCTGCGCGAGGCGCACTTCCGCCCCGACGCAGCCAAACAGTATCTCAGCGAGATCGTCATCCACTACCCCGGATCTGATACCGCCAGGATGGCCCAGATCATACTCAAGGCACTGGGACATCCCCAGGCTGATCTGGAGAAAAAATGATGCGATCGAGCACTGTCACCCTGCTCGCACTCGCCCTGCTCTGCGGCTGCGCGCATTACCAGGTCGGCTCCTCCGGCGACCCGGCGCTCAACACCATCCGGATCGGACGCATCCACAACGCCACCGATGAACCCGGACTCAACGCCTGGTTCCGCGGTGAATTCGCCGCAGGCTTCATGCGCGACGGCTCCATGAGCGTCGTTAACGACAGCGCTGCAGACTGCATTCTCAACGCCACGATCACGGACTACAAACTGCACCAAATCGGCCAGGTAGAAACCGCATCGAATGACCGCGATCAGCGCCTGGCCCGTACCGTCATCTGGGCCGTCGATGTGCAGATCGAGTACACCATCGAGCGGGCCGACGGCTCGATCTATATCGAGGACACAACGGCCAAAGGCCGCGCCGAGTTTTCCGAGATTATCGACCTCGACGTCGTCCGGAAAGACGGCCTGCGCCAGGCAGTCTATGACGCCGCCGGCCAGGTCGTCGCCAATACCACCGCCCCCCCCTGGTAGACCACCGCAGGTTATTGCAAGCTACAGGGCCGATTACTGACGTTCAGCCCGTACGGTGTTATCCTTCTGCATGGACACGCAACGCATAGATACGATTGTCGAAACGCACAACCTCCCGACCTACCGTCGGCAACAGTTGCTGCACGCCTTTTTCACGGAGAACTGCGCCACCATCGACGAAGTCACCACGCTGTCAAAATCACTGCGTGCCTCGATCAACCTGCCGACAATGACCGTCCGCAAGCGTCGGGTGCTGGTCTCCAATGAGGGCAATGCCTTCAAGGCACTGGTCGAGCTCGACGACGGCAAACTGATCGAGACCGTGCTGCTCAAGCCCAAGCCCGGCCTGTGGTCGTGCTGCATCAGCAGCCAGGTCGGGTGTCTTATGAAGTGCTCCTTCTGTGCCACCGGCCTGCTCGGCTTCACCCGCCACCTTACCAGTGAGGAAATCACCGATCAGGTTCTGTTCTGGCGCCAGTATATCCAGGCTGAAAGACTCGACGCAAATCTGCGTAATGTCGTGTACATGGGTATGGGCGAGCCGTTCCACAACAAGGACGCAGTCTTTGCCAGCCTGCGAGAGCTGACCAATCCCGAGACCTTCAACATCGGCGCACGCAACATCTCCGTATCCACCTCCGGCCTGGTGCCCGCTATCGAAGAGTTCACCGACCAGTTTCCACAGATTAATCTCGCCGTCTCTCTACATGCCGCCACCGACGAACTGCGCCAGCACCTGATGCCGGTCAACAAACCGTATCCGCTCGAGAAGCTGCGGGCGGCCATAGATTACTATGTCGACAACACGAACCGTAAAGTCTTCATCGAATACATCATGCTCGACGGTGAGAATGACCAACCCGCCCACGCCGAGAAGCTCGTGCACTACATCCGTGGCATGGCCAGGCCACACCTCGCCCACGTCAATTTGATCGTCTACAACCCGACCGACGCAGCTCATCGGGAATCGCCCCGGACAATCGCCCGCGCCTTCCTGGCCATCCTCAAAGACAACGGCCTCAGCGCCACCATCCGCAAGAATCTCGGCCGTGATATCGACGGCGCCTGCGGCCAGTTGGCCTTGAAGGAATAGGCCTGAAAACAAGCTGCCAGGTCAGTGAACCTCGCCGCGATCAACCACTGTCATCATGCCCCCGAAACACATCCTCGTCGAAGGCGCCCGCCAGAACAACCTGAAAAACCTCAACCTGCGCCTGCCGCTGAACGAACTGACCGTCGTCACGGGCGTCAGCGGTTCCGGCAAATCGTCGCTCGCTTTCGACACGATTTACTCGGAAGGACAGCGCCGTTATGTCGAGACCTTCTCGCCGTATGCCCGGCAGTTCCTCGAGCGCATGGACAAGCCGCAGGTCGATCGTGTCGAGGGCATTCCGCCGGCGATCGCCATCGACCAGACCAATCCTGTGCGCACGTCGCGATCGACTGTCGGCACGATGACGGAGCTCAACGATCACCTAAAGCTCCTGTTCTCCCGTGCCGCCAAACTCTATTGCAGTTCCTGCGGCGCCGGGGTCCGGCGCGATACACCGGAAGGAATCTCCGGCGCCATCGTCGACATTGCCGACGGCAACAAAGACATAGTCTATAGCGTCATCACCTTTCCGGTCACAGTTCCCGACAATTTCACCGAGGCAGAGATCCTCGAGATTCTCGAGCGCCAAGGCTATACACGGGTCTGGAAGAAAAAGGGCAGCCGCCTCGATGTTGTGCAGGATCGGATCAAGCTGGGCAAGAAAAGTCGCAGTCGTGTCGTCGAAGCTGTCGAGACAGCACTCGCACGCGGTCAGGGGCATGCGACCGCCTGGCTGCTGTCGGAGACCCGCAAGGCAATCGAGACCAGGCGCTTCTCCGCCGACCTGCACTGCGCCGAATGTGACATCCATTACCGGGATGCCACGCCAAATTGCTTCTCCTTCAATTCCCCGGCCGGCGCCTGCGAAACCTGCCGCGGCTTCGGTCGCGTCATTGGTGTCGACTTCAACCTGGTCATATCCGATGAATCCCGGACGCTGGCAGGGGGCGCCGTCAAGGTGTTTCAGTCCAAAAGCTACATGCAATGCCAGGACGACCTGTTGCGGTTTGCCGAGATGTACGGCATTTCCGTTGACACGCCTTGGCGTGAACTTTCCGATGCGGATCGTCAGTGGGTTCTCGAGGGTGAAGGCAGCGCCAGCGACGGCGTGAGGTACGGCGTTCGCAGCTTCTTCGCCTGGCTCGAAACCAAGGCCTACAAGATGCACATCCGCGTGCTGCTGTCGCGCTACCGCGCCTACCACAAATGCAACGACTGCAAGGGCGCCCGGATCACGCCCGAGCCCCTGCTCTGGCGCCTCGGCGACGATGTGATCCGTGGTGAGTTGCCGGGCCTCAATGTCCATGAACTGATGCTGTTGCCAATCGAACGCTGCAACCGTTACTTCGAAGATTTCGATCTGGGCAAGTCCCACGACGAAGCGACCACGATGCTACTGGACGAAATCCGCGTACGCCTACGCTACCTGGTCGATGTCGGTCTCGGCTACCTCACGCTTGACCGCCAGTCGCGCACGCTGAGCGGTGGGGAAGTTCAGCGTATCAACCTGACCACCGCACTAGGCACCTCCTTGGTCAACGCATTGTTTGTGCTCGACGAACCCAGCATCGGCTTGCACCCGCGCGATGTCCAGCGTCTGATTCGCGTGCTCCACCGGCTACGCGATGCCGGCAATACACTACTGGTTGTCGAGCACGATGCCGACGTCATCCGCGCCGCCGATCGTGTCCTCGACATGGGCCCCGGGCCCGGTGAGCACGGGGGAGACATTGTCTTTTTCGGCACCCGCAACGATCTGCTTGCCAGCAATGATTCGCTGACCGCCGGCTACCTGCGCCATGAACGTAAAGTTTCGGATCCAGCCACGAACGAGATACGACGAGACGACAAAAAAACACCCTGCATAGAGATTCTCGGTGCGGCCGAGCATAACCTCAAGAACATCGACGTCGCGCTGCCGCTCAATCGACTGGTCTGTATTACCGGTGTGAGCGGTTCCGGTAAATCGACACTGCTGCAAGACGTCTGCTACAACGCACTGCGCAAGATCAAGGGCAAACCCGTCGACACGCCCGGTGCCTATCAGGAGATCATCGGACATGAACTGATCGACGACGTCGTTCTCGTCGACCAGTCGCCGATCGGCAAAACCGCACGATCAAATCCGGCCAGTTACGTCGGAGCCCTCGACGCCATTCGCAAACTCTTCGCACTCACACCACTGGCCCGTGAACGCAAGTACACGCCGGGTGCCTTCAGTTTCAATTCCGGCACCGGCCGTTGTCCGACGTGCAGCGGCAACGGCTTCGAACATATCGAAATGCAGTTCCTGAGCGACGTTTACTTACGTTGCGTGGATTGTGATGGAAAACGCTATCGCGACGAGATCCTCGAGGTCATGCTGACCGGCACAAACGGACAGGTTGCGGGCAAGTCGATCAGCGACGTTCTCGGCATGACCGTCTCCGAGGCATGCGACTATTTCGCCGGCCATCCCAACGTCCTGCGAGGGCTCTCACCACTTAACGCCGTCGGCCTCGGTTATGTCAAACTCGGCCAGCCCGTGCCGACGCTCAGCGGTGGTGAGGCGCAGCGGCTCAAACTGGCGGGTCACTTGGCAGAGACAACGGGGCGAAAAAAACGAACGCGAGGCAATCTGCTGCTGTTCGACGCGCCGACGCCCGGCCTCCATTTCGACGATGTCGCGACGTTGCTCACGGCTCTGCGCACGCTTCTGGATAACGGCCATTCCGTCGTGCTCATCGAGCATCATCTCGACGTCATTCAGGCAGCAGACTGGGTCATCGATCTTGGGCCCGAAGGTGGTGGCGGCGGTGGTGAACTCATCTGCGCCGGTCCACCGAAAGAAGTTGCTGCCTGTGATCGCAGCCACACGGGCAAAGCCCTTCTGCAGGCGTACTACGATAGTAAACCGACCGGCCATTTGCCGCTGGGCGAAGCGCCGGTGCCGTATGTCGTGAAGAAAAATGACCACATCTGCATCAACAACGCCCGCGAACACAACCTCAAGAACATCGACATAAAGATCCCCCGCGAGACCTTCACAGTGATCACCGGTATCAGTGGCAGCGGTAAGAGCACGGTCGCCTTCGACATTCTTTTCGGTGAAGGACAACGGCGTTATCTCGAATCGATCAACGCCTATGCCCGGCAGTTCGTGCAGCCGGCGTCGCGGCCGGACGTCGATTCGATTTCCGGTATTCCGCCGACCGTGGCCATCGAGCAACGGACCAGCCGCGGCGGTATCAAGAGTACCGTCGCAACCGTCACCGAGATCTACCATTTTCTCCGGCTGCTCTTCGTCAAGCTCGGTGTGCAACACTGCCCGGATTGTGATGTTGCTATCGAACCGCAGTCACCCGACGTCGTGCGGGCGCGGATCATGAAAGGGTTTGCCGGGCGCAGGATCCTGGTACTGGCACCTTTGGTCGTGGCGCGCAAGGGGTACTACACCGATCTCGCCGAATGGGCCGGCGGCAAAGGCTACGAACACCTCCGAGTCAACGGCGAGATGATGCCGACCGCAGAGTGGCCCCGGCTCGACCGGTACAAGGAACACGACATTGAGCTGCCGGTGGGCGAATGCCAGGTCGAAGCGCGCAGGGAGAAGGACCTGCAGGCGTTGCTGACGACCGCCCTGGCAGTGGGCAAAGGCATTGTCTATGTCGTCGCAGTGCCGAAAACTCGCAACAAACGACGCGCTGCACCAAAGATATTCTCGACCGTCCACGCATGTCCCCAGTGTGGCCGTAGTTTCGACCATCTCGATCCGCGACTGTTTTCCTACAATTCACGACATGGCTGGTGCAACTCATGCTTCGGCACCGGCATGGCGTTGTCCGGTTTCGACGAGGACCTCACCGGTGAAGCACGCGAATGGCGTAGCCATCGCGCCGGCGAACACGCCGCTGTTTGCGGGGCGTGCGACGGCCGACGACTGCGACCTGAAGCCTTGGCCGTGCGCTTCGACGGTCAAACCATTGACTGGTTCACGGGTATGTCCGTCGGCGAGGCGGCGGACGGCTTCAATGACCTGACCCTCAAGAACCGTGACGCCGTAATCGCCCGTGACGTTCTGGACGACCTGCGTTCGCGCCTCGCCTTTCTCGTGCACGTCGGCCTCCCATACCTTTCCCTTGACCGTGCCGCTCCGACGCTGAGCGGCGGAGAAGCGCAACGTATCCGCCTGGCGGCGCAGCTTGGATCGAACCTGCGCGGCGTCTGCTATATCCTTGACGAACCGACCATCGGCCTCCACTCCCGCGACAACATGATGCTGCTCGATACACTGCACGAGTTGAAGAAGAAGGGCAACACAGTCGTTGTCGTCGAGCACGATGAAGACACCATCCGGCGCGCCAATCACATCATCGACATCGGTCCTGGCGCCGGGATCAACGGTGGCGAGGTCGTTGCTGTCGGCACCGTCGGACAACTCAAACGCAATAAGAAATCCGTCACCGGTCATTTCCTGCGAAAGCCGCTTCAGCATCCTCTGGTTGTCAACGATCGCCGACATGCCTCGATCGCCAGGGGCGACTGTCTGCAGGTCAAGCGCGCCTCGCTGCACAATTTAAAAAACATCAACATCCGCATCCCGCTGGGACGGTTGATCTGCGTCACCGGTGTCAGTGGCAGCGGCAAGAGTACGCTGGTGCGGCACGTGTTGCAGAGCAATCTGCACGGCATCGTGCAGCAACGCGGTAAAGGTCGGAGAAAGAAGGCGAAAAAAAACGATCTGATCGGCTGCGCCGGTATCGAGGGCGCCGACAGCATCGGCCGTGTGCTCGAAGTCGACCAGACACCTATCGGCAAAACGCCACGCTCGTGCCCTGCGACCTATGTCGGTATCTGGGACCGCATCCGCCGCCTGTTCGCGGAAACGCCGGACGCCCGCATGCGTGGCTACACCAACAGCCGCTTCTCCTTCAACGTCGCCGAGGGACGCTGTCCCGACTGTGCAGGACAGGGCATGCAGCGGATCGAGATGAGTTTCCTACCGAATGTTACGGTGTCCTGTGACACCTGCAGCGGCAATCGCTTCACGACCGAGACGTTGAGCATCCGGTTCAAGGACAGGACGGTTGCGGAAGTTCTGAACATGAGCATCGACGAAGCCGTCGAGTTTTTCTCTGCACACCGCAATGTGCATCACGCCCTGCAATTGTTGCAGGATGTTGGCCTGGGGTACCTGAAACTGGGTCAACAGAGCCCGACGCTCAGTGGCGGCGAGGCGCAACGCATCAAACTGGTCACGGAGCTGGCGAAGGCCGGCAGGCGGACTGCCGGACACACGCTGTATATCCTGGACGAGCCAACGATCGGCCTGCACATGGCCGACGTTGAGAAGTTGATACACGTCCTGCATCGTCTGGTGGATTCAGGAAACACAGTTGTCCTGGTCGAGCACAACCTCGACATTATCGCCGAGGCCGATTGGCTGATCGACCTGGGCCCTGAAGGTGGCAACGACGGCGGTGAAATCGTTGCCCAGGGATCGCCGGAGAAGGTGGCCGAAAAGACCGAACGCTCGCACACCGCCGAGTTCCTGGCACCGTTTCTGGCATCGAGAGGCAGGCTTGGGAACTCCATACTTTCAGCCGAAGGTGGGCAATAATCGAAATAGCTAGCGGGTCGCTTCATTCGGAATATGCGTGAATAAGGCAGTAGGTGTATAATGGCCGACGACGATCGCAAGACCACCGAGCAAAGTCCCGCACTACTCGAAATCCGACTGTCGCGGCAATAGGTTAACGTGCGATGGCACACGTTGACAAATCATGGGACCACCAGCAGCTGCGGGCTGCATCGTTAGACCCCGGGGAAGCCCATGTGTGGTATGTCGACACCGACACGGCCGAATGGCCGGTAGAGGACCTGGCGGCACTGCTGTCGCAGAACGAGACCACACGGGTTGACCGCTTCAAATTCGATCATCTGAAGCGGCGTTACACGATTTCGCATGGTGTTCTGCGGCAACTGCTAAGTCGATATACGGATACAGCGCCGAATCAGCTACAGTTTGTACACAATCAAAATGACAAGCCGTCGCTGGCCTGTGGTTCGGTACAATTCAACATCTCCCATTCCCGCCACGAGACATTGCTGGCATTCACTGCAACGCAGACGATCGGCGTCGACCTGGAGATTATCAGAGAGAACGTGTCCTGTCTCGATATTGCCCGGCGTTTTTTCTCCGCCGCCGAGGTTGGCGTGTTGACCGCGACACCCGAAGCCGAACAGCGCTCGACTTTTTTTCGCTGCTGGACGCGCAAGGAAGCCTACGTCAAGGCCAGGGGTGACGGCATTGCTGCGTCAGCGAGCACATTCACTGTTTCCCTCGAACCGGATCGACCGTCATTGATCGACGGCATAGATGACGACATCGATTGGACGCTTACCAATCTGCCGGAGATCGAATCGTTCAAGTCGGCGCTGTGTGTCCGCGGCAGCGTCGATCGTGTTCGCTGCTTTGCGCTATTGCCGTGACGACCTGGAGAAGATGCGAATGAAACTCAGTGTCATTGTCCCGACGCACAATCGCCCGCAGTCCCTGGGCCGGACTTTGGCGGCGTTGTCGGCACAAACGATCGACCGTGACGCTTTCGAAGTCATCGTGGTGGATGACGGATCAACGATGGAAAATCGGGCAGCCGGCGAGGCGATCACCGCAGAACACGGGTTTACCTGTATTGCCCAACAACAAGCCGGTCTTGCCGCGGCGCGGAACGCAGGGGCCGAGCGCGCGACTGGGCGTGTCCTTTATTTCCTCGACGACGATGTCGTACCGCAACAGGACGCACTCGACGAACTGCTGCAGTGGCATGAGCGCACCGACAAGCCGGTCGCGGTGCTCGGTTCCCTGCCCTTTCCAGAAGAGATTCTCAGGAACCCGTTCATTTGGTACCTGGACCACTGCTGCCACTACGAACCATTTCGCCATCCGGAGAAGTATCCCGGCAGCAAGCCGCTGCCGCCAATGAACGGAAATTCCTCGATCGACCGTGAAACTTTTTTCGAGCTTGGTAAGTACGACGAGCAGTTCCGCCAGTACGGTGCGGAGGACAACGAGCTGGGCATCCGGGTGATGGAGGCGGGCATCGAGGCGCTGTACAACGAAAGGGTCGTCGGTCATCACTATCATCTTAAAGGCTTCGAGGACTACTGCGGGGACCAGGAGAAGGCGGGCGAGTCGATCATTCGGCTGTATCGCAAGTATCCGGTGATTAAAGACCACAAGAATATCGACGTGATGATCGCACCGTTCAGCGAGTTGCCGTTGCGCAAGAAGATACGCCGACTGATTATGCGGGCAACGCTGGCGCTGCCGGCAGTACTGTGGGCGCCGCGCTGTTTCATCCAACTGTTCGGGCACTGCTACGGCATGCGGCGGCTGCTGGCGCCGGCTTACCTCTGGGTTTCACACTATCACTATGCCGTGGGCATGCAGCGCGGGCTGAAACAGACATGAGACAGCCGCCCATCCTGATGTATCACTGGTTCCGGCGTAGCAGCGAACTGTCACAGAGCCGTTCGCCGCAGTTCGAAATCACACCCGAGCTTTTCGAGCGGCAAATGACGTGCCTGCGCCAGCGCGGCTACGAATCTGTTTCCCTGTCGGAGATGTTTGGCGGCAAGGCACTGCCGCAGAAACCAATTGTCATCACGTTCGACGACGGCACGCTGGATTTCTGGGAGTTCGGTCGACCGATCCTGCAAGCCTGCGGATTCACTGCGACACTGTTCGTGGTAACACAATATGTGGGGACCGAAAGCAGTTGGGAAGCGGATGTCGGCGAACCGGCCCGACCGCTGATGGACTGGGACCAGCTCCGCGCACTGGCGGCGGCGGGCTATGAGATCGGCTCGCACACGCATACCCATCGAGAGTTGCCTCGACTTACCGACGATGAGGTTGCCGATGAACTACGTGAGTCACAAGCAATCCTCGAAGCAGAACTGGGCGCGCCGCCGGCATGGCTGGCTTACCCACGCGGCCGCTATAGCTCATCCCACAAAGCAGCAGCAGCAACGGCCGGTTACCATGGTGCCTGCGCCATAGCTCTGAGATACCGCGACCTGGGTTACGGTGATCGATTCGAACTCAAACGGATGACCATCAAGGGTACAGAATCGATGACCCGATTTCGCCTCCGCCTGCTGGCGGCACACTTTGTGCGCTATAACGATTCAGGCGACCACTGTTTACAATCAACCGACTGACGTTTACCTTTGCTACGCTTACAGTTACGTATAGCGCCACGGGGTGTGACTGACATGGCCGAAAGCGAACAAACAGGCGACAACATGCAGACGGACGCGCGCCGGGTGATCTCCTTTGTGCTGCCGGTGTACAACGAAGAAGGAAACTTGCCGGAATTGTATGAGAAAATCACCGCAGCCGTAACCGGGTTGTCAGACGATTACGAACTGCTGTTTGTCGACGACGGCAGCACCGACGGGTCGCTGCAGACACTCAAGACGCTACAGGCCGACGACAAGCGCATTTCAATTATCCAACTGCGCCGAAACTTCGGCAAGGCTGCCGCATATAACGCCGGATTCGAGCACACAAACGGCGATATCGTGATCACGATGGATACCGACCTGCAGGACGATCCGGATGAGATCCCCCTGTTCATCGAGCAGATCGACCGCGGTTTCGACATGGTCTGCGGCTGGAAACACAAGGGCAAGGGCTCGATGGACAAGACCCTGCCATCGAGATTATTCAATCGTGTGGTCCGCTTGTTCACAGGTATTTCGCTGCACGATTTCAACTGCCCGTTCAAGGCCTATCGCCGCGAGGTACTGGATGAAATCGACGTGTACGGCGAGCTGCATCGCTACATACCGGTGCTGGCAGTATCACGCGGCTTCACAGTCACCGAGATAAAAATAAAGAATATGCCGCGCACCTCCGGCGAGTCGAAGTACGGCTTTGAACGGTATATGCGCGGCATGCTCGATCTGCTGACGGTGCTGTTCATCACGCGATTCGCGAAACGCCCGCTGCATTTTCTGGGCCTCGCCGGTCTGATTTTCTGCTCGACAGGCTTTGGCATCCTGTCGTTCCTGCTCGGTGCGCACGTGCTCTACAATTTCGATATTCTCTCCGACCCCAGCTGGGACATTCACAACCGCCCGCTGCTGACTCTTGGACTGTTGTTGCTGATTATGGGTGCACAGTTTTTCTCGATCGGCCTGCTGGCTGAGCTGCTGATCACCACGAACGCATCCAGCGGCAACGGGAATACCGTCAAGAAGATCAGGAAGAGCTCCTGATGCCAGCTCCCACGCGCCCCCTGCGAATTGCCGACATCGGGCTAACCCATCCATTCCGCGGCGGCATTGCACATTACACCACCGTGCTATGCCGGGCCCTGGAAGCCAAGCATACGACCCAGCTGTTTGCCCTCAAGAGACAGTATCCCGGGATGCTGTTTCCGGGGTCGACGCAACTGGACAACTCCGATCATCCGATCGAAATAGATCACCAACCCTGCCTCGATTCACTCAATCCTTTTTCGTGGTTTGGAACGTATCGCCGCATCCGGGACTTCCAGCCGGACCTGCTGTTGATCTCATGGTGGCATCCGTTTTTGGCACCGGCTTTTGGCAGCGTCGCCCGGCTGTGCCAACGATTCGCCCGCATCCCCGTTTGTTTTCTGTGTCATAACGCACTGCCACACGAACGATCGTGGGTCGACAACATGCTGCTGCGTTACGCCTACAACGCTGCTGCCGCATTCATCGCCCATTCTCAGGAAGACGCCGACAACCTGCAGCTCTTCCGTCCGGACGCCGATGTTCGGAAGAACCCCCATCCGGCATATGACGAATTCGGTGCCGAAACCGCTCCGACGCAGGCCGCAGCCCGCGAGGAACTGGGCCTGACAGGTAAGCGCGTCCTGCTCTTCTTCGGTTTTATCAGACCCTACAAGGGGTTGCAGTACCTGCTTGAAGCCATCGAGAAACTCCCGGCGACGGATGCTTATCACTTACTGGTCGTTGGTGAATTCTACGAGCCACCGTCCGATTATCCGGCTCTCGCGGGACTGCTATCGGAAAATCGGCTGACACTGGTCGACCGTTATGTCGCCAACGAGGAGGTACCGAAATATTTCTCGGCGGCCGATCTTCTGGTGGCCCCCTATGTGACGGCAACCCAGAGCGGGGTGATCCAGATAGCGTACAGCTTCGATGTTCCGGTGATCGCCACGCGTGTCGGCGGGTTGCCGGAAGTTGTCGACGATGGAGCCACGGGCTTTCTGGTATCGCCACGAAGCAGTGATGCACTGGTGACCGCGATTCAGGACTATTACGCGGCAGACCCGGCAACGTTCCTTCGCGGTATCGGGACAGCCCGCCATTTGTACTCGTGGGATCGCATGGTATCAACCATCGAGGAAGTTGCCGAAGCAGCTCAGAGTCCATCGCCGTAGCCCGTCCAAGTGGGATATTAAGCTGCTCTTGATGCCCGGATCTTTCGAGTGAACGCAGGATCGCGCGCGGCATCGGGAACGTCCGCAACGCTCTGTCGAAACTGTTTGCCGAGATCGCGATAATCGGGAAAAAACAGTATCCTGAACGAACAAAAGCCGGCCTTGACACCGAATAACAGGTCGTCGCAGCGAACTCTGTTGCCTTTCGCCTGATCAAACAACCGGTGCTGCCTTGAAGGTTAGTGGCTTTTACCGTATAATATGATGTTTCGTTTCGTCACTTCACTTTTCGAGCCCCTGAGAAATGTGCCTAAGTGTCCGGCAGTCTGGAACTGCCACAGTTCCCGGTTCACAAGTGATCACTGGAACCGTCTATGTGTCGATATCACCTCCCGGTATGCGCTCTCGTATTGCTGATAGCCAACCGCCTGCCTGGAGCATCGCCGCAGGTGCAGAACATGACGATCATCACACCGGCAGCAGAACGCACGGTGATAGTTACCTATGATCTCGAGGCAGACAATGCCGCCGAAATCATTGTGGAATACACTCGCGACAACAGCGTATGGAACACGGTGGCAGCGGATCGCCTGACCGGGGATTTCGGACTCGGCATCGCTCCCGGCACCGGACATTCGATCACCTGGGACTACTCAGACACATTCGACGGTGAAGATCAAACGCCGATCAGCCTGCGCTTGACCGCCGACGATGGTAATCTCGTAGTCACCCTGCCCGGTGCCGTCGAGATCGTCTTCCGAAAAATTGAGGCGGGTACATTCACACAAGGCTCGCCGGAGTCGGAGCCGGGGCATGAGACCGACGAATCGCCGCAGCGCGCAGTGACTGTAAGCGAGGATTTTTATATGAGCATCTACGAGATAACACAGGAACAGTGGCTCGCGCTCACGGCACCGGCTTTCGATCCACTGACCTGCGGGCAATTCCGAGACAACGACAATCCTAGCGTCTGGTGGGACGACTGCCAGCGGCCGGTCGAATCTGTCACCTGGGACGACCTCATGGGACCGGACGGTTATATTTCCCGGCTGAACGACGAGGGTCAGGGCACCTACAGCCTACCGACCGAGGCGCAGTGGGAGTACGCCTGCCGTGCCGGCACAACAAGTGGCTTCAGCAACGGCACCGCCCCGGCTGTCACCGACGACAGTCCCGACGCCAATCTCGACCCGATCGGATGGTATCGCAGCAATACTGCTCAGCCGCAGCCGACAGGCACCCGGGCAGCGAACGCCTGGGGACTCTACGACATGCACGGCAACGTTTCGGAATGGTGCAAAGATATCTATGGCCTGTATGACGCCGGCGCCCAGGTCGACCCCACCGGACCGGAGACCGGAGACAACCGGGCTGTTCGCGGCGGTGGATGGCATGACACCAGTGTCATTTGCCGTTCCGCATGGCGACGCGACCTTGATCCGAGCACAGCAAACGGTGAGATTGGATTTCGCGTTGCCGGCCTGGGCACACCGGAACTCGGCATTGCAAACTCCGCAGATTTCACCGTGGATGGGAGATATTTTCTGACCGTACTCAGTGAGCACGACAGCAACGTCGAGCTCGGCGATCCGCAGTTTGCAACACGCCACACCGCCGGCGCCGTTGCGACATGGACTGTGACAAGCCCTGTTGCCGTTGCTCCGGGCGTACAATACCTGGCAACGCCCGCAACGGACGACGTCGTCATGAACGACGACACCACAGTCGAAGTGACATGGGTGACGCAGTATCGTGTGCAGGTGGATACCGAGCTGAGCGGCAGCACCAATGTCACGGACGCCTGGTACGATGCCGGCGACGCGGTGTCGATCACGGCAGTGGCAGCGGCGGAATACAGATTCGATCATTGGGTTTTCGATGGCGATGCTGCCAACCCGATCACCGACAATCCATTGCTGTTCACTGCGGCTGTCCCGGCCAATATCACCGCTGTATTCGATTTCGATGAAACAATCGATGTCGATGGGGACGGTCTGCCGGACGGCTGGGAACGGTTATACTTCGACCCCGTTGACCTGTCCGAGACGGCGGCAGCCGACGATCCGGACGGTGACGGGTTGAGTAATGCTGTCGAATTCGGCAATCGCACCAACCCGACGACCGGCACCCTCTGCCTGATGCCGGGCTGGAACCTGATCGCGACACCGCTGGAACCGGACATGGCAACGACAATCAACGACCAGCTTGGCAGCGCCGCGTCCAGCCCAGTGTGGCAATGGAACGGCAGCACCTATATCAACGTCAAACCAGAGTCGACGTTTGATGTCATGTTACCGACCTTCGGCTACTGGGTGTATGTGACCGGCACGCATTATGTCGAAATGCCGGGGATGCCGGTGATGGATCACAGCAAGCCGTTGGAAACCGGGTGGAATCTAGTCGGAGCAATCGGGGCCGGAACCATCGACCATGGAGATCTGTTCGTGCTGGAGCTTTGGGGCTGGACCGGTCGATACATCCCTGTCGGCCGTGTCGTCGAACCGTTCAAAGGGTATTGGCTGTACACCCCCACAGAGAGGAACATCGTATTACCATGAAGACGTGTACCTATACAATCACGCGCGGCCTGCTGCTGGTGACGATCATCATGCTTGCAGGCCTTGAAGCGGAAGCACAGCGCGATACCAACATCCAAACGTCCGGAGGAGCTATTCGCCGCGTCAAAGGCGAGTACCGCCTGAACATCGGCGACCGACTGGAAATCTCTGTGCTTGGTGAGAGTGACCTGAAACGGACCGTCACCGTGTTGCCGGATGGCAAGATTGCTTACGTCTTGATCGGGCAGGTCCAGGCAGAGGGTCTGACGCTCGACGAATTGAGGAACGACGTCACGAAGCACCTCACCGAATGGTACAACAGTCCGCTGGTGAGCATCATCCCGGTGCAACTGGTGATCCAGACGTCGACAGTGACCGTCCGTGGTGGCGGCATTTCCAGCGAAAACACCTACCAGATCGGTCTCGACGATACGATCATGAGCGTCGTTGCACGTGCCGGCGATCTCGTGTATGATTCGGCCAACCGGCCGACCGCCGACTTTTCCCGTGCCTCACTGACGCGTACCGGCAAGATCCTGGAGGTCGATTTCCGGGCGCTCCTGGTCGACAACGACACAGCACAGGACCGGGTGCTGCAGCACGGCGACACTATTTTTATCCCGTCCCTGTCCCACAGCTACGTCACGATCGTCGGTGCCGTCGGCAAAAGCGGCCGGCAGCAGATCTCCTCCGGCATGCGCATTCTCGGTGCCCTCGGCCAGACCGACTGGCTGACCTACGATGACAAGGGGCAGTTGCGCGCCAACCTGGAAAAAGCCTACATCAAACGCGACGGCAAGCGGCTGGAGGATGTTGATTTTGTCAAACTGATCCGGGACCATTCGGAGACCTACAACATCGAACTTCAGGACGGCGATTTCATCCATCTGCCGGAAGCTGGGATCGCCGCCGGCTCTGCTTCGATCCTGGGTATCGTCAAAACTCCGGGCTCGAAATTCATCGACCAGAACGCCAAGATCATGGATCTCGTGGCAGCAGCGGGGGGGCTGATGTACGGTGCAGGCAACGAGCTTCTCGTTGACACTGAAAATGCGTATCTGTCGCGAGACGGTGTACGTGTCGAAGTTGACTTCGCGCGGCTCCTGGGGGAAAATGACCTCACTGCCAATATCCCGATTCAGAATGGCGATCTGCTGGTGCTGCCGCCGGTTTCGGAGGGGTATGTCTCAGTCATGGGCGCCGTTGATGGCCCCGGCCGCTTGCTGCTGCACGAGGGTGACACGCTGATGGAAATCCTGACCAAGGCAGGCGGGGTGGCAATGGGCGAGAACAACGAACCCATGATCGACTATGACAAGGCTTATCTCTTCCGGGACGGCGGTTATGTCGACGTCGATTTTGCCGCGCTCATCGGCGAGGGCAGCATGGCGGCAAACATTCCCGCGAAGAGCGGGGATTTTCTGTACCTGCCGCTGGGCCAGCTCGACTACGTGACAGTGATCGGGGCGGTAAGTGACCCGGGGCAGAAGCTCATCAATCGCGGCGATCGGGTGCTCGATATTCTGGCAAAGGCCGGCTGGGCTAAAGTTGCCGAAGATTCCGACCTCGGATTCCTCGGGGACCTGAGTTCCGCTGTGTTAATGCGTGACAACGCCATACTCGATGTCCGGTTCGACGGTCTGCCACAGGACAAGTCACAAAACATGACAGTCATGGAAGGCGATGTCATCTACGTGCCGGAAGCAGCGCTCAAACAGGTGTTCGTCGTTGGCGAGGTGACAAACGAGCTGGCAATCCCCTTCAATCGGCCAATCACCCTGGTCGAGGCACTTACGCAGGCAGGCGGCGTAACGACAAAGGGACGACGGGCCGGCAAGGTCTATATTGTCAAGAATTCGATGGGCGACAAGCCGGAATACATCAAGCGAGACCTGCACAATCTGTACTATGGCAAGGCTACTGAAAACATGCAGTTGGACTCCAACGATATCGTCTTCGTACCGGAAACCACGCTGAGTGTTCTCAGTCGCTACTCAGGCTATCTGAACTCGGTAATCGGTTTGATCCTGCAGGCCGACACCCTCAACAACACCGTCATCAATCCCGTGCCATAATGCAATGGACAGGTATACTTGCGGTTGACTTGTTGGCTTTCGTGGCTGCCGAGCAACACGCTCAAATGACAGCCTAACCCCCGGTCGGCCCACCGCACCGCGTCATCATGAGCCGATATTTCACTGTTCTGATCTTTGCCTTCGTTCTCGCGACGCTGTTCACCGCGATCTGCATCTGGATCTTCCCAAGCCTGAAACTGCCGGGGCTGGTTGATCAACCAGATGAGCGAAAGATGCATAAGAAACCGACACCGCGGATGGCGGGCATTGCGATCTACGCCGCCTTTGTCATACCGATGCTGCAGATCTGGTGGTTCTCCAATGAGCAGAAAGGTATTGTCTACGGTGGTCTGCTGGCGTTGATCATCGGGGCACTGGACGACATGTTCCGCGTCCCCGCAATAGTCAAGCTCATCACGATTTTCGGGCTTACCGTATTGATCAGCCGTTTCGGCGTAATCACCAAGTTTCCCGCGCCCCACCCAGCGTTGTACTACTGGATGAATCTGGCCATCACGATGCTATGGATTACCGCTATCACCAGCGCCATCAACATGCTCGATCATATAGACGGTCTCGCTGGCGGCATCTCATGCCTCGCCGCGCTGATGTATCTGCTGGTCTCGCTGCAGATCGGTATATACACCAACGAGAACACGTTTTTCTGGGGCCTGATGTCCGCCAGCCTGATCGGCAGCCTACTCGGGTTTCTGGTGTTCAACTGGCATCCCGCGAAAATTTTCATGGGTGACAGCGGCGCCTTTTTTCTCGGGTTCACGCTGGCTGCTGTCGGTGTGCAGGGCGAATGGTCGGAAAGCCCGCTGAAGGCAGGGATCGTTCCCGTGGCGATTCTCAGCGTCGCTATCTTCGACATGGTCTACGTCTTCGTGTCCAGATGGCTCAATGGCACCACACGAACGATTCGGAAGGCAATCGTGCACTGCGACAAGGACCACATCGGCCACCGCCTCTGCGATCTCGGATTCTCGGTGCCCCGCAGCGTTGGCTTTATCTATTTGCTTGCCGCCTGCGTCGCCTTCACGGCTTTGGCACTGCGCCATACTGAACCAATCGAGTCCGTCCTGATTTTCCTGCAGATCATTATGTTCTACATTGTCATCGTGATCTTCATGAAAAAGGCAGCCGCAAACCGGAAAGCAACGCCGGTCAATACTGCTGAATAACCATTACGACACTCGCCGACAATGAATCTGCCTACGGCAACATTATGAAAAATGCCGGGCAACCAGGTGAAATCTGCATCCTCCATCTGATCACCCGTCTGATTCGCGGCGGTGCCCAACTCAACACGCTGTACACGGCAGCACACACCGCCATCGACGGTTGCGAAGTGCGCAGCGTTGTCGCGACAGGCCTCGATGCCGATGCAGCCGGCGATCTTTTCGATGATGCCCGGGCATTGGGCATCGAACCGGTCATCGTCTCTCATCTGGTGCGCCGGGGCTCTGTGTGGCACGACTCGCTGGCATTGCTGCAGCTTTGCCAACTGATCCGCCGGCTGCGACCGACAATCGTCCACACACACACTTCGAAGGCCGGCTTCCTCGGTCGTATCGCGGCTCGCTTGATGCGGGTGCCCGTCGTCATCCACACACCGCACGGCGCCATTCACCACGGCTACTTCCCATCGGCACGCGAAGCCGGTATCTATGTCCGTCTCGAACGCCTTGTGGCCCGTCGCTGCGACGTCGCGATCTGCCTCACCGAAGGCGAGAAGCGTGATTGGGAGGCAGTAAACGTGCGGCACCCACGCGTCGAGATCATTCCCAGCGGCGTCGATATTGAGAAATTCGAAAAACCGTCGCGGCCACTGCCGGAAATTCGCCGGGATCTGGGGCTTGCGGAAGGCGGCTGCATCGTCGGTTACGTTGGGCGCCTGGTCGAGCTGAAGGGCATCGACTATATGATCCGCGCCATGCCGGCGATCCTCGCTCAGGTACCACACACCCGGCTGCTGATCGTCGGTGACGGCGAATTCCGGCCGCAGCTCGAATCACTTGCCAGGGAACTGGGGGTCGACGAACAAACCTGCTTCGCAGGGGCCAGGGCGGACGTGCCCGATATGCTGGCAGTCATGGATGTCGCCGTGTTGCCGACTATCTGCACCGAGGCCATGGGACGCGTGCTGGTCGAAGCGGCTGCGGCCGGTAAACCGGTTGTTGCAACCCACCTCGGCGGCGTCGAGGACGTTGTCCGGCACAACGAAACAGGACTGATCGTGGCACCGGAAGATGCCGACGCACTGGCCGACGCAACGATTGCAATCCTCACCGATGCCGAGCTGGCCAGCCGTCTTGGCGAAACCGCCAGGAAACAGGCCGACAATTTCAGCCTCGACACGATGATGCGCCAGCTCAACCGTCTGTATGGATCATTCCTGCATCCACCCGCCGGGTGCTGACCAGTTCAGTTCACCACCGCCACGACCATGCCGTCGCCGCCGGGGTAGATCGTCGCGGTGACCCGCGCATCCGCTGCAACACGCGCCGTAAAGTCGCGCACCGCATCCGTCCCCTCGTCCGCACCGGACGGACGGACGACGCCGCCGCCACGAAAAGCGTTGTGCGCCACGATCACCGATCCCGGATGGCCATTGCTCACCGCCCATTCGTAGTAACGCTGGTAACCGGTCTTTTCAGCATCGATGAAGACGAAGTCGTACGGTCCATCCGATGCCAGGGTCAACAGCATGTCGTGCGCATCACAGACATGGATTTTCACGCGGTCGCTGACGCCGGCGAGTTCGAAATTCCGTTGCGCCACATCGGCATGTTTCGGTTCGAGCTCGAGCGTTGTCAAACTACCCTCCGGCGGTAGTGCCCTCGCGATCCACACGCCGCTGTATCCGCCCAATGTCCCGATTTCAAGGGCTTTTCGGGCCCCGCAGGCGCGCACCAGGAAATGCAGAAACTGTCCTTCCTCCGGTCGAATACTGATCGCCGGTAATCCGTGGGCTGGCGTTTCCTCATAGATACGGTGCAGGGCATCGTCCTGCGTTGCGAACAGCCCCGTGATGTACTCGCTGTGTTGATCGTCGTATATGGTCATCGCTTGGAAATTCTCGACTGAGGTGTTGTGGTTTCAGGCGCTGCTGAGAGCCAGTGCCATATCGGCAACTTGGCGCATAGCTGCCACGTCGTGCACACGGATGATGCGGGCGCCCGCACCAACGCCGAGAGCAACCGCGGCAGCCGTGCCCCAGGTCCGGGCGCCGGGATCATCGATGCCCAGCGTTTTTCCAATGAACGATTTGCGCGACGGCCCGATCAGGATCGGACGAGCATAGCCACCGAACTCGGCCAGCCGCCCCAGCAGCATCAGGTTCTGTTCCGCAGTTTTACTGAAACCGATGCCGGGGTCTAGACAGATATTGTCTGGAGCTACGCCCGCCGCCTTGAGATCTTCCAGGGCCCGGCCAAAATAGTCGTTCACCTCGCCGATCAGATCGTCATAATCGGTCTGAGACTGCATCGTCTGCGGCGTACCGCGCATGTGCATGACGACACAGCCGGCACCTGTATCCGCGGCCACACGCTTCATCACCGGATCACGATTGAAGCCGCTGATATCATTAATGATTACAGCGCCCGCGGCGATACTGTCGCGGGCGACCTGCGATTTCCAGGTGTCGATGCTGACCGGGACATCCGTCTCGTTGCGAAGCCCGCAAATGACTGGGTGCACACGACCAAGTTCCTCTGCGGCACTGACCGGTTCGGCACCGGGACGAGTGGATTCTCCACCGATATCGATGATGTCCGCGCCGGCATCGATCATCGCCAGGGCATTGGCGATGGCGAGATCCGGCACAATGTTGTCGCCGCCGTCTGAGAATGAGTCCGGCGTCACATTCAGAACACCCATGACCAACACACGGCGGTCCAAATCGAATGAGTTGCTGCAACAGGTGAATTTCATAGGCCGCAAACCGTAGAATAGCGTGATTCAGATCAGGAATAACTTGCCATTTGGATCATGAAAAGATATACCATAAGATGTGAACCTGCACAATTTTTGAATCAAAGGAGATCACCAGCCCAGCTTATGCGAAAAAATTTCATTCTCGACACCAACGTCCTGCTGTACGATCCCAACGCAATCAACATCTTTGCCGATAACACAGTTCTCATTCCGCTCGAGGTGATCGAGCAGCTGGACGCTATCAAGCGAGACATCACAGAGCTCGGCAACAATGCCAGGGCGGTCATCCAACAACTCGATCTGCACCGGCAGAATGCCAAGCTCGGCGAGGGCGTCCGCCTCGAAAACGGCAGCCTGCTGCGCGTTTTTGCCGGCGAATGCGAAAACATGCTGGCCAATACCGGGCTGGACCTCGACACCAGCGTTGACAACCGGATCCTCAACCTGGCCGTTTACCTCAACGAACGCGACGCCGACACGCCGACAATCATCGTCACCAAGAGCATCAACCTGCGGCTCAAGGCCGATGCCCTCGGCATCTACGCCGAAGATTACGCCGAGCCAGACAAACATCGCCGGGAAATGGGTGTCGGATATCACGAATTCGAGCGGGACCCCGCGGAGATCGATCAGTTTCTACGCGCCGGACACTGCATTCTCGAGCAGGAAAACGGCGCGTTGGCTCCCAACGAGTACGTCCTGTTCAGGGCTCCGAACGGCGGCAAGGAACAGGCCCTGGGGCGCATTACGCAGGTATCGCCAACAAAAGTTTCCAAGCTGTCTGCGGCCAGTGCTGGGATTCTCGGCATCAAACCGCTCAATCTCGGGCAGTGTTTCGCACTCGACGCACTGCTCGATGAAAACATCAACCTGGTCACGCTGCTCGGCAAGGCCGGCACCGGCAAGACACTGCTTGCCGTCGCTGCCGGTCTTTTTCAGGTGGTGCAGCAAGACGTTTACCACCGCGTGATCGTCTCACGACCGACCATGCCCATGGGCCGCGATATCGGCTATATCCCGGGTGATATTCACGAGAAGATGCGGCCGTGGATGCAGCCGATCTTCGACGCCATCGAACTGATCCGTGAAATCGACCGGCGCAGCCGACGACGGTCGCTGCCACCGGACATCCTCGAGTCGGACGAAATCGGTGTGGAACCTTTGACGTATATCCGCGGGCGCAGCATTCCGCATCAGTTCATGATTATCGACGAAGCACAGAGCCTGCCGCCGCACGAGGTGAAAACCATCATCACCCGTGTCGGCCGCGGCACCAAGGTGGTGCTCACCGGGGACCTGCACCAGATCGACACCCCGTACGTCGACGCATACTCCAACGGTTTTTCCTGTGTCATCGATCGGTTCGGCGACGAGAAGATCTCAGCGCACATCACGCTGACCAAAGGCGAACGCAGCGAGCTGGCGGAGATCGCCGCCAACCTGCTCTGACCCTTCTATTGGCCGCCAGCGCGGAAGGTCAGCATACGCCAGGCGGTGGTCGCGGCAATGCGCAGATCCAGCCAAAGCGACCAGTTGCGGATGTACCAGACATCCAGATCGACCCGGCAACGCATGTGCGCCATGTCGGAACCGCCGCGAAAACCGTTGATCGCAGCCCACCCCGTAATACCGGGTATGACGAGCAGGCGCTGGCGATAGTACGGGATATGCTCCGGCAACAGTTCGTCCTCACCCAGCATGTGTGGACGCGGGCCGACGACGGACATATCGCCTTTCAGCACGTTGATGAATTGCGGCAGCTCATCGAGGTTACTGGTGCGCAGAAAGCGCCCGATCCAGGTCACTCGATGGGCGCTGTCCTCCATGATTCGCGGTTTCTCCAGCTCATCCGGCGCGTACACCATCGTCCGGTATTTGTAACAGATGAACGGGCAACCGTCCCTGCCGATGCGGATCTGCCGGAACACCGCGCGCCCCGGAGAGGTAGCACGGATCAGGATAACGAAAACCAGGTGCAGCCACCACAGGATAGTCACCAGTGCAAAGATAGAGAAACAGATATCGACAACGCGTTTCAGCAGCCGATTGGCGGGGCGCTGCAATGGGTAGTTAAAAGGTTCGACCATGAAACGCAATCAATCCCGGCGTGCCGCCGCAAGTACGTCGCGGGCCAGCAGCGGCGCAAACCGCCCGGCACCATCGCGGTTGAGATGTGAGGTGTTATAGAAATTCAGACGGTCCCGGCAGAGCGGATCGTCGTCGTACGAGAGAAACGTCTGGCCGGTCGCCGTCACAGTCTCCCGGTAATAGCTGACGACCTGGTGGCGCCAGGGGCTGTACTCGAGCACGGCGTGATACTCGGGCGTTAAATAGACAATTACCGGAATACCTTTGTTCCGTGCCAGCTCCAGCATGCGTTCGAAATATTCCGCACGCATTGTACTCCAGGCGTAAGAGGGATAATCATCGGCAGCGGCAAGGGCTTCGAGCTCCGCCTGGTTAAATGCCTGATTGCGCAGGCTCGAACCGTAGACATCGAATTCCGGCTGGCGACCGGCTATCACATGCACGACGTTCGGAACCCCGATCTGGGTGTTGAATTCGGCATACTTGAGAAACGGCACATACTTCCAGGCAGCCAGTCGCCCTCCCCGTCGCTCGGCGACTACCTCAGCCACCACCGGCTTGTCCAGGTAAGGCAGGTGAAGGTATTCATGAAACGGATAACCATAGGCGTTCTCGTCGAGGCCCCAGGCAGCGACCTGGAGAATGATCGTACCAACATCGTTGGATTCAAGAAATGCCGCCAGCACCATGTATTGCTCTGGGTAAGCAGTTCCGTCGAGCCCCAGGTTGATGACCGATCCGTCCAGCCCATCAGAAAGTGCTTTGCCGTCGAGGCCAGCATAGGCCGCCGACGAACCGACGAACGCATAATCAAATGCCCCCGCATGGCTATAGATCCAATTGACCTTCACCGATTGGTCTATTGGCACCAGTCGATCAAGCATGATGCTCTCAAGCTGGAAAACTGCCAGCATGATAGCGACAAACGCAAGACTGCAAAAAAATGGATTTGAGAGTCGATTCATGAACATCAGAACTGGAAGTAGATGAATTGTCTGGGATTCTGAAAGATACCGAAATTCGCAATCACCAGGATCAGAATAATGTACGCCAACCAGCGCAAACAGGTCGGGGCGGCCAATGCACGCACCTGCAGACGATCAAACATCTGCAGGGTATGCCCCAGTTCGAGAATGACCAGCCCTGCGGCGACCGCAACGAGATGGGTGCGCGACAGCCCGAAAACTTCGTTCAGCAGACCCGGCTGGGTCAGGCATTCAGCGACCGTACAAAGCCCTTCCATTCGAAAAATATTGCATAGGATCGCCGCGGCATCCGAAATTGAATCCGCTCGGAAAAATACCCAGGCCAGGCACACCAGGTTAAAGGTTACGACCACCCCGAGTACCCGCTGCAGCCGCGGCAGCCGGTCGAGACCGACAGCGGCAGCACATCGATGACGCCACCCAGCGGTCAGACCGCCGAAAACCATATAAAGCCCATGCAGCAACCCCCACACTAAAAATTTCCAGTGGGCACCGTGCCAGATGGCGCTGACTGCGAAGACCAGGAGCAGATTGATATGCAGCCGCAACTTTCGGACGCGGCTGCCGCCCAGCGGGATATAGACATAATCCCGGAACCAGCTCGACAATGATATGTGCCAGCGGCGCCAGAATTCCGGGATAGACCGCGCATAGTACGGTTGCCGAAAATTCTGCATGAGATCAATACCCATGATCTTTGCAGTGCCAATTGCGATGTTCGAGTAACCGGCGAAATCGCAGTAGATCTGGAACGCGAAGGCGTAGGTTCCGATCAGTAATACGGCGCCGCCGGTCTGTTGCGGGTCGGTGTAGACGTGATCGACTACCATCGCCATGCGGTCAGCGATGACCAGCTTTTGGAAGAACCCCCAGAGCATCAGGACCAGGCCGGTCTTGAGGCGGTCGAAGTCGAAGTTCTGAACCACCCGCAACTGCGGCAGGAGGCGAGTCGAACGTTCGATCGGCCCGGCTACGAGTTGCGGAAAATAGGCAACGTACAGGGCAAATATGCCGAGGTGCATTTCGGGGTCACGCTTGCCGCGATACACATCGATCGTGTAGCTGAGCGTCTGAAACGTATAAAACGAAATGCCGACCGGCAACAGTACGTCCAGTGCCGGCACGCTGTACGTCAGATCGAAATTGCCGAATGCCGCCCGCACCGAAGCACTGACGAAATTGAAGTACTTGAAGGCAAACAGCAAGCCCAAGTTGACTGTCAGGCTGAGGCAAAGAAGAAACGTGCGACGACCGGCAACGGCTCTGGCCATGCATCTGGCAACAACGTAGTCGACGAGTGTCGACACCACGATCAGCGCCAGATACTCGATTTTCCAGCAAGCATAGAAATAATAACTGGCAGCCAACAGCCACGTCCAGCGCCAGCGGCCGGGTGTGGCGAAATAAATGATCACCACACAAGGTAGAAACACAGCGAAGTGCAGCGAATTGAAGAGCATTGGTGCTCCACTGTCTGCCGGCTGTCAGTGCCGGCTGTGCTCGTGCTGCTTCGACATTAATCGACTTCAGAAATTGAAGCCGAAATCGAAGTGCAACCGACCGCCGCTGGAGAGGTGATCCTGATCCCTCACCACCGGGAAACCGTAATCGAGACGGATCCCACCGATCGGCAGCATCAGACGCACACCGGAACCAACACCGACGTTGTAGTCGCCGAAGCGGTCGAATGAGTCTTCCCAGACATTGCCGGCATCAGCGAACAGTGCCCAGAAAATCGTTTTCTCAAAAACCGGCGTCGTGAACTCAGCCGTAGTCAGGAACAGCGACTTGCCGCCAATCGGTTCCTCATTCATCGGATCAACCGGGCCGACATCACGCTCGCGAAAGCCGCGCAACGTATTGGAGCCACCGGCGAAATAACGGTCCCAAACGTGGGCATCGTCACCGCTGGCCTCATTAACGGCGGCGGCACGGCCGGAAAGCTTGAACACGCTTTCCTTGAATACCGGCCAATACTTGTCTACCTCGACATCGATTTTAGTCAGATTGATATAGCTGCCGATGCTCTCGGCCTGCAGCTCGCCACTGATCGCCAGGCGCGAACCGCTGCTGGTCAGCACAAGCCGGTCACGCTGGTCACGAACGAACCCCAATGTCACAGCACTGATCATCTCTGCACCTGTTTCGGAAGCAACGAACTCGGCGCTGAAGTCGTCGTCGAAATCGACCGTCTCCGTGTCCTCCAAGCGGTAGCCCACATAGTGCCTCCAGAACGGGGCCTTCATCTTCCGCGTCACACGGAAAGAGGTCCCCGTCGATTTCTGTGTGAACCCAACGTTCCTCGAAGACTCGCGCTTCCAAAGGTTATAATCGAGGCGCAACTGCTTGTGAAACAGCCACGGCTCGGTGAACGCCAGGTTGAAGTTCTGCCGGTCCGCCCCCGCCTGCAGCCGCAGTTGGAGTTTCTGTCCGCCGCCACGGAATGCCGGTGGATCATTCAGGTCGAAGTTCGCCTGTGACATCTCAATCAAGCCAATCACACTGTCGGCACTGGAAATGCCGGCACCGAAACTCAAACGCCCAGTGACCTGTTCCTTCACTTTGATTTCCAGGTCTTTCAGGTCCGGGTTGTCGGTAGAACGCGGATTTATCTCGACTGATTCAAAGTAGCCGAGACCGATCAGCCGCTTTTTGCTGATCGCGATCTTGCCACCGTCTGCGAGGTCTCGCGGATGGATCTGCAGTTCCCGACGGATAACATGATCTTTGGTAGTGCGGTTGCCGGTGATGTTAATGTCGTTGATGCGGCTGGCTCGACCTTCGCGAATCGCATAGGTGATGTTGACGATTTTGCCGGTCCGGTCAAAGTCACGGTCGGCATACACCCGGTTGTCGAGATGCCCCATGCTGTTGTACTTGGCCTCGATCCGCCTGATGTCGGCGATCTCGCCTGACTTGCTGTAGACCTGATTGGACTCCAGCTCGACCAATGCCGCCAGCTCCTCGCTGCTGACGATCTGGTTGCCGTCCATCGACACAGTACCGACCTTGAACGGCACGCCTTCGGAGAGGAACAGCGTCAGAAGCACTACCGCAGAGCGCTTGTCCACAGCCTTGTCGACCTTATCGACTTTGAAATCGAGATAGCCCTTTTCCCAGTACAACGTCTCCAGTTTCTCCAGGTCGTTCTTGAACTCTTCCTCGTTGTAGAAACCGGTCGGAAAAAGATAGCCCCAAACGGATACACCTGTGTCCATCACGCGCTTCAGCTTCCAAGTGCCGTAAACGTTGTTTCCCTTGATGTGCAGCCGCCGCGTTTTGAAGCGGACACTTTCGCTAATCAGGTATTCCACCATCACATCGTTGGTGCCGGGGATGTCTTTGACGTTCTGCTTGACGTCGACATCGTGGAAGCCCTTGCTGTGGTAAAGCTTGATCAGTGATCGCTGGTCTTCACCCAGGATACCGCCACTCATCGGATCGCCCACCCGGCTCTCGCTGGTCTTCCGCAACAAGCGCGTCTTCAGCGAGTCATTACCCTTGAAGTTAATCTGGGCAATCCGCTGGCGCGGCCGCAGTTTGAACGTGATGTCCACCTTGCCATCGCCGGCCGGGTCGACCTGGGCCTCGACGTCGGCAAACTGGCCCGTCTTCATCAGGCGTTTGATATCTTCCGACAGGCGCTTCTGGGAAAACGCCGCGCCATCATCCAGCACGATATTCGCCCGGACCACGTCCTCCGGAACATCCTGATTCGTCAGCGATTCAATCACGATCTTATTGATGACATCGCCATACGCACCAACGACGGTGCAGAGAATTACCAGAATAAATAGGCGGGTCTTATTCATGAACGATTTTCCCCAAAGTTCAGATTCGATTGGTGTTGGAATCTAATCCGATCCAACTGTCCCAGAGCCACTACCGGTCGCCATCGCAATAGTTCACTATCGCCCGACGCAGGAACCCGGATACTTTCCTTCAAATTTCGCATTCTTCCAATCGTCGCAGTAGGCAATCTTTATACTTGCTCAGCAACAGGAATAATCGAACAGCCGCTGCTAACTTGCAGTCTTGGCGGCGCGTTGTCGCCACTAAACCCGAACTAGGACGCAAAAAACGTGAACTGGCAAATCGGTATCGACACGGGCGGCACCTTCACAGATGTTGTCGCGATCAATACCTCTACGGGTGATCTGCGGCTGCATAAGGTGCACAGCACCCCGGCGCAACCTGCCCAGGCGGTCATCGACAGCGTCCTGGCGATCGCCGACCATGCCGGTTTCGGGCTCGACGATATCGCTCTCATCGTTCACGGCAGCACCGTGGCAACCAACGTTGTACTCACACGTACCGGTGCCGCCATGGCAATGGTTACCACCAAAGGCTTTCGCGACGTGCTCCTGATCCGCCGCCAGAACCGGCCAGAACTCTACAATCTGCGTTCGCGCCGGCCTCCGGCACTGCTGCCACGCGCCAATATCCTCGAAATCCCCGAACGCACACTGTCCGACGGCACAATCAATCTGCCGTTGCAGGACGCCGATATCGCCGCCCTGGCCGATCAAATCCGCACACTCGACGTCGAGGCGGTTGTCGTCGGACTGCTCAATAGCTATGTCAACCCGGCTCACGAGCTTGCCATCGGTGAACGGCTGCAGGGGCTGCTGCCGAATGTAAGTATCTGCCTGTCACACCAGATCAGCCGCAGCCAGGGCGAGTTCGAGCGCTTCAGCACCACGGTATTGAACGGGTACATCCAGCCCGTTGTCAGCAGCTACCTGGGCCACCTGGAAGAGCAGCTGCGGGCGCATGAGATCACCGCACCGCTATTTATGATGAAATCGAACGGCGGCGTCTCGGCTGCCAGCGTCCTCGCGGAGCGGAGCGTCGAAATGCTGTTGTCCGGCCCGGCGGGTGGCGTCGTCGCCGGCTGTGCCCTGGCCAGGCAGCACAGCAGTGAACACCTTATCACCGCCGACATGGGTGGTACCAGTTTCGATGTCGCGATGATCTACGACGGTGCCGGTGTTTTTACCCAGGAACGCATGTTCGCCGACCAAACGATCCGCTTGCCGATGATGGACATCGACACCATCGGCGCCGGCGGCGGCAGCATCGGCTGGGTCGACGCGGGGGGCGCCTTGCGCGTCGGACCCCAATCTGCCGGCGCGGCGCCAGGCCCCGCCTGTTACAGCCGCGGCGGCACGCAACCAACGGTGACCGATGCGAACCTGGTCCTTGGACGGCTGGCCACGCGATCCGCTATGGCCGGTGGTTTCGAACTCGATGTCGCCGCCGCCCGCCAGGCAATCGACACACTCGCCACTGCCCTGGACATGAGCATAGAAGAGACCGCCGAGGGGATGCTCCACGTAGTCAATGCCGCCATGACCAGTGCCATCCGCCGCCTCACCGTCGAACGCGGCCACGACCCGGCAAATTTTTCCCTCTGCCCCTGCGGTGGTGCCGGTCCGTTGCATGGTGCCGAGCTCGGCCGCGAAATAGGCATGTGCGAAGTCGTTGTGCCCGCAATGCCAGGTGTTTTTTCAGCCGCCGGCCTGCTGCTTTCCGAACTGCGCGAGGAACAGATCCACTGCCGCCTCGATCTGCTGACCGAGATGCTGTCCGGCCTTCCGGAAATCTTCGACGAACTGCTGCAGGAGCCAACCAATCGCCTGCTGGCCAGCGGCGGCGCCACTGAACGAATGCGTGTCATCCGTCGCCTGCGCCTGCGCTATCTCGGCCAGGGCCACGACCTCGCCGTCAACCTGACCGATGGACCACTGCAGCAAGATGCGATCGAGCATGACTTTCACCGGCGCCACAGGCGCGCCTACGGCTACGACTTCGAGGGCGACCCGGTGGAGGTCGTCGCCGCCTGGGTTTCAGTCTCGGTCGATCTGCAGGATCCCACAGCAGCAACCTGGCCCGAAAAGCCGGTGCCCACGCCGGCGTCACGACGATCCGTGATCTTCGACGGCATCGCCCATGACACGCCGGTGTACGAGCGCCCCGACCTGGGTGCAGGTTACGCCAACAGCGGTCCGGCCATCATCGAACAGGCGGATACGACGATCATCGTCCTGCCGGACATGGCGTTCCGCGTGGACGCCGGCGGACAGGTCATTCTACAGACGGGTGAAATCCATGCCTGAGCCGATCAACCCTGTAACGCTCGAGATCATGCGCAACCGCTGGCGCGGCGTCGCCGAAGAAGCGTGTGCCGCAATGATCCGCTCGAGTTATTCACCGAATATCCGCGACCGTTTCGATTGTTCCACGGCGCTGGCGACGTTGGACGGAGAGATCGTCGCGCAGGCGGAAGTCGGCACGCCACTGCATCTCGGCATCATGCCGGCAATATTCCGTAGCATCCTGCAAAAATTCCCCGTCGACAGGATGCGACCGGGCGACGCGATCATCACCAACCTGCCCTACCCCGAGGGTCCCGGTCATTTGCCGGATCTGTCGATGGTCTCGCCAGTTTACCACGGTACCGATGCGGTCGCTTTGGTGGCGACAACTTCCCATCACGTCGACATGGGCGGGTTCGCTCCCGGCAGCATGCCCTTTGGGGTTACCGAGATCTACCAGGAAGGTTTGCAGATTCCGCCGACACGTATTTTCGACGGCGGCGAATTCGTTCAGCCAATCTACGAAATCATCAATCAGAACGTCCGTACGCAACGTGAGGTACGCGGCGACCTGATGGCCCAGTGGGCGGCCGCAGAAACCGGGCAGCGGCGGGTCGCTGAAATGTTTTCGCGTCACGGCCACGAAAAGACCAGGCACTACATGGACGCCGTACTCGAGCATGCCGAAAAGAGCATGCGCGCCGGCATCGCCGCTATGCCGGACGGGGTATACGCGTTCACAGACTACCTCGATGACGACGGTTTCACCGATGATCCCGTGACCATCACGGCGACAGTGACAATCGACGGAGATTCCCTGGCCGTCGACTTCACCGGTTCGTCGCCGCAGGTCGCAGGGCCGCTCAACGCCCGGCTCACAGCCGCTCGCGCCTGCGTGTACTACGTCGCCAAAGCCCTGGTCGACCCCGACCTGCCAAGCTGTGCCGGGGCGCACCGCCCCATCTCCGTGACAGCCCCGGAAGGCTGTATCCTGCAGGCCCGCTTTCCCGCCGCCATCGGCAACGCCAATATCCTGACAGACCAGCGGGTTGTCGATACCCTGCTGGGCGCTTTCTACCAAGTCGTGCCCGAGCGCGTATGTGCCGCCTGCAGCAGCGAGATGAACCTGATCAATCTCGGTGGTATCGACCCGGTAACCGGCGAATACTACAACCTGGTCGAAACCGTCGGCGGCGGTCAGGGCGCACAGATCGGGCTGGACGGTTCCGATGGTATGCAGAACCACCTGACCAACACGCAGAATACGCCGATAGAAGTGATCGAGCGCCAATACCCCGTGCGTCTGCAAAGCTACGAGCTGATCGCCGACAGTTGTGGAATCGGTGAATTTCGCGGCGGTTGCGGAATCCGTAGAGAATTCCTCTTCCTCGGCGATCGCGCCATGTTGACGATCGGCGCCGATCGGCGCAAGTTTGTACCATGGGGACTGGAAGGCGGCGGTAATGCCCGCGGCGCGTACGCCCACGTAACCGGCAGCGACGGTACGATCCGCGAGTTGCCGACGAAAGTCAACACGACATTGAATCATGGTGATGTCCTGAGCATTGAGACGCCAGGCGGCGGTGCCTGGGGGCCTTTGAAAAAGCGCGATCCGGCCGCTGTCCAGACCGACCTGCGCGATGGGTACATCACTTGAAAACTTTAATGGAGGTCGCGATATGGGACGCTTGGACGGACAGGTAGCCTGGGTGACAGGCGCAGCATCGGGTATAGGTAAAGCAATCGCCGTGACGTTCGCAACAGAAGGCGCGAAGGTTGCCGCACTCGACATTGATGCCGAGCTCGGTGAGCCGATCGTCAAAGAAATCAACGACAACGGCGGCAAGGCGATTTTCATCAAATGCGATGTCGCCCGGGAAGCGGAGGTACAAGAGGCGCTCGAACAAACGGCAGCAACGTTCAACGGGCTCGATATCCTTGCCAACAATGCCGGGATCGTCCAGGTCGGCCCGCTCGACGAGTGTACGGAAGAAGCGTGGGACAGGCTCATGGGAATCAACGTCAAGTCGATCTTCTTCTCGCTCAAGCACGCCATGCCGCACCTGCGGAAAAACGACCGCAGCTACGTCGTCAATATCGGGTCTATCAGCAGTTTCGTAGGTCAAGGCTCAACCCCCGGTTACACGACATCCAAACACGCCGTGCTCGGGCTCAGCCGATCAATCGCGCTCGACTACGCGGCCGACGGTATCCGTTGCAACTGCATCTGCCCAGGCATTACGGAGACTCCCTTGCTGCACTATCACCTGAACAAGACGCCCGACCCGGAAGGCGCTCTGGCGACACGGTTGCGACGTGTACCGATGGGCATCGCACTGGCCCCGGAAGACATCGCCAAAGCCGCTGTCTATTTTGCCTGCGAAGATTCGGCAGGGATCACCGGCACTTCGCTCGTCGTCGACTGCGGCTACACTACGGCAGCGGAATGGGACACCGATGGCCGGACGAAATTCATGGATTCGCAGAGCGAGTAATTCCGTCTAAGCAGGGCTACGGCGGCAGGATGCGGCGGCCACGGTTGTCTTTCTTCGTCATGACCTCCGAGAGAATCTTCTTGAGCTCCGCGTCGTCGGAGTTACGGATCTCCTGGATCACCGCCTGGGACTGTGGCGTCCGGGACTTGAACAAGAGCTTCACGGCCAGTGCGCGCATCTGCCGATCATCGTCGGTGGTCGTCGCCTCAAGGATTTCGACCCAGTCACCGATGCGGCGGCGGCCGATCTCACTCACAGCCAGGTACCGCACATCGTTGCGATCGTCGAGCAGCAGATCTATGAGAAACGGTTCCGCCACCGCCTTCGCCATGGTTCGCGTCATCTGCACGGCCGCTTTCCGTACATCCGCATAACGGCTTTTGAGCAACTGCTGCTGTTGCTCCCGGTTCGGCGCAAAGCGTTTCTTGCTAAGCTGCCGGGCGGCGGTGTCGCGGACCTTGCGAGAGGCATCTTCGAGCAGACTGAACACCAGTTCGATATCTATTGTGGCAGCGAACGAACTGCAGTACTTGCGCAACGCCTCGTAGCGGTATAGGCCGATGTCATGCTGTATCAGTTCGCGCAGGACTGATTCCCGGTTTTTTACATCGAGCCGGTGCAGCTGCTGAATGATTTTTACCGCGGTTGATGTATGAATCCTCGGGTCGTCAAGGCGCGGTCGCAGGACCTCTTGGTACAACTTCGCCAGATTCGCTTGCCTGGAGTGGCGGAACAGCGCGTAAGACGCTTCCGTCGACACCTCGAAGTCTTCGTCCTCGGCCAGGGTTTGCAGAACCGGGTCGGCGCCCTTGAGGCCGCCCCTACCGATGATCAGCGCCAGTTGCAGCCTGATGATGCGGTCTTCGTCGTTGGTCAGGTGCTGGACCAACGGCACGAACAACTCCGACCTCACACTGTTGCGGCAGGCTTTCAGCGCCAGCACCCGGACATCACGGTCGACATCGTTGATTCGTTCGATCAACGTTTCCGACGGGATAAACAATTTGAAGAGCCGATGATACGTCACCATATTCTTGCGTACCGTGACGTCGTCATCGCTGTAGGCAGCAGTGATAAACTCCTGCGACTGCTTGGAGAATACGCGGGCCCGACGCCGGCCGAGACCGTAGATGAAGAAGTCCGGGATCGCCGACGTCGCGATACGCCGAATATGCACGCTCGGATCGTCAAACAACCGGATGACCGGGTCGAGATCGGTGAGCTGCCATACCCCCGCAACTTTCTTTGGCCGGCGCTCAGTCAGCGAGACCAAAGCTGACTGCCGCACCGCCTCCGACTCGTCGCCCAAACAGTGCACGACACCATCGCGCGCCGCCGAGGTGTGATACTTGCCGAGCACCGTGACTGCCCGCAGCCGGACATCCGCCGAATCACTGAGGATCTGTTCGAGACATTCGCGGACCGTTTCGTTTTCGGCTTGCTGGCTGGGGCCAACAGTTTTGTCTTCGGTCGGGTTACGTTTCGCGATGAACCGGCGCAACGCTTGCGTCTGCCCGGTGACATTTTCGTCCCGAGCCGGGGCAGCAGCGATCTTGGCGTACTTCTCCTGGACGTGGTTGTCGAGGCGCGTCCGCTCATCTGCCACTTCTCCAGGCACTGCTGCAGACAGCACCGGCACCTGCAACGCGATTGCCACGGCTACGGTCAGAGCGCCAAACACATCACCGGCGCAACGAACGCATGGATAGATGTGGGATCGTATGTGCATACGCATTAGACGGAATCGCCTGATTCCAGTTCCTTCCGCCAGAATGCCAGCTGCTCGTGTACCTTTGCCGGCGCCGTGCCGCCTGTGATATCACGCAACTCGACACTGCGCTCTGCCGTGAACAGTTCCAGACAGGCCGGTTCGGCTTCCGGAATCGTCTCACGCATCTGCTCGAGTGACGCCGTGTCCAAGCCAACGCCATTGTCCCGGCACCAGGCGACATACTGCCCGACCCGGTGGTGAGCGATGCGAAACGGCATGCCATGGCCAACCAGCCATTCGGCCAGATCCGTTGCCATGAGTGCCGGATCGGCGGCGGCGGCGGCCATGTTTTCCGGCTTGATCGTGGCAGTGCGCATCATCGGCGCATAGGCCGTAAGCACCAGTTTGACCGTATCGATCGCGTCAAACAGCGGCTCTTTGTCCTCCTGCATATCCCGGTTGTAGCACAGCGGCAGACCTTTCATCAAGGTCAGCAGCGACATCAATGCACCGCTGACCCGGGCAGCCTTGCCCCTGGTGAGTTCGGCGATGTCGGGGTTCTTCTTCTGCGGCATCAGGCTCGAGCCGGTACAAAAGGCGTCGTCCAACTCGATGTAATCGCACGCCTGCGAGGCCCACAGAATGACGTCCTCGGAGAGCCGCGACAGATGGGTCATCAGAATTGCCAGGTCAGCGCCCAGCTCGATCGCGAAATCCCTCGAAGCCACCGCATCCATGCTGTTGCGCATGACCCGGTCAAAGCCGAGCTCGGCCGCCACCTGCTGGCGGTCGAGAGGCAACGTGCTGCCGGCCACTGCCCCAGCACCCAGCGGCGACTCGTTAAGCCGTATCCGGCAGTCGCTCAGCCGGCTGTGGTCCCGCTCCAACATCTCGACATAGGCCAACAGATGGTGGGCAAAAAGCACCGGCTGTGCGTTCTGCAGGTGCGTCAGCCCCGGCAGAATAGCACTGTCATTGGCACTGCCCAGCTCGACCAGCGCCTTCTGCAAATCGCGCACCCGTCTGCTGATGTCGCTGATTTCGTCGCGCAGATAGAGCCGGATATCGGTGGCGATCTGATCGTTCCGGCTGCGGCCGGCGTGAATTTGGGCGCCGCTGTCGCCGAGCCGCTCGATCAACCGGCTTTCGATGTTCATGTGAATATCTTCGAGCGCCGTATCGAATTCGAAATCACCGGCATCGATCTGCTCCCGGATCTGCAACAGCTCGGCAACGATCGACTCGGCGTCCACTGTTGGCACAACTCCGGATGCCGCCAGCATCTTGACATGCGCGATGCTGCCCGCGATGTCATAGGCATATAGACGTTGGTCAAACGAGATCGACTCGCTCAGTGCAGCGACAACCTCGTCCGGGTCACTGGAAAACCGTCCGCTCCACAATGCCATTTTCGTCCGTCTCCTACCTGCGGCAACGCCGCGCCCGGTGTCAAGTTCAAGTGTCAGGAGTCAGGTATCAGCGCATATCCAGCGTCACGAAATCTGCTCCAGTCGGTTCTGCCGTGATCACTAATATAAGAGTCCTAAAGCCCTACCGCATCTTCCGATGGTGGAAAACCGGCAACTTTCACCATGACCATGGGCACCTCGATCTTCTGTGGCACAAGCGTGAAAGCCCCGTGGAGCCACCTGAAGAATGGCAGATCACCGATGGACGCGCTACCTTATTGCTTCTACCGCTTGGCCTCGCTATTCCTGGCCTTGCCGCCGTCACAGTCACAGTCTCTCAGCCCCACTTCTGAACTTCCATGCAATCCCCCGCTTCCACCGTCGAGCGGCCGGTCGGACAGACCGTCGGCACATCCTGGGCACTGCTCAAGTTTCTGCTGGGCCGTATCAACCGATTGCTCAAATGGCCGTTCTACAAGCTCTACGAGCACCGACTCGGGACGGCGGCTTTGCGCTGGATGCGGCCTGAGCACATCGGCATTATCCTCGACGGCAACCGCCGGTTCGCGCGGCAATGGGGGTTGAACAGAATCATTGACGGCCATTCCATGGGGGCCGATAAGCTCGATGAAGTACTCAACTGGTGTTTCGAATACAACGTTCCCTGTGCCACGATATGGATCTTCTCACTCGACAACTTCGATCGCGACCCGGAGGAAGTCAAAGGACTGCTCGACCTGATCGAGAAACGCACGCGTAAAATGCTGCAGGACCCGCGCATCCGCGAAAACAAGATTCGACTCCGGTACATGGGCCGCCTCGATCTTTTGCCGGAGAGCCTGCGCGAGGCGATCGCCGACATCGAGGAGGCAACGAAAGATCACGACCAGTTTCTGCTCAATGTCGCTATCGCCTACGGCGGCCGCGAGGAGATCACCGATGCGTTCTGCCAGTACCTCACCGATCAGCAGGCCAGCGGCAAGGCGCTCGAAGAGGTCCTGCCGACACTCGACGCCGAAAGCATCAAGCCATTCCTCTATACCAGCGGACTGCCGGATCCGGATCTGATCATCCGCACCAGCGGCGAAGTGCGGCTCTCAGGGTTTTTGCTGTGGCAAAGCGCTTACGCCGAATATTACTTCTGCGACACCTTCTGGCCGGACTTCCGAAAGATCGACTTCCTCCGCGCCCTGCGTTCTTACCACCTGCGTCAGCGGCGATTCGGCCGATAGGCCAAGCCTCGACTGGGGCCTTGGTCCGCGTCAGCCTTACCAATTCGCAGTGGCGGCGTCACGGATAGCGAAATAAGGCGTGCGGTCCGCTTGCAAGGCTATTTACGATCGAAGATGCCGCGGATCGCGCCGGCCAAGTCGACCATGCGATAGGGTTTGCGCAGGAAGCCTTTGGCACCGGCCTCGAGCACATCGCGTGCGTCCTCTTCCTCGACGTAGCCACTGGACAGCAGCACGTTGACCTTCGGGTCGATTTCCTTCAACGCGAAAAAGGCATCGTGCCCGTTCATTTCCGGCATCACCATGTCCAGCAGGATGAGGTCGATCTCGTCGCGGTTAGACTCGTAGATTTCCACACAGTCCTTGCCGTTCGCAGCCAGCAAAACGGTGTAACCGAGGGTCTGCAGCATCTCGATGACGACATCCCATATGATGCCCTCGTCGTCGACCAGCAGAATCGTCTCCGTCCCCTGCAGCATCTCATCGTCCACAGCCTGTTCGCCATACATTTCGACGCGATTGCGGCGGAACGGAAATAACAGGGCCAGTGACTCCAGATCGTTTTCTTTTTTCACACACAGCATGTCGCCGCCGTGCAAACGGACGGTGCCATACATCGAAATGAAATTGTCGGCCAGCTCCAGGTTCGGCGAAATCACCTGCTTCTCGAAAAACCCGACAAACTCCTGATTATCGAACTCCCGCTCCTGCCGACTGACCAGCAGCAACGTGTACTCGCCGCCCTCCAGCACCGACTTGCAGGACTTAAAAAACTCGTCAGTAAAAACCTCAGCGCGTACGGTGATATGCAGCTTATCCGTTTCTTCAGGTGTGTCGGTGCGGAACACCGTGGGCAGTTCGAAGAAAACCTGCTGCAGCAGATGCAGCCGTCCCCAGGCAAAGTTTTCACGGTCCTGGACATGGCTGAAGTCGAGATCGAACTCGGTCTGGCCGATCTTTTTCAGCCGTCGTGACACACCGGTGACCAGGGACTGCAGATCGACCGACTCGAAATCGCGGCGGTGAACATCCAGCGCGCGGTCCAGGCTCTTGAGCAGTTCGAAGGCAACCTGTAAAGCGATGTCGCCTTCCTGCAGATAAATCTTGCCAGTCGGACTTTCCTCGAGCTCGAGTTCAAGCAACGCGTGATAGCTCGAAAGCCGGTGGAACATGTGAGCTAGACCGTTGTGAATACCGAAAGTGGTCGCGACCAGGCTTTCCAACTGTTCTTCGTCGGAAATCATGTCTCTCAGAATGCTGTCTAGGTTTTCCATCGTCTGTCCCTGTTCGATTCCATACGATACAGAATGCACGCCAAAATCAGCGTCTCCGGATGTAAATGCTCTGCAAAATTCCAATGCAGCCCATAGTCAACAGCATGAACGACCCACCGGAGCTGACAAAAGGCAGCGGGATGCCGATGATCGGCGCCATGCCGACAGTCATGCCAATGTTGATGTAGACATGGCAACAGAACATCACCGCAATGCCGCACGCCACATTGCGCCCGAATTCGTCACATGCTTGTGATGCAATATAGACGCTCAGAAGCAAAATCAGTAACTCCAGCACAATTACTGCCGTGCTGCCAACAAAACCGGTCTCTTCGGCGATCACCGAAAAAATGAAGTCCGTATGCGAAACGTTGCGCGGCAGGTAGCCAAGTGTATTCTGCGTGCCATTCATGAACCCCTTGCCCGACAAGCCGCCGCTGCCCACTGCCAGCAACGACTGCCGCGCGTTCCAACCGCTGCGTGTCGTGTCGCTTGACGGGTTGAGAAAAATCCGGATCCGGTTGCGCTGGTGCTCGGCCAGCACCTGATGAAAGATGATCGGCGACAACAGCGTAACAATCACCCCCGCGTAAACCAGCCAGCGCGCCGGTAAGCCGGCGACAAAAACAATCCCGACCACAATCGGCACCAGAACCATGGCGCTGCCGTAATCCGGCTGCAACGCGATCAGCGCCATCGGCAACGCCAACAGCAGGGCGAACGGAAAAAGATGCCGCCAACGGCTAAGGTGCATCGATTGTCGTGATGCCAGCCACGCGACCGGTAGGATGACACCGAGCTTTGCGAACTCCGCCGGCTGCAGCGTCTTACCGCCGGGCAGCACAATCCAACTGCGCGCACCGTGGATTTCCCGGCCGATCAGCAGCACCGCGATCAGCAGGGCGATCGTCCCGACATAGATCAGATGCGAACCACGCCCGAGCCATTCATAGTCGATCGACGCCAGCACGAGCATCCCGCCCAGACCGATCACCACCCACATCGCCTGATTCTGCCAGACCAGTTCAAAACCACCACCGTGCTGCCGGCCAATGGCAAAGATAAACGCGATGCCGATGCTGCACAGGCAGCCGACGACCGCCAGCAGCAGCCAGTTCATCCGACGCAGCCCCCTGCAGGCCTCGCTGGTATGCTGCCACCAGGTGTGCGGTTGTCTATGGGCCGCGGCGCGCAAAAGTCGGGTCCTTCATAGGGGGATTTCCAGTGAGAGCTACACGCTGAGCATGACTTGATTCAGGCCGGCCTGTACAAGACCGATAAGGGCACCGAGAATCCCGCCAAAGATGGTGATGTGCCGAAACTCACGCCGGGAAAAACCAAGGATCAGTTCTTCGAGCTGCGCGATGTCCATGGCGTTGATTTTCTCTTCGAGTTGCTGCCGGATATTCAGCGCGCCGCCGTGCTCCACCGCTTCGTTTGCCATGTCCTCGATACCTTCAAGGATTTTGCCGACAATTTTCGGTTTGAGCTGCTCGAGCATACCGGCAAAGGGGCCGAGCAAGCCCGCCAGCTCATTGACCTTGTCCTCGATCGCGCGCCGGGCATGGGCGCCGGTGATGAACTCGTGGATCTCTGAGCTCGACAGCAGCTTGCTCTCGAACGTCTGTGCAATGTTCGCAGCGATCTTTTCGCGATTGCGCGGGATCACCCCCGGCGTCAGCGGCAGGGACAAGTTGCCGACCATGATCGGACGATACGGGCGAAACAGCATTTTGATAGCGATCTGGTTGGTCAATGCACCGATGATTGCGCCAACGATCGGAAACAATATAAAGGTCATCCGCAGTCGGCTACTGGTTCCAGGCGTTCAGGTCTCGCGCCAGATTGATGTCCGCCTGTGTCAGGCCGCCTTCGCTATGGGTCGTCACCTCGACTGCTACTTTTTTCTCGCCGCTGAGAAACGAGAAATCGGGATGATGATTCTGCGCCACAATTGTCGCGGTCAAGTGCGGCAAGAAAGCGTTGATCTCTTTGAAGTTGGCAAAAATGAAGTCTTTCTTCATAAAAATGCCGTCCTGGCGCCAGCCGTCCAGCGTCGCCAACTCCGCGGCGATCTGTTCGTCGGTCAGTGCGGTCTTGTCTTCCATGTTAAGCGCCTCCCTGTTCCCTCATGCTCTGGGATTGTTTACAATCGCTCGGCCGCCATCGATATGCAAAATCGATCCCGACGTAAAATCCGAGCCCTCGACAAAAAATTTTACAGCAGCCACGGCGTCATCCGGGCTGCCGATACGTTTCAGCGGTGTCATTTCGGCAATCCGTTTCAACCCGTCCTCGGTCGCATCCGACGGCGGCAGAATTGTCCCGGGGCATACGCAATTGACACGAACGCGCGGCGCCAATTCCTGAGCCAGGGCTTTGCTTAGCGCGATGACGCCGGCTTTCGAGACGCAGTACGGCAGATAGTCGGCATAGGCCCGTTCGCCGGCCCAGTCACCGAAGGTTACAATAACCCCGCCTTCGTTCATCCGCGGTGCCACTGCCCGGGCCAACAAAAAAGTCGCCTTGAGATTGGCATCCATATGAAAATCCCAATCATCCTCGCTAACTGCCGACCAGGGCGTGCGGCGAAACACCGCGGCAGCTGCCACAACCACGTCGAGCTGACCAAAGCGATCGGTGACGTCGGCTGCCAACGCCTCGACGTCCGCGGCGGCCGTGAGGTCGGCACCGAAGCTTGCGGATTCCGCACCGGCAGCCTGCAGCTCGCCGACAACGGCAGCGGCCTCGGCAGTACTGGTGTGATAGTGCACGGCCACCCGGTCGCCAGTCTGAACCAGCCCCAGCGCAATCGCTCTGCCGATGCGTCTCGCGGCTCCCGTGATGAGAATTGTCCGGCTCATTGGCTACTCCGTTTGCCACGCGGAATATATAGCTTTGCGATCAGGTTCACAGCCTGCGGCACCGCCGAATTTAATTCCCACGCAACTTCACAGTGGTCACTTGCAATCATAAAATCCGCCAGGCCACGCGACGGCAGGGGACATCGGGTACGGGGATTTGTCTCACAAGTTTGTTCAACACATCGACCTCGATATTCCCGTCCAACGTGCCATCAGTACAATACACTTTGAGCGCTCGCTTGTTATCGTTCGCAATGCCTGAAAAAGATCGTCATGTGTTCCGGCGCCCAGGCAACCGTGAAATCTTGGCGCTGACTTAATCTATTGTACATTGGTTGTATGCAAACAAGGATAATTTTCGTCTGCCTCGGGAATATCTGCCGGTCACCTGCCGCCGAAGGCGTCATGCAGCAAAAAGTCGACGCTGCCGGCCTACAGGGCCGTATCAAGCTCGACTCCGCCGGCACCATCGCCTATCACGCCGGTGACCGCGCCGACAGCAGGATGCGCAGCACGGCCAAGCGCCGCGGCTACAATCTCACCAGCATCTCCCGCTGCCTAACGCAGGAGGATCTCGGGACATTCGATTACATCGTCACCATGGACGACAGCAACTACGGCGACACCGCCAGCCTCATCGAACACCACGGCCAAACTGGAAAACTCGTCAAGTTCACTGATTTCTGCCGGCACCACGACGTTTCCGAAGTACCCGATCCGTACTACGGCGGCAACGACGGCTTCGAGCGCGTGCTTGATATCCTCGAGGACGGCTGCGACGGCCTGCTCGACAAGGTCCGCGAACTGCACCGGGAAGATTAAAAGAGGCCCAACGCGATTCCGTACCGCTGCATTCCAGTCACGGCGTTGGGATTTTTCGGTTTCCGCACCCCGTGGCATTATTGCCTGACGCCGAACAGTAAAAGCTACACAGCGCACAGCAGCAACGGTACGAACAACACACCGTCGACCACACAATCGTAGTACCATTGCCGTGCTTTGGCGATCGGGAAACACACTGCAGCCGCGGCCAGATAGCCTGCAGTGCCCACCGCCACGTGGAGTTGCCAGGTACTCGCTGCAACAGTCAGCAGAAACACCGCTGCCAGCACTGCCACCGTGCCCGGGCCGCCACACAGCACAGCCAGGGAGACGACCCTGTTCTCGCAGTCGCCGTGCAAGTCACGCAGGTCACAGACGATGACATTTGCCAGCAAAATTCCCGAGACCCAAACCGTCGCGGCACCGAATCCGGTCGGCAATTCGGGCAACAGCAACAGCGGCGTGCCCATCAAGGCAACCGTGATGGCAAGCGGCGGGAAAAAGGTCTTCACAACCGGCACATCCTTGATTCGCACCGGCAGCAACGGCAGGCGCACAGAGTAGCCGACACAGGCAACGGTACCTACACTAATCGCAGCAGCAACCGGCCAGGCACCGAGCAGCAGGGGGCCGGCAAACAGCAAAAGCACCGCCGCCGCCATCAACGCTCGACGGCTGCCGGCGAATGCAGCGTCGCGTTCGACACGGCCCGGGATATTGGTCCAATCAGCGGGATCAGCGACGGCGCGGTCGAGGTTATAGACCAGCAGGCCGGCGGCGAACCACAGCAACGGCAGCAACGGATGCAGCGATACGCCAAGGAGATGCCAGATCGTCCAGCCGAATGCAGCAATACCGATCGCGGGAATGAAGTTCAGTGCGGTAGCAGCTGTGCAAGCCGTCGCTGCCACGGCTGGCCGCTCGGTGAGAAGGTATGGCTTCCCTGCACACCTGTCGACGGCGCTCACTGTTTGGAACCCGCCGTCAGCTCATGAGTTTCGTTCACAAGATTAATAGCAAGGTTTTTCAGGCGCTTGCGGTGCTGTTGCCGATGCCGCATGATCAGCAGCACATCGACAACGGCAACCAGGCACAACGCCAAGGCCAGCAGCACGCACTTAATCCAGTAGAGAACGAACTGTGCGGTCGGCAGATCGCCCAGCTGGGCATACATGATACCGCCAAAGAGGTGGGCCAGCAGAATCAGCATCAACATGCCGCCCATCATCCGCACGAACAACTGCATGCCATGGACGATCGTGCGTTTCTTGCGCCACTTCTGAATCTCGGTCGCCATGAGGATGATAATGCCAAGCACACCAAGCACCACACCCGTCGCCAACATGTTCTGAATCTGTTCCGGAGTGAACATGGCGCTGTCTTTGGTAACGTGCGAGCGCTGCTACTCTGCCCTTAGTGCACGTCGCTGGTTTTCACCACTCGTTTATTGACTTTCTGCACCGGAATACACTCGACCGGGCAGACATCGGCACAGGCGCCGCAGCGGATGCACTCGTTCTGGTCGATGTACAACAGGTTGTAGTCCATGGCGTTGGTTGACCGAACGTAGCCGGTGATGCGGCCGTCATCGTCGTACGTCATCTCTTTGACCTTTACGATACAGTTGTCCACTGGCTTGACGCGCAGGCAACCGTCACAGTAAATGCATAGGTCATTGTCGATCTCGAATTTGAAATGACACAGGTAACAGCGCTTTGCCTCTTCACCGGCAGTGTCCTCGACATAACCCGTCTCGACTTCCGCGGTCAGGCTGCGCTCAGTCAACGGGATGGTCGGCATGACTTGCAACGGGATATCATCCATCTCGCGTTTACGACCGGTGGTCTCGGCCTCTTCGATCAGTGCAACATCGGTGAGTCGAGTTTCGCCGGTGAGGTGTTCATCGACGACCCGGGCACAGGCCTTGGCATGACCAATCGCGTCGATCAGGGTCGATGCGCCCATGGCAAAGTCGCCGGCAATGAAGACCTTCTCGACATCGGTTTCGTGCGCATCGCCACTGACCAGCCACTGCTCGTTACCGACCAGGTCCGGGCGGAAATCGTCGTCGATGAAATCGGTATCGGGGAACTGGCCAGTCGCCAGCAGCACCCAGTCGGCCGGGATTTCAAATTCGCTGCCTTCGATATTGATCGGGCGCCGACGGCCGTTTTCATCGGGTGTACCCAGCTCGGTGCGGATGAAACGGATGGCTTTCACCCTGCCCTGGTCGTCGCCGATATAGCCCACCGGGCTGACCATCGTCTCCATGAGAATATTCTCTTCCTCAAGCTCCTCCAGCTCGCCAGGGGTCACCAGCATTTCATTGGTCGAACGCCGATAATAAACACCGACCTTCTCAGCCCCCAGGCGAAACGCGGTCCGGGAGCAGTCCATAGCCGTGAACCCACCCCCAATAACGACAACATGGCCGCTCATCTGCTCGTGCTCGAACTCATTGGCTTTCAGCAGAAAATCGAGCCCGTGCTGGATGCCCGCCAACTCGGCCCCCGGCAGATCGAGAATGTTAGGGCGCAGGGTGCCGGCCGCCAGGATGACGGCGTCGTTGTCCGCGGTGAGTTGAGCAATCGGAATGTCCTTGCCGATCTCGGTGCTGCAGACGATTTCAACGCCACAGGCCGTGACCTGACCGATCTCGCGGTCAATCAACTCTCGCGGCAGGCGGAATTCGGGAATGCCCTGGTTCAACATGCCGCCGGGGGTCAAGTGTTTTTCGTAAACCGTCACCTGATGGCCGTACAGCGCCAGGTTGCGCGCGGCTGTCAACCCGGCCACACCGGAACCAACAACGGCAATTTTCTTGCCGGAGTCAGGAAAAATCTTCGGCATGACTACGGGGTCCTGATTGCCGAGATCGCCGGAAGATCGCTTTGAAAAGCAAATCGCTACCGACTCGCCGTTACCTTCCCAGCCATGCCGGCATTCCGGCTCACACGGCCGGGAACACACACGCCCGAGAATCGCCGGGAATACGTTGTCTTCCAAATTGATCTTATACGCGCGAGCGTAGTCGCCGCGGGAAATCGCAGCCAGGTATTCAGGGATGTCGGTCCCCGCGGGGCAGGCCGTCTGACACGGTATGTTTTTTTCCAGCCAGTCGAAATCTCTCGGCTGATTGGCGTAGCCCAATGGCCGCGACAACGCCGCGTGTGCCGCGTTGCCGGATTCGACCGGAATTAAAGTCTCACTCATCAATCGTACTCCTGACCGTATTTTTTCTACATCATGCGCAATATAACGCGATTTCGCCGCTCGGCCATCCAGTAGACCCGTCAGTTGATGGCTGTAGCGAGCAGACACATTGGCACAGAAATACGCCCGCGCAATTGCGTTAGAGCTTCAATTCAAATTACTCCGGAACTGCCGACGCAGTTTCCCCAGCGGTCAAGTGCCGGATTCCATTGCACGGCAGCATGAATCGAGATCGCTGCAAAATCAGCAGCTGTCTCGGGCTGGCAAAGGTATTTTGCTTCATTGACCGCACGAATGCTGGCACCGGGAGCGGCACAAGCCCTGCTGCAGCATACGCAATGGAAATGGCCGGCACTGTTTTGTTTCTTCGCAAGCCAGGTCCCGTCATCCATGACAAACCATCCTTCACCGCAATGCCGGGTAGTTTGACGGTGTCTGTAACTCGTTGTATACTATGTGTTTCTCAAAACGGACACTCTCTTCATTCTCTCACTTCTGTGCCGTGCCACAGCTCATGAACAAGACTTTCGACAAGCAATACCACATCTGGACCATCGGATGCCAGATGAACGAGGCGGATTCCCGCAAGCTCGGCGCCCAGCTCGAGACACTGGGATACGGACCGACCTCGGACCCGGACGAAGCCGATGTTGTCGTGCTCAACACCTGCGTTGTCCGGCAGCAGGCGGAGAATAAGATCTACGGTCGGCTCGGCTCGCTCAAGACCATCAAGCAACGACGTCCCGACCTTGTCCTCGGGTTGATGGGGTGCCTGGTCGGCGTCAAAGAAGCGCCGGCACTGCAGGAAAAGTTTCCGTTTGTCGACGTTTTTATGTCGCCCTCTGACGGCGGACCGCTGCTCGATTACCTGCAGGAACACGATCTCTACGAAGCGGTGCTGCTGCAGGAGCAATCGAGCCGCAGCCTGCGGGATGCCATACAGAACGCCGAGAACGTCCTGCCCATCGACCAGCGCGGCGTCGCAATCACCGCGCACGTGCCTGTTGTGCTCGGCTGCTCACACGCCTGCACCTTCTGCATCATCCCGTACCGGCGCGGTGGTGAACGCAGTCGACCATCGGCCGATGTGCTGCACGAGATCGAGCTGCTCGCCGGCCAGGGCATCCGCGAAGTCATGTTGCTCGGACAAATTGTCGACCGCTATGGCCTCGATCTTGACGAGGACATCGATCTGGCCGACCTCCTGACCCGGGCCAACAATATCGACGGTATTCACCGTATCCGTTTTCTGACCAGCCATCCGAACTGGATGACCGATAAGTTGCTCGACACCGTCTCCGAGCTCGACAAGGTCTGCCCGCACCTCGAAGTTCCGGTGCAAGCCGGTAACGACGAGGTACTGGCCAACATGCGCCGTGGCTACACAAGCGACGATTACTACCGACTCGTCGACCGCATCCGCGACCGCCTGCCGCAGGCCGCCCTCAATACCGACATCATTGTCGGTTTCTCCGGCGAAACAGACGAGCAGTTTATGGATACGTACCGCATGATGCAACGCGTACAGTTCGACAAGGTCCACATTTCCACGTACTCGCCGCGACCGAAGACGGTGGCCGTGAGAAAAATGCCGGACAACGTGACAATAGCCGAGAAAAAGCGGCGGCGGCAAATGCTCGACGACCTGCAGAAAGAAGTTCTGACCGAGAAAAACGCCCGGTACCAGGACACATGCGTCGAAGTGCTGGTCGAGAAATACCAGAAGCAACGCTGGTACGGCCGCACTCCGGATAATCGACTGGTCTATTTCGAAGGCGGGGAAGATCTGATCGGACAACTCGTTCCGGTACAGATTGACTGGGTCGGTCCGTATTCGTTGATCGGGCAGAAACGGCTTCAAGCCAATTCCGAAGTGCTCGCCGTCTGATGATCTGTTCAGCAGACGAATCGCGGTGTGCGGATTTTCACGATTCGATAATGTGAGGAACAAATGCTCTCATTGATTGTTTCCGTACTCGCTGCCGTGGTCGCGGCGGCGGCGTTGGCCAGTGTCACCGGACTGGGCTGGGGCATTTGCCTCGGGGTCGTCGTCTTCTTCGGTATGATGATTCTGCTGAGCCGCTACTTTGGCAAGCGCCTGCAGGCCGTCGCCATGACGGTACAGGAGCGGATCACCGAAGCCCAGAGTGAAGCCCAGCGCCTGATCGGCCGATTCCAGACCAAGCCATCCTCGCAGAAAGTGATGCAGGCCCAGGTGGAGAAAGTCATGGAAACAGGCGTGATCGACGCCCTCGCAGTCCTCGAAACTGCACAGCCCTTGTACAAATGGAACATCCTGGCCGAGCGCCAGATCAATACCTTGAAGATGCAGCTCAACTTCCAGATCAAGCGCTTCGACAAAGCTGACACGCTGATACCGAAAATCCTTGTGCTCGAACCGTTGACAATGGCCATGAAGATGACACGCCAGTACCATAATGAAGATTTCGAGGCGTTGGAAAAAAGCTTCAAGAAAGGCATCAAAAAGTTCAAGTACGAAAAGGCACTGCTGATCTATTCGCTCTACGCGTGGACATTGATCAAGCGCAAGAAAACCGACGAAGCTCTGGATGTCCTGACCCGTGCCAAGGACAAGACCGACAGCGATGTGATCACACGCAACTGGGAACACGTCGCCAACAACAAGCTTCACCTGTTCTCAAATGCCGGAATCGGCGAGCAATGGTACGCCCTGCATCTCGAGCAGCCGCCAAAGCAGAAAGCCAGCAAGGGACAGATGAAAAAGCACCCGATGGCACCGAAAGGGCGACGGAAATTTTTCTAAGCCGCCACCGCAGATTCCCGAGGAACTGGCATGCGCGTTTTAGTCACCGGTATGATCGCCGGCATGGATGACGAATCCTATATCAACCAGGTGCTGCAGATGGGGCAGGACCAGGGACTCGACATCAGCTATCACAACCTGATCAACGCCTTGGAAAGCACCGGCGGCAAGAAGCTTGACCGGCTGCTGGGTACCACGAACTACCTGTTCGAAGTCCTGCGCGAACGTGAATACCGCAAGATCGGCTTCGAACTCGAAGCGAATGATGTGACCAACGCAATTGTCCGTGCGCCGTCCACGATCGAATGGAAGCACGTCAATATCAAACTGAAGGATCACAAGGAAATAGCGCACTTCATACGGCCCGACGTCATTGTCACCTTGATCGACGCAGAGTGGTTCATTCAGGAACGCATGCACGATGCCCAGAAGCGCGACGAATTCTTCCAGCGTGTCAAACAACACAATTTCAGCATCCGCGAGATTCTCTCCTGGATGGATGAGGAGGTCAGCCTGTCAGAGGACTGGGCCGAGCACTTGAATGTGCGGCACTATGTCATTCCGATCGGCCAGAATCCGGACAGCCTGTTCAAGCTTGTCAAGTATCAACACGTTCCCTCCTTTTACGTCTCATACTCGATGACGCACTCGGATCCGCAGGCGCGTACCGTAGTGGACGAGACGATCGCACGGCTCAACGAATATGGCCTGGTCATCGACCCGCAGGCCATCGAGATCGGTTCGAGCTTCGATAACCAGCGCGACAAGGAAGTGACCTTTTCCTATACCGTGCATCGGGATCTGCACTGGTTCGTCGGCAAGGTCGACGCCGTCGTTGCGATTCACCCGTACGCTCAACGCCCGCCAATGTCAACCGGCATGATGGACGAGCTCGGGCACGCCCGCGACTATCACAAGCGCCGTTACATGATCTACCCGCCGACGAACCTCAGCCCATTCACGACCGACAGCTACATCGAGCAGGGGCACATCTTCATGAACGTCGAAGAATTCTTTCTGTGCCTCGAAGCCGAAGGCTTCAAGCCCCTCGGTACCTGAAACTATTTCAGGCCTGAATGCTGAGAACTCGATCCGTACTGCAGCGACTGGGAGTATGCGGGCCGCTGCTGGTTCGCCTCACCATACTTTGACCGCCTCTGCCCGGGAAGCATACATCCCGGAGCGCCAGCCAATCGCCAGCGCCGAGGCTCGTGGCACATCTGATAGCTGCTGCCGGAATGCCTTAACGACCGCGACGATCGCAACAACCGTGATCACGATCACCAGTTCCACAAGGGCAAATTTGCGAGGCACGGATATATGGCGTGTTAGACGCATGCCGTGATGTATATTAGAGCGTTTGCTAAACATTTCACCAAAAATACCTGCCGCTAGATGGCAGAACCAGCCAAGCCATGCACGACATCCTCCCCAAACTATCAGAATGGCTCGAGGCCGACGAGCCATGCGCCCTGGCCACTGTCATAGAAACCTGGGGTTCGGCGCCGCGCGGCGTCGGCTCGGTAATGGGCGTCAATCGGGACATGCAGGTCACCGGCTCGGTCAGCGGCGGCTGCATCGAGGGCGCTGTCATCGATGAAGCGTTGCAGGTCATGGACACCGGCATTCCTCGAGAGATCGGCTATGGGGTCACCCACGAAACCGCCTGGTCAGTCGGTCTGACATGTGGCGGCAAGGTCCGTGTCTTCGTCGAACCGCATCCGGCGCGCGCCGCCGATCCTGCCGCCCGCGAACTGTGGCAGGGACTCGCGACCGCGTTGAGTGCGAAGCAGCCAAAGGTCCTCGTCACCCGTCTCGAACCGGACTTTGGCCACCTGCTTGTCGACCCGCACGACGGTGTCGTCGGCGACTTCGGTACCGACACCAGTGCAGTCGTGGCGTCCGCGCGTACGGCCTACCAAGAACGGCGCAGCGGCGTGCAGGAGATCAATGGGCAGCGATTGTTCTTTCAGGTCTTCGCCCGGCGCGACCATTTGCTGATCGTCGGTGCAGCCCACATCACCGTGCATTTGGTGGCACTGGCACAGGAAGTCGGTTTCGAAACCACAGTCATCGATCCGCGCCAGGTATTCGCCGACGAGAAACGCTTCCCGGTTCCGCCCGACCACCTGACCAGTGAATGGCCAGACACTGTGCTGGCCGATATCGATCTCAACGAAGACACCTACTCTGTTTTGTTGACACATGATCCGAAGATCGATGACCCGGCGCTGCATATCCTGCTGCGCAGCGCGGTGTCATACATCGGCGCGCTCGGCAGCAAAAAAACTCAGGCCGCACGGAACGCCCGCCTGGCAGACGCCGGCTTTACCGAGGCCGAGATTGGCCGCATCAGTGGTCCGGCAGGCCTGCCTCTGGGCGGCCGTGCCCCGGTGGAGATCGCCCTAAGCATCATCGCCGAAGTGGTGCAGGCAAAGTATGGCAGGTAAGGGCACACAGCACGCGAAGATATCGGCCATCATCCTGGCGGCGGGAAAGTCGAGCCGCATGGGCGATTTCAAATTGCTGCTGCCGCTGGGTGACCGCACCATCATCGGCACAACCGTGGCAAACGTTCTGGGCGCGGCATTCAGCGAGACGATCGTCGTCACCGGCCACCGGCAGGCTGACGTCACCGCGGGCCTGCCGGTCAATGTGCATACCGTTCACAATGCAGCGTTTGCCGACGGCATGTCAACCTCGCTGCAAGCCGGCGTAAAGGCTGCCCGCAGCGACACGGACGCCTACCTCTTCTGCCTCGGGGATATGCCGATGGTGAAAACGGCCACGCTGCTGGCAATCGGCCAGGCATCCGCCGGCAGCAACGCGATCATAGTACCGAATCACGACAACCGTGACGGCAATCCTGTGCTTTTCGGCTGCGACTATCGCAACGAGATCCTGCAGCTGACCGGCGATGCCGGCGCCAAGCAGATTATCAGCGCCCACACGGGCAACGTTGTTCGTATCGATATCGATGAGCCGGGAATTTTTCAGGATATCGACACAGCAGTTGACTATGAAGATGTGCTGGGCCAGTGAGGCTTCGTGCTTTTGAGGCTGTCACTGCGAAAAGGCGCAAAAACGAACACAAACGGTCAGCGATCTTTTCATCGTACTGCACGGTAAATCCCCAGAGACCGGCAGGCGGATGCTGGATCGAGACATGGCAAGGGCTTTCCCGGCTATTTCGCGTCACGCAGGTGGATGGGCCATGTCAAGATTCCCCATCATCGCCGTCATTCTCGATTGTCGTCGTATCATAGCGGATCGTGTTTGCCTTATTCAGTCTCTGCGCCAGCGCAACAATCGTCTTCGACATCCACGGCGGCAATTGCTTGAGATTGCGGTTGAAGAATTCCTGGGTGAGCACAAGTACTTCGGTCGGCTCCACCGCGATGACTGTAGCCGAGCGCGGTTCGTGGGTAATCAGAGCCATTTCCCCGACGATATCCCCCTGGGTCAGCGTCCCGAGTATCATGGGGTCGCCGCTGAGTCCTTTCTCGACACGGACCTGGCCGCTTTCGATGACGTAGCACTCCGTGCCTATCTCGCCTTCACGCATGAGGCACTCGCCCGGCATGAACTTCTGATTGTCAACCATCATCGCACCCCGCAAGAGGGTGTCGAGATCCGTTATTAACTCTTCCACCGTCTGGTACCGGTCACCGCGGTCGGCCGCCATGCATCGCATGATAATGCTACACAGCTCGTCGGGGATACGCAGACGACCGGTCGGCATCTCGTTCGGCGGTACGAAATTGCAAGCCTGCGCACGCTTGATGATGTCGTAAATGTCATCACCAAGATAGGGCGGGAAGAAGGTAAAAATGTGATACAGCGTCGCGCCCAGCAGAAAGATGTCACTGCGCTGGTCGAACTGGTCAACGTGACCGTGTGCCTGCTCCGGCGGCATGTAAGCCGGTGATCCTTTGATAACACCGATTTCGGTGGCTTCGGCGTTTCCATCAGACGACGCCATCCCGGCAACCGGTGGTTCCTCCTCGGAAATGCGCTTCGCCAGTCCCCAGTCCATCAGCACAACCTCACCAAAGTCGCCAATCATGATGTTGTGCGGCTTGATATCGCGATGCACAATGCCGCGGGAGTGAGCAAACGCGACGGCATCACAAACTCTGCGAAAGGTGCTGAGCAGCGTGAAAAAGTTGTATTTCTGAAGGACTTCACCGTTGCCCAGCTCAATCTGCCGGAGAAGATCGATCAGTGGTTGTCCCTGCATCAGCTTCATAGTGAAAAAAACGCCGTGCCCGGGCAGGTAGCCGAGGTCATGCACCGGAATAATATTCGGATGCTCGAGCTGTGCCGTGATCCGGGCCTCGCGCATGAAACTGTCAAGAGCCACGGTATCGCGCGTAATCCCGGGCAGGATGACTTTCATGGCGGAATCCCGCTCGAAATCCTGATCGAGTACGTGATAGATCACCCCCATGCCACCAGTGGCAATCTTGTGCTTCGTCACGTATTTACCGTCGTGAGCAGTGCGCCAACGGTCATCGCCGCAAAACGGTTCGCTGTCAGTCGCCGCACCTGCGTCGCTGGTAACATCAGCGACAATCGAAGAGACAATCGAACTTTTGCGGACGATCTGCGTCTTCGAAATGATCAGTGAATCCTGGCCGGACAATTTCGGTGTCATCGTCTGTATATCTCTATTTCGAGACCCGACATGCGCGATTCCATCTCGCGCCATTATGTTCTTTACGATACAGGTGCCAGCAGCTTGGCCGCGCACAGGCGTCGAACAGCTTGGAAAGGCTACCAGGCGGCAGGCCCGGCCGGTTGTGAATTGCACCGGCCTCGCTATATTGCATCGAAATTATACCGCCTAACCTAATGTGACAGTGGCACAAGCACAAATGCACCCCTACCGGCAGCGGTCTTACTTACCGCTATTGCGTCAGTTACAGCCCGGGAACAGTCGATGTCGAACCTAGTCTACGAACCCGGCAGTACGATCAGCCATTTCCGTCTGGGTAAGATGCTCGGCCAGGGTGGTATGGGAGCGGTGTTTCTCGCCGAAGACTTGACGCTGTCCCGCCCTGTGGCGATCAAATTCATGAATCGTGAACTGGTGGCGCAGCAGGCCAATCCGAAGCTGCGCGAGAATATCGAGCAACGATTTATCCGCGAGGCCAAGAGCGCCGCCGTCATCAATCACCCGAACCTGGCGCAAATCTACGAAGCGAACTTCGACTCGGACACCTGGTTTATCGCTATGGAGTTCATCGACGGCAACTCCATCGCCGATCATCTCGAAAAGAACAGTGTCTACACCATACCGCAGATCATCGGCATCGCGCGCCAAACCGTAAGCGGACTGAAATTTGCCTGGGACAGCTACAAGATCATCCATCGTGACATCAAGCCACAGAACATCATGGTCACCACCAACGATATCATCAAGATTGTTGATCTGGGCCTGGCCAAGCCGATGAACACGACGGATGAGAATTACGACATGCCGGAACTGACCAATGCCGGCGTCCCCATCGGCACTCCGCATTATATGGCACCTGAGCAAGCCACCGGCGAGACCAGCATCGACCACCGTACCGATATCTATGCCGTCGGTGCCACGCTCTACGAGGTGTGCACCGGCCAGAAAGTATTCCCCGGTGCGACCGCCCCGATGATTTACATGGCGCAGATCCAGAAAAGGTACGAACCGATCGAAGACCTGCGCGACGATATCCCTACGGAACTCTGCGAACTGATCTACGACATGCTCGAACCGGAACGCTCCGAACGCATCGGGAGCTACGACGAAGTCCTTCAGCGCCTCGCCGTGGTTCGAGGCGCCAGCCAAACCATGCCCGGCGGCATCGAAGACTTCGCCGACGCCATCGGCGGTGCCGCCATCAACGACCCGACAATAGCACCTCCCCTACAGTACAACACCTACGAAGTCGACGAACTCATTCTCGACCGCTTCCGCGTCCTCAAGTTCGTCGGCGAAAGTCAGGCTGGTGTCGTCTACCACTGCATGGACACGAAGGCTGGTGTCGAATGCGCTGTCAAAAGCTTATGGCCGGGACGCGAATTCCCGGCATCGGACACACCTCGCGTCAAGGAGAACATCCAGCGGCTGATGCGCATGTCACACCCCAACCTGGTGCATGTCCGCGACCTCATCGAGGATGACAGCACCGACGAACTCTTCGTCATCATGGAACTGCTCGGTGGTCGCAACCTGCGGTCCTGGGTGCACGAGAAAAATATCGAGCTCGACGGCATCGCGTTTGGTGATATCCACCCGCTCCTGGCCAAAGTCGCCGAGGCCATCGACAGCATCAATTCCAAGTTCAACATTGTCCACCACGACCTCAAGCCCGAGAGCATCTATCTGGTTGACAACGACACCCAGGTCCGCCTGCTTGACTACGGCGTTACATACTGCTCGCCAGAAAATGATCCCCATCGCAACGACAAACAACTCTACAAGTACCCCTCCTCAACCCCCGACTACCAATCACCCGAAATCTGGCAGAAAGGCGAGTTGACACAGCGTACAGACCAGTACTCCTTTGCTGTCATGGTCTACGAAATACTCGCGCACCGCCTGCCGTTCTGGCTGAAAAACCCCAAGTACCTCGAAAAGGCGGCTGAGGACAAAGCGGACAAGGCGCTCACCGAGGAGGAGCGCCAGCTCAAGAACCTGTACCAAGATGTGCTCGAAAAACCGCCCGAGCCAATCGAAGGATTGGGAAAACATGAGAACGACGAAATCCTCCGGGCACTGAGCAAAAATCCCTCGCAACGCTTCGGCAGTTGCACCGAGTTCGTCCAGGCTCTCAATCGCCAAGGTATGCCGATCTTAGTGAAACTGGGAATTGCCGCCGTTATCCTCCTGGTCCTTGGTGTCGGCGGCGTTCTGGCTGTCAGTTCCAGCGACAACGACAGCGACCAGGCAGAGGGAGGTAAACAACCCCGGTTGCCGGCTCCCGGCAATCCCTCCCAGCAGGCCACCGACGTCACAGTACCGACGAGCGAAAACGGTTCGGACATCGATGTGACCGCCCATGTCAACGACGGCGACCGCTTAACCGACGACGACCGTGCCCGTCGCACCGCCGAGGAACTCAAGCGCCAGCAGGCCACGGCAGACGCTGCGAAAGAGGCCGAGGCACTCAAGCGCCAGCAGGAGGAAGAGATCACCAGGCAAATGGCACAGTTCAAAGAAAAACAGCGGCGTCTCAAGGAAGAAGCCAAGCGCAAAGAGGTCAAGCAGCGCGCCGAGCAGCAGAAGAACAGCCTCGCTGCCGTCATCAGGAAAAACTCTGAGGACCCCCAGATCGCCGTTTACCTGCCGGAAATCGATGACGTCAGGAAAACCGCTGAGTCTCTCATGGAGCAGGGAAATTACGAACTCGCCATCACCACCTATAAACAGCTCATCGACGCGGTCCACAACATGGAGTTGCGGGCTCTCCAGGAGAAGAAAGCGGAAGTTGGAAAGCTGCAGGAACAGGCAGCCGCCATCCATGAAGAGGCGAAACGCTTCGAAGGCGCCGACCCTAAATTCGCCCAGGCCTTCGTCGATGCCGATGTCTCACGCACCATGGCCGAGGAATACAGCAACAAGAAGCAATTCGATTTCGCCGTCACAGAATTCAAGAAGGCCGTCGATAAGTACAACGCAATCATCGCCCAAGGCAAGGAGAAGTACCACGGTGAAACGGGCAAAAACTGGACCATACCGGTTGTCGGTATCGAACTGGTCTGGGTCGACAAGCTCAAGCTCTGGGTCGGCCAATACGAAGTGACCAATGCCCAGTACCGGAAGTACAAACCGCTGCACGACAGCAAGAAGGCGGAGGAAGGATTCTCCCTCAACGGCGATAACCAGCCAGTCATCGAAGTAACCTACTACAATTGTGTCGCCTATTGTTCCTGGCTCAACTCGCCCATGGCCAGAGACCAGTTTCTGCCGGACGGTTACGAGTTCCGGCTGCCGACCAAGAGGGAATGGCAGACCATCGCAACCACCGGCATCGATCGCCTCTACCCCTGGGGCAACGAATGGCCGCCGGAAAACGGCAATTACGCGAATCAGGAAGTCTTCCCCGAGGATTGGGACCTGGCTGGATACGCCGACAAGTTCGCCGTGACCTGCGACGTCAAGGACAGCGGCAAGAATGCCTGGGACCTGTTCGGCCTCTCCGGCAATGTCTGGGAGTGGACCAGCGACGAACGCGAAGGACGGCGTGGCGTTTTCGGCGGCGCCTGGACGAGCCGCATGAAAGACCTGCTCGTCGTCGAGCCCGCAGGGTTCAATTATGCCGAAGTCAACGAACCCTTCGACAATATCGGTTTCCGAATTGTGCTGGCGCCAAAATAGTCCGTCACACAAGTTGCATTAGCACCCATTCGCGGCAAATCTTCTAACTGTCTCCATCAAATCTCGCTCCACGGTTAATCCAAAGAGTTTATCATGAAACGCCTCATCCCTTTTGTCGTCATCGTATCGACTGCCGTCAGCCTGGCCGCGGATCCTGCTGGATTCTACGATTTCGAAGTCATACACAATCCCGACCGTACGTACTTCGACGAAGGCGACCAATATAACTTGAGCGATTCCGAGTACGCCAGCCTCAAACCCGGTCCCAGTTTCATGCGGTACATCTTGTCGACGTGGCAGGGCATCGGCTACACAGAAGAGAGATACTTCAGAAATAAGGCCCCGAAGTACACCCCGGATGCCTCGATCCACGCCCTCAGCAATTTTCTGCTCAACAGCCGCGATCCACTGGCTCGCTCACACCTCGTCATGCGACTTGTCGCCTGCAACAATCCAATCGTCCAAGACCTGCTCAAGAAACTGCTCGCTATCGAACTCGACGCCTATGTCACCGCCGACATCCTCAAAGCCCTCCGTCTGCTGGAGACGTCATGCCCGGAGAGTGAAACTTACCTGACCCATGCCGATCCGGATGTGCGCCGTGAAGCCGTTCGGCTCTATACGCAGCAAGCCGACTTTCAGGCTGCCCGCCTCCTCGAACTGGCCAGCAACGAATCGCAGCTGCCGGTTGTCGAGGAGATCTGGAGTAACCTGTCAAAGAAGCATGCCGGCACAAGTATTGACGACTGGAAAGGGCGGCTGGATGCAGCGAATCCGACCGATCGCGCTCAGGCAATCAACGCCATCATGAGCCGTACCGACTGGACCATGACGTTGCGAGAGCGGTTGACCGTGTTCGCAGGCGCGGGTCACCCGCTGACCCGAACTGCCATCGCCAACAATCTCGGCAACGATCTCGACAAGGCTCTTCAGTTCAACCTGCTGCGTTCCTTCATCGAAGACGACCACGCCAGTGTCCGGGCCGCAGCGGCAGCCGCGATCGGCAGGCTCGAAGCCAGTGAACTGCTGCCCGAACTCCTCAAACTGTCCAGCGACCCCGCGCCCATCGTACGGCGCCGCGCTGCCATTGCCATGGGTACCTTCCCGCAGCGCGACACCTATGTCCGTCTCATCGAGCTTTGCGGCGACTCGGGCAGTGAACTGTTGCGGGACGCTGCACTCGACACGCTCGAGAACATCGCCGACAAGTATCCCGTCGAGCGTCAAGCCGGCGGTTTTCTCGACAGCACGAACGCTGACATCCGCTACAACCTCTACCGCCTCCTGACCCGCCTCGACAGTTCGATGTACAACGAGCCCATCGCCACACAGCTGCACCTCAGTGCCACCGCCGCCCGCCAGAAATTGCCGTACAGCGACCGGCCGATCAACATCGCCGCGGGGATCCGGGCACTCAACACCGGCGGTGCCAGGGAAGCGGCTGCAGACATCACGGCGCTCAAGGCACATCCGGACGCCCTGGTGCGTACCGCGGTTGCGGAATCTATCGGAGTACTGAAGCCCGCCAACGGTCCGGACATCGTCAAGCAGTACGCGCTGGAAGACCAAGATATCGATGTGCGTAAAGCCGCACTGAACTCCATGAACGCTATCCTCGACAACTCTTTTGAAGACACCTTGCTCAGCATCCTCAAGCGCACCAACTACGCCAGCGGTGAGTTTCTTACTGCCGACGAGCGTGTCATTGCCGCTTGGCTGCTGTCGCGCCTGCCCACGATCGCGGCACCGACGAAAGCGCGTCTGTACGACCAGATCACGACACCCGTTGTCATCACGATGCTGGGGCCGGCCTTTGATTCCGAAAACGTTCGCACCACTGCGCTGTGGTGCCTGGCCATCTATGCAAAACGCTATCCCGACGATGCCGAACTACGGAAGCAGGTCAAGCAGTTATTCTCCATTCTCATCCGCGACGTGGAGAACATCGGTACCATACCGACCAGCTATGTACTGAATTACTATGCCTACCAGGCCAAACAGTTCCTCAACGACGCCCCGGTCGAACGACGTATCGTCAAGCCGCGTGAGTACAAGTTCAACTACCGCCCCGCCAAAAAACGCGACCGGTGACGCGTGCCGCGCACTGCTGCGCGCCGCCCGCTCCGCCCCTTCCCAGGTCCGCTCGCCACCGAATAGTCCGCTATACAAGTTGTATTAACGGCCATAGACGGCGAAATTCCTCTCCGTTTTCGCCAACCCCCTTCCCCGATCAACTCAACGAGCTTTTCATGCTACGCCTCATCCCTCTCATCGTCATCGTATCGAGCGCCGTCGCCCTGGCTACGGATTCCACTGGATTCTACGATTTCGAAGTCATTCACAATCCCGACCGTACGTACTTCGACGACGACAATGGCAAATATAACTTGAGCGATTCCGAGTACGCCAGCCTCAAGCCCGGTCCCAGTTTCATGCGGTACATCTTGTCGACGTGGCAGGACATCGGCTACACAGAAGAGCAATACTTCAGCAATAAGGCCCCTAAATACACCCCCGATGTCTCGATCCACACACTCAGTAATTTCCTGCTCAACAACCGCGACCCACTGGCCCGCTCACACCTCGTCATGCGGCTTGTCGCCTGCAACAATCCAATCGCCCAAGACCTGCTCAAGAAGCTGCTCGCTATCGAGCTCGACGCCTATGTCACAGCCGACATCCTCAAAGCCTTCCGTCTGCTGGAGGCATCGTGCCCGGAAAGCGAAACTTATCTGACCCATGCCGATCCGGACGTACGCCGCGAAGCCGTTCGGCTCTACGCGCAGCAAGCCGACTTTCAGGTGGCCCGCCTCCTCAAGCTGGCCGGCAACGAGTCGCAGCTGCCGGTTGTCGAGGAGATCTGGAGCACCCTGGCACAAAAGCATACCGACACAAGTATTGACGACTGGAAACAGCGGCTGGATGTGCCGAACCCAACCGATCGCGCTCAGGCAATCAGCGTCATCACGAGTCGTACCGCCTGGGCCATGACGTTGCGAGAGCGGTTGACCGTGTTCGCAGGTTCGGGTCACCCGCTGATCCGAATTGCCATCGCCAACAACATCAGCAGCGATCTCGACAAGGACCTTCAACTCAACCTGCTGCGTTCCCTGATCGAGTTTGAACACTCCAGAGTCCGGGGCGCAGCGGCAGCCGCGATCGGCAGGCTCGAAGCCGAGGAGCTGCTGCCCGACCTCCTCAAACTGTCCCGCGACCCCGCACCCATCGTGCGGCGCCACTCTGCCGTTGCCATGGGCTCCTTCCCGCAACGCGACACCTATGTCCGTCTCATCGAGCTTTGCGGTGACTCGGGCAGTGAACTGCTGCGGGACGCCGCACTCGACACGCTCGAGGACATCGCCGATAAGTATCCCGTCGAGCGTCAAGCCGGCGGTTTTCTCGACAGCAGGAACGCGGACA
>CAYWQM010000008.1:0-623 GCA_964460215.1 uncultured Lentisphaerales bacterium
TCCGTCAAACGGGTTTTGGGCTTTGCAGGCGAGCAGATTCAGGCTCGTGGCGTCGATCCGGGTGAGATGATTTACGGTCTGCGCTACCCACTCGATCTGGAAGGCACCTGGTAGAGCTCGATCCGTTCTGCCGGCCGGAGAGAGAAAAACTGAACGGGTATTGTCGTTTTTAAAAAGCGCAAGCCCCCAGCGGCGCGAACCGCTGGGGGCTTGTGAGTTTCAGTGCCTGTCGGCTTGTTGCCTTACAGACCGATGTTGTTTTTGATCGTCTGTGTGCAGAGGTCCATATCAGACTGACTGCAATGGCCGGCGCCAGCTTCTTCGACCTTGGATCGGATCAGGTCGCCCAGGGCTTCGACGCTGTGCAGGTCCAAGCTCTCGACATCCTGACAGATCGAACTGAGGATACCGCCCTCGTCGCAGGCGCAATCGCCGCTGAGTGTGGTGGTCGACGTTGTCACGACAGTCGTGGTCGTTGTTGACGGCGTCGTGGACGTAGTCGGCGTCGTTGTGGTTACCGTTTCCGTCGTTACTGTCGGCGTCGTGGTTACCGTTTCCGTCGTGGACGTTGTGGTCGGCGTCGTGGTTACCGTTGCCGTCGTCGTGGTCCCCTCACCAACCGT
>CAYWQM010000008.1:633-2380 GCA_964460215.1 uncultured Lentisphaerales bacterium
GGTGGTCGTGTTTGTGTTTTTGGTTGCCGTCGTTGTTGTTTTCGTCGTGTTCGTTGTTGTCGTCGTCGTCGTTGTCGTCGTCGGCGTCGTTGTTGTTGTTGTCGGCGTTGTTGTCGTCGCCGTGGTTACCGGTGCATCACCGCAGCCCACCAGCTCGTACGTCAATTCGTCGATTGCGATACCGTTATGAACAAACTCACCGAAGTCATTACCTGCGGAGGTTTCAGAAGATGTGCGACTGTAAAAGCGGTTGGTGTCGACTTTGAGGCTGCCGTTGTCACCTTCCCACGTTTCACAGGCTACCGGGGTACCCCATGCATCGGCTGTGATTTCCTCACCCATGCCACCTGGGGCGCCGGCGTTGGCGGTCGATCCGCTATACACCTTGACGACATCGGCGCCGCCGGCGACAAACTCGTAACGGATACCGATGTGTTCCATCGTTCCGTAGGGGATGTCAACCAAGGGAACCAAGCTGAGGCTGAGGACGCCGGGATTATCAATCCCTGCACTCGGGATCCAATACGCACCGAGGCTGAAGCCATAGCTCGCCTGGGTGGCTGAGTCAGTGAAGAAGGCGAGCGCACCCATGTCCCCGGCTTCGCCGCTGTTGCTGCCGTCGCTTGCTGTGATACGTACGTCAAGAGCCCAGTGAGCGGCGCCGCCGCCGTCATCGAATGTTCCGTCTACGGACCGCACCCAAAAAGACTGTTCATAGACTGTGCTGCAGCAACCCTCGCTACCCGCGCAGCCATCCGAGAGATTCGGCGAGTAGACACCGTCGTCGACGACCGTCATGCCTTGGAAGTAACCGTAGCCATCAGGGTTTACTAATTTCAAGTACTTTGAACCTTCGCTTGCTACAGCAGAGTCTGAAACGACATCGGCTGCCATGTCGGGAGAACCATCCTGATCGGATTGCGTCCACCCGTTCTGGCCCGGGATTGCACCCTCAGAGTAGTTCTCGAAGTCTATAGTAAGAGATTCGGCTGCATCTGTGGTAAATCCTGCCATCAGCAGGCAACCAAAGACTGCCATTGCAAGGTTACGGATTGTTTTTTTGGTTTCTTGGGCGTGCTTCATTGTACATCCCTCTGCTTGGTTGGTGGTTTTCGGGTCTGTAAGTCCCAGTTTATGTTTTTTTCGTTTGTCAGATTGCGATGGCCAGGCCACCGCCGAGATTGTTGCGTTCGAGGCTGCTTTTGGCATCCTCAGTTGTGCGGTTTACGGCGATTTTTTCGCCAGTTTCCGCCGGACACATTTCCAAGTGTAGGAAAAACGAAAACTTATTGCAAGAACTTTATTGTAGTTATCCACAAAAAAGTTTTTGAACCTTTTCGACTCTCGTTGTCCTTTTGATCGATTTTGTTTTGTTGACCATACATTGTCGGGTGTCGGATTTTTCTGCTTGGTGCTTTTTATTCCATTAAATTGTTGGTTACTGCATTTGTTTGCAATGGGCTATTTTTTGCCTTACTCACCAGTTATTGTACAAAAATAGCAATCTAATTGCAAGTCTTTTTTTGTTGCGCGATGGCCGGTTGGAATGAGCGTCCAGGTGCCGGCATTCACACGCGCTACAACGCATATTGTGTGCCGTTTGGGTCGCCGGGATAGGGTTTGCTTTAGTCCGGCTAGGTGACAAGTTACACCGTACCAGCGAAACAGCCAGGCGGGGAGGTGACGGGTTGAAAATTCACGAGTACCAGGCAGAAGAAGTCCTCGTGGCTTTAGGTGTCCCCGTGGC
>CAYWQM010000008.1:2411-22915 GCA_964460215.1 uncultured Lentisphaerales bacterium
GGGGGGCGGCGTCAAGTATTGCCCGGACACGGCTACTGCTGCTGCTGAAGCGCGACGAATCCTCGGCATGCAGCTGGTCACGCCACAGACCGGTCCGGCCGGGCAACTGGTGCAGAAGCTCCTCGTTTGCCCAGCCATCGATATAGCAAAGGAATATTACCTGGCAGTAACTCTGGACCGTGGTCGCGAACAGGATGTCATCATCGCCTCGGCCGAGGGCGGCGTCGAGATTGAGAAGGTCGCCGAAACGAATCCGGATAAAATCATCAAGGTATGGGTCGATCCGCAGTTCGGCCTGCAGTCGTTCCAATGCCGGCGCGTCGTCGGCGCGCTCGGTTTCGACGGCTCTCAGGCGAAGGCGGTGAGTCGTCTCGTCGCCAACCTTTATCGTGCCTACCATGCCACTGACGCGTCGATTGCCGAGATCAATCCGCTCGTGCTGACCGAACAGGGCGAGGTCATGGCGCTCGATGCCAAGTTCAATTTCGATGACAACGCGTTGTACCGCCAGAAAGACATTGCCGCAATGCGTGACCTGGCCGAGGAAGATCCTGCCGAGGTCGAGGCGTCCGAGTCGAATCTCAACTACATCAAGCTCGACGGTACCGTCGGTTGTATGGTGAATGGCGCCGGGCTGGCCATGGCCACCATGGACATCATCAAGCTGAAGGGCGGTGAGCCTGCCAACTTCCTCGATGTCGGCGGCGGCGCCAGCGCCGAGACTGTGCGTGACGGCTTCCGGATTATCCTGAGCGATACCAACGTTCGCGCTGTGCTGGTGAATATCTTCGGGGGTATCGTGCGCTGCGACCGCGTTGCCAACGGCATCGTCGATGCGGTAAAGGACTTGTCTTTGGAGGTGCCGGTGGTTGTCCGCCTCGCCGGTACCAACGCCGAGGAAGCCAAGGAAATCCTCGCTGCATCGGGGGTCGATATCGTCCCGGCCGCGTCCCTCGACGAAGCGGCCGAGAAAGTCGTTGAACTCACCGGGTGAGGGCTCTCAGCAGCCCTGCCCTGCAACTCATCTTCACTTTGGAAATCCGCAATGTCTATTCTGGTTGATAAAGATTCCCGCATCATTGTCCAGGGCATTACCGGCTCTGAAGGATCCTTCCATGCGACACAATGTCACGAATACGGCGGCAACGTTGTCGGCGGCGTGACCCCGGGCAAGGGCGGAGAGACGGCACTGGACGCGGGGATGCCGGTATTTGACACTTGCCACGAGGCGCGCCAGGAGACCGGTGCCAACGTCTCGTTGATTTTCGTGCCGGCGGCGTTCGCCGCCGATGCGGTCATGGAAGCGGCCGCTGCGGGGATCGAACTGATCGTCTGCATCACGGAAGGCATCCCGGTGCGCGACATGCTGCGAGCCACGGCGTTCGTCAAGAAAAACGGTGCCCGGTTGATCGGCCCCAATTGTCCCGGCCTGTTGACGCCCGATGAGGCCAAGGTCGGCATCATGCCCGGACATATCGCCACGAAGGGCAGTGTCGGTGTGATTTCCAAATCCGGCACGTTGACCTATGAAGCGGCCCATCAGCTGGCGGCGGCGGGGCTCGGGCAGTCCACTTGTATAGGTATAGGGGGTGACCCGATCATCGGCACCGATATGTCTGAGTTGCTGGCGTTGTTTGAAGCCGATGACGATACCGAAGCGATGCTGATGATCGGTGAGATCGGCGGGCAGATGGAAATTCACGCTGCCGAATACGTCCGGGATCATGCGAAAAAGCCAGTGTTCGGCTTCATCGCGGGGCGTACCGCGCCGCCAGGCCGGCGGATGGGACATGCCGGTGCGATCATCTCCGGCGCCGATGAATCGGCCGCCGCCAAGATGAAGGTACTACGCGCCTGCGGGGTGCACGTGGCCGAGTCGCCGGCTGAAATCGGGGCAATGATTGCCGATCATCTCGGCTAGTTAGGTCACCGGCGGTTCCGCCTCAACCAGCTCACGCAGTTGTTCCTGCAGCGACCGATAGTCAGTCTTGCCGGTGCCGAGCAGCGGAATCTCCGTCACCTGGACTGCATGCTGGACACGGGCAATGTTGCCAAATCCTGCGGCCTTCAGCAACGCGTTAATTTCACTGGTGCTGGCCTCAAATACCGTAAAGGCGGCGATCCACGGTCGCTCGCCGTCGGTTTCGTACGACACCACGGCCGCCTGTGACATCCCTTCTTCATCGTCCGGGTGCGAGGTCTTGATGGCCTCTTCCATCGCCGGCAGACTGAGCATTTCACCGCCGACTTTGACGAATCGTTTGAGCCGCCCGGACAGTGAAAGATTGCCGTCGGCATCGAGAAAGCCCAGATCCCCGGTGATGTAGAACCGCTCGCCATCGACCATCGAGAAAGCGTCCGACGATTCGCGGCCGAGATAGCCGCCGAAGACGTTGCTGCCGCGCACCAGGATCAATCCCCGGTCAGTCAGCGCCATCGGCTCATGGGTCTCGGGATCGACAATGGCAATCTTTACGTCGCCCACCGGCCGGCCAACCCCGACGCGTGGACCGGCGCGTGCTGTCAGTGTCAACACCGGCGAACATTCCGTAATGCCGTACCCCTCCTGCAGCGTTGCACCGAAGGTGTCGGCGACGGTGTCGAAAAGTTCGTCGGCTGCTTTTTCGGCGCCGACCACGACTTTGTCGACGCTTTCGAGCCGCTCATCGCCCGACGCTTTGCAGATGGCCGAGATAAATGTCGGGGTGCCGCAGACCATGGTCGGCTGCCACATGCGGATACCGCGTACCAGGCGCCGACTTTCGGTAGGGTTGGGGTAATAGGCGGTTTTCATGCCGGCCAGCAGCGGCAGCAGCCCGGTGACCGTGAAACCGAAGGAATGAAACGGTGGCAGGAAGCCGTAAAGCACGTCGCTGTTGTCGAGTTTCGCTGCCTCGACGCAGGCTGCGATATTGGCGAGGACGTTGCGGTGTGACAGTGGCACACCCTTCGGAGCCGCCTCCGAGCCGCTGGTGAAGAGGATGACGGCGGTGTCGTCGACAGACGTTTGTGGCCCGTACCGGCGGGAAAGGCGCGCTGCTGAGCTGGTCGCGTTGATGGTGGCGCGGATCTTTCGGCCCATGGTTATTTTCGTACTCCGCAGGTCTTCGAGCGTTATCAGATGATCGCCCAGCAGATCGAAGTTGAGTTGCTGCAGTTTGTCCAGGAAACGGCCGGAGGTCAGGATGCGGCTCAGTTCGGAACTCTTGATGGTGTGCTCGAGGTTGGCGTCTCCCAGTGTCCAGTTGATCATCACCGGGACCTTGCCGGCCAGCAGCGTCGCGACGACCAGCAGGTTGGCACCCGACGAGGCGGGCAGCATGATGCCGATATTTTTCTCCGGGTACTCCGCGATGATGTCGGCCAGTAACAGCGCCCCGATTTTCATGCGGCCGTAAGTCAGCACGCCGCCGGTCTCATCAGCCAACGCCACGCGTCGTTTCAGGCGGTCACAGGTTTCCAGGAATTGATGGTGGATTGGTGTGTTGAGCCGGGGCGCGACCAGCTCCGGGCGCGGCGTACTCTCGATCCAGCCGGGCGGTGGTTCGATGTCGTGATGCTCATCTGCCTGCACCATGCCGTTGGCGGCCAGCAGGACTTCACCGACCGTGCCGATATCCGTCAGTTCGACGTCGCTGACGAAAAATTCCTCGTCGAGCCAGGCCAGCAGATCTGCCATCATCAGAGAATCCAGGCCCAGGTCATTGGCCAGGCTGTGGTTGTCATGGACATCCTCTGGTGAGCGCCCTGCCGTTGCCGCCAAATAATTGCAAACTTTTGAACGGATGGCGTCGGGTACTTCGGCGATGGCCGGCAGGTCAACTGGTTTTTGGGCCGCTTCGACGTCGAACAGCACTTCGCCCCAGCGACTGTATGAAACCAGTGAGATCTCTTCATTATGGGCGTTGTACCAGTTCTCGAGCCAGGTGTTGATCGTCATCTTGTCGGCGTGCCGGGGAAAGTCTGCCGGACCGTCGGTGACTTCGATGTGGATTTCCCGGCGCGGCGTGAAGAACATGAGATTTTTCAGGAGATGACCGAAGCCGTACCGTATGCATTTGCCCAGGTCCGGCCGTTCCTGGTGCGAAATCCACGAAAAACAACTGCCGACCAGCCCGGTTGAGCGTACCAGAACAATCTTCAGATCCGGATTGCGCTGCAGCAGGTCATAGAGGCCGGAGGCGCCGCGCAGGTCTTCGCGGCTGCCGCGCATCAGCCGGCCGGCGGGGTACATGATGACACTTTCGCCAGCATCCAGAAGGCCGACGACGTTATCCAGTGCCCGCTGGATGCGCATGCGTTTATAGCTGCCCATACTGGTGGCGGTATTTGGCATTGGGATCGCGCCGACTAGCCGCATCAGCAGTTTGAGCTCGGCCATGTAGAAAAAATCCTCGACCACTACGGGATGTGGCCGGTACCGCCACAGCTGGGAGATGACGATGGCAGGATCGATCTCGCCGGGATGGTTCGGCAGGATCAGTACGCCGTCCCTGGCTTCAAGCCGCTCGAGGCCTGAGACGCGGACCCGGTAGCGCAGCGACAGAATGATTCGGACGCACACGGTGAAACAGCTTTGAAAAAATCGAAACACGCGACGGATCGAGCCTCAGTTGGGAAACTGCTAACGAACTTACGGACAGTAAGTTACAAACAGCATTGCATAACGCAAACTGCGTGCCGTTCCAATGCCGCCGATGCTGTTGTCGTGGTTCTTGATTTATCGACTCTATGCATCTATTGTCCTGACTCGTTTTTCCCACTGAACCGGCACACATCCGACTGTCAGATCTATGGCCCTGCGCGACGATATTCAGTATGCTGTCAACACCATGCGGGTTATTCTCGAACCGCGGCAGACGCTCGAAACCTTCGGGACTACGACGATTTGCTATCACCTGGTCAGTGAACTGATGGATGAGGTCAACCAGGTGCGGGTGCGCGCCGGCCGTATCTATTCGGAGCGGCCCCAGATCATCACGCCGAGTGGTATCGGTGAGGAACTGCTTGAGGGGTTCGGGCAAGATGCACGCGAGTACATCGACTTTCTAAAGCATCATGGCGAGATGGTGCGTGTGCTCAAATACGGCCTGCGCTTTCGCAAGGACGAAGCGGCTGAGGAGCTGGTGCATGAATCTATCGAAACCGTCGCCGACCGGGTCAAGGAGAATGTCGACAAGAACGGTGACGCGCTGGCGGCCGTCGTCATTGGTGCCGACGAGTTGTGGGAAGTATCGCTGCTGAAGTTCCTCGTCGATTATATTCAGCGCTCGGCGCCTTCGAATATCCACGACCTTATGCAGCGCTCGCACGGTGAATCATCCGAGACCGATCCCTCGAAAACTGTCCACGAGGAGATCGAGGCCGACTTCATTGCCGCCGGGACCGACGCCCGACGTATCAATGAGCTCGGAGAAAAACTGCAGAAGTATGGGCTGTTCGAATCCTACGAAGACCGCTTCTACGGGCTCTTGCGAAACAGCGACTGATGGCCTTCTGCGCCTGCTGAGTTCATCCGATCAAGAATTGGAGCAGATGCTTTCCTGGACCAGGTGCGCGGCAATCGCCTGCACGGCCCCGCCCGTTGGTTGCTGCAACACGGTCGATTCGAGGGTGGGAAATAGCGAATCTGCCGCGCAAGTCGAAAATACGGGTGCCATTGCCAATGCATCGGTGCCGTGCGCCGCGATAAAATGGGTGGCAAATTCCGCATCGTCGAGCAGCACCAGGTCGAACCGGGGCATCTCCTCGCCCGTACGCCATTCGACGGGGACTCCACCCAGATCGTGCGTCGCCACGACAGCTCGATTGAGTGCGTCGCCAGCCGGCAGCAGCAGCAGCACATGCCGACCGCCCAGAGCGCCGTCGCGACAATACATATTCGCACGGTTGGCCAGCGGGCCGACCACCAACAAGCCGGGGCGCCCCCGGCTCTGATTCTCGACCAGATCACCGATCGTTGCCAGTGTGCCGTGGATGCTCGATTCATTGGCGGTTCCGGCACCGAAGACCATCGTCGCGGGCTCCTCGGCGGCGCGTCCGTCGGCAATGAGCTCGGCGGCAATGCTGTGGGTCTTGCCGACAGCCATGAAAAACAGGATCGGTGACTGCCGCAACTCATCCGCTCCCGGTATGCCTGCGTCGCCGGAGGCCAGGCGAGGGGTCGTCACCGAGAACCCCCGGCTGATGCCGCGACTGGTCAGCAGCATGCCCGTACCGGTCGTTGCCATAGTCATACTGCTGACACCCGGTACGACGCGGTACGGCAAGCCCCATTTTTCGAGTGCCTGCAACTCTTGGGTCAGTCGTCCGAAAACACCGGGGTCACCGCCCTTGAGTCGAACCACGCGCTGTCCCTTCCGGCAGGCCTCGACCATCATCATCTCCAGGGCGTCGCGTTCGACGCTGTAGGCGCCGCCGCGCTTGCCGACATAAATCGCCTGCGCCCTCGGCGGAAGATGCTCGAGCAACCGGGGTGATGCGAGGGCGTCGTAATAGCAGAGGTCACAGTCCTGCAGCGCTTTTATGCCCATCACTGTGCAATAGTCTGCATGCCCGGGACCGGCACCCACGAAAGCGACGGCCTTGACGAACAGGCTGCGAATCCGCGACCAGACATTGTCGTTGCGCGGGAAGCTGATCACTGTCTCGGTGGCGTCGGTAGTGAACCAGTCCCAGCCCGCGGGTACAGCTTTGAGTTGCGTCAGGTGCGCTGTCCCGGGATCTGCTGCGGCCGCTACGATGTCGATATCGGCCAGGCAGGCCGACAGCGCGGCGAGTGCCGGTTCGGCATCGACGGCCGGGTCGATCGGCAATTCTATGTTTGTCGTCTTTATCATGCAGCATTAGGATGACATCGGCCTTAGAAATGACAAGCCTGCGTCCACTAACGTGCATGAATTTCCGTGCCCGAATGCCGGCTGGAAACAGAACAGGTGACACGTGACTTTGCCGGACAGCCTGGTGCGGTGTCGCGACACGGCAGAAACAGTGTTTACCTAACCCAGTAGTGGCAGTGTGGCGTAACGATTCGCCAGTACAGCGGCCGCATCGACTCCCAGCCAATCGTCGATCACGGTCGCGTATACACGGCGGAAATCAGTGTGAAATTGCAGATCGCCCCGGCTCAGTTCGGTCAGCGATGGATGCCCGCCGACGACGCCAGGGCGCACAGCGCTACCAAACATAAACAGGGGCGCTGCTTTGCCGTGGTCCGTGCCGTTGCTGCCGTTCTCTGCCAGACGCCGGCCGAATTCCGAAAACGTCAGCCCCAGGACACGATTCAACTGGCCGCTCGCCCGCAGGTCCTGGGTGAATGCTTCGATGCCTGAGGCAAGCGTTTTGAGCAGTCGGCCGTGCTGGCCCGGCTGATTGGCGTGCGTGTCGAACCCGGATAGCGACGTGTAATACACCCGGGTATCGAGGCCGCCTGCAATCATGCCGGCGATCAACTGCAGACTGCGGCCAAAGGCGTTCTGTGGATAGTCGATTGTCGATTTGGCACTTCGCACCGCATCACGAATGTCTGCTGACGCGAGTTCAGCGTTCAGTGCCGTGCGCCGCAGAAAATCCAGTTGCGACCCGCCGCCGTCCTCCGGCGCGGACTTTGCCGTTGATCGCGCCTGCAACCGGGTCATCCGGTAAAAGCGTTCCGCGTCATTGAGGGCGATTCCCACCGATGAATCACCGGTGAATGCCGGAGACAGTGTCTTGTCCACCGTAATACCCAGGGTCGGCGAACAACTTTCCGACAGATGCTGATTGCCGCAGGTGTGATCGAATAGTCGCCCGAGCCACCCCGATGATGAGAATCCGTCGGCGACAGCCGTGTGCCAGATTTCCATGGAACGGAAATGTGATCGATCAGGATTCGGATAGCCAACGCCCTGGACTACCGTCAGTTCGCCGCGGTCATAGAGTCGCTGCAGCGGCTGCAGATCCGGATGCAGTCCGATGTCATCGGTGAGTCGCAGTACATCTTGCGGTGGAATCGCGATCCGTGGCCGGGCCCGATAGTAAGCGTCATCACTGAACGGCACAACCGTGTTCAGACCGTCGTTGCCGCCGCTCAACTGGATTACCACTACAACGCGTTCGCTGTTGCCGCCGCCGCCGCGTGCCAGGCAGGTACTTCCGAGGAACGCCGGCACCGTGCCCGCGGCAGCCAGCAGCCCGATGCCCTGGCCGATGAAATCACGACGCGAGATGCAGTTTCGTGACACTGCAGCGGCATCTGTACGGGTATGAAAGGCGATGTCCTGGCGTTTCATGTTCGGTCCTCCTTGGTCAGCATAACTGATATTGCGGTAGCCGCATCAGATTGCCGACAGCCTGTTGCACTGCCGCCGGCCTGGCCAGCTGCGTCAAGTCTTCCCGCAGAGCTTTTGTCAGCCGGCTGTGTTCGCTATTGGTCGGTGGAACCGCCAGCAGTTGATTGGTCAGTTCGGCGACGATTTCCTCCGGTGCCACGAGATCGTTGACTAATGGGTGCGGATCGAACTGAACGCCCCGCTGACGGCTGCGCATCTGCGGATCGACATCGCCCGGTATCTTGCCATCGGCGACCATCTGGGCAAACGTGTAGCGCGTGACCAGCCGGGTCGTGTCGATCCAGGCTCGTCCGCCCGGCCACCCCTTGACGTTGGGTGGCTGATACGGCGTTTGCCCCATCAAGGCCAGCATGCGCTGGTAGATTTTCGGTGTGTTGACCTGCACCTGCAGTGTTCGTGCTGTGCCGACAACCAGTTGCAACGGGCTCTTGATCTGATTGCCGCGCACCTCGTCGCTGTAGAACGACGGGTGCCTAAGGATATCCCGTACCGCCAGACGGACGTCGTAGTCCGACGCGCGGAAGCCGGCGGCAAGATCGCCCAGCACCTCCGGCGTCGGCTCGGCACCGGCGAAGTACTGCCATAGCTTGCGAATCATGAAGGCGGCGCAGGCCGGCTGCTGCAGGATGATTCCGACAAAATCATCGGCGTCGAATCTGCCGGTTTGACCGAGAATTGTTTTTTTGTCGCTGTCGTGCCGCCGTGCCGCAAAACGAAATCCCTGCGGCCCGATGCCCCACCCGGTAAGTGCCCGGGCACCGTCACGGATATCCGACTCGCTATAATTGCCGGGGCCCAGCGAAAACAGCTCCATGAGCTCGCGCGCCAGGTTCTCGTTCGGCTTGCCACGACGATTACGGGTATTGTCCAGATAGATCAGCATCGCCGGATCCCGGACGATGGCGTGAAGCAACTTGCCGTAGCTGCCCACGGCCATGGCGTCGAAAAGCTGCAGTTGCGCGAGTATGGCTCGGGGCGCCTTGACTTTCTGAATGCTCGTGGCGAAATGGCTGTGCCAGAAAAATGTCATGCGGGCCCGCAGCATGTCTGCCGGCGTCGGCGTCTCGATCATCGTCATGATCCAGTCACCAATCAGTGTTCGCAGCCGCTGGCTGTTGAGTTTTCGCCTTTCCTGGCGCTCGTCCTTGCTGAGCTTGCGATGGTCCGGTTTCTCTTCCGTGAGCCAGTCGGGCTGTGGCAAGCGCCGATCGGTTCGACGCAGCAGGCTGTCGACAGCGCCGTCGAGACCCAGCTTATACAGCGAGGTGATCTCGTCCCGGCGCCCGCCGAAGCCGGCGCGATTGAGTAGATGTCGAGCGTGCGTCCAGGTCCAGTCGGTTGAAGGCATGTGTACGTCCAGGTGGTTGCTCGGTTATACGCAGATTTTCCTCGCAGGTTTAGTTGCGGGGAATACCGGTTCAACCAATCGATTCACCGAAGAAGATACGATCGAGCTTCAAGCGACGCAGAGGCGGGTATTTTTCTATGCTCCATTCGTACAGCCAGCGGGGTTCCTGCAACCGACAGCGGCACGAGGCGAAACAGAACACGCAGAAGGCACTGCCGGCGATGCCGCCGCTTAGCGCCAGGTAGCGCAGCGATTTCGGCAACGCTTCGAAAAGCTTGCCGGCAATAGGGATGTTTCCGATCACCGCATCCGCAACCCACGAAAAACCAAGCGCGGAAACAAGTGCGACAGTGCCGCCGAGAACAACCGCCTTTGCAGCGTTGCCGGCTGATCCGGCGTCGAAAAACCGTGTGCGGCGCTGCAGTACGATGCCGAGCACGATGGATTTCAACGCCCTCGAAAATACGTAGCCGCCCGATACGATGCCGAGGATCTGAAACGGATTGGATGCCTGCAACCGGACGATGCCGACGTATGAGATGACGATGCTGAGAGCTGAACACGCCATGCCGATCAGGATCGGCGTCCACACCGAGCGTCGCGAGAAAAACGCCTGCATGAACACCGCCTCGAGCGAGGCGAAGACCAGGCCCGAAGCAAAAAAGGCACAGGCAACCGCCGTCAGCCGACTGCTCTCGAGCGTGAATTGACCTGTCTCGTAAAAGCCGCGGGTCAATGGAAACGCCACGACGATGATGATCAGGCTGATCGGCACAAACAAAAACATCAGCGCTCGCGTCGCGTTGTTGAGAATTTCCGCAAATTTGCTGTCCTCGCGATTGGCTGCCAGCATGCAAAAGTAGGGCAGAAGCGCGATTGCCACGGCGTATGGCACCAGATAATGGATGCTATCGGCGATCGTTTTGCCGAAAGCGTTGGCACGAACCAGCCCCGGTTGGTCGGATAGAATCCAGGAGTAGTTGAAGCCATCGCGGAACTTGGCGAACAAAATCCCGATCAGCAGCGGCAACAGCAGCAACAGAAAATCTTTGATGTACTGGCGGTTTGCCGTCAGGGTCAGCCGGAAGTTATGAAGGGCCCCCGTCCGTGCCAGAGCCCAAAGGTGACAAGCAAACTTGGCTAACCCGCCGACAGTCAGGCCGACAGTTGCGACGACCAGGCCGTTGGCGGCGAACGTCGCCCGATCGGGCGACGTCGTGTATAGCGCACCGCCGACAACGATGCCGATGAGGATACAGACCTTCACCATGCCGTCGCCCCACGCCGCCCAGAAGAACCGTTCGCGAGCGTTCAGCAGCAGATACGTCAGACTGCCTAGACACATGCCGATGAGTCCGGGGACCAGAAGCGGTACCACGCGGTCTGCCAGTTGCAGCTTGCCGGCGTTGCCGGTCGGATCGTCGTGCCATTGGGTCCAGATGCGGATCACCAGCTGCGGATCGATGATCATCACGATACCAAGCGCCAGCAGCAATAGAAAGTAGACATTGAAGAGCATGCTGCTGAAGCGCCACGCCATCGCTTCGCCGGCCTGCTGGCGAATTTTCATGAAGAGCGGCAGAAAAATCGGCCCCAGCGTTTCTTCGCCGATCAAGAAGATCGAAAGGAAGACGTACTTGAAGATCGTCAGGAAAAAATCACCCTCGTCTTCAGTGAAATAATGGCCGAGGTAGCGATTCTGCACCAGGCTGACGATTTTTACCAGGAAGTGGGCCAGCGCCACCAGCAATGCCGCTCGGACAATCCGGTCACGCCAACTGCGCTTGTCTGTTTTTACGTCGTCTTCGGTTGTCATTCACCGTCTCGTTGGAATCCTAAGCATAATTTATTCGAACTATAGTGCCCGGCACATTGACAAGTGCAGAATCACCCTCATTATATCAAACCAGCCGTAATTCTCAACCGACTTGGGTCGAATGCTCTATTATCTCTCTGAGTTCGCTGGTGATATCTCCATTCTCAACGTATTTCGATATGTCACGTTTCGCGCCGGTGCCGCCGGCTTTACAGCCTTTCTTTCCGCTATTCTACTGGGTCCTTTGACTATCCGGGTGCTGCGAGGGTTCCAAACCACCGCACCTGATCATCTTGACGGCGTTGTGCCCGATGAACAACGGGACTTGGGAAAGGGTGAAGTGCCGACGATGGGCGGTGTGCTGATCCTCTACTCCGTCGTTCTGGCGATTGTCCTGTGGGCCGTGCCCAACAGTCTGATAAAAGTTTTTCTCGGACTGTTGATCGCCCTTGGCCTCGTTGGCTTTCTCGACGACTACAAGAAAGTCTCGCAGAATAGCAAGGCCGGTCTGTCCGCTCGCTGGAAGTTCGTGTTTCAGATCCTTATCGGCGCTGCTGCGGTCTACTGTCTTGATGCGGTTACCTCGAATCACGTCCGACAACTGGTGGTGCCTTTTCTCAAGGATCCCGTCATTGCCGATATGGGGATTTATGCGGCGGTCGTTTTTGGCTGCCTGGTGCTGGTCAGTTCATCGAACGCTGTCAACCTCAGTGACGGTATGGACGGTCTCGCCATCGGCTGTACCATTGTCTGTGCCGGTACGTACGCTTGCTTCGCATACGTCTGTGGACACAAACTCATCGCCGACTACCTCTTCGTACCGTTCGTGCCCGGCTGCAGCGAGGTAACGGTCATCGCCGCCGCGATCATTGGTGCCGGGCTGGGGTTTTTGTGGCACAACTGCAATCCAGCCCGCATGTTCATGGGCGATACCGGCAGCCTGGCCATAGGCGGTGCCATTGGCTTGATTGCGGTCCTGGTGAAGCAGGAGATTCTGTTGCTCGTAGTTGGCGGCGTGTTTGTCATGGAAGCCGGCTCGGTCATTCTCCAGGTCGGGTACTACAAAATTACGCGACGCTTGACGGGTACACCGAAACGACTGTTTCTTTGTGCGCCGTTTCATCATCACCTGCAGCGGTTGGGCTGGACGGAAACGCAGATCGTCGTGCGTTTTTGGATCATCGCCATCATACTTTCGGCACTCGGCCTGGCTTCGTTGAAATTGCGATAATTCCCGGCCGTTGCTGCGGCAACTGGCTCATTGTGATCCAGGCCCGCGCCGGAGGGCGACGCGACGAACATCGGCGTGCGCTTATCCGGCACTGGAGATTGCCGTGATTACCATTGCCGGATCGTCGCTCATGATGCCGTCAACTTCGAGATCTGTAAGCTGTTGCACGGTGCTTTCGGTGTTTACCGTCCATGTGCACACCCAATGCCCGGCGGCGTGGGCTGTCTCGACGAGCGCCGCCGTCACTACTGGCGCTTCCGGGTGAACACCGCCGATCCATGCCGGCGGTACAGCCGCCTCGGTGAAGTTGATGGCCAGTGCCAGCGCCGAGTCTGCCTGGTGCAGCGCGGTTATGATTGTCGGATCGAAGCTGTGCAGCACGCCGTCCCGCCGCATCTCAAGTAAGTCCAGCTCGGCAAGGATGATCGATGCCAAATCTGCCGCGTCCCGATCGGTCTGGGCTTTGATCTCGACCAGGGGGAGCACTCGTTCGCGCATCACCTCGAGAGCTTCAGTGAAAAGCGGTACGCGTTCGCCGCTGAAGGCCGACCCGAACCAGCCGCCCGCGTCCAGGCTCCGCAGCTCGTCCAGGCTGTGTTCAGCAATAGGCCCGGTACCGTCCGTACAGCGATCGACAGTCCTGTCGTGCATCACGACCAGTCTGTTGTCAGCAGTCAGGTGGATGTCGAACTCGATGCCGTCTGCACCTTCGTCAATGGCATTACGGAAGGACCGCAGGGTGTTTTCCGGCGCGGTGCGTGGTGCGCCGCGATGCCCGATCACAGCAACCCGTCGCGAGGGGCGATCAAGGGGGTCGAGAAAACGGGCAAGGTGTGTTGCCATGGTCAGTCTTTCTGAACGCCGCGCACGTCGATAATCTTGCCGCCAAAAAGGTCGACGGCACCCTGAACCGTCTCGTCCTGCTCAGCCTGTTGCCAAAGATCGGGCGATGACGACGTTTCCTGCTGGTTCGGTTCAGGTTCTGCCGGCGCCGGTTCTTCAGTCACCAGAGTCAACTGCGGTTCTGCTGGTGCCGAGGCTTCAGGCTCCGGCGATGGGGACGGTTCCGGTGATGCGGGCGGTTCCGGTGATGCTGATTCGGGCATCGGGGCGTCTTGCGGTTTCGGCGCCACGGGGGCGGGTGGTGGCGCGGTTGCTGCCGGCGTTGATTGGGCGGGCGATGGTGCCGGGGCTGCATCGACTCCCGGCAGGGCGCCTTTTGTCTGAAGTACTCGCAGCTGGGTGATCAAGTCATCTACCTGCACGGCGTGCGCGTCTCGCATTACCCGCAGCAGCGTGGATTCAATATAGATTCGCTTGTTCAGCGTATAGCGGATGTTGCTGTCGCCGGCCAACAGCCCTTGGACCAGTCGTTGCACGACGGTCGGCGTTGCCACTGTTGCGAGTTGCTGGATATCTGTAAATTCCGCATCGTTCAGTTCGAGCATTGCCCGCGGATCGCTGACGTGACCGAACACCATCAGGTTACGTCCATACAGAAGGATGTCGGCGTAGAGGCACTCCAGATTGCGTCCTTTGTCCGCCAGGTTGTGCACCGCCGCAATTAACGCCCCGGCGTCGTTCTGCAGTATCGCCTCGACAAGACGTGTGAGTTCAGAATGCGATACCAGGCCGAAGACGTCGATTACATCGGATTCACTGATCGGGCTGCCTTCGTCGTTGCCGCCGCAGAAGGCGATCATCTGGTCGAAGATCGACTGGGCGTCGCGCATGCCGCCTTCCGCCGCCCGTGCGATGATAGTGAGGGCATTGTCGTGGATGAAAACCTTCTCAGCCATGGCAATATCGCGCAGGCGCTCAACGATCAGTGGTACAGGGATTCGTTTCAGGTCGAAGCGCTGACAACGCGACAAAATTGTTGGCAGTATCTTGTGCGCCTCTGTCGTGGCGAAAAGGAACTTCACATGCGGCGGCGGTTCCTCGAGAGTTTTGAGCAGGGCATTCCAGGCCTGCGTCGAGAGCATGTGGACTTCGTCGATTATATAGATCTTGTATTGCCGGCCATTGGACGGCGTGTACTGCACGTTGTCGCGGATTTGCCGCACGTCCTCGACGCCGTTGTGCGAGGCGCCGTCGATTTCCAAGACATCAAGGCAGCTGCCGCCGGCAATTTCATGGCAGGTCTGGCATTCACAGCACGGTTCCGTGCCGCCGTCGGCGTCCTTTGCGGGTTGTTCGCAGTTCAGTGCTTTGGCAAAAATGCGGGCACCGGTTGTTTTGCCGATTCCCCGGGAGCCAACGAACAGGTAAGCGTGGCCTATCCGTGATTCCTTGATAGCGTTCTGCAGCGTACGCGTGACATGCTGCTGTCCCACGACTTCCGAAAATCGCTGCGGACGCCACTTACGGGCAAGTACTTGATAGGCCATCGGGTCTCGGGCTTTGGTCTGGGATGCAGGACGGGCACCCGCTTTGAAAAATATAGAATAAGTCCATTACTACCGGCCCGCAGGTGGTCCTACAGCGCATGCCCTCTATGCTTAGAGTTGCTCCCGTCAAGGCCTGGCCCGATTCACAAGATTGCATCGCATAGGTCCCACGAACCGATAGCAATGGACTAGTACCGTAGCAGAAAGCCGTCGAAATCCAATAGGCTTATCGAAAAAAAGGATCCGGTGCAGTGTAATCTTCAGGAAAGATAGGCCAACAGTAGAGACAACTCCTGTCGCAGATCTTTGCGCGCCACAATGCGGTCGATGAAGCCCTTCGATTTCAAGAACTCTGCTGTCTGAAAGCCCTCGGGCAATGTCGCCTGCGTCGTCTGCTTGATGACCCGCGGGCCCGCAAAGCCGATCAGGGCGCCTGGTTCCGCCACGATGATGTCGCCGAGCGACGCGAAACTCGCTGTCACCCCGCCTGTCGTTGGATGTGACAGGATGACAATGTACGGCAGGCCGGCCTCATGATGCCGGCCGACGGCGCCGCTGGTCTTCGCCATCTGCATCAAGCTGTACAGTCCCTCGTACATCCTCGCACCGCCGCTGGCGGTCACCAGCACCAGCGGAACCCGGCGTTCGATCGCCAACTCAGTCAGGCGCGTCACCTTTTCGCCGACGACCGAGCCCATGCTTGCTCCAAGGAAACGAAAATCCATCACCCCCAGTGCGAACGGCTGTTCATCGAGAGTCGCTGCACCGCAGACGACGGCATCCTTGATGCCGGATTTGGTCTGGTTCGCTGCGATCTTGTCCTCATAGCTCGCGGTACCGGTAAATTTCAGCAGATCGACCGAGGACATGTCAGCATCCTGCTGTTTGAACGAACCGCTGTCGGTCAACAATTCGACCCGTTGCTGCCAGGTGATCGGATTATGGAAGTCGCATTTGGGACACACATTGAGATTGCTCTGCAGGTCGTCCTTGTGAACGACTTCGTTGCAACTTTCACACTTCAGCCAAAGCCCTTCTGGAATTTCCTTTTTCGTGGTCACACCTTTGACTGTTGAATACTTTGGCTTTTTGAACAGTGGGGCCATGGTTCGGTTCCGTCTTTAGGTTGAGCCGGTCGCAGACAGACAAAACGATGTCATCAGCCGCGGGCGACAGTCATGATATCTACCGATGCCGCACCCGCCTCCAGCAGCTTCTCGGAGCATACGGCCAGCGTCGAGCCTGTGGTTAGGACATCATCGATCAACAGTACCCGCTTGTTTGCCAAATTGAAGCGACTTGAAATTGCAAAAGCCTTTTTCAGATTTTGCCGGCGCTCGCTTGACGACAATCGTGATTGCGGCCGGGTCCAGCGCCAGCGTTTCAGCAGGTCGCGGTACGGCAGATCCGCCAGGACACAGAATTCGCGGGCAACCAGCTCGACTTGATTATAGCCGCGTCGGGCTTTGCGCAGCCAATGCAGCGGTACCGCCGTGACCACGTCGATTTGGCCGGTGCCGTGGCTGACCATCCACCGGTCCCAGGCGGCGCGTGCCAGGAACGGGCTGAGTGACACGTTGCCCCTGTACTTGAGCTGGTGGACGACAAAGCGGGCCAGTCCTCCGAAGTCGAATACCGTGGTGCCATGTTCCCACGGTCGTGATTGCCGGACACATTCACTGCAGACATCCAGGACGCTGTCAATAGTGCCGCCGCACAGATTACAGTGAGGTGCCGCAATGCGCGGCAGATCCTCGTTGCATTCCTCGCACACGCCGATATCAGGCTGGGGAGGGACTCTTAAGCAAATCCGGCATAATTCCGGGTAAATCAACTTTCGCATGTACCACTATACCCGCGAAACCGCAACCTGTCCGGTTGCTCAGTAGACTGAGACTCGTGGCGGTCTATGCGGGTGGGGATGGCGAAGTACAGCGGAAGACGAAAGACAAGGTCGATCAGCATTGAGGCAGGTGGGGGCAGGGCGGGTTTTGAACGCCATCGCCGCTGCCGCTTCGTCAGTACTTCAAGGTAAGAACGTTAAGATTCTCAAGATCAAGTTTTTCGCAGCGATCCAGAAGGCTGATGAGCTGGTGCTGCTTGGCTTCGAGGCCGACCTTGATGATGAGCGTCTGCGAACGGTCGTCGCGGGTCAGGTCGTCAATACTTCTTTCGATGGTGTCCAGAGTGAGGCCGACGCCATTCAACACGTAGCGATCCGGCAGAATCTTGACCTCCAGCAGAACGGGCGGTGGCTGTCCGGGGACGGTCGAGGGAGAAGGCAGGTTGACGGTCATGTGCGCTTCCAGAGGCTCGATCTTGAAGGTCAGGATAAAATAGACGAGCAACAGGAAGACGACGTCGATCATCGCCGACATCGGAACTTCTGTACGGTCCCCTTTCATTTCTTTACTGCGATGTGCCATGGGTCAATTCTCGGCGGATGCAGCTAGCCGGATGCGGCTCATGCCGGACTCTCCGACGGCGGCCATGACCAGGTCGACCTCGCGATAAGTCATTCCACCGTCGGCCCGGATGACGATCGGTGTCTCTTTGTTTTTCAACTTGCGCAGCATGATCTTGAGATTGTGTAGATCCAGGCGTTGCATACCGACCGAGATTGAGGGACCGGATCGGACATTGATGATTACCTTGGAGCCTTCCAGGTCGGCTGGATCGGTATAATGAGACTTGGCGAGCTGGAGGTCACGGTCGATCGCCTCCTTCTGAATCGTTGAGGTGACGACGAAGAAGATGATCAGCAGAAACACGATATCGATCATCGAAGTGATCGGTGTTTCAATTTCCAGGTCACTGGCTTTGCGCATGGTTATTCGTAGGTCTCATCTTCGTCTTCGACTTCGGCGTTACGCAGGATCTTGATGAGGTCCAGCACAGTTGCCTCGGTCTCGAGCAGAACCTTGGTGGCCAGGTTCTTGAAAATAGTAAAGCCGAGCAGGGCGGGCACGGAGATCAGCAGGCCGGCGACAGTAGTCCACAGGGCGCCGGAAATGGCCAGCGCCAGCAACTGGTCCTTCATGGCACCGGCGTCGGCGAGGCTGCCGAAGGCGCGCACCATTCCGGTAACGGTACCAAGCAGCCCGAGCATCGGTGCGATCTGTCCGCACAGGTTCAGATAGTTGATACGCTGCAGGATTTTCTCACTTTCCATATCCCTGGCCGCAGCCACGGCATCCTGGACAACGTCGAAGCCGTCGGTGATGTTGGAATACCCGGCCATCAGGATATTGGACAGCGGGCCGGGGTTCTGTTCGCAGATGGCGACGGCATTACCGAGATCGCCCTCGTCGAGCGAGGCGCGTACGCCCTCCACAACGTGAACGGGTAATATCTTGTCGCGTTTGGTCTGCAAGATACCGTCGACAACGAGTGCGATCATGGCGAACGATGAACTGAAGATGAGCAACCAGATCAGGACTGCGACCGGGCCGCTGAGGAAGACAATATCGACAAAGCCCGGCTGTTTGATCTTGCTGCTCGGTCCGTCACCGCGGTTCTGGACTTCTTCTGTGGCGTCATTTCCGCCGGCGTCGGCGGCCTGGACATCGATTGCAGCGAGACTGACGAAAAGCAGCAATGTTGCAAGAGCGGTGAGGGTTACTCGATACATGGTTATGAGATCTCCAGATTGGTTTACCGGTGATACACGGTCGCTCGGTGTGGAACTGAGGTTTGCAGTCTGATTTGTGAACTGCTATCCGGGTTGGTTTGGCGCTTAGATAACGTTGGTGGGGTTAGTGTAAAACCATCACTGAAAATTACAACAGATCGCGGCGCCTGTGTTGGGCAGTCCGATCAGTTGAAGCGGCGTCGCAACTCCTTGTCGAAATCGTCGGCACGGTTGTCTTTCATTTCACGCAGCAGGGCGATGACTTCTTTATACGCTTCGCGGGTGTTGGGATCGTTGGGGTAGAGCATGATGGTCTTCAGGTAACTGAGGACGGCCATGTCTTTCTTGCCTTTGGCGGCCAGGACTTTGCCGCGTGTATTGAAAACGAAGGTCGAGGCTTCCGGGCTGTTCGGCTTCATCTTTCTGAGGATTTTTTCTGCCTCGTCGGTCTTTCCCTGTTGGAGATAGATCTCCACCAGCGATTTGCGAAGCTGGTTCCTGGTTTTGGAATTGGCGGGATATTTGCGGCCTTCCTCGAGGGCTGCTTCGGCGTCGGCGATGGCATTTTTCTTAAGGTGGCAAAGACCACGCAGATTGCAGATGTAGGCACCCCAGCCGATCCATCTGTACTCGTTGAAAGCGGCATCGAGCTTGGGAAAGGCGCGGTCATATTGCTTGCGAGAAACGAGATCCTCAGCATCCATGACAGCGGCTGGTTTAGGGGAGACTGCCGCCCTGATACGGGTGCGGCTGAACGTCTGCTTGCCGCCCCGGTCATCGTGCACGGAGATCCGCCCGTCGTTGGTAGCGCTCAATTTCGTGCCATACACTTTGCTGTTGTCGCGCAGGATGACGTAGTAATTCGTCTGGCGCTGCGCCTGCACAGTGATCGATCCGCAGAGCAGTAGAGCCAATATGATTATCATTTGTTTCACGTCGGTTCCTCGGTTGGGTTAAAAGCGTATCGGCGGCAACGAATTGAATGCCTTGCGGTGGCGGCCGTCATGAAACTTCGCCAGGTACTCACGCTTGTATTTGATGGCGCGTTCCTGGTCGCCGAGGCTGGCCAAGGCGCGTGACACCTCGATGTAGGCATCCTCGACCGACAGCCTGATCTTGGGATCGTCGGTATCGGCAAACTGAATGACCTGCATGAATCGGGCGACTGATTTGCGGACGGTCTCCTCATTATCGCTGGCGCCCATTGAGATGCCGGCCCCTACGAGGCTGGCGTAGTACTGGCCCGGATAGCGGTCGCGGTTGATTTACCAAAGCAGATTGTCAAAGCTGGCGCTGGATTCTTCGAGGCGCCCGGCATGACGAAAGGCGACACCGCGACCGTGCAGGATCTCGAAGTAGTAGGCGCTTTCCTTGCCGCCGCTTTCCTTGGCGGCCTCACTTTCGCGCATCATGCGTTCGAACAGTTCGATGGCTTCTTCGAATTGCTCCGTCACCAACAGACAGGTGGCCATTCTGAACATGGCGCGATTGCGGTGTTTGAGGGCACGAGCCTGTTCGGGATGTCCGGGTTTTTCGGCGCGTGCGACGATTTCGCGATTCGCGGCGAGGGCGATTTCGGGGGTCAGTCCCGGTCGTGCCGGGTCGCCGTCGATATACATACGGGAGCTGACATAGACCAGGTTGGCCAGCGGATAGCTGGTCAGGCGGTCAAGCATTTTGCTGAAGGTCTCTGATGCTTTGGGGTAGTTGTCGTTTTCGATGTAGACCCGCCCGAGCGTGAATCTGGCCTGAACAGCG
>CAYWQM010000008.1:22925-50939 GCA_964460215.1 uncultured Lentisphaerales bacterium
ATTTGGATATTCCTCGTTCAGGCGGATCAGCCAGGCTTCGGCGGTGGAAAAATCCTTCTGCTCGACATGGAGCGCCGCGATCTTGGCCAAGTTCGCCGGGGTTTGTCCGGAATTCGGGTAGCGGTTGACGAAGGCGATGAATTCACGGGTAGCGCGGGTTTTGTATAGATCGAACTGCGCTTGCAACTCTTCAATGCGGGCGGCGATCTCTGCAGCGGTCAGGGGGGTGTCGACAACGGCTTCAACCCGGTTTCCGCCGTCGTTGCTGCCTTCACCTTGTGCTGCATCATCCCCTTCGCCGCCGTTTTCACCTTCGTCCGCTTCCCCATCTTCCGGCAGTTCGCTGGGTGCCGAGAGCAGTTTTTGGTTCAGCTCGACAATTTCTTTCCTGATTTTCTGTGCTTTGATGTCGTAGCACCAGGCAACGAAACCGATGGCGTTTTCACGGTAGGTGCCAAGGTGTTCGGTCTGGTGATAGGGGGTGCCGGGCTTGGTCCACGCGAGAAATTCCTCGAAGTGTTCCATCGCATCGTCGATTCGGTCGAGCAGCATAAGGCGACGCGCCGCGAGAAATTTCGATTCGTATTTCTCCCGGACAGGTTCCTGCTGGACTTCACAGTATCTCAGGAAATAGGTGTAGGCATTTTCGCTGTCGTCGTTGATATGGTAGATCCAGCCGAGCCGGTACAGGGCCTTGATCCCCTCTTTGGTGCCGCCGTATTCCTCGGTCAATACTTCGTAGAGCGGCACTGCGGAGAGGTATTCTTCCCGCATCTTGAGGACATGCGCCTTGATTTCGTCGGGAGATTTTCCGGACTGGACGAGAATTCTCTTTTCTTTGGATAACCGGCTGCCGCGGGCATACTGCGACTCGGCGGTTGTGTTGGCGGCTGTGGGGGCTTTGGGATGATCCGGCGCCAGTTTGACGAACCGTCCCATGAGCAAGGCAGAATAGCCGTTATAGCGATCGGACAGGGCAACGTTGGCTTGGCGGAATTCGTTGCTCCTGACGCGCAGGATGGTGGCGACATTGAACAGCGCGTCCCAGGTGTATTTATCCCTGGGATAGCGTTCTGCCATGAAGTCGGCGCAAGCGGCCGCTTCGAGGTAGTGATCGGTCTTGTAGTAACAGATGGCAGCAAAGAGAAATGCCTCAGCCGCCTGGTGGCCGCGGAGGCCGAGCCGGGCGCCCTCGAGATAATGTGGCAGGGCACGGCTGTATTGCTGCAATTTGTACTCGGCATGTCCGGCGGCGATTTTTACCGCCTGTTCGTTGGTCGGTGGAAACTTGGCATTGAGTTTGTCCTGATTGACACCGAACTTGTCGACCAGGATATCCTTCACCAGCATCACCCTCTGTGATGCCTTGTCATAGATAGGGGCGCATTTGTAGCGCTTGGAGCACTTGTAGTATTGCTGCAGGGCCTTCAGCAGATGGCGTTGGGCGTTGCCCGTGTTGCCGCTGTCGCGGGCGGTGCGCCCTTTTTCCATGAGTGCTTCGCCCAAGTAATAGTAGGCCGGCGCCAGAGGTGAACCGCAGATGTTGCCGTATTCTTTTTTGAGCGCTTTTTCAATGTTGTCCAAATAACCGGCGACCTCGTTGAGGGTTTTAATTGCTTTGTCCGGTTGTTTGAGCAATACGCAGGCATGGCCGAACTCGGTGTAGGCGAGGGCGGTGATCAGGTCGGGTTCGTGCCACATCATGCCTTCGATCGTTTTGAGCGCTGCGTTGACATCTGCCTCGTATTCCGACGAGGGCCGTTTCTTGTCCACCAGAATATCGACGGCGGCCAGCTTGGCCTGCAGTCCCAGAAACTCTGCCATGCGATCATCAAAGCCGGATTTCGGCAGATACTGTGGGATGAGCTTGATGATCGCTTCGGCCTTGGCCGGCTGGTTAAGGCGCTTGAGCGCCTCGGCGTAGCGCACCATGGCGTTAGTGAATTCGTCGGCATTTTTGGTGTTTTTCAGTGGCGGCGGGCCCAGGGACTCGAGGTAGGCGGCAAAACCTGCTGCCTTGTCCTCTGGCTTGGAGGCTACAAGGGCCCGAGTCAGGCAGGCGCCGGAATAATAGGCGCTGCTACTGGGAATCTTTTTCAGATACTCCACGGCTTTGCTGCGTTTTCCTCGGGCACCGTGGTAGCGACCGTAAAGGATGTTGATCTGGTCCTGTTCACTTTTGAAGTTGCTCGAGACGAAATTGAGTTGACGCTCGGCAAAGTCGTACATCCGTTTTTCGATCAACTTCCTGGTAAACAGTGCCTCGGTATCGAAATCATCGACATATTGCGCGGAAGCGATGGTGCCTGCAGTAAGCAGTGCGACGGGAAGAAAGCGTCGAACAGGGAAGTTGATGGAAAGCATAAGCCTGAGGTGTTTCAATTTCAGCGCCAATGTCTACACCTGTGTTGAAGCCTCGTCAGCGGCGTGCGCGGAGTATCGATCCCGCAAGTCTATGCGGGACAAGGTGATATAATAACTTATTAATAATAAGCAGCCGTGTCAAGGACACCGGGGAAAAACGATAGCTACCGGCTGCTGCCGCGTTACTGCGGCTGTGAATGTAGCTGACGCGTCAGGATACTGAGGTTTGTGCGCAGGTTCTCGTCGTCGCTCATTTTGCGTTCGATGGTATCGACGGCGTGAAGAATCGTTGCATGGTTACGGTTGAAGGCGTCACCGATCGTTGGCAGCGAGTTGTCCGTGAGTTTCCGCGACAGGTACATCGCGATCATGCGCGGTGTTGCGATGTTCTGCGGCCGTTTCGTACCGAGGATATCGGTGACGCGCAAATCGTAGCAGTCGGCGACACAGCGCTGAATACGGTCGATGGAAAGCCTGGGTGACTCATTTTCGAATTTATCGACGAGCAGTTCTTCGGCTTTTTCGGCGGTCATTTCGCTGTCGAACAGTGTGATGTTCATGATCAGTTTCGTGAGCGCGCCTTCGAGGCTACGGATATTCGACGGGATACGATTGGCGATGAGGTTGAGCACATCGTCGGAGAGTTTAACGGTTTGGCCTTCCTGTTTTTTCTTGAGAATCGCGAGACGGGTTTCGACGTCGGGCAGGAGAATTTCAGACGACAGCCCGCAGTCGAAGCGTGAGACCAACCGTTGCTCGAGGCCGCTGATGTCCTTGGGCGTACGATCGGAGGCGAGGACGATTTGCTTATGGTTGTTGTGCAGCGTATTGAACGTATGGAAAAATTCTTCCGAGGATCCAACCTTGCCCTTGAAGAACTGGACGTCATCGATGAGCAAGATATCGAGGCTGCGGAAGTGGCGTCGGAATTCACGTACGGTCTGTGACTGCAGTGCCTCGACGTAGCCGTTGACGAACTCCTCACTGGTGAGGAATTCAATGCGGGTGCGCGGGTTGACGTTCGTCAACTCGTTGGCGATGGCCTGGAGCAGATGCGTCTTGCCAAGGCCGGAGCGGCCGTAGATGAACAGCGGGTTGTAAGCGTGACCGGGATTTTCGGATACCGCCTTGGCGGCGGCATAAGCAACCCGGTTGCTGTTGCCGACGACGAATGTGTCGAAAGTGAAATCCGGTCGACACCGTTCCTGCTGGCGCCGGACGCGGTCAGAAGTCATGGCTTTGGCGAGCATTTCGTCTGCCCGTGCCTCGCCGGCATTCGTTCGGCCTTGACTGTGATCGGCCGTGCCGTGGCCGCCTTCGAATGCGATGTTGACCTCGCCGCCGACGACATCCTTCAGGACTTCACCGATGATGCCCCGGTAGTTGGACTCCAGCCATAGAGCGGCAAAGTCGTTGAGCACCCCCAGTGTCAGCGTGTTCGAATCGGCGTTAAAATTCACCGGAACGAGGCCTGTCAGATAACGTTCGAAGCTGTCGTGATCAAGTAATATCTGCAGCTTTTCGCTGGCTACTCCCCAAATCTCCGTACAATTCACCGGCGTTCCACCTCGGCTTAAGGTAGTCCTGGTCAAGTGCAAGGCGCTGTGCGACAGGTCGGTGGCGGATCGACTGGCTGGCTGAAATTGGAAAACTATTTAGTCAGCAGAGGCTACCACGTGTGGCTGTGTCGTCACAGCTTCCGCTCGATCAGAAAAAAAGTTAAAGGTTTAGCAACATGTCGCGGAACAGTGTGTGCATCCTTGAACCGTGAATGCTGTCTACTTTCCCCCAAAAATCCCTGTTTGTCGAAATCGTCTCATGCCAATTCACCGGGCACCAGGCGGTGGCCAGTAAATGGATTTTTCGGTGTGACCCGAGGTATTCAACAAAACCCCAGGGGTTCAATCACACAATCAACAAAGCCCAATCTAAGTAATGCAACGAAACCTATCAAGCGGCGTTTCCCAATCGAACCGCTACGCGTAACGTAAGTGGCGGTGCCAGTGGCTTATAAATTTTTTTTTTAGGTTTTGGCAACGACACTCCAGGAGGCGTTGCGTGACGGACAAGCGGCGGAAAAACCACTCTGCGCCGCCGTTTTCACCGCGGCAATTGTCGCACTGCCGCGGTGCAATTGTCCATTATCCAAAGAGTTAGTGGAATCACCGCGACGGCGGTCGCCAAGTTATTTCGCGGCGTTCAGAACTTCCGCGACTTTTGCCGCATCGAAACTGTCCGCGTTCCAGCGCTTCCGGGCCTGCCCGTCCTGCAGTAGATACAGTTCCGGCGGACTGGTGTTTATGAAGTTGAAGAAGGTGTCAAAGTCAGCAACCAGATACGGGCACTCGGTTTCGGTTTCGAGGAAAAAATCTTCGACCAGGTCCGCCTCACCGAAGAACACGAAATAGATCGCCATATCTGATTCGGTTTCGCGATAGATCTCACCGAGTTCGTAAGCCATCTCCTTGCAGTGTTCGCAGTCCGGGTTGAAAAAAGAAACCAGACACTGCCCCTGCTTCATGTCGAAGTCCTTCGGTATTTTCGGTACGTCATCGAACACCGCGAAAGGACTCGGGGGCGGCGGGACGACCTGCGTGGCACCGGTGCCGTTGTTCTCACTATCGTCGATTTTTGTGTCGCTGTCATCGCCATTCTCATCACTGCTTTCGGCAGTCTGCTGGGGCACGATCGACACGACATCGCGGGGCATGCCGGATACCGCGTACACGCCTGCCAGCGCAACAAGGGTGAGGGTGCTCGGGAATATCCAGGAAAACTTCGGATCCTTTTCACCGCCCCAGAAGTCGAAGCCGAGCATTGCCAACATGACGACGTTTTTAATGATCGCTGAGATCGGCGTCATTGACAACCATTTGCCGAAGCAGCCACAGGATTCGTTCCAGCCTTCGTTGTAGCCGAAGTGCACAAGATGTAACGAGAAGGCCACGAGCAACAACATTGTTACAGGCAGAAAACAGCGCCGCAGTAATTGCCGTTGCAGCAGGCCGATGCCTAGAACCAGCTCGAGCGCCACGAGTAGACGCGCCATGTGCCCTGCCGACGGCCGGTCAGCAGCGATGTTGATATTTACCAGCATGCTCTCGAAGAACTGGATCGGGAACAACTTGGTCAACGCTGAAAGGATAAACACCACTGCCACCAGCCAGCGGCAGATGATACGTACTTTGTTGCGGTCCATGATCTCCCCCTTTTTTGGAGTTCGGTTGCAGCGTAATAACTGTTGGAATTTCGGTATTCCGTTTGCAGTGCAAGAACTGACAAATCTAATCCAGATATCTTACAAATGCTGTTCGATTTGACGCCATGGCGTGAATGATGTTCCAGCCGTGACCGTTTGCCACCGGCACTGTCGCCATCGCGTCATCGTCCGCCGGTCTTCCGCAGGTTGCCATTTCCTAAACCAGTCACTACATTAATTGGCTTCGTATTCTCAACGAACTCTCTGGAGATCACATACATGGCACAGGGCAACACCAAACGCCGTCCAGCACCGAAAGGGCACCCGGTTCGGCAGGCACCCGAGACTGACGAGCAGCCGGAGTCAGCCGGCATCAACTTCGACCCCGACGAGATCACGCAGAAAACCTTCCAGCGTGTTCTGCCATACTACAAGATTGTTTTTGCCGCCATCATTGTTGTCGTCATTGTTTCGGTAGTGATGGCTGTGGTTCGCAGCAATCGTGGCAACGCCGAAGCAGCAGCCCATGCCCGGCTCGCCGATGCGACCCGCATGATCAACCCCATCGATTTCGTCGTCCAGGATAGGCTCAAAACTAAAATCTCCGAGCAACAGGCCATCTATCAGGATGTAATCAGCGTCCACGCCGGAACCGCCGCTGCCGTCGACGCCGAGTTCCATCTTGCCATGGCCGACTTCCGGCTCGGAGATTTCGACCAGGCGTTGGACGGTTTTGCGGCCTTTGCAACCGCACATCCGGACCACCAGTTTGCGGCCGAAGCCAGAATCAACGAAGCCAATTGCCTTTTCGGCATGAAAGATTACGAGGGCGCCTTTGCCAAGTTCAAAACTGTGGCCGACGATGCGTCACTTGATGCCGGCGGTGCGCGGGCCCGTGCCGACGCCCGACGCCAGGCTGCCAATTGCGCCGCGATGCTCGGCGACGTTGACAACGCCCGCCTCATGCTCGAGCAAATGCTTGAAGCTGCCGGTCAGAACGAGGACAGCATGACGCAGTTACAGTCGGTCATCCGGCGTCTGGAAGTCCTGCCGCCGCTGAAGGAAGGCATTGAAGTCCTGAACACCCCGCCAAAACCGACCCCGCCGGCGTTGCCGGCCGGCCTCACGTCCGGACCTGACAGTGTCCTGAACACCCCGGCGACCCCACTGATGCTCACCCCGCCCGAACCTGGCACGGCTGTCGACGATACCACACCGGCAACTCCGGCTGGTGCCGAAGAGGCGCCGGAACCGGCAGAAGAGGTCGAGACCACTCCCGCGGCGCCGCCCGAGTAACCGCCGCTGCGATTGGTGCTGTATTTGTAACGCTCGCGCGACTCTGTTATAATAAACGCGCGTCGAATACCCTGAAGATTGATTGCCCCAGCCAGTCATGATGGAGAAGAAACAACATATGGATAAGCGTAACACCGTCATTGAAAGCCTCGGTGTTTACTTGCCTCCGAAGCGAGTCACGAGCAAGGAAATTCTGCGTTCCTGTCGCAATACTGTCCTTTTCCCGCTGGAACGCCTCACCGGTATCCGTATTCGCCACATGGCGGGCGACACCGAGTTTTCCATCGATCTGGGCCGCCAGGCTATCGAAAAGTGCCTGGCCAAGTCGCAGTACAACGCTGAAGACATCGACCTGCTGATCTGCTGTAACATCTCACGGGTCGACGGACCGAACTTTCATTTGTCCTTCGAACCGAGCACCTCGGTTCGGTTGAAGCGTCAGCTGGGGTTCAACAACGCCCTGGTCTTCGACATCTCCAACGCCTGTGCCGGCATGTTCACTGCCGTCAACGTGGCCGATGGCTTTCTCAAGTCAGGCTTGGTGCGCCGCGCCATGATCGTCAGTGGCGAGTACATCACGCACTTGACTAAGACCGCACAGCAGGAGATCGATACCAAGGCAGATGCCCGCTTTCCCTGTCTTACCCTCGGCGACTCGGGTGTTGCCGTTATCCTGGAGCAGAGCGAGAACGACCAGGCCGGCTTCCACAACATCGACATGTTCACGCTCGGGGATTACAGCGACTATTGCATTGCCGGACCGACCTCCAGCGAGTACGGCGGCGCTATCATGATCACCGAATCAATCAAACTTCACGCTGTCGCCATCAAGGAGTCGGTTCTGCATATGGTCCGTGTGCTCAAAGGCTCGCGCTGGAAGTGGCAGGACATCCGCCACCTGATCATGCACCAGACGGCGCGTACCGCGATCGCCGAGACATGCAAGCAGATCAACGATTTTTTCAAACAGGAAGTGCTGTGCCGCAGCAAGATGGTGAACAACCTGGAAGAACGTGGCAACACATCCACGACAACGCACTTTGTTGCGCTGTGGGATCAGATCCAGAGCAAGAAAATCAATACCGGCGACAAAGTACTGTTCGCGGTGCAGGCTTCCGGGATCACGATTGGGACTGCCGCCTACAGCCTTGATGATTTACCCGACCGCATGCGAGGCGATACCGGCAAGCCGGAAGCGGCTGGTGCTCCGGCCATTGTCGGCAAGGCCATTGCCGCGCGTGAAGCTGAGGGGTCGCGCATCCGCATCGAGAGCATCGGGTCGATTCCCGAGGGTATCGAAACCACGCGGGATGCTGTCGAGATGGTGCGCATTGCCGGTGAGGACTGTCTCGGCAAGTCCGTGTACTCCCGCGACCAGATCGATTTGCTCATCCACGCCGGTGTCCATCGCAACGACTTCGTTGTCGAACCTGCTATTGCCGCCATGATCGCCGGCCGCCTGGGCATCAATGGTACCAAAGGCGAAGAGAGCCGTCACACCTTTGCGTTCGATGTTTTTAATGGTGCGATCGGTTCGCTCAATGCTTGCCATACCGCCGTGTCGATGATCAAGGCCGGCAAGTTCCATACCGCCATGGTTGTTGCCTCGGAGATCGAAAACAACGCCGACACAATGCCCGATCGCCTGCTCGGCATCTGCGAAACCGGCTCGGCTATGATCATCGACGAGGATGTCGAAGGGGCCACCGGCTTCGGAGCCTTCCATTTCGATTACCACACCCCCTACATCGATGCCTACTCATCGCACGTCGGGCAGAATTCCGGGAGCAACTATCTGAGTTTCGACAAGGATCCGGAGAGCGAGAACTACTACCTGCAGGCCATTCCCCGGGTCGTTGCCGAGCTGCTCAAGCGCGAGAACCTCAATTTGTCCCAGATCAAAGCCATCTTTCCGCCGCAGATCTCCAAAGATTTTATTGGCTGCCTGAGCCGCCGGCTCGATGTCATCCAGGGCAAGTTCGTCGATATCGTTGCCGACGGTAAGGATTTGTTTACATCGTCGATGGCTTACGCCTTCGGCGCCGCTCGTGAAAGCTCCCGCGTCAAGACCGGCGATGTCGGTCTGGTCATCAGCGTTGGCACCGGCATTCAGGTCGGTTGCGCCACCTATTATATCTGACCGTGACCGATACGTCGCAACGCGTCGTCGCTGTCATCCCCGCTCGCTACGCCAGCACCCGTTTTCCCGGCAAACCACTTGTTCCGATTCTACGGAGACCGATGATCGAGTGGGTCTACGAGCGCACTGCCGCTACCGCTGTGGATGAGGTTTTGGTTGCCACCGACGACGAACGCATCGCCGATTGCGTCGAACGTTTCGGCGGTCGCTGGGTTATGACCAGCCCTGATCACCCGACTGGTACCGACCGCATTGCCGAGGTCGCCCGCAACCTCGACACGCATTGGATCCTCAATGTCCAGGGCGACGAGCCACTGATTCCCGCCGACGTCCTCGACCAGCTCATTGCGCGCATGCGTGGGCAGGATCAGTCGGAGATGGGGACTGTGGCTGTGCCGATACAGCGCAGCGACCCGGAATTCTCCGATCCGAATGTCGTCAAAGTCGTCGTGGATGCCGCGGGCAACGCCATGTACTTCAGCCGCAGCAGTATTCCCTGCGATCGTGACGGTGGCGCCGAGGTGCAACCGCTGGCGCACTGGGGCATTTATATGTACACCTCCGATTTGCTACAGCGCTTTGTTAAATGGCCGCAGGGGCGGCTTGAGCGCAGCGAGAGGCTCGAACAGTTGCGTGCCATGGAAAACGGCGTACGTATCCAGGTACTGGTTGGCAGTGGCCGTTGCCTCGGTGTCGATACACCTGAAGACGTTGCCCGTGTCGAGGCGCTGCTGCAGGCTGAGGAGGATTGAAATGACTCAAACCGTCAGAATCACCCGGCACCGCAATTCCGCCTGTTTGAATGCCGTCGCCGAGGGAATTGACAATCCCGCGGGCGTCGTACAGTTTTCGTCGGTATCAATGACCCCGGCGGTTCATGCCGATGTGCCGTCGACCTTGCGCACTATCGGCCGGGATGATTTCCAAGGGAACTGCCTACCGGGAACTGACGTCGAATAGTGAACCGCATGAGGATCATGGAGTTCTTGGATACCCCGTTTATGACATCTAAATCACACCTGATCCTGATGGCACTCACCACTTGGTTATGCAGTTGTAACCTGTGGGGCGGTGCGACCGATGCATTTCCCGGTGGTAAGTACTCGGTCACCGATTTCAGGGTGCGCGATTACAAGGTCGACGGCACCCTTGCCTGGTTGGTCAACGGCGATCATGCCGATGCCAGCGGCCGCTGGGTCATCGTACGAGGTCTCAATGCCGAGCTGCATACGACCGACGGTCTTTTCCTCGTGATCTCACCGCACTGTCGATTTGACCGCCTGAGGCAGACCGGCACCAGCGACCAGGCTGTCCAAGTTCGCGGCCGTACAATGACGATCGACGGCAACGGCTTCGATCTCAACCTCGACAAGCAACGTCTCTCTATTCGCAGTAATGTGGTTTGCCGGTTCTACACCGCCGAATCGAATCTTCGGAACCGGCAGAAATGAAACCAACACCTTGTGCCTGTACATTTACCCCGACCCGTCCGTCGAAACCCGGAATAAAATGAAATGCCCCGGCCATCTCTGCTTTTTCCTGGTGCTGGCAACAGTTGTTTGCCAGGCCCAGGTCGCCGATGAAAAATTCGGCCCGCCGCCGATTGAGGTCCGATCGGAAACCATGGACTTCGATCTGCAGGCGCAGCGCTGTGATTATGCCGGCAACGTCGAGGTGACCGACGAGAAATTCACGCTGCGGGCCGATCGCGTCAGCGCCTTTCTCGACAAGGACTCGCAAATCACCAACATCGAAGCGGAAGGCAATGTCGTGATCCTGCAGGACAACGACAAGGAGGCGACCGGCGGCAGCGCTATTTACGATGCCATCAAGAATATTGCGACCCTCTATGATGATCCGAAGCTGACTTTCGGCGAAAATTCCGCCGCCGGCGCCGCGCGGATTGTCTTCGATCGCAACAATAACCTGTTCAAAGCCATTGGCCGTACCACCTGGACTGTCCATCATGCCGAAACCAGAGGCGAAGGCACCGCCGATCCCATGGCTCCGGTCACGACGACAATTGTTGCCGACGACACCGACTTCGACATGGCGGAGAAAATCTGCACCTTCGACGGTGATGTCCAGGTCAAGGACACACGCTTCGAGCTCACCAACGAAGCAACCGTGGCCCACATGGACGATGGATTCCAGGTCAAACGCATCGTTTGTACCGGCAACGTCGTCATCAGCCTCGCCGAAAAGAAGGCCACCAGCGGTCGTGCAATCTATGACGTCGACGACGACGAAGTCACCCTGACCGAGGAACCAGAAGTTTTCTTCGGCAAGAACCACGGCACCGGCGGCACGCTCGTTGTCTATCATCCGAAAACCGGCAAGTTCCACTCCAGAGACATGACCTGGAGCATTTACCGAACTGCCGGCGATGAACGTTTTCTGGATCCATAAACGAGGATTTTGCGGTGTCTGAATTCCTTTTGGAAACGACCGGCTTGGTCAAGAGCTACCGCGGCAAGACGGTTGTCAGTGATGTCGATGTCAACGTCCGCCCGGGTGAGATCGTTGGTTTGCTTGGCCCCAACGGCGCTGGCAAGACCACCTGTTTCTACATGATCATGGGCCTGGTGCCGGCCGACAGTGGCGCCGTCTTTTTCGAGGGCGACGATATCTCCAGCCTGCCGATGTACGGCCGCGCCCGGCGCGGTATGGGCTACCTGGCGCAGGATCCATCGATTTTCCGCAAACTGACGGTCGAGGACAACATCATGATGATCCTCGAAACGCTCGACATCAGCCGCGAGGAGCGTCAGCACCGGCTCCAGGAGCTCCTGGAACGGCTCGATCTGCACGCTTTGGCCAAGCAGAAGGCGATCACCCTGCGCGGCGGCGGACGCCGCCGCCTCGAGATCACCAGGTCACTGGTCACCGAGCCTAGTTTCATGATGCTCGATGAACCGTTCAATGCCATAGATCCGATCGCCGTACATGACGTCAAGCAGATGGTTTCCCACCTCAAGGAAATGGGTCTGGGCATTCTGATCACTGACCACAGTGTGCGCGACACGTTGTCAATCGTTGATCGCGCCTACATCATGTGCAATGGTGAAATTCTTTGTGAGGGGGACAGCGAATTTCTGACCCACGACGAGCAGGCGAAACGGGTTTATCTGGGCCCGGAGTTTTCCTCCTGACCGTTTTTTTACACTTGTTAATATCGTTTTTTACCCATATATTGCCTCAGAGGCACAGGCACTCACTAATGGGAGATATGTCATGGAGAAGATCATCGCGGGCCGTCACATGAGCATCCAGGTACGTACCAAGAACTACATCAACGAGCAACTCGCACGCATTGAGACAGACTACGAGAAACTGACATCCGCCCGCGTCGTCATCGACAAGGGGAAAGCAGAGTTTGAAGTCGAAATCATCCTCCACGGCAAGAGAATAAAATCTACCGCGAAAGCTTCGGACAGGAGCCTGCATATTGCCTTGAACGCTGCTGTCGAGAAAGTCGATCGCCAGTTGCGCAAGCACTTCGACAAGGTGCAGGACCGTCATCACGCCTCGACTTCCGAGATCGAAATCGCATCTTGCGAGGCGGTTGTGACAGATGAGGAGGTCGAGGAAGAAGCTCTGGGCCTCTTCGAATAATCGACGTCATGCCAAAGCAACTGCTGGCCGCAACGTCGAACCGCCACAAGCTCGTCGAATTGCGAGCCATCCTCAAGCCGTGCAGCATCGAGTGCCTGGGCCCCGATGACGTCGGCGGCATCCCCGATGTCGAAGAAACCGGCACGACCTTCGAGGCCAACGCCATCCTTAAGGCAACGGCTGTTGCAACTGCTACCGGGTATACCGTTTTTGCCGATGACTCCGGACTCGAAGTTTTTGCACTCGGCGGTGAGCCGGGTGTCTATTCGGCCCGCTATGCCGGTGCGGACGCCAGTGACGCTGATCGCTGTCAGCTGCTGCTCGAACGGCTGGCGATGCACGCCGATCGCAGCGCCCGCTTTGTCTGTGTCGTTGCTGTCGCGTCGCCCGATGGCCTCATCGGCACCGCCGATGGCGAAGTGCGTGGCACCATTGCGGACGCGCCGCGCGGCACCAGCGGTTTCGGCTACGATCCCGTTTTTGTCCCCGACGGCTTCGACGGCACCTTTGCCGAACTGTCTGCCAGCGAGAAAGACTGCATCAGCCACCGTGGCAACGCCCTCAAAATCGCCGTTACTACCGGTCTCTTCGATATCCGGTAGAACGGATCTTTCTCGTCGTTCTGTGTTGTCCTGCTATCCTTTCAGCATCGCTTTCACATCCGAGGCGGGATCCTCCAAATCAGCGTCTTTGCCGCTCAGATCGATCCGCTTCTGAATCAGCTGCTTGATCATGGCAAACTCGCGGACGTCGCCGTTGATCGCGAAGCAACCCCGCAGCAGACCACCTTCCATGTATAGCACACAGAACCCGTCGCTTGACATCTCGCCGCGCACCAAAATCCGGTCGAATGCTGGTTCTCCGGCAAATTTCAGAGCCAGATCGAAAACATCCGACCAGACGAACGCCAGGAAATCATAGGGCGTCGGTTCACCCGTGAGGTTGCCGGCGATCAGACGACCACAGTAGCTGGCGTGCGACCAGTGCTCGACCCGCCGCCGGGTACCGGCATAGGGATCGGGATAATTGATGACGTCGCCTGCGGCATACACGTCCGCGTGCGAGGTCTGCATGAATTCATCGACGACAATGCCGTTGTCCGTTGCCAGCCCGGCCTCGGCTGCCAGTTCGATGTTCGGGCGAATGCCGATGCCGATGCAGACAAAATCGCAGGGAATTGTGCGGCCGTCTTCGGTTGTTACGCCGGTCACCTGGTCGCTGCCGTCGATCGATGTTACCCGGGTGCCGCAGAGAAATGTCACGCCGCGGGCGCTGCAGTAGTGCTGAAAAAAATCCGCCAATCGGCTGTCGAGGAAGCGCGACCAGATATGCGCCTGCTCCTCGATCACAGTGACTGCCACGCCAAGCTGGCTCAACGTGGCTGCCACTTCCATGCCGATGAAGCCGCCGCCGATGACGATTGCGCTGCTGCCGGCCGCTGCTGCGGCGCCGATCGCTTCCGAGTCATCGAGCGTGCGCAGGTAATGAACACCGGCCAGATCGGCACCAGGCACAGGCAGGGCGATCGGTCTGCCGCCTGTGGCCAGGATCGCTTTGTCGAACGGCACGGTTGCGGTGTCCGCAAGTTCAACGACATGCTTGTCCAAGTCGAGCCGGGTCGCGGCGCTGCCCAGTCGCAGCTCGATGTTCTGCTCGGCGTATACGCCGGGTTTCTCGAGAAAAATCTCTTCACGAGTTTTTTTGCCCTGCATAAACTCCTTTGACAGCGGCGGCCGGTCATAGGGCTCGTGCGGTTCCTCGCAAATCACGGTGATCGTTGCTTCGTCGTCTTTGCGTCGCAGTTGTTTGGCGGTTTCGCGGCCGGCGAGGCCACCGCCGACTATAACGTATTTGGTAGGCATGATTGAGTGCTTTGGTTACGGGTTGGAATCGTCGATAGCACGGGGCTGCTGCGGGCCGCTCTCCATAGTAACACGCTAATCGCTGCAGCGACGATAACGATAACCCAGGCCATGCTCAGCCGGGCGGCCAGGTCATCGGGCGCCCGCCAAGGAGATGCAGATGGATGTGAAACACTGTCTGGCCGGCATCGGCATTGCAGTTCATCACCAGGCGATACCCCGGTTCGGTCAGGCCGTTGTCCGCCGCGATTTGCTTTGCTGTCAGGAAAAGACGTCCCACCGTTGCCGCATTGGCGTCCGACAAGTCATTGACGGTGGCAATATGCACTTTCGGAATAATCAAAACATGCAGCGGCGCCTGCGGATTGATATCCTTGAACGCCAGAATATCATCGTCCTCGTAGACTGTGTCCGGGGTGATTTCGCCAGACACCATTTTGCAGAACAGGCAGTCAGCCATAATGTGCTCCTGGTGCAGTTGTTGCAGCGGCATGTGGTGCGCTGCAGCCCTACCGGGTGACAGGTGGAAAGCCCGCGGCAGTGAGGGCCTGTGCCAGGGGTTTGACCTTGTCCGGCTCGATATGGAAGGCGGTGGGCGAGACGCGATGGGTGAAACAGTCGTTGATCGTCGCGATCATCGCCAATTCGTTCGCCAGCTCGAAGGTTGAAGTTGTCAACATGTAGCTGCCGGTTATGTCCGTAATCATAACGCGCCATGCCTGCGGCGATTCGATGGGGGTTGTGGCGATTTTGTTGAGCGTTTTGAGCATGAAATCTCTACATCGTGAAACGTTGGCGTTCAATTCAATTGGCCATATACTACCTTCGTCCTCGAACCAGGTAAAGCCGGACTCAAAAAGACTCTCTCGCAGTTCCAGGCCTGTTCATCGATTGACCTCAAGCATGGTTGCGATAAATTGCATCAACATACCCAAATCGCAACTAAGGACTCATGTCCATATCTACCGCTGATTAACAGATGCCGGACCGCCCTTCATCCGCTCCCGACCTAAACCAGATACCGCGCGATCAGTGGCTGGCGATTTACCGCACCATGTGCCGTGCTCGTCTTACTGAGCAGCGCATGATCCGACTCTATCACCAGGCCAAAATATTCGGCGGTGTCTACACTGGCTTCGGCCATGAGGCAATCGGCGCCGGAACTGCCCATGCCGGCGGCGACGACGATCTTTTCACGCCCTGTATCCGTGATCTTACGGTGCACCTGGCCCGAGGCTTGTCGGTACTCGACGTGTTCCGACAGTTCCTTGCACGCGCCACAGGCCCGACGCGGGGACGCGATGGCAACGTCCACTATGGCAGGCTCGACCAGGGTGTCTATGCGATGATTTCACATCTCGGCTCCATGATTGCGGTCGCCATCGGCGGCGTCATGGGTCGACGACGCCAGGGCCTCGATGCGGTCGCCATGGCCTATGTCGGGGACGGCGCCACCAGCACCGGGGATTTTCATGAAGCTGTTAACTATGCGAGTGTCTTCGACGTTCCTTTGCTGGTCGTCATCGAAAACAATAAGTTCGCCTATTCGACACCCAACTCGCAGCAGTACCGCTGCAAAGACCTGATCGATCGCGCCCCGGGTTACGGCATCGAGGGTTTCAAAGTAGACGGCAACGATGCCGTTGCCGTTCACTTGAAGGTGCTGGAGATCGTCGAAGAAATGAGACAAACGCCCCGCCCAGTTCTGCTGGAATGCGATACTTTGCGCATCCGCGGCCACGGTGAGCATGACGATGCGAGTTACATTCCTGAAGCGCTCAAAGCGGAGTACGCCGCACGGGATCCGCTCGACAACATGCGTCGCAGTCTGACCGATGGGCAGATCGCGACGGATCAGGATCTCGACACGATCGACAGTGAATGCCAGAAAGAAATCGACGACGGTTACCAGCAGGCCCTGACTGAACCGATGCCCGATCCTGCCACCCTTCTCGACGGAGTCTACGCCGAATGACTCACACAATGGCAGAAACTGGTGTCGTTGAACGCACCTATATCGATTGCATCCGCCAGGCGATGCAGCGGCTTTTGCGCGACGACGACCGGGTCGTTGTATTCGGCGAAGACGTCGGTGCTTTCGGTGGCGCCTTCAAGGCCACGCTCGGGTTGCAGGAAGAATTTGGTGAGGATCGCGTTTTCGACACCCCGATTGCGGAGTCGGCAATCATCGGATCGGCGATCGGCATGGCGACCCAGGGGCTACGGCCGATCATCGAAATGCAATTCCTCGATTTCATGAATACCGCTTTGCACCAGCTGATCAACAACGCCTCGACGATTCATTTTCGTACGGGAAACGCCGTGCCGATGACTGTACGGGCACCGTGCGGGGGGGGCTTCGGGGGCGGCCCGCATCATTCGGAAGAACTCGAAACGATCTTCTGCCATGTGCCAGGGCTCAAGGTTGTGTACCCCGCGTTCCCATGCGATGCCCGTGGTCTTCTCGTCAGTGCCGTTGAAGATTCCAATCCTGTTGTCTACCTGGAGAACAAGTACCTCTACCGCCACGTCAAGGAATGCCTGTCGGATGATTTCGAGCCTGTCCCAATCGGTGTTGCGCGCGTTTGCCGCCGTGGTTCGGACGCCACGATTATCACCTATGGCGCGATGGTCCATGAATCTCTCGCTGCTGCCGAGGTGCTGGCAGCCGAAGGCCGCCAGGTTATGGTCGTTGATCTGCGCACCCTCAAACCCTATGATCATGATACGATTATCGCGGCCGTTTCTGCGACCAATCGTGTGCTCGTTGTGCACGAAGCTTGGCGCTGCTGCGGTTTTGGTGCGGAGATCGCTGCCGGTATCGCTGAACGCGGATTCCACCTGCTCGACGCGCCGATCATGCGGGTGGCCGCGCCGGACGTCCCCATACCGTTTGCGCCAAGCCTGGAATCTGTGTACCGGCCGTCAACCGGAACTATTGTGGAAGCACTCAGAGAACTGATCGAATACTGACATGCGAATTCGAAAACCCACGAAGAGGATGATATGAGCCGGATTGCAATCGTAATGCCGCAGATGGGCCAGAGCGTCGCCGAAGGTACGATCGTGAGGTGGGAGAAAAATCAGGGCGAATCCGTCCAACTCGATGAGGTCGTGCTCGAAGTGGAAACCGACAAGACAACAGTCGAAGTCGAGAGTCCGGGGGACGGAACTCTGGTGTCTTGTCTCAAGGAGGCCGGCGAGATCGCTGCCGCCGGCGAAGTTATCGCGTTTCTCGAAGTCGAAGACAACGCTGAGCAGGCCGAAAGCGATCGCCCCCATGCCGATGCCGTCCAGGATCAGCTCACGGTTACCGCATACAATTTTAATGTCGATCCCAATGCCGATATGCTGCAAGGGCGCTCGTCCCTGTCGCCGTCGGTCTGTCGCCTGGCACTGGAACACGACATCACGCTGCCCGAACTTGAGAGCATCGATGGCACCGGTGCCAACGGCCGCGTCACCAAAAATGACCTGCTGAACTATCTCGCACGCCACCGTGAACCCAGTGCCTCCGGACGCCGCAACCGGCCGGTTTACATCGCCGACAAAGACGAGAGCGCACCGATGTCGAGCGTCCGGCGTACGATTGCCGATCATATGGTGCAGTCGATTCGCACCAGTGCGCATGTCACCATGGTTCACGAAGTTGACATGAACGAAGTCGTTGCACTGAGGTCGCTGTACAAAGATGCATTCGTTGACACATTCGGCTGCAAGTTCTCCTACACTGCTGTTATGTGCTACGCGCTCTCACAAGTACTCAAGAAATTCCCCGACTTCAATGCTGCGGTATCGGGCACGGATATCGTCTGGCACAAGCACATCAATATCGGATTCGCTGTCGCTGTCTCGAAACAGAGCTTGGTTGTGCCTGTCATTCAGGATTGCGACCAGCTCGATTTTCCGGAGATCAGTTTGCGCCTCGATACGCTGATGATTCAGGCGCGCCAGGGTAAACTGCGGCACGAGGACTTCGAGCATGGTACGTTCACCGTCTCGAACTTCGGTGCCTTCGGCAGTCTCATCGGCACCCCGATCATCAACCAACCGGAAGTCGCGATCCTCGGCATGGGCGCAATTTTCAAAGACCCCGTCGTGCGCAACAACGAGATTGTTATTCGCGACCGCATGTACCTCAGCCTGTCGTTTGATCACCGGGTCATCGACGGCGCCCTCGGCGGCCAGTTTCTCAAGGCCATTCAGGATACGGTCGAATCCTTCGATGCCGACGACCTTGGCCTCAGCGGTCTGCGGACAGCGACTTGAGCCGGGGCCATGTCATTGCCAGCAATGCCAGCAGTACGATCAGCCCTGCCAGACTCAAAAATTTGCCATAAGCCCAGCCTGGCGGATCATAGAGGAACTCGACCCGATGTTCCCCGGACGGCACGATGACACAGCGTACGATGCCGTAAGCTTTCAGAATTGGCACCACCTCGCCATCGATGGTGCATACCCAGTCGGGATCCCAGCGGTCGGAGATTACCAGAATCTGGCGATCCCTGCCACGAACCGTGAGCGTGGCGGCTGATGGGCTGTCCTCGAGCACTTCCAAGGTCCCTTTCTCCACAGCCAGCTCCGTTTCGTTGCCCGGCAGCAGCACGACGTCGGCGAAGTCGATACCCGCAAACCCGGCTTTCGGTGATTCTTTGAGTGCCGCAGTGCGCCGGACCAGTCGGAATCGAGGCACGACGTTTGTCACCTGCCAGGTTGTGCCCTGCATCTTCACCTGTTGCACGCCCAGCAGCGCCATCGTGCTGTTATCCATAGCATCGTACGTGCGGCTCGGCTCGATTGCCGCGTATGCCGTCATGTTGTACTCGCCTCGCAGCACACCATCATTAAAGCGCTTGACCACCCGATACCCGCGGTCGACGCCGGCGCGATTGGCCACATCCGCGTTGATCGCCGCAATATCCCGACGTGGCATGGAATGCAGCATTTGGTAATAACCGTTGGCCCCGACGTCGATCAGGCAGCAGGCAGCGAAAGCCGTTGTACGCCACAGCCTGCCCAGACAGGACCACCAGCCAATCAACACGATCGCGACGCTGATCGCCGCCGAGCGCCACAGCGCGCCGCCGGTATGCAGCTCGCCTAACCACGCCGGTCCGCATACCGGTGCCGCCAGTGCCACCAGATGCACCAAGACCACGACCAGCATCAGCGCCAGCCATCCGCCGTTAACGGCTTTTCGATTCGGCCGCCGCCGCACCCAGTCGAGGCCGGCGAGGGCCAGTCCCAGCCATAACAGCTGCCATATCGCGACGTAGCGCGACGGACAGCGAAATCCCTGGATCAGGGGAATATGCGCCGTCAGGCTGTTAATCCCGCCGTATCGTCCGCACATGAACAGGCCGACGACTACGATTAAAAGCAATGCCACACGAATCAGCCGTCGCTGCGATGCCGGCAGTTCACCCGTCCGGAGCACACCCAACAATGCCAGGCCGACGACACCCAGCCCTGGGTAGATCGGGAATTCGATGCGACTCGCACCGCTGATCGCGTCCGGTACCGTACCGCCCCTGAAGAGGTAGGGACCCGGGAGCTGCAGGAAATTTGCCGGGTGCAGGGAAAAATCGTTGACGTACGCCGCCGTCAGGTCAGCTCGTTCCGTCAACGGCAGGTATAGCAGGGTCGGCAGCCATTGCGCGGCGCTGAGCAGGAACATCAATCCGACTGCAAGCAGCAGCATCCAAAAGGCTTGCCGGCACCGGCGGGACCAGGCGAGATACAGTGCCACACTGCCCCATACCACACCCGAGGCGAACATTGCCGGCGGATGTCCTGTCAGCATCTGCGAAGCGAGCAGTACAGCGATCCATGTGGCCAGGAAGAGACGGGTGCGGTTCGTCCCGGCATCGAACAATTTCAGAATAAGCCACAGCAGCCAGGGCAGATGAGCGAACACCGCAATCATATTGGCGTGCGGGAAATGGGTGATCATGTAAATCGAAAAAGCAAACCCGGTAGCAGCGAACCAGGCCGGCACCGCATCGAATTTCAGGTATCGCAGCAGCAGCAGAGCGCCTGCAAATGCACCTAAATAAGAAATTAACAGCTCGAGTTGCAGTCCCAGCCACAGCGGCAGGAACCTGTATAAAAGAAAGTGGACCGGGTGACAGGCGCCGAACTGCCCTTCTGCCAGTGCGGGGAATCCACAGGCGATCCGGGGTTCCCACAATGGCGCCTCGCCCGCCTTTAGTGCGTCCATGTAGAAGGCACGCAGCGGCAGATGCAGCGCGCCCAGGTCAGAACCCGTATAAATCTGACCATTTGCCAGCGGCCAGAAAAACAGGCACATAAGCAGAGCCGTCACTAGCGCCAGCAGCCACGGGGTCGTTTGCCGGAGGTTGTCCGTGAGGTAGGTAGTTGACATCAGCCGTTCATGTGGTATGATAAGAGTATTATCTTAAACTCAACGCCACCATAGTCTTCAAATCCTCCGGCGCCACTCTTTTGTAGCAAACCGTGTAAGCCGCATGGCTGCGGACTGATGGAGACTAAGGTAACATGCGCCGGCATGGCGCGTGTGTTAGCCACACTGAACGGCCGCCTTAAGAACAGCCACGAAGGAGGCGATCGATGGGAAAGCTGAGCACAGAAGACGTCCAGGCCATACGAGACGGCATTCGGGACGGTGAGACCTATCAAGCCCTCGCCGATCGATTCGGTGTCTCACGTAATGCGATCTGGAACATCAAGCATAACAAGACGCATAAAGGTATCGGACCCGATGTCGAGCGTAAGCGCGTGACCCGGAAGCTGTCGCGCCAGAAGAAGATGGCGATCTGCATCAGCCTTCGAATGGGGGAGTCGCGTGAGAGTATCGCCCGGCGTCTGGACGTGTCGCTCAGTACGATCTCCGCTGTCAAGAAGGAAAGCGGCGATGCTACATACGGCGTTGATGTCAGCGATATTACCAATCGCAAGCTCAGCGAACAGGATGCCATCAACATTCGTTACCGCCTGCAGAAGGGCGAAAAAGCTGTTGACCTGGCGAATGAGTACAATGTGTCGAAGGCTCACATCAGCGACATCAAACACTATAAATGCTGGCCGAATGCCGGCCAACCAGATGCCGTTGGCGATTTGAATCTACCGGGTTTTGACATCTCTGAAAGCGAACTGAACCAGAACGTCGCTGCAGAAAGATTAGAGTTCTGGGAGCGTCTTCGCACCGGACCCTGACTGTTGCCAAGGTACAGTCTGCCGCGCCGCGAAATCACCATTGCCGGGATAAAGCGGTGACGGATGGATGTAACTAACTGCAATAACAAATCTACGCTGCACGTTCGTGCTTGCCTTATCGTCGGGTACCTGGCCTTTGTACTGATCGCGGGCAGCTTGTTAGCCGCGCCACTCTACTGGCTTCTTCCGTATATTGCTCACGGGCCGTTCGCGTCCCTGCTGGACGATGTGCCGTTCAGACGGGTTGCCGATCGCAGCTTCATGTTGTGCGCTCTTGTCGGCTTGTACCCGTTGTGTCGCCGGTTGGCGTTTGACCGGCGCGATTGGGGATGGGGGCTCCGACGATCGCGATTTCTGATGTGCTTTGCAATTGGTCTCGCCTGCGGTCTGGTCAGCCTGCTCATACTCGTTGCCATCGAACTGTATCTGGGCGTCCTGGTTTGGGACAACCGGCGCACTGCGGTGGTCCTGGTGCAGGCGTTGTTTTCCGGGCTCGCCTCGGGTGTCATCATTGCGGTCATTGAGGAGAGCGTCTTTCGCGGTGCTTTTTTTGCTGTGCTCCGGACGGCTCATGGGAAGGCTGTGGCGATTGTCGTGACCTCACTGGTTTATGCCTCCGTTCATTTCCTTCGGAGCACCGGAGAGTACCACACAATTCATTGGTATAGCGGGTTTGATGTGCTTGGCGGAGCTTTTTCCAACTATACTGACCCGGCGACCGTCGGTCCGTTCCTGGCTTTAGTTGCGGCGGGTGTCTTGTTGGCGATGATTCGCGAACGGGCTGGGCACATTGCTTTGACCGTAGGCGTGCACTGTGGCTGGGTAGCGGTCATCAAGCTCACCCGCAAGGCCACCAACCTCACGCCTGACCCTTCCCTGGCCTGGCTTGCCGACGGATATGACAGTGTAACTGGCTATCTGGCATGTATTTATCTTCTCATCGTGCTCCTGGCAATCAAGCCTCTCTTATCAGCTCCAAAAACCTAGGCCCATCACCTTGCTGCCAAACCACCTTGTATCCAACAAAAAGACACATAGTTTGGTTACCCGTCTACTCAACTCAATAACGGTAAGAAGGAAAAAATCATGAGTACTATTCCTGGCGCTGACAAGAAGATTGCAGTTGGAGTCCTTGGCATCCTTTTGGGAGGGCTTGGCATCCACCGTTTTATGCTGGGTGACACGTCCGGGGGGATCTGGCGCATCGTCATCACCGTTGTCACCTGCGGTGCTGGCGGCATAATCGGCCTGATCGAGGGGATCATCTACCTCACCAAGACCGACGAAGAGTTCGTCGCGACCTACATCGACGGCGACAAGAACTGGTTCTAAGGCCTTCGCCCTTGAACCGTGCCCAAGCTGATCGGTCTGACACGGTGACTCGTCCCCGAACCCGAAGCTTGCGAGTTGACGCACTTCGAAAAGTTGGGAAGGGCGCGATTGCTACTTAGTGGTTAGGCTGGCGATGAGACAGGCGATGTAGGTAAGCAGCAGGACAAAACCAAATGGCCGCTTGAGATGGGTGCCTGAGGTCATGACGCCGATGCGGAAAACAATCAGAACCACCAGCATGGCAGGGAAAAGGATCGTGAAAAAGTAGTGGGGTGCCTGCAGGCCACCGGAGGTGACGGCTGCGGCAGCACCGGCTACGAACAGGACGTTGAGGATGTCGGCGCCGATAATATTGCCGACGGCAAGATCTCCATGCCCCTTGCGGGCGGCACTGACGGCAGTGACAAGCTCGGGCAGAGAGGTGCCGAAGGCGACGAGGGTGGCAGCGATGATACTCTGGGGAATATGGGCCCGCAAAGCGATGACTTTGACTGCTGGGATAAGCACCCAGGAAGAGCCGACGACGACGGCGATCGCGAGGAGAAGTTTGATGAATGCCCCGGCGTTCGAAGCTTTGCCGTTGGTGTGTACCTCGGTAAGTGCATCAGAGTCGCCGCGAGACCAGGCAATCGTCTTCCAAATGTAAAGAGCCAGCAGGCCGAGGAAGACAAACCCGCCAACCCGTGGCAATCGTCCCCCTTCCGTAAAAACAGTGCCGGCTTCGGCAAATGGAAATGCGGCTGCAACGAGCAGCAGCCCGGCGAACAGCTGAAACCATCCTTGTCGATTGACAATCTTGCGATCCAGCTGCAACGGCGAAATCAGGCAGGCGATGCCGAGGATCATCCCGGTATCGCAAATGATCGAGCCGACGGCATTGCCGAGGGCGATATCGGGTGATCCCTGGATTGCAGCGAGTACGGAGACAACGGCCTCGGGCAATGTGGTCCCGAGGCTGACGACGGTGGCTCCGATGACGACCTTTGGAATGCCGGATCGTTCCGAGAGTGTTACGGCTTCTTCCACGAGCCAGTCGGCAGCCTTGGCCAAGGCGAAAAGGCAGCCGGCGATGACGATCATCAGGACAAACGTATTCTGGTCCTGCAGGAATGCCTCGAGGGCCGCTTCGATGCCGTGGTGCCCGTCACTTGCGGCGCTGTCGGTTGTCGTTTCGGTGGTCATGGTGTCGGAGAACTCTGTTTTGCAGCGAGAAGCTGCGTGTATTCCGTTTCGATGGCATCAACCATGGCTCGCCAGTCCCATTGCCGGGCGCGTTCCTGCCCGGCAGCACCGAGGCGCTGTCGGAGCTCGCCATCCTTAAGGAGCCGGACGACGCCGTCGGCAACGGCATCGACGTTCTCTGGCGGACACAGGAACCCGGTTTTCCCATCCTGAATGATTTCCGGCGTACCGTCGAGGTCGAAACCGACAACGGGTTTCCCAGCGGCCTGTGCCTGAACGACGGATCGGGGCAAACCTTCCCGGAGTGACAGGTGCACGAGTAGATCCATCAATGCAGTATACTGTGGGATCTCGTCGGGCGACACAAGCCCTGCGAAGACAAAATGTTCACTCATGCCGAGTCGTCGGACTTCGGCTTCGAGCGCCGGTCTCAAGTCACCATCACCGACGACCAGAAACTGCGTATTCGGCGCGGCTGCAATAATTTTCGGTGCGGCCTGGAGCAGGAAGTCATAGCCCTTCAACTCGAACAGCCGGGCGATCTTGCCGACTACTATGCTGCCAGGACGCAGTCCCAGACGCCGGGCCAGTTCCGGGTCGGGCACGGTGTCGGCAAAAGGTTCAAGCTCCATGCCGCTGTAGATTGTCCGGTACTTTTCGCAACGGTCGACTTTGCGGTCGACGCATTGGTTGATCATCGCTGCCGCGACTGCAAAGATTCGGTCGCAGCGGCGAGCGGCAAATCGTTCGGCAGCGATATATACCTGGTTTCGCCACCAGGATTCGTAGGGGTGGAAGGCCTGTCCATGAATGGTATGGACGACGACGGGAACACCGGCACTGGTGGCGGCGAGGCGGCCGATGATTCCGGCCTTGGAGCTGTGGGTATGCACGATGTCGTACTGTTCCTTGGCAAACAGCCGTCGCAGCGACCGGTAGGCGGTGATGTCGCGGATCGGGTGCAGCGGGCGCACGAGGTTCGGCTCGGTGATGATTTTCAGGTCAGGTATCCGGCACTGTTGCAGTAATTCCCCTTCGGGACCGGGCGAGAGGCCGGTGATGAGGGTTGCATCGTGGCCGTGTTCACGATGGCCGCGGAGGGTATACAGGGTGTTCTCCTGGGCGCCGCCGACGATCATCCGGGTGATGACGTGGCAAATTTTCATGAGACGCGACCGACGGCGGGCGGGCGGGAAACGCGGGTGGCAGACCGCGAAGGCGTGTGGTACCGGAGGTGGGACTCGAACCCACACTCTCTAACGAGAACTGGATTTTGAATCCAGCGCGTCTGCCAATTCCGCCACTCCGGCACAAGCGAGAAATGGTGGAAAAAAATTGAACCGGCAGCAGGGTAGGGGCTAGCGACGGGGACGCCGTTTGGCGGCGCGCCGTTTGGCTTCACTGGGCTTTTCGTAATAGCGGCGATTACGAATCTCCTTGAGTGTCCCTTCCTTGTCCATCTTTTTCTTCAGGCGGCGCAACGCTTTGTCGACAGGCTCGCCCTTCTTGAGTTTGACTTCGGTCATAGTGCAGCAGTGTCCTCCTGCTTGTCTTGATAAGTATAAGATTATACTATACTCTCCCGCCCCGTGCTTGCCAACTGCTGCTCAACACTCAATATGAAAACACCCTCATTCGAAAAATGACGGAATGGCGGAAACGAATTCGTGAAGGTTTGCTGGGCAGTGTTGCCGCCGCCGGTACGGTGTCGGTGGATGCCGAGCTGTACTATGCCGCGATTGTGTCCTGCCTGCCGTCCGCCTCGAAACCAGCGGTCGTTGTCACTGCGACAATGCTGCAGGCCGAAGCGCTGGCGGCGGACCTGATGGCGATCTGCGATGTTGTGGGCGAGACCCGGGAGGTTTTTCAATTGCCCGAGGTCGAGATGGATCGGCGCCATATGGTGCTGGAGCATGAATCTGAGCGCAGCCGCGTGTTGCACTTTGCGCTAGGTGGCACGGGGGTGTTCGTGGGGTCTGTGATGGCGGTGATCGCGCCCGCTACGGATCCGCAGACTTTCCGAGACGGTGAACTGATCTTGAAGCCGGGGCTGACCGACTGGCCGCCGGAGCGCCTGGCCGAGCATCTGGTTGCCCTCGATTATGACAACGAGGTGGAGGTCCATGTACCGGGCGAATTTTCGTGGCGTGGCGGCATCCTGGATTTTTTCTCGCCGATCCACGAATATCCGGTACGGGTGGATTATTTCGGGGACGAGATCGAATCACTGCAATATTTTGATCCAGGAACCCAACGCTCGCTTGAACTTGTCGCCAGCGTCCGCATCATCCCGCGCGGCGAAGCGACATTCGATGCCGAGTCGGACACGTGTTTTCTCGACTATTTCGATGACTGCCGTTTGTTGATTTGTGACGACACTGAGATCGGCCAGCATCTGGAGGAGTTCGGCGACAGCCGCGAACTCAATGTATGGAAGCAACAGCGAATGCGCCGGCAGGACGTTCTACAACTGTGTGACCGCGAGGGAGACGGTGCTTCTGGGGATTGTCCGTTTTTCGCGTTGTCCCCGCAGTTTCACGGGGCTCTGCCGGATGCCGACAACCTTTTCGACAATCTGTTTCGCCAGTTCCTGAGCCGTGAGCTGACGCGCTGGGCGGCGGACGATTATGCCATCGCCGTGTGTTGCGACAGTACGGGCAAGCTCGAGCGCTTCAAGGAACTGACAGCGGCCGACGAGGCGTTGCGGCGTTTGGATATCGGCTACCGGGCAGTCGACTTGTCATGCGGCATTATCATTCCTGCCGCCAAGGTTGTGATGCTTTCGGGCGCTGAGTTGTTCCGCGAAGCGAAGCGCAAGTTGCGTGGGCGACGTCAGCACCATTTCCATACAGATCAGATGATTCGCGGCGAAGCGGATCTGCACGAAGGCGATTTTGCGGTGCACGCATTGCATGGAATCTGTCGCTATCTCGGTTTGCAAAAGCAGAAATTCCACAACCAGGTCGAGGAGGTTCTGGTGCTGGAATTCCGGGATGAACTCAAGGTATATGTGCCGCTCGATCAGGCTTACCTGGTGGGGCGTTACATCGGCGGTGGCCAGAAGAAACTGCCAACCCTGAGCCGGGTGCGAGGTACCCAGTGGCAGAAGGCCCGTGCCGCGGCGGAAGAAGCGGTCACGGACCTGGCGGCCGAGCTGATCCGGCTGCAGGCGGTACGCGAGACGATTCCCGGTTTCCCGCATAGCGGTGAAGAAGCGCAGTATGCAGCTTTTGCCGACGCCTTCGGTTACGACCCGACCGACGACCAGATCACTGCTATCCGAGATGTGGAAGCGGATATGTCGCAGCCCAAGCCGATGGATCGTTTGTTGTGCGGTGACGTTGGCTACGGCAAGACCGAAGTAGCAATGCGCGGCGCTTTCCAGGCAGTGCAGTCCGGCAAACAGGTGGCGGTGCTGGTGCCGACGACGATCCTGGTGCAGCAGCACTACCTGACCTTCCACGACCGCTTCAGCGAGTTTCCAATCACCATTGATTCGATTTCCCGTTTCCGCACGATCAAGGAGCAGCATCAGATTCTCAAACGCCTTGAGCAAGGCGGGGTGGATATCATAATAGGCACCCACCGTCTGCTTGGACGAGATGTCAAGTTCAAGGATCTCGGCTTGCTGGTGGTCGACGAGGAACAGCGGTTCGGTGTCACACACAAGGAGCGGCTCAAGCAGATGCGCGCCGACGTCGATGTGTTGACCATGACCGCGACGCCTATTCCGCGCACGCTGTACCTGGCCATGGCCGGGTTGCGCGACATGAGCACGATCATGACGGCACCGCTCGAGCGTCGCCCGGTGAAGACGATCGTGGCGG
>CAYWQM010000008.1:50949-74022 GCA_964460215.1 uncultured Lentisphaerales bacterium
CGGTTCTGCGCGAAATCCAGCGAGGCGGCCAGGACTCCTATCTGCATAACCGGGTGAAATCGATCGAGAAAGTGTGCGATCACCTGATGGACCTGATACCTGAGGCGAGCTTCGACGTCGGGCACGGACAGATGGACGAGGGACTGCTGGAGGCGACGATGTTGCGCTTTTTCAAAGGCGAGACGGATGTGCTGGTGTGCACGACGATCATCGAATCGGGGCTCGATGTGCCGAACGCCAACACGATCATCATCGATGACGCGCAACGTTTCGGTCTGGCGGATTTGTACCAGTTGCGCGGGCGGGTCGGGCGTTACCATCGGCAGGCGTATGCATATCTGATGCTGCCGAAGCGGGCGGTGTTGCAGCAAGCGGCTCGTGAGCGCCTGACGGCGATCCGCAAATACACGCAACTGGGTGTCGGATTCAAGCTGGCGATGCGTGACCTGGAGATCCGTGGGGCGGGTAATCTGCTGGGGGCCGAGCAGAGCGGGCATATCGTGGCGATAGGTTTCGACCTGTATTGCCAGTTGATGAAGGAAGCCGTCGGCAGGTTGCGCGATCAGGAGGTTTTTCACCGGCGCGACGTTAGCCTGAACCTGGACTTTCTGGTGTTTGGCTTCGAAGATCTCGAGGGGGCGATCGCGGCAGCCATCCCGCCGGACTACGTGAGCGAAGAGGATCTGCGCATTGAATTGTATCGCCGGCTGAGCGGCTTCCGGCAACAGGCGGAGATCGATGATTTTGCGGATGAGCTGCGAGACCGGTTCGGGCCGGTGCCGGCGATCGTGACGCACATGTTGGAGGTGGCGCGATTGAAGTTACTGGCGTTGTCCGCGGGGATACATGGGATCGCGGTGCGCGATCGCAAGGTGTTGCTGGAGACCGAGACGGGATTGTTGAAGATGCCAAACGGCAAGTTGCCCCGGCTGCGCGAGGAGCATGCGGAACAGTTTCTGGAAGAGCTGGTGGGAATCGTGGCGTATCATGCGGAGAAGCCGAAGACGGCCGTGCCACGAAGATAGGCATTGGCGTTGGCCAGCGGGGTGATCTTCTCATACTGTGCGAGCTGTTCGGGGGAAAAGCGATAGAACCGGTAGCGCGTGCCGCGCGGGACAGGAAAATCAGCACTACAGGTTCCGGCCCTGTGTTGTATTGCCGGAGTTCGATATTCCCACACTCTCGACGGTATGAATTTCCCAGGGTATTGTATCGCCGCTATGGTGCGTCATATCGAAACTTTTTTGCGACCATTGTCGGCGACAATCTGCCAAGGGACTTGACTGAGAAGCCGACCTACTAAACCACGGTGCCACGTATGCCGTCCGTATTCCGTCATGTCAGAATCGTCACCCCCGACGATATATGCGAGCGTGACCTGCTCATCGACGACAGCGGCACGATCACCAGCTTCATCGATCCGACGTCTCCTGTTCCGGACGGCACCACGGCTATTGACGGCGGCGGCTGTTACGCGTTTCCCGGGATGATCGACGCGTTGACGCATGGTTATGGTTCGTACCTGTACAGTGATGCGGAATCCGCAGCTATTGCTGACAACAGCGGGGCGCTGCCGAAGCATGGGGTGACCGCGTTCGTACCCTCGATTCTTGCAAAGACGGAGGCAGACCTTCTGCCGCTGCTGCAGAAACTGGCCGGTTGCGACAAAGGCAGCGGCGCCCGATGCCTCGGCATCCACAGCGAGGGGCCATGCTTTGCAGCGCCGGGGGCGCACAAGCCGGAGAACCTGACGATACCGTCCGCGGCGTTGGCGGAACACATGCTGGAAGCGGCGGCGGGCCAACTGAAGTTCGTGACGTTGGCGCCGGAGCTCAATGGTGCTGCGGAGTTCATGCAGGTTCTCCGTGATGCCGGCGTTGGCCTGCACTTGGGACATTCACGGGCGCAGCCGGAAGATGTCCGCTGTTACGCCGATCGCGGGATCACCGGCGTGACGCACATTTTCGACGTGATGATTCCGGGCGAATCGACTGAAGATGGCCTTTTCCCGCTGTCATTGCCGGACGCGTTGATGGCGGAGCCGCGGATTTGTTTGGGGCTGATCTGTGATGGGGTCCACGCCGATCCGATCCAGGTGCAGTTGCTGGCACAACTGCCGGCCGACCGATTGTTTCTGGAAACCGATTCCGTGAAATTCACGGGGCTGCCGCCCGGCCGATTTCTCTTGGACGTAGATCTCTGGGCGACAACGACCGAAGGCCGCGGCGCTCGCTTGGACAACGGCGGGCTTGCCGGTTCGACGTTGACTTCCGACCAGGCGCTGCGAAATCTGATCACCTTCACGGGCATGAGCCTGTCGCGGGCTTCGATCGCGACCAGCCTGAACCCGGCGAGGTTGGCTGGCGTGGATGATCGGCTTGGCAGCCTGGCGCCGGGGAAGCAGGGGGACGTCGTCTTGTTGGACGATGGTCTGAACGTCCAGGCGACATACGTTTCTGGGCAATGCGTAACTGCATGAACATCGGCGGGTTGGTGAGGGGCTGTGCTTCTACCGTTTGTCCCAATGTCCATGGCCGCCACGGCAGGTCCGGAGACATTCTGCCGGAGAAGTCCAACTGGTCCAAACCTGGAAATCCCTCATCCCCCTGACACCAGATAATGCTACAGTGCGCCCGCCTGTAAAAGTCGCCAGCGCATGCATGGTTGGGCGTTTGCTTTCCAGTCCTGGTATCCGGGCAGGTCCTTGACCATCTCGAAATTGGCAATGGACTTGGGCCATTCCTGCCAGTCGAGATTCGGGTTCTGCTGCAGGCGAATCGCACGCACCAGCACCTCGGCGCTGTGTGCATTCAGATTGATGCGGGCCTGTTCAGTGCTCAGGCCGGCGATGTGCGGACTGAACAGGAGGTTACGATGTGTTCGTGCATATTCGAACGGCCGCGAGTCGAGGCTCGGCGGTTCCTGACCGTAAACGTCCATCGCCGCACCGCCGAGATGCCCGGACTCCAACGCGTCCACAAGCGCGTTTTCATCCAGTATGCCGCCGCGTGCGCAGTTGATGATGTAGGCGCCCTGCGGTAGCCGTTCGAATGCCGACTTATTGAAGATCTTTGTCGTGATCGGCGTTTGTGCGCAGTGAATGAAGACGACGTTTGCCACCTCCAGCAGCGATTCGAAATCGTCCATCAGTTCGACCAATCCGTCTTTCACTACGGCCGCGGACTTGTCCGCGTATAGGTCATAACCAACGACCCGTTTGAACTCGCCCTGCAACTGCGGCACGAGTGTCTGCCCGATGGTGCCGAGCCCGACGACGCCAGCGGTCAGCGTGTTGACCGGTTTCGTCATGATCGGGTAATCGTTGCGCCAGTCGCCGTCCAGCACTGTCTGGTGCCATGCGTGGATTTCTCCACGCACGGCGTGAAAAAGTGATTTTGCCCAACTCGAGACCGCGTCGGGTCCGTAGGTGTGATTGCTGACTATCAAGATGCCCAGATCGGTTGCCGCCTCGAGGTCGACGGCTTCGAGGCCGGCACCGTATCGCGCCGCGGCGATACAGTCGGGCAATTTTACGAAAACTTCGCGGTCGATTCCGAGGCGCCGGAAGAGCGCGGCGGTGACGCCGTTGTATCGGTTGGCTGCAGCGTCGACGTAATCGAGCTCCGGCAGTAGTTCGAACTCGCCGCCGGCTTTCTTAACAACGTCGGCTTCCACTTGCCCGACATTGCAGCCGCCCCCGAATGACACGATTTTCATGTTGAGTTGACTCCGTGTGAAGTGAAATGTAGCGCATTGATGGCAGTTTGCCTCATGTCACAACAGTGCTTTGAGGTACGGCATGACTTGGCGTGGCATGGCATTGTGACTGCCAGCAGAACACAATGTTTTTTTCTGCTGCACGAATGTCGTCGTATACTTTGCCCAACCCCTGCAGGAAATCGATCTACCGTAACCTGCCAGTATCCGATCCAGCCAGGGTTGCTGGACACGTTTTTCATAAGTTGCTGCAGTTCGATTCGATCATTGGGTTTACGCGCTACATTGATGCGTTGCAGTTCATACATGTGTATGCCGGCGACGGGAGGAAGGATAACTTCAGTTTCCGCCTGAGCCACCGAATTCTGCACGAGTGGTTCATCGGCGTGCTGCCGAACAATAAGTGAGAGCTGTCATGAACGATGAAATCGAACGCTTGTCGGCAACTGACTTCGAAGAACTGATCGTGTTTCTTGATCGTTCCTTTGAATGTTTACCCGACAACTCCTTCCGACAGTTTCTGCCGCTGATTTACCAGCCTTCCGATGCGTTGATGTCCTGCAATCTGGCGATCCGAAGAGCTGGGCGACTTGCCGCGGTTGTAGGTCTTTTCCCAATCACCTGGCACTTCGGCGACACCGTGCTGCGTGTTGCCGGGATCGGCGGTGTATCGACCGATCCCGAGCTGCGTGGTCAGGGGTTCATGAGCAGTTTGATGGCGCACGCGTACGAGTGTATTCGCGACGGCGGCTATCATCTTTCATACCTTGGTGGGCAGCGCCAGCGCTACAGCTACTATGGCTGGGAGATCGCCGGGGTCCGCTCGGCCATGATCGTGCGAGATGTCAATCTGCGGCACACCGGTGCGGGACGTGCGGTCACTGTGCAGATAGAGGCGTTGGATATTGACGATGCGGATACAGTGCGTACGCTCAAGCATCTGCATGACTCGCAGATTTCGTGGTGTGAGTATGCGGATGAGGCGTTCCTGCGCTATCTCGTCAACTGGAGAGTGGTAGGGCACGTAGCGCGGGATGACGTCGGTAAAATCATCGGATACGCTCTGGTCGACAAGGCGGGGACCTCGATCGTCGAGCTCGTCGCAGATGACGCAGACGTCGCTTGCGCTATCGTTCGGGCTTTGATCGAGAGCGAGGGTGGTCCGGACGCGTTTACCGTGAATACGGACCATTTGCCGGCGTCTTTCGTGCGGGCGCTGAGTGCTTTTGCCGAAAACTCAACGGCGGGGCGCAGCGGCAACTGGCAGATTTTTGACTGGCCGGCGGTCACCGGTGCGGCATTGGCGTTCAGACACGCGACGCAGGCTTTGCCGGCTGGGGAAGTGGTTCTGGCAATCGAAGGCCTGGATCAGGCCATTCGGTTGCAGGTAAGCGACCATGGAGCGGTCAGCGAATATACAGAGGCCGAAGCGGATCTCCGGCTTCCTCCGATGATTGCAACGCGCCTGCTCTTCGGTCCCCTCGCACCCGCCGACGTTATGCTGCTGGAAGGCAAGGCAACGATTCTTCAAGCCTGGTGTCCGCTGCCATTGTCACTATCGGCACAGGACAGTGTGTGAGCGAGGCAGGTAGGGGAATTCTTTCAGATCCAGCAGCGCCTCGCGGAAAAAATGCCTGCCAAAATGTCTCCGCTGATATTTCTTGCCGTTGATTGCTTCAGATGCCGATGCGGATCCATCGGATGTTCCAGATAGTATCTTCGCAGCACCAGAAAGCGACGAGTACCTGGTCTGGCGCGACGCGCAGCAGCGACGGAAACCCGAACTTGAGGGCGCTCAGTTCGTTGGTTTTGTCGGCGCCGGTCATGCCGGATCCGGCCCCTTCCCAGAGGGGGATCTCGGCATGGTTGGTCCAGCTGTTGCCGTTGAGCTCGGAGCGGGTTGCCCATAGGCCGGGTTGGTCGTCGCGGCGATAGACGCAGAGCAGATCGTCGCCGCCGAGCGGCAGCAGCTTGGCAGTCTGCGCCAGAAATCCGGTAGGCTGTTGCGGACTGAAAGTCGTGCCGTCCACGGAGACGCGATAGAGTGTCGGCATGGCCGCACCGGATTCATCTTCAAGGGTCCAGGTGATCGTGGCAATACGGCCGTCTTCCATCTGGCGCAGGGAAGTTTCCCAGTGCGTTGCGCCGTCACTGTCATCGAAAAGCTCGAGATGGTCCGGCCAGGTCTGACCCCGATCGTGCGAGACGAAGGCGATCGCCTTCAGGCCGTTCGGCAGTTCGCCGTCCCAGCCCATAAGCGTTGCCGTGGGCCAGAGCCAACGGCCATCGACGAGCTCGACGATGCTGTGGCAGATCTCGAAGCCCGGGCCTACCAAGGGTGGTTCAATGACGCGTGGCTCCGACCATGTGTAGCCGTTGTCGTCACTGGTCAGGAGAATGACGTCGATCGGTACGAATCCGTGATTGGCGCGGTTGACGATGCCTTCTTCCGGATCGCTGCGGTACAGGCGCGCGCCTATGGCCGTGAGCTGCCCGTCCGACATGCAGGCGATGCGGACGGAATTTGTTGTCGGCTGCACAGCGTCACTGAACAGGTCCACCGGCTCCGACCAACTCTGACCGTTGTCGGACGAACGCGCCAGGCAGGTGCGGTAGTCGAGGCCTTCGGGGCCCTGGCCGAGATCAAACGAGGCCAGCAGTTCGCCGCTCGGCAGCGCTACCAGTGTCGGGTGCCAGGCGTTGACGGCGCGCAGGTAAGGTTTCGGATTACGATAGACGATGCCGGTTTCGAGATGCTCAAGCCTCATTTATAGATTCCCATTTATGGTTTTAGGTCAGGCAGAATATAATTCGCTTCGGTGGGCTCGGCAGTGACCGTGTGGTGCCGTCGGAGGGCAAATAAACTCGCGCACGTGAGGTGCGAAGTCAAGTTACAAGTTCGTGGTGGGTTTGCGGGGATTGCCGCTTCAGAAAGGACACGTTGTAATCAGTCAAATGATTTGGATTGATTTATGAATATCAAATTGTAGGATATGACGTTATGGCTACAACATTATTTGATCGATTCGACAAAAAGCTGTTCGAGCTCGAGGAGCTGCTCGAGCTCGACCGCGATATGTGCTTCCGCCCGGCGGCGCCGCAAACGCCTCGGGTACTGAGCATGGAACGGCTCGAGGCCTACAACCGCGACGGCTACTGCTGCCCGTTGGACTGCTTCGATGCGAACGAGATCACGAGCTATCGCAGCGGCTTCGACAAGCTCCTCGAAGCGACGTTGGCCGAGGGCGCCGACAGCCTATCGATCATGGACCCGCACCTGCGGCATGCGTGGATGTACGACCTGATTTTCGAGCCGCGCCTGGTGGACTGCGTTACGGACCTGATTGGTGAGGACATCGCCTGCTGGGGCACTCACTACTTCTGCAAACTGCCGCATGAGCCGAAGCAGGTGGCCTGGCATCAGGATGCTTTTTACTGGCCGTTCGAAAAGGCCCGGACAGTGACTGTATGGCTGGCGATCGACGATGCCGACCGGGCGAACGGCTGCATGCAGGTGGTGGCGGGTTCGCATTTGCACGGCGCTCTCGAGCACCGCGTGACCCGCAAGGAGGAACAAAACGCCCTGCGTTTTACCGTCGAAGGGGCTGAGGTGTACGGCACAATCGCTGATATTGCTCTGAGCGCCGGGCAGTTCTCAGTGCACTCGGACTTGCTGCTGCACGGCTCGGGCCCGAACCCGTCGGATCGTCGTCGCTGCGGATTGACGATTCGCTACATCGCTGCGGACACTGCAAACTTTGCGGACTGGAATAAGTCCGGCATGATGATCTGCGGCGAAGACGTCCGCGGCCTGTGGCCGAACCAGCCGCGACCGGAATGACAATCCGGGAAGGATACTGAAAGACGGCCCGCCAGAACCATTTGCATTGGACACCGGCCTGCTCTGGACGAGAGGGCAACGACCAACCAAGGCGAAAACCAACTTCACTTCGCGTGTGTGCGGTTTGCACGTGCGCAGCTTGTAGATTCTGGCGAAATCCGCCTGCCCGCAACGTGTTGCGGGTACCGGCGCAACTCGTGCTTGCTAAGCGTTGATTTTGGTGTAATCTCCCTCGACTGTTTTTCGTACCCTTTTCAGCCAGCAGGTGTTTTTATGATCATAACCGCCCAGAAACTTCATGATACGCTCAGCCGCGTTCTGCTTGCTGCCGGCGCCAACGAGCACAATGCCGACATCGTCGCCGAGCATCTGGTTGCCTCCGAACAAGCCGGTGTCGCAACGCATGGGCTGCGGCCGATGTACGTTTATTTCAAAGACATAGCGAGCGATCAACTGCGGCCGGCTGAGGGCCCTGCGATTCTCGAAGAATCCCCGACCAGCGCGTTGATCACCGGTAACTGGACGTTTGGTCAGGTTGCTGCGAAGTTCGCCATGGAACTGGCCATCGAGAAGGCGGCGGCTGCGAATATCGCCATCGTCTCACTGGTGCAGTTACACCACATCGGGCGAGTGGGGCACTATAGCGAAATGGCGGCGGCGGCCGGCATGGCTGCGATCGTTGTCGGCGCCGGGTACTGCATGTCGGAACGACGTACTGCTCCGTATGGCGGTCGTGAGAAGGTGCTCGATGTCAATCCGATCTCTATCGGGTTTCCGAATCCACAAGAGCCCGATGGGCGGCCAGTGCTGCTCGACTATGCCACGACGTTGAAGGCACAAGGTTCTTTGTTTCTGTCGAGGATCCGCGGCGAACAGCTGGCACCGGGTTTCGTTATTGATCCCGACGGCAATCCCAGCACCGATCCAAACATCCTCGATAATGGCGGTGCCATGCTGCCGTTTGGCACGTACAAGGGCTTTGCCCTGATGATGGTTGTCGAGTACCTCGCACGAATCATAAGCGGTTCCGATGATCACATCGACCCGAACTTCGGCGACGAAATGTTCCGGCACCAGGGCGTCACGATGATTGTGATCAGGGCCGACCTTTTCCGTTCCATGGAGAGTTACGCGGATGCCGCTTTGGACATGGCGCAGCAGGTGAGGGCGGTGCCGCCGGCGCCGGGCTTTGACAAGGTGCGCATGCCGGGCGACCCGGAAGCCGATGCGCGTATTGAGTTCGAAAGCGAGGGAATCTACATCGCCGACGATATCTGGCAGTTGCTGGTTGATCACGCTGCGACGGTCGGTGTCGATGTCAATGCGTAATTCCGCATCCGAACCCTACTCGTAATTTCCCTCTTGATCGCATGCCTTCATCCTCCTCGCCCTGGAGTTCGATCAAGGTGAAATGGAAGCCCGCCTCACATGCCCAAACAACACGGTTCAAACGCGGCTGGTGGCGCCTTGCAAACGCCGGCGGCAGAGCGCAATAAAGGCCCGATCCTCGAGGTGTTGACCGGTGTGCTGCCGGCGGCCGGGACAGTGCTGGAGATTGCCAGCGGCACTGGCCAGCATGTCGTCCACTTTGCCGCTGCCCTGCCGCAGCTGCACTGGCAGCCCAGCGATCCGGATGCCGAGCTGCGCGAGTCTGTTCGCCGGCACACGGCTGCCAGCGGACTGGCAAATATCGGGCTGCCGCTCGATCTGGATGTTTTCACGCAGCCCTGGCCGGTGAACCAGGCGGATGCTGTCGTTGCCATTAACATGTTGCACGTTGCGCCCTGGCCGGCGACCGCTGCTCTATTTACTGGCGCCGCACCGCTGCTGGCGTCCGGAAGTGTCCTGGTGACCTATGGCCCATATCGCCGTGACGGCGCTCATACGTCGGCTGGTAACGCGGCGTTCGATACGCAGTTGCGGGCGCAGCAGCCCGCCTGGGGTATCCGTGATCTCGAGGCGGTGACCGCGGAAGCCGAATCGGCAGGTTTCGACCGGAGTGACGTCGTTGCGATGCCCGCAAACAACCTCTGCCTGGTTTTCCTGCGCCACTGACTGTTCACGGTCAATTCGCTTTGCAGTTCTACCGTCTGGCGGATTGAGCCGCGGCAGACGAAGCAGCTTGCGGTGGTGTAAAGAAGGGGCACAGTAAACGGTTTGTAACGGACTCTCTGATCACCGTAACACAGGTATTTCTGACTATGCACTATACCGAAATAGGCAGCACCGGCGTGAAAGTGTCGCGTGTTTGCCTGGGGACCGTTTTTCGGTCCGAGCCCCCGGAGGCGGACTGTATCCGGACGATCCACCACGCTGCGGACCGCGGCATCAACTTTTTCGACGTCGCCAATCTCTATCGCGCCGGATTCTCGGAGGAGATTCTCGGCAAAGCCATGGCCGGTCGACGTGATCAGTTCATCATGACCACCAAGGTCGGATCGCCGTCGCCGGACCAGCCATCGGTACAGGGACTTTCGTACGACGCCATCATGCAGGCCGTGGAAGGCAGCCTCAAGCGGTTGAACACCGATTACATCGATTTCTACCTCTGTCATTTTCCCGACCCTACGGCAGCAACCGAGGAAACTCTTCGTGCCATGGACGATCTGGTACAGCAGGGCAAGGTACGTTTTCCCGGCTGCAGCAATTTCGAAGGCTGGCGCCTCGGCGAGTCGCTGATGGTGTGTGACCAGAAGGGTTATGCGCCGTACCGTTGCCTCCAGTTGCTGTTCAACCTGCTGGATCGACGTTGCGAGGACGAGATCATTCCGTATTGCGCTGGCCGCGGCATCGGCGTCACCGTCTTTGCCGCGACAGCTATCGGCCTGCTGTCCGGTCGTTATCGCTACGGCCAGCCGCCGCCGAAGGGCAGCTCCTGGGAACGCGGTCCGTACAACTTCCGCGCTGCCATGACGCGACGGACGGGTGCGGTGATCGATGCGGTCACGCAGATTGCCGAACAACACGGCACCAGCCCCACCGAAGTTGCCATGGCCTGGTGCCTCAGCCGTCCCGGGATCACGGCGGTGATCATCGGTGCCGACACACCGGCTTACGTGGACGATGCCGTGGGCGCTGGCGATGTGGTGCTTAGCGGCGCCGATCTCGAGCGACTGGACGCCATTTCCGCAGGTGTCCGTATGTCTGTGCGGAAGGATTGTCCGGATGGATATCAGGAAGAGGAAGGTTGTTGAGAGCAAGCGACGCGGCGATTCACCAAAGTCCGATCGGCGCGACAATTATACGGGATAAAAATTCTAATTGAATGCAATCGGCGGGAAGTATCGGTGGGCGTTGTCGCCTTGATACGCTCCGCAACGGTTCGCGATCAGAGCCGTGTCATAATTGGCATATCACAACGGTCACGCTCACTCCCACTCCATCGACTTGAACATCGGATTGTAGATTCGCAGGTGGCGGCGGAACGAACCCTCTATCTGCTGTCGCGCCTCGGGGTCGAGGGCTTTTATTCTGGCTATGAGCGCGTCGATATGTGGCTTTGACTGTGCGTATGGCTGTTTGAAGTCAATGTCGTCCGGGACCTCATAATCATTGGTCTGAAGCGTAACCAGGGCGACATGGACCTGGTTGCGTTCGCGAGCTTGGAGAAAGGTCACGAGTCCCGACGGCTCTCTGCCCATCCCCGGAATGGACAGACAACCGCCGGCGAGGCCGGAGATGATCAGTATGGCGGCGAACTGTTTCATGACAGTAATCTACACTATTGGGCAAACTATTGCCGCCAAACCAACAATAGAAGGATATCGGCACGTCGGTGGATGATTTCTGATCAGTCGCAATCACACTCACACGGAATAGTTTTTCGGGAGACGGAGCGATTGGTGTTGCCTCGTTGCGATCATTGCAGGCTTGCGCAGCGGTTTGGTTGCTATACAGTTTCGATACCTGCGAAAATCCTGCATTTAACATTCCCCAATTTCGAATTCGTATCATGCCCGAAGCACCTCGGTTTTTTCTGAACAACGACGCTTCACATCTCATGTGGAGTGCGCCGCCTGTGTTGCTCGATCAGTTCCTCCACGAAATTCTCGGTGTCACTGATGGCACCCAGGTCGACGGTATCGTCCATCATATGTTCACATGTGGCGATTGCGTGCCGCTGTTTCACTGCGACATCGCCGACGCCGAGCCCGTCATGCCGGAGGCGTTGGCCAGCTGCCATGTCTGGCGCTGTATGCATAACCGTGCAGCATTGCTGGAGATGCCCGAGGATCCGTGGCGGATTGTCATCGCTGCGGCCCATGCACAAGGCAAACCGTTCTGGGGTTCGATGCGGTTCAATGACGGGCATCCGCCGGAGTACGGACCGCGCAGCCGTTTCGGGGTCGAACATCCGGAGTGCTTTACCGGCGACGATTGCGCGGCCAGTCTCCATGCACCGGGGCCGGACGGTACCGTGCCGCCATGTCGCCACCTGAACTTTGCATTGCCGGTCGTGCGCGAACATCGCAAAGCACTGATCTCCAGCCTTTGCAGTTGCTACGACGTCGACGGTTTCGAATGGGACTTTACCCGCGACAACGGTCACAACTTTACGAAAGCGGATGCGGGAAATAGCGCTGCAATCCTGAACGATTACATGCGAGAGATCCGCAAACTGCTGGACGATATCGCCGAGCAGCGAGGCCGGCCGCTGGGTTTTGGGGCGCGTGTCCCGGGTACGCTCGAGGTCTGTCAGGAAACCGGACTCGATGTCGAGACGTGGATACGCGAAGGTCTTGTGAATATGCTGACGCCGACCGTCTATTACGACACCACGTGTGAGTTGCCTTACGGAACGTTTGTTGAGCTGGCGCGGGGTACGGAAACCAAAATCTATGGGAACGTTTCTGAAGGTGTCGGGCCGGGGCGTTTCCGGCCACCCCCGAGGGAAGCCGTGCGTGCCGGTGTCGCAAACGCCTGGCGCGCTGGCGTCGATGGGGTCAACATATTCAACTTTCACCATCATATCATCGATAACCGGATTGACGACATGGTCCTCTATTCGGAATGCGGCGATCCGGCTACCGTGGCCCGCAAAAACAAGCTGTACATGGTTGCTGGTGTTGCCGTGCCGAGCCAGTCACGCTTCTTTGGGATGGACTATGAGACCTGGCATCCGCGTCAGGTACCGGTTGATGTGCCGAAAGGGGACGGCCCCGGCGTCATCGTTCGTGTGCCGATCAGCGATGACATTGAGGCGGCAAGACGTGATCGTGTCTTGGCCTCGATCGTTCTGCATCTCGACCTGCTGAACATGACCGGTCATGAGAAGCTGCGGTTGCTTGTCAATGGGAAAGAGGTGCTGATCAACAGCGCAAAATGGGGCGTCAGCAGGCAGTACCCTTTTAACTGGAACGGTATGCATGGCGACATGGAAGCGACTTTTGATCTTACCGACGGTGATTGGATCCAGGAAGGTGACAACGAAGTGAATCTGATTCTGCTCGAGCGTCCCGATGACATCGCTCCGCCGTTCACGCTCTACACCGTGCGCCTCGAGATCAACTACAACATCCTGCCGATGGGCTTAGTGTAAAGTCTGATAGAATCGTACCCATGAGGGAAGGTGACAACGTGAAACCATTTGCACCGCAACAAGGCGCTGTTTCCCTGACGTTCGATGACGGGCGGCCGACTCAGCTTGAGCATGCCGTGCCGATCATGGACGATTTGGGCCTGCGCGGAACGTTTTACCTCATTCCCAGTGGCGATGACTGGCGCGAGCGCCTCGAGCCCTGGTGCGAGGTTGCGCGCAGTGGCCACGAAATCGGCAACCACACCACGTTGCATCCGGCGACCGGTAATCTTTTCGCTACGTCCACGGCCTGTTACGACGACCTGACACTCGAGGCGATCGAAGATGATATCCGCGAAGCACAGACACGTCTTGAGCAGATCGCCCCGCATCAGGAAGCATGGTCGTTCTGCTATCCGTATTATCACACCGACGTTGGCACCGGTTCTCAGAGACGGAGCTACATTCCGCTTGTCAACGGCATGTTCGCCGCCGGTCGTGGCCGGGAGCAATACGGCTTCGGCAACCTGCCTGAGCGTGTGGATATCGCCTGTGTTGGTGGGCAGGCTTGTGAGCGGATGACAGTTTTCGAGATGATCGGGCTGGTCGAAGAACTGGCAATCGGACAGGGGCAATGGGTGATTTTCGTTTTTCACGATATCAGCGGCAACCAATTGTCGACGGCGGAACGTGATTTTCGTCAGTTGTGCAAATACATCGCGGATCGGAAAGATTCGTTGTGGTGCGCGCCGCTCGTGGAAGTAGCGGTGAAGATTCGGGAGAGTCGCGAGTCCGGCTGAGAAAATTTCCGTCCTGCCTGTAGCCGACTGTAATGGGCCGCCAGGCTATGGGCCGTACCCGTAATTGGTATCCTGAATGTTCGCTAACTGCCTGAACGGTTTGCTGTGATACAGAAGAATAAACTTAAGATCATTATTTTCAGCCTGTTGCCCGCGCTGTTGTTTTTCGGAAGTGCGGAGATATCTCTGCGCCTCGCCCGGCTGCCGCAAGAGAAATATCTGGCTGAAGAGAAGGCGTTTCCGCCGAAGGATCAACTGAGCAAGTCGTTTTTGCTGGACGACACCCTGTTTTGGCGCCTCAACCCTGGATACGACGGACTGTGGACGTTGCTGAAGCTGGCCTACAGCAATGAATCAATCACCGACGACGAGTTTGCACGGCGCCAAGCGGACTATCCGAACAAGTCCTACCACGATGCCGTGACCTGGCAGATCAACGACCGTGGATTTCGCGGTGTACCACCGGTCGAAGACAAGAAAACGATTCTGTTCCTGGGAACGTCGATAACCTTCGGCTGGGGTGTGCAGCATCGGGACTCATTTGCTGGGAAAGTCGTTGCGCAACTCAAGGCAGCGGGTCAGGGGGAGTGGCAATGCATCAACGCCTCGGTGCCGGGGTACTCGACATATCAGATCCGCAAGCGCGCCGAGCAACTCATCGCCGAGCTGCAGCCGGATGTGGTGATCGTGGAGGCCGGCCTCAACGACGGTACCTGGGCGGCATCCGGTGTCGCCGACAGTATCCACGCGGTAAAGCGCCAAGACTCGTTGGCAGCGACGCTGTTGAACAGATCGAATCTGGCGCTCTGGTGTTTTTACCTCTTTCATGCGGAGCAGCGGGCGGCGCAAGGCCGCCAGAGGGACGTCAATGCTTTTTACCGTTCATCCCTCTACCTGCCGGGACATGCACGGGTCGCGCCCGAGGAGTTCATCGATAATATCGAGGGGATCAAAAAGATGTGTGATGCCCAAGGTGCGATCTTTTACACAATCTACCCGGCGTTGTTCAACGAGTGGAACAGGAACGAGGTGGTATGTGCAGTGATCGATAAGCGAGCGGACAACATCGATGTCACGTCAGCGCTCGAAATGTTATCTGCCGCGACTGCTGCCGAGTTCTTTCTGCCCTATGACGAAGGGCACCTGTCCCTACGGGGCCACGAACATGTCGCCGAAAGAATTTGCGAGCGTCTGCGCGAAGACGGTATTCTGATCGCGACTGAGCGGTAAAAATCGCCTTGGCCCCTTTTGTCAATCCAGCTGCTTAGGTCTTCCGTCCAGCCAGCCATGGCCGCAGGAACGCCCGTGGTATATCACCGTCCGGCACCAGCGCCTCGAGCAAGGGGAGGGCGTGTTCGATGCGGCGCAGCGACTCTTCGTACATCGCATTGCACCCGACGAAGTGAGATCCGTGTCCGCCGATGTTGATATCCACTTCGTGCGTAACCATCGTCCGATAAGCTTTGAGAATGCCATCGTTCTCATCGGGTACGCTGTGATTGGCGATGATGTACTCGACACTGACTGAGTCGCCGTGGGATTGAATGGTGTCCCCGGTGAGTGCGATTCGCTGTCCGCCGAAGGTCAGGAAATATGCTGCATGCGCGTAGCAGTGTCCCGGCAGATGGCATGACGAGATTGCGATATCATTCCAATAGTACGGCTGCTTTTCGGTCAGGATATGATCGACTTTGATGGCGTCGAAACCGACGTTGTACCACGGCATCCGGCAGGCATACGGATACTCGTGGGGCGTCTGGACAACGTGCGCGACGCGATCCCAGGCGGCGACGCGGCAGGTCGGGTAGCGCTCCCGCAGCAGCGGCATCATGTCGAAATGATCACCGTGGAAATGCGTCAGCAGTGCGACGTCGACATGGTGGAGCCCGCAATCGTTTTCGAAGCGTTCGAGGTCGGCGATAAAATCCTGTTCAGCCGTTTTCGAGCCGAAGTCGCAGGGACCGGGGTCGACCATCAGGCCGCGGCCCTGGTCGTCGATGAACATGATGCAGTTGCCGCCGCCGTTGGCGAGCTGCCAGATGCCCTCGGCTCGCTGGTGATAGCGCCCGACAGCATTACCCTCGGGTTTCGGCGCCGGCTCGTAGGTGCCGGACACCCACGTCAATGCTTCTTCGTAGGCATCGATCTTGTCAGCCAACCGGTGCGCCTGGTCCGGGCCGTCGTGCATCGCCGGGCCGGTTGCCGGCAGGTACAAATGTTCCGGCCGTGACGCCAGGCTTCTCAGCGTATTCGGGAGTTCCGGCAATGTGGTTGTGTTGTACGCGGATTCGAGGTCGTACACATTCACAACCAACGCACGATCACAGAACAGGTCGCCGATAAACACACAAAGCGGATCACCTTCCGGCTGGTGCAGGACGAAACCGACATGGTGCCGGCTGTGTCCCGGAAGATCGATCACTTCGAACTCGTGCGACTGCCAGGCGATGCGGTCGCCGGCGGTAAAGGTGTCGGCGACTTTCAGAGGTTCCTCTGGCGGCATGACAGTGACGGCACCGGCGATCCCGTACTTTTCACGACCCAACGTAACCGGCCAGGCCTGTGGGTTTTTCCAGGTCGTCTTCGTGGCGCCCTGGTAACCGATGTGGTCCGCTGCCAGTTCGCGCAGTTCCTTGTGCACCAGGATTCTGGCTTTTGGAAAGGTGGCGGCCTCACGGCAATGTTCGGGCTGCACGTGTGTATGCAGGATGAGTTCCGGCATCGGAAGCCGCTGCCGGCGGATCCAGTCCTTGACGCGCGGCGAGTGACAGTCGATTAGCACGCTGGCGCCGTCGGCGACGATCAGGTGGCTGGACTGCTCGTCTGTCAGCGTGTGAATTTCGACACGGGGTACTTTGGGTGCGAGTTCGTCAGTCATGCGGCACGAAACGTTTTTTCAATTCGTCGATCGTGAAATCGTCACCGGCGAGGAAAGCGAACATCTCCTTCTCTGCGGCAATCACATCGACGGCGCGGTCCGCGATGACTTCCGCCGAATCAAACGGCACGGAGATCAGGCCGTTGGCATCACCGTGGAGCAGGTCGCCGGGTGCAATAGTGAGGCCGGCGACGGTCACTTCGATGTTGAAGTCGAAAAACACCCCCCAGCCGTGCGAGGCGACGGTGCCGGCTGAAAACACCTGATACTCGGGCGTCCGCGTGGCGATGCCTGCCACGTCACGGACATTGGCGTCGGTCACGAAACCGACGGCGCCGAGCTTGCTGGTGACTGAGGAAAAAATGTCTCCGATGAAACAACTTCGCGACCGGTCATGTCCCGTGTGCTGAACGACGATCACCGAAGGCTTGGGCGCGGCCTCGATGACCTCGACGAGTTTGTCGACGTTCGACGGTCGGGAGTCATTTGGACAGGAGGTATCGCCGGTACAGGTAATCGCGTAGCCGACCATCGGCTGGATATTCGGAAAGTGGCATTTTATCTCGTTGTTGGTGTAGCCCGTGGTCTGGTCGCGCAGTTTGAAGTGCTCGATGGCGTTGCTGACCGTTGCAGTGTCGAAGGATCGCAGGCGATCCAGGAGTTCGGGGGGCAGGGTAGGGCTTGTCATAGTATCGCAGGGGGGGAGGAGTTTCGGTTTATTGGAAGGGCTTTACACTACTGACTCAATCTCGAAGCGCAATGGACTTACACAATCTTGGTTTTTCGCTCCTTTGCTCCAAATTCTTTTGCGTTACGTTACACAGGTTGCGTACTACACCATTGACGAACATGCTGCTGCGGGAACTTGGCCCCGCACGCTGCACAATAGGAACCTGCCAATGACATCGTCTTCACTTGATGCGCTCGACGCACAATTGCTGACACCACAATTCACGCAGAATCCCTATCCGACCTACGTCGAGCTGCGTCAGACGGCTCCCGTGCACTGGTCGGAAGCGTGGCAGTGCTGGCTGCTGACGCGGTACGACGACGTGTCGGCGACGCTGCGTGACTTTGGATCGTTCTCGAGCGTCGGCACAACCACTCGATTCCTTGACCAGCTCGGCCCGGAGGCCCTGGGCAGGGTTCAGCCGCTGTGCGAACATTTCCGCAGTGGCCAGGTGCGGCTTGATCCGCCGGATCACACCCGCATCCGGGCTATTACGAGCAAGGCCTTCACGCCTGGCGTGATTAAGGCGATGCGTCCGCGTATCGAGCAGATTGTCGATGGGTTGATCGATGCGGTCATCTCGACTGGCCATATCGATCTCATTGCCGATTTCGGCAATCCGCTGCCGGCCATAGTGATCGCGGACATGTTTGGTTTTCCCCAGACGGATCGCGTCCAGTTCAAGCTCTGGTCGGACGAGATTGCGGCATTTCACGGTACGGGTCTGGCTGATTTCGCAACTGTCGAGAAAAGTCAGGAAGCCCTGCTCGAAGCGCGCGCCTGGCTAGGCGGCCTCATCGAGCAACGCAGACGCGAGCCGACCGACGACTTGTTGTCGCGGCTGGCCAACGCGGAGGCGGAAGGGACGCGCTTGACAGAGGTCGAGTTGTTTTCGACCTGCCTTACCTTCATGATCGGCGGGCACGAGACCACGACCAACCTGATCGGCAACGGCATGCTGGCGTTGCTTCAGCGTCCCGAGCAGCTGCAACGCCTGGCGTCCGACCCGCAATTGATCAGCAGCGCCGTCGAAGAAATGCTGCGTTACGACGCACCCACACAACGCGCTCATCGTATCGCAACATCAGACATCGAACTTCGCGGCATGACGATCCGCAAGGGTGATTTTGTCCAGCAGGTGCTCGGTGCAACCAATCGCGATGGGGAGCGGTTTGAGGCGCCCGACGAATTTAATATCGAGCGCAAGGACAACAAGCACTTGTCGTTCGGCGTCGGCCCACACTATTGTCCCGGCGCGCCTCTGTCGCGGCTCGAAGCACAAATCGCTATCCCTACGCTGTTGCGACGTCTGCCCAATCTGCGACTGGCGGAAAATGCCCACATCGAATTCGGCCCCAACAACTTCTTCCGTGGACTGACGGCGCTGCCGTTGCAGTTCGACGTAACCTGAACGTCTTGCTGCCGTTGCGAATACAAAATGGGAAGGCCGGAAAATTTCTGGCAGGGGAATGGGTGAACGAATAGAAGGAACGGCGAACGCTGAACGCCGAAGTGACAACCGAGGAATTGTTGTCAATCGAGCGAGAGGCGCAGGGTGAGCAGGGCGTGAGCGGTGGCCCAGTTGGGGTCGTTCTCATCCGCGCCGTTGCGATGCTGCCACTGGCCGTCGCCGAGCTGCTGTGCCATCAGTACTTCGATCAACTCTTTACGCCACTTCGGCGGGCGCTCGGTGAGCTTTCGATACTGGCCGTCCAGCAGGCTATGGGCACTGGCATAGGCGTGATAAAAGGTATACAGCGCCTTCGAACGCGCGTCTGGGTATTCTGCGAGCGTGAAAAAGGAGCGATTGAGAGATACTACCGCCGCCGCGACCTCCGGGTCTCTGCGATCGCCGCCGGCACGGAACAGGCAGGCGATGCCGTAGGCCGTTCGCGTACCGGACAATCCATCCGGATCATCGCCGTCAGTGTTTTCGCAAAAAATACGCCCATGTAGATCGGCAGCGGGATCGTGATGCTGACAGCGCTTGATCAGCTTGCCGACATAGTCGGGAATCACCAGTCGTTTTTCCTGATCGAGCATCTTCGCTACCTGCGCTGCTTCGGTCAGCCAGAACAACACCTGCATGTTGCCGGCAAAGTCTGGTGCTGAGACTGTTTTCAGGGCGCTCTCGATGACTGCCCCATGGGCTTCTGCATCGACGACCATCAGGGCGATGGTGCTTGCCACCGTTGACAGGGCGGCCGCCTTGCCGGTCCTGCCGGCGCCGACGATTGAACCGTTGTCCCGCGCCTGGCCGGCAATAAATCCTGCGCCGTGCCGCAACGCCTCTTCCGGCGGTTCCTCGGTGCATTGCATCAGTGCCGCAATCACTAGCGCGGTGACTGCGGGATCGTTCGACCAGGAGCCGTTGTCAGACTGTTGGTTTATGAGAAAGTTGACGGCTCGATCGATTGCCGCATACGCTTCCAGTTCTACGGACTCGTCGACTTCGACCTCACGTGGTTCGAGGGCGGGAGCGATCGTGGCGAGTGCCAACACCGTGATCAGCAGGGATTGTTTCAGGTTACCCGTCATATTCAACTGTACCTTCGAATATAAACACGGCCGGCCCGGTGAGTGTGACGTCTCGGGCGCCTTCTGCGTTCAGGTTGAAATCTACAGTCTGTTTGTCGCCACTGGCACAACACACGGCGACCGGCGGTGATGCCCAGCCGCGTTGGGCAGCGATCAGCGCTGCGGCGACAACGCCGGTACCACAGGCCAGAGTTTCGTTCTCGACGCCGCGCTCATAGGTTCGCAGGCGCAGTGACTGCGGGCCGCTACAGGTGATGAAGTTGGCGTTGGTGCCGTCCGGCTGGAAATCCGGGTGATGACGGATCGCCGTGCCGTATGCGAGTACGTCCAGATCCAGGTCATCCACTTTAATGACGACGTGCGGCACTCCGGTATTCACGAAATCGTAGAATTTTATCTGCTCGTTGATCTCGAAAGAGCGTTCGAGTCTCCAGTCGAATGGATCGGTCATCTGCAGGCAAACCTGATCATTCTCGAGCACCTCGGCATGCAACGTGCCCGCTCCGGTGTCGAACGACATCCTGGCCCCGGTGATGCCGCAGCGGGCAGCGAACCGGGCGACGCAACGGGCGCCGTTGCCGCACATCTCGACCTCGCCGCCGTCGGAATTGAGGAAGCGCATGCGGAAATCCGCCGTATCCGAATTCTGCACGAGAACGAACCCGTCACAGCCGATGCCGGTGTTTCGATGTGCGACTGCCTGCAGCCAGTGCCGGTCAACTGCCGGGAACATCTTATCACGGTCATCGACGACGATAAAATCGTTGCCGGCTCCGTGCATTTTCCAAAACGCAATGGTCATATGACAAATTGATTTGTAGACCGAACGAATTCAAGATATAGATGCAGCAACCATCGTCGGCCATCATGCCGGTCCTGGTACATGACTGCGGACTGCGTCCAGACTCAGGACATTCTGTTTGCACGCATTCAGCCAGGGCGTTGCCCTACGCTGAACATGAGTGAAGCCTTCTGCCCCGAAATGAATGGACGCAGAGATCCGTTCTCTTTGCCAGAGGCCTCAACTGTCGCCGCGGAAGTAGGACTGGGTACCTTGTGATTCGATCGCGTCGCCGATGCGGTCGAGGGCATGGGCATATGCCGCGGTACGCATGTCGATGTCCTGCTCCATCGCCTTGTGGTAGATGGCGTTGAACTCCTTGGCCATGATCTCGTGCAGCCGATTCTGCACCTCTTCTTCCTCCCAGTAGTAGCCTGCCTTATTCTGGACCCACTCGAAATAGCTGACCGTTACGCCGCCGGCGTTGGCCAGGATATCGGGCATGACCAGAATGCCGCGGCTGCGAAGAACTTCGTCGGCAGCACTTGTCGTTGGACCGTTGGCAACTTCGACGACGACTTTCGCAGTTATGCGATCGACGTTCTCGCTGGTGATCTGATTTTCGAGCGCCGCAGGGATCAGGATGTCGACATCGAGCTCGAGCAGTTCCTCGTTGGTGATAGGCTCCGCTTCGACCAGATTGCAGACGGCCCCCTCGCAGTAGACGGCCTTGAGTTCACGACTTTCGTTTTTCTGGCGAATCAGGCTGGGCACGTTGAATCCTTCGCGCCGCACAATACCACCGCGCGAGTCACTGACTGCGACGATATGGTAGCCATCGGCGGCGAGCAGTTTCGCTACGGACTGTCCGGCGTTGCCGAAACCCTGGACAGCCACGGTAATATCGTTGGGGTTCCAGCCTTGGATACGCTCGTATTCCTTGATGCAGTAATAAGCGCCGCGACCGGTGGCATCGCTGCGGCCAAGACTGCCGCCGAGAGGAATCGGTTTCCCGGTGATGACCGCCGGTGTACGGTGGCCGTTGATCCGGGAGTACTCGTCCATCATCCAGCCCATGATCATCTGGTTGGTATAGACGTCGGGTGCCGGCACATCGGTTTCCGGGCCGATGAAGCCGGCGATCTGTCGAATGAAATTGCGGCTAAGTCGTTCGAGCTCGAGCCGTGACAGTTGTTTTGGATCGACGACGACGCCGCCCTTGGCGCCGCCGAACGGGATGCCGACGACAGCGCATTTGCAGGTCATCCAGAAAGCAAGAGCCTTAACTTCGGATAGATCCACGTCGTGGTGGTAGCGAATGCCTCCCTTGCCGGCGCCGCGGGTGTCGTCGTGGCGCACCCGATAGCCGTCGAAGATACGCAGTGAACCGTCGTCCATACGTACAGGGATGGACACCTGGATGATCAGTTTCGGGTGCTTCAGCTTCTCCAGTGCTTCAGGATCAATCGCTGTGTACTGGGCCGCCTGGTCGAGGCGTTTGATGGCGTCGGTGAAAACGTCAGTTTCTGTAGTAGCTGTGGACATCGGAATCCTCCGGTTGCAGGTGGGGTAAAATGGGTCGATCGATTGCAGGTACGGACAGCTACTGTAGGTTACCTCAAATGATCAATCCATTCAAAGAGATAAACTGGCAGCCGAATATCGGGGAAGTGCGCAAATTCGGTGTCACTCTATCGATCGGTGGCGCCATAGTTTCGGTCCTCATGTACCTCCTTGGGGGGATGATTGACCGGTTTGAGAGTTTGGCCTGTTGGCTTGCTGGTATCTTCTCGGTCGTCCTGGTTCTTGGCCTGTTGACCGTGTTCCTGCCGAAAATATGCCGGCCGATCTATTATGTCTGGTATTTCTTCGGCGCCTGCATCGGATTTGTTGTGACGAACACGATCCTCGTGGTCTTTTTCTATTGTTGCTTCTCGGTGATCGCTGTCCTCATGCGCCTTACCGGCCGCGACCCGTTGACATTGACTCGCCTCAAGACCGACACCTACTGGGTGCCGCACCGTCAGCCGCCCAGCTCGGCACGGTATTATCGGCAGTATTAGTCGCAGCCAACTGTTGTTCAAAAGACGTTCGCTGTCCGCGAAGCTCGTGGCCTCTGCTCCCAGAGGTGCGTTTGGTACTACGTGGTATAAAATCGCCTCGGTGCCATATCGTTGGAAAGGCGCTCAAGGGTGTACTCGCCTTCAGGTTCGCGTCTAACCTGCCGCCGTATTCAAAAGAAACCCGCGGTCGATAGCCGATCAACCGCG
>CAYWQM010000009.1:0-3209 GCA_964460215.1 uncultured Lentisphaerales bacterium
CAACGGTTCCGACGCCTCCGGTTCCCGCACATCAGACGCCCGCACATCAGACGCCGGCACGTCTGGCACCGACACCGGCCGGACCGCACCGGCAGCAGTTTCGCAACCGGCCGTCAAGAACAGTTTCAAGGAAATTACCTCGCAGCTCGACGCCGGGGGGCAGTTGTATTTCTACTTGAGCACCGAACACGCCCTCTCCCAACTAACGGATGGAATCGACGGTCTGCGGAAGATGCTGTCGCCACATGAGGCAATGGCAGGCGGGCAAATGGGTATCTTTTTCAACACCCTCAACACGATTATCTCAGAAAGCGGTCTGACCGAAATCAGCGGCCTCGGCGCCAGCACCTTTGCCATTTCAGCCGTGCTGTACCGCAACCGTGTCGTCCTGCACCATTACCCGGACGACAGCGACGGCAAGCTATGGCGGTTGTTCGGGGCAGAACCGCAGCCGTTGGATATGCTGGACCTGTTGCCGGCCAATACAGCGATCACCTACTATGCCGACGTCGATGTGGCCTTGATGTGGGAGTGGCTCAAGAGGACAGTCCTGTCGACCGGCGTCCAGGAAGTCCAGCAACAGTGGGTCGAGATGGAAATGCAACTGGATAATATGGGTGTCGATACCAACGCCTTGCTTGGTTCGCTCGACAACGGCTTCGGGCTTGTGGTTACGTTGGATCACGACAAGAAAGTTGCGATTCCCGTCGACAACGTCAGCCTGCTGATCCCGGAACCCGCCATGTTCACTGTGATCACAGTGAAGGACGATACCCTCTTCAACATGCTGGAGAAGTCCTTCACGGGGGCTGGTATCGGCTTGGAAACACGCGATAACGGGAACCTCCGGATGCGTGTCGTAGAGGAAAAAATACCGGGGCCGTTATCGTTGCAGCCGGCATTCGCCCGGAGCGGAGATTATCTGTTTCTGGCGAGTACGCCACAGGTCATTGAAAGGGCGCTGGCAGTCAGGGACGGCGCGCCCGGACTCAAGAGTACCGACACCTTCAAGACGTTGGCCGTCGATATTCCCGAGACCGGCAACCAGTTTCATTATATCAGCCCCGACCTGGTGCCGGTCATCGAAGACCTCTACCGTAGCGGCGTAGAAGAAGCTGGTGAACCCGAATTCGGCTCGCTCGTTGAGATGATGCACTTCGAAGAGATTGCCCACGGCTACGGCGTCATGCAGGTTACAAACGAGGGCATGGTGCTGAGCGCCAATTCCAATCACATGGCGGTGTCCGCTGCACTGCTGCACTTTCTCGGGCCACCGCTGGTCATTGCCCCCGCCATCATCGCACCGACACTGATCAGGGCGCGGAAGAAGTCCGTTGAAATGGCTTCCCCAGGTAACCTCAAGCAGATCGGGCTCGGCCTGATCATGTATGCCGGTGATGACTTCGAGGAGGGCAAGCTGCCGGAAAAAGACAATGCCGAGGGGCTCAACGAGCTGGTGACCGACTACTACCTCACGGCCGGCAGTGTCTATGTCAACCCGAGTTCAAAGCGCCACACGGCCGGAAAGGACAACGAACCGCTGACCGAGAAAAGCTGCTCGTACATCTACTTCGGCGGTCTGCGCGATACCAACAAATATCCGGCCGACTCACCTGTAGTCTTCGACAAGCCCGGCGTCCCCGGCAACACCTGGGTCCTCTTCATTGACGGCCACGTTGAATCGCTGCAGGGCCCGTTCGATTCATGCGAGGCGGTAATCGAGGCACTGGACGACCGTCTAACGAAGGGACGGAAGCAATGGTACCTCGACAAGGCAAAGGCAATGGATGAACGCCGAGACAAACTCGAGTACTGAGAAGGAACACACCATGACGGACCTTGGTATACTCGTAGCCGGTGTCGGCAACATGGGCCGATCACATACGCTGGCTTACCGCGAGCTCGACGGTTTTGAGGTCGCCGGCATCGTGACCCGGACCGACAGCGGCAAACCATTTGCCGACGAGCTCGGCGTGCCACACTTCACCGACTACAGCGCCGCGCTGGCCGAGACCCGTCCGCAGGCGGTGTCGATCAATACCTATACAGGCTCGCACTTCGACTACGTCACGCAGGCCTTGCAGGCCGACTGTCATGTCTTCGTTGAAAAGCCGCTGGCGGAAAGCGTCGAGCAGGCTGAAGCGATCGTTGCGCTGGCCACGGAACGCCGACGCAAGCTGGTCGTCGGCTATATCCTGCGACATCATCCGGCGTGGACCCGCTTTGTCGAAATCGCCCGGACGCTTGGCAAACCGCTGGTCATGCGGATGAACCTCAACCAACAGAGCTCCGGCCAGCACTGGCAGCACCACCAGAACATCATGGAGAGCCAGTCACCCATCGTCGACTGCGGCGTCCACTATGTCGATGTCATGTGCCAGATGACCCGCTCGCGGCCGCGGCGCGTACATGCCATCGGTGCCCGGCTGTCCGATGCCCTGGCCCCGGACATGTACAACTACGGGCATTTGCAGTTGACCTTCGAGGACGGTTCGGTCGGCTGGTACGAAGCCGGCTGGGGCCCGATGATGAGTGAGGTCGCCTTCTTCGTGAAAGATGTCGTCGGCCCGGAAGGCTGCATCAGTATTGTTTCCGGCGCCACCGGTGACTCAGGCGCTATCGATTCGCACACACAAACCAATTGCCTACAGCTGCACCGCGCCAGTCTCGACGACGGCGGCAACCCCACCGTCCCCGACGAATTCATCGACACCGCCGACGAGCCGGATCATCTGGCCCTGTGCCAACGTGAACAGGCGTGGCTTCTCGATGCCATCCGCAACGACATCGACCTCACAGAACACATGCAGGACGCCGTCGACAGCCTCAGGATCGTGCTCGCAGCAGACGAATCCGTGCGCACCGGACAGGTGATAGAGCTGTGAAATCCAACCGCCCCGGCATCCGATACTGAAATACTGCCCCGTCAGTCCGCGTTGCCGATCAATGCCTGCACGTTGATCGGCAGCTTGCCGGCGGCCGGCGTTTCACAGCCATCGACGTTGTAGTATCCTGTCAGGTTCTCGACGCGTTCTGAGAACTTGCCGAGCGTGTCCTCGACCACGAAGTAGTCGAACCCCGGAATGACCCGGTCGTTGAAGTCCCGGCCACGACCACGCAATGCCACGTCGAGCATGGTCACGACCTGCTCGTCCAGTGGCGCATCGCTTTCCAGCGTAATGGCGCCGTAAAACTCCTGGCTCTCGGTG
>CAYWQM010000009.1:3219-30395 GCA_964460215.1 uncultured Lentisphaerales bacterium
GTGCTGTCGCGCCTGCATGCCCGCGGCAGCATATTCACCGTGTTCCGAACAGACTCGAGCAAGCACCGCATCTGTGCGATCATTGTAAAAGTCTACGAGGCTCTGCTCCTGCAACTTCGCCGGCAGGTGGTTTACAACGACGTCTTTGTAATTGTCAAAGCCGACACGGAACCCTTCCTCGACCAACTCACGCCAGGACGTCTGATACGCCGTTTCTGGATGATCGCCGGTGGTCGCCACGATCGAGCGCCGGCAGCAGGCAGTCAGGCCGTCACGTTTTCCGGAGGCGCCGATGTGTACAAACTCACCCGCCTGGATCGGGCGGTTCAGGCAAGGGCCGATCATCGTGACATTCGCTTCGTCGGAGCCGGCCATTGTGGGAAAACCGTAGCGCTCCAACCCCCACAGCTTGGCCACGAAATCGCCATACGCCGCCACCTCAGTCTCCAGCATGCCCGGCTCGAGCACTGCCAGCATGGCGCGCACCATCAGCGCAGTGCCAGTGGAGGCATCGCGCAAAAGTTGCATTTCGTCGTCGCTCTTGAGGTTCTTGATGCGCTGATACGGCTCCTGCGCATCGATAATGGTCTCGGGCCCGCCGACGATCGTCTCGAGATTCGCCAGCACGCCGGCGGGGATTACCTGGCGTGGCGTCATCAGCGCGATACGGTTAACCGCCTTGCCGGCGACTCCGGCCAGGATATCTTCAAGCGCAAACCCCTCGACAGGATACTTTTCGTCGGCAAGCTGCAGGGATTCGGTCGGGTAAACGCGGGTGCCACCGTGTTCGGCGAGTTGACCGGCAATATAGACCCCCTCAAATCCGGCGATGATGCCGGACGTTTGCTCATCCGGCCCCAGCGCGCCTGCCACCTGTTCGATGGAAACATTGGTGTTGCCGAACAGGTACGGCACGTCGCCGGAGTAGTGCTCGTCGCAAAAGACAAATCCGAGGTCGGCACTGTATGGCGGCGCACTGATCGCATGCCAAACACGCCGGCGCCGGTCACGAAATTCGGCAGTCGAAATCTTGCGGCTGCGGTCGATTGTCGGCCAGCTGTCCAGCAGGCGCATGACGCGCGCCGTCTTGTCGCGATGAGATTCCATGATGTTCCTCCATTTGGGGCGTAAAATGCGTGGCAGCGCAGGCTCTCCACCGCGCAACAAAAGTTATCTGGTGCTTACTCTTCCGGCACTCCCATTAATTCCGCCAGGGTCAAGGGGTCTATGTTCCCACCGCTGATCACCGCAACAACGTTCGCCGCCGCCGGCAGCTCGTGCCGACGATTAAACAGCGCTGCTACGGTCACGGCTCCGCTTGGTTCCGCCACCAGGCGTGCGTCCAATGCAAGCGTCCTTACAGCCGCGCGTATTTCATCCTCGCTAACGGTGATGATATCATCGATATACTGGCGCATATAGCTGAACGTTATATCGCCGATCCGGGGCGCGCGCATGCCGTCCGCAATCGTCTGCCTGGTCTGCTCGGTTGGCAGCTCAACGATCTCGTCGGCGCGTAAGCTCAGTTGTGCGGCATTTGAAAATTCCGATTGCACGCCAACGACCCTGACGTTCGGCCTCGACATCTTGAGCGCTGCGCTGACGCCGCTTGCCAGACCGCCGCCGCCGATCGGCACGAGCACCAGGTCGACATCCGGCAGGTCCTCGAAAATCTCGCAGCCGCACGTACCCTGACCTGCAACGATCGTGTGGTCATTGAACGGTGTCACCATCACCAGCCCCTGCTCTTCCGCCAACGCCTCGGCGTGGGCGCGCCAGTCCTCCTCACCGCCCCCGTGCAGGAGCACAACCTCGGCCCCCATCGCCTCCGTCTTCGCCCGCTTGATCTCGGGCGCCTGCGCCGGCATGACGATCACTGCGCGGATGCCTAAGGCGCGCGCCGAGTAAGCGACACCCTGGGCATGATTGCCGCTGGAAAAAGCAATGACCCCGCGGCGGCGCGCCGCCTCCGTCAGTGACGCGATCTTGTTGTAACCTCCGCGCAGCTTGAAGGCGCCTATCGGCTGCAGACTTTCCGGCTTGAAATACCAGGACTCTCCCGCGGGCGCTGCCGGCCATTGCACCAAAGGCGTCCGTGCAGCCACGCCGGCAATGCGTGCCTGTGCCTGTTTGATGTCGTCGAGTGTGATCATCCTCGTATCCGGTCGGGTTCAACGCCCATGATGATGGAGCTTTGGCAATTGGGGATAATTTTCAACCAGCCATCGTGCCTCGGCAGCAATCGCCTCGGCGCAAGCCTCGGCCCAGGCTTCGCCCTGTTCGGCCGTGGCATCCACGGCATCGGCACCGTGCGCCCGACCGCAAAGTTCCGGATGCTGGTCGAGTTCGGCAAGATCCACGGTTTCCGGCGCCGCCGCCTGCATCAGGCTAGTCTCCCACTTACCGCCATGATCGCCGTCGAGCCCGGCAGCGTCGAATTCGCCGCCGACATCGATCGTCACAGCTTGCCCAGCCATCGACGATGCCCGGGCAAACGCCACGGCTACGGGCATCGCCCAATGCACCAGCGGGTTGTGGCCGGAGCAGATATAGATCGAGCGAAAACCGAAACGCGCAATTGTTTCGAGCGACATGCGCAGCAGCCGCTGATACGCCAGCCACTGCTCCTGCACATCCATGCCGCCGTGGCGGCCGAAGCCGAAAAAGCGCTCCTTCTCTGTACCGTAGACGGCAGCGATTTTTTCGCCGTCCGGCGGGTCCGTGATGCCCATGAAAAAGCTGTCACCCGGGAGGCCGTGGTAAACAGGCGGAAATACCGCGCCGCCACCTAATCTACGGGCGGCACGGCAGCAAATGTCATGAGATTTGAGGCCGTCCGTACCGACGGGTGCCTGCAGACCGTGCCATTCCAGCGCACCCAGCGGTAGAAATGCGATGTCCGCAATTTCCCGGCACGTCCGAATCTGACCAGGTCGCATGCGTTCGAATTCGACTGGCAGCTGTTGGCTCATAATTCTCCTGTGAGATTATTTCTTCCTGTCAGAATCTACAAGGACTGCTATCTTTGTGCCACACCTCAACAACTTTTCGGAGAAGTTCTATGATCAAGCTGGCAACCATGACCAGTGTCTGTCCCGACTGGACACTCGAAGAAACCATCGCGGCAATGAAACGTTACGGCTACACCGGCCTGGAGCCGCGCGTGGAATGGGGACACAAGTCCGGTATCGAAGCAGATTTGACCAGTGACCAGCGTCGCGATATTCGCCAACGTCTCGAAGGTGAGGGGCTTTCCTGCTGTTGCATCGCCACCGGGGTGTGCCTGGCAACGCCCGATGTCGATGAACGCGCCGGCAATATCGAGACGTTACGCAAATACATCGACCTGGCAGCCGACATGGGCGCGCCGTACGTGCGCACGTTCGGCGGCGCCCACGCGACCGACTGTGATTTTCCGACCGTTGTCGAATACACTGCCGAGGGTTACCGGCAGATAATTGATCAGGCGGAAGCAGCGAACGTGACGGTTCTCTTCGAAACACACGATTCCTGGTGCGACTCGTCGCCGATCGCCGGGGTTTTGCAGCTCGTGGACAGCCCCAGCGTACAGGCGCTCTGGGATCTCATGCACCCCATGCGGCGCATGGAGAAGGCCACGACAACTATGGAAGTACTGGGAAAGTACACCCGACACACCCATGGTCACGACGGTATGATTGTCGACGGCACAATCGTCGTCGGTGAACTGGGCGCCGGCCAGTTCGATCACGCCGGACCGCTGCATCTGCTGCACGATGCCGGATACGACGGCTACTTCTCGGTCGAAGTCATTCATGAATCCGGCAGCGAACACGACGCCGAAGGAGTTCTCAAACAGTACGCCGAAGAATTCCGTCGGATCATGGCAGGCCGCCAATAAAGTAAGGAGCAGCCCATGAGCATCGACCGTCAGCAAATAGCCGCGGGTCTCCGGTCTGCCGGGCTGGGCACCGGCAACATCGTGCTGCTGCACAGTTCGCTGAATAGCTTCGGGCATGTCGATGGCGGTGCCGATGCGGTCGTCGACGCCTTTCTCGATGTGCTCGGCGAGAGCGGCACGCTAATGGTGCCCATCTTCGGGGCGCTCGGCATCATCACGGAAGTTGTCCGCAACCGGCCAAATGCTGTCTGCAGCGTGCATCCGCGCGCTGCCGCGGCAGCGATCGGTGGCGATGCCGAAGCGCTGTGCAGCGACCACTGGAAGGCGGAGACAGCGCACGGCACGGACACGCCGTACATGCGTCTGTACGAAAAGAACGGCTTCATTTGCCTACTCGGTGTCGATCAGGATCGCAGTACGTTCCTGCACAGCGTCGAAGCCATGCTGCGCCTGCCATACCTTGCCAACACCGCCGAGTTCACGTTCGATTCGCCTGAGGGTGAAGTCACCAAAAGCTGGAAGCTCTTTCCAGGGCCCCACCGCGATTTCATCGGCATCGAACACCGGCTTCGCAACGCCGGCATCATCCAGACGACGCGCATCGGCAACGCTGTTATGCGCCTGATGCCGGCCCGTGAGCTTTATGACGACCTATTACACGCGGGCCGCACCGCACCCGACCTGTTCCTCTGCGACAACCCGAACTGCGATGATTGCATCGCACAGCGGGCCGAATTGCGGACACACCGGCTGGCCGAGGAAAACTTCACGCTCACCGCTGCCGCTTCACTTGCCGGGCGCTACGTTCCAGAGATCATCGAAAACTGTCACCGCGTCGCCATTCGACATGTTGAGCTGGATGCCATAGAAGGTCATACGCTGGCCTACACGCCCGCGGGGCAGATAACGGCAACCGTCGATGAGCTTCAGCGCGGCGGCATCACCGTGACCGGTCTGCGCCTGCCCGTCGTCACTCCGGATGCCCCGTGCTGGCAAGCCGATGACTACCCGATCAGCCGCATCTCCATGCCGCTTTGCGCCGATGCGGGCCGGTACGCTGAAATAGCAGCAGCCTGCGGTCGTCAACTGTCGTTCTACAACACGGAACAAAGCAGCAGCGTCGCCGCCGAGATCATGAAGGACATGCAGGCGCAGGGACACACGCCCGGGTTTGTCTTTGACGCTGCCGCTTTTGTGCGCTGTGACGAAAAACCGTTTCTCACGAGCTACAAAACGAAACTCAGGCAGTATATCGACCAGTTGATCGTCGAGGATGTCACCTGGGACGGGACGGCAACGGCGCTCGCCGCGGGCAATGCAGAGACCAAGGAAATGATCTCGACCCTGCGCTGTGTCAGTTTCGCCGGCCCCGTCGTGCTGGGCGCCGGCAATCGCACCGTCGGCAATCTGCAAACGGCTGCCGATCGATTCATGCAGCTGCTCGAGGCGATGTAATTGCGGGACTTCCTGTTCCCCGCGCCACGATGATGCGTTTTGCTGTCGCGCTAAACCCGCAGTCACTCTTCCTGTTGTTGCTGCAGATCCGCTTGCGCCGTCTGCAGCAGGCGCCGCGAAGCGTCGTCACCTGGATTGACTCGCAAGGCTTCGTCGAACCATTTGACAGCGTTTTCATAGCGCGATTGTGATTCAAACATGAGTCCGAGATTGCGCATGGCATCGTTGAACCGGGGCTCAAGCTCGATCGCTTTCAGAAACGCGCGCTCGGACGCTTCATAGTCCTCCAGGCGCACCTGGACAATACCCAGATAATTGTGCGCGACCGCCGAGTACGGATTGAGTTCGACCGCCTTTTCCAGGTGTTTTCGGGCATCCCCGAGTTGACCGTTAGCAGCCAGTGCGACACCGTAATTGTATTGGACCTTCATGTTCTGCCGATCCAACGCTACGGCCCGTTCGCAAAGCAATATTGCATCCGCCACCTCGCCGTGCCGCAGACAAAGCTCACTGAGGCTGATCATCGCTTTCGTATGATTCGGGTTGAGCCGCAAAGTCTCGAGGTAATGAAATACCGCCGCCTCGTCGTCGACTCCGCTCAAAGCCACTGCGAGACTGTTGTGCGCCAGGTCATTGTTGTCGGTGCAGTCAACCGCATGCTGAAACAGCGTCGCGCTATTGCGCCAGTATTGCAGTTGCAGCCAGGTACAGGCAGACATCAGCAACACAACGGCAAGCGCAAACACCCGCGCCACCTGCGGCTGTCTCTCCAGCAGCTGCCGCACGGACCACGCAGCAATGATGAGAATGCCGATCTGCGGGATGTACGTGTAACGATCAGCGTGTGAGGCGCTGCCAATGTGTACAAGCCCGATCACCGGCACCAGCGTGCCAAGATACCACAGCCAACCGGTGCCGATCCAGGGCCGGCGCCGGGATCCTATGACAGCGAGAACCGTGACCGCCAACAACAGCACAGCCGACGCCCATGCCACGCTGAAATTCACGGCGCCGCCGGGGTGCGGATAGAACACTGCCAGCTTCGCCGGGTAAATCGTTTGCCAAAGGTATGTCACGCAGGCAATCGCCGCATTCGCCAAACGGATGTCCAGCGGAAATTCCGCTATCGACTTGATGGCGCCACCTGCGAGCTGGACACGGTAGGTGATCAAACATGACACCGCAACCAGGAGCAACATCGGGACCTTTTCGACAATCAGGAACCTGATCGAAGGGATGGTCCCATCGGCCCCTTGCCGTCGGGCCAGGGGCCACACATCCAGCAAAAGAAAAACACAGGGCAACGTCACCAGCATCGGCTTTGCCATCAACCCGAGCGCCAACAGGATCAGAACGAACGCATAGCGCAAGGCCCGTCGTGAACGGCTGCCTTGTTCACGGACGTAGGCAAGGTACGCCAGCATCGTCAGCATCCAGAACACCGCCGAAAGCACGTCCTTACGCTCCGAAACCCAGGCGACCGACTCGACATGCAGCGGATGCAGTGCGAAGCCCGCAGCAACAAACGCCGCCGGCCAGAGATTGCCGGTCGCACGAAACAAAAACAACAGCAGCAGGTTGGCGGCGATAATGTGCAACACGACGTTGGTGGCATGGTGCCCACCCGCCGCCAACCCATAGATCTGGCAGTCCAGCATATGGCTGAGCCAGGTCAGTGGATGCCAGTTGGATGAGGATGCCGAGGTGAAGGCCCAATGGGTGCCCGCCGCCGTGATCCCGTCCTTGACGATCCGGTTGTCTGTGACGTAATCGTCGTCGTCGAAATTTACGAAATCGAAACTGACGACCTGCGCGTACACGACAAGGATCAACAGGGTGAGAGCCATCATCGCCTTGAACAGCGCCGGGCACCGCGCAGCAGCGGACGATTCCCGAATAGGCTTGTCGCTGTGGCTCACGCGAACAAGGTACCGACATCATCGTCGGCCGTGACAAACTTACCGGCGTCGATGACGTCATGCTGTCGACCGCCGGACCATTTACGGATGCGATAAAGTGTTGCGTATACGAACGACGGCGGCGCGCCGCCCTGGCCCCCGAGGACCTCGGCGCGGCGAACGTTGTCGATCATCCAGGCCGGCAGTGTCATGTGGTACGGATTGCGCTCGACTTCACCAACGTGAAAAGTCAGCGCCGTCACCAGCTCACCCACGTCCTGCTTCGACGATTCGATCATCACATTCGGTGTCGACATCTGGCTCCAGAACTCAGTCTCGACCGTGTAGCACTCGAAGTCCGCCGGCTGCTTGTACAGCGCCTCGATAACCGCGAAATACGTACCGATGTGCGATGTATTGGCGTCGGTTTCGTGCGGGTACAGGATAACTTTCGGCCGGTACTCCGTCAGGATGTCGGCGAGGCAGTCAACGTTGTGCTGCCACTTCGCCGGATCACCTTCACGGGTCTGCATGTTGACGCCCTCAAGACCATTCGGGGCGGTCTGCACCAGCTCGAACCCGAGGTAGTCACAGGCATTGCGCAGCTCTTCAAGACGGCCCTGTTGGCGATCCCGGTTGCTGCCCTGGGTGACCGCGATATTGACGACGCGGTGACCGACTTCCCGGTGCAGGCGCAGGGCGATGCCGCCGATGATGCATTCGTCGTCGGGGTGCGGAGAAAAGATCATCGTCACCGGCGCATCTGCTGCGGGTTGCGGTCGCGGCACCGCGGCGAACCCGCCTTTCTGCCAGCCGACGCCGTCGCGGATCGAGTCCGCGAGTTGCGATACAAATTTATGATACTCAGTAGCCATGTTATTTCTCGCTGTGGAACGGCCGGGACGACGGCTCCGCAGCCAACAGCAAATCGCGGGTTTAGTATGAGACGTTACTTCAGTGAGGGCAAGCTGGCAGCAACCATGGCCTGTCCGTGGCGTTTGAATTTTTCGTCGGGCGTGTGAAAACGGATCGACTCGGCGAGCTCGGGGAAATCAGTGTTCAAGACATTGCGGGCCTCATCGAGAATGATCTGGCCGCCGGGCCCCGAGGTAACACGTCCGAGAATCAAGACGTGCTCGAAGTCGTAGTAATCGTTGTAATGCGCCAAGGCATATCCGAAGCAGGTGCCAATCGTCTGATAGATTCTTTCGGCGCGTCCATCGCCTTCTGTCATCAGTGCCTGGATCGCTTTAAGTTTTTCCGGCTGCGGCAGGTCATCGGCAAGTTCGATGCCGGCAGCTTCGTGGAGACGCGCGGTGCACTGCTGTGAAAAATAGAGTGCTCCACCACCCTGGTCGCCCGACCATTCGTCGATCGGCCCGGTGGGATTATAGTCGACCGGCGCGAAGGCCAGTTCGTTGAGCCAGGAAGTGATATTGCCGCGCGGGTTGACGTAACCAGCGGCTTCGCTCGAGCCCATGGCAATGCCGAGCACGCCGTTGGCATCGATGCTCATGGCGCCGGCCAGGGCGGTCACCTCGCCGTCGTTGGCGAGCTCGAACGGCACACCCCACTCGTCTCGCAGGAGCAAGAAAAGTGGTTTGACGCGGGTCTCGAAATCGCCTGGATCGACACCACGGAACAGTGACGCGACCTGCACCCGATTGTTCACATAGATTCCGGCGACACTGCCGCCGATGGCGTCGACACGCGGAAGATAGGAGGCGGCATCCTTGAGCGAGTCGTTGATCTGGTCATAATGCCACTGCGGATCAGTTTGCGGCTTCGGATCCCACTCGACTTCGTTGCTGTAGACCGTCTCGCCGTCGATCACCGCAGCAACCTTTCGATCACTGGCCCCAAGGTCGAAGCCGATGCGGCAGCCGTCCAGGTGCCGGCCGAGTGGTGAACTGACATCACCCTCCTGCGGCACCTCATCGGCATCGACAATACTCAACTCGAAGGGGCGCTCATAAACCCGTCTCCCCATCACCTCGGCGTCGAAACGGCCGACCGCGCTGTCGCGATAGTGAGCCTGCAATTGTTCACCCAGTTGCCGCGGTCCGGAATAATGGACACGCCATCCGCCGTACGCCCAAAGCGCAAACTTCAGCCAGCGCTCGGCATATGCGAAGTTCGCGACGCTGCCGGTATGTTCGTCGGCAAACACTGCCGTTTCGAGGCGCGAGTAATCGCCGTCTGTCCGCTCCAGCGCCACGCTCACCGGCACGCCGCCCGCTGTTTGAACGGCTTGGCAGTAAGCACGGTTCGCCAGGACCGGCGCCCGGAAACCCGGTTGCAGCGGTGGCGAAGCCCCGCCTTCGGGTAACGGCAGATTTTTCAGTTCAGACATGGGGAACGTACTGGCATAACGATGGTCGAGCAGTTGTCGGAACAGCTAAGCGGCTAACCTATAGCCCGCCAGAAGATTGACAAGGTGTCTGGCGCGTCAGCACGGTGCGATCGCTTAGCACGCGCCCCTACTACTCCGCCGCCGCCATCCACGCTTCCTTTGTGCCTCGATAAAAGAGGTACGTGCGGCGGTCCTTCAGATCGATATTGTGCGACTCGGCCGTTGCCAGGATCTGGTCCCGGAAGACTTCGTAAAGCGGCTGAGACGCCGGCAAGTTCAGCGCCCGAACGCCGTCACGCATGGTGTAGATAGCGATAAACGAATCGTTGACGAAAAGAATGTCGTCGCTATCGAGGTATATGTGCGCGCCGCTCTGCCGCGCTGCCGTCCGCAACAGCACCGGATCGAGGACAGGGGAGGCACTGTAGATCGAATTCCAGTCCGGCAGAATTTTCATGGCGATGGCAGCTTCGCCACTCTCGTGCCGTGCCAGGATTTGTGCGTCGTTGTCGTCAACAACGAACATCGGGTTGATCGCAACATCCGCGGCGCCACGATCGCCATAGCGGCGGACACCGCAGAAGTCCCATGAAAACCAATAATCGGACGGGACGATATTGGCCAGCACCTCAGAAGGCTTCAGATGCAGCGGCCAACCCCCGGGTTTCAGGCGTACATCGATGCCGAACATCTCACGCTGATTTTTGCTGCTGATCGTGTTGTCACCGATAATGACGTCCGCCCACTGCCAGACGACTGTGCGTTCGTCGTTTTTGCACGAATTCATTATTTTTCGGCGCGCATCGGTAAGCTGTAGGATGTGATAAAAAACTATGATACGGTAGCGGCCGGGATCGAAGTCATCGATAAACACAGCCTCCCACGGTACCCCGCTACGACTCCAGGCGGTACGGGGCGCTTCAGTAAGATAGAACGGCAGCGATGCCGACTGGGAACGGCGCGACGGAGACACGTCCTGGATTCCCGCATTATCGAAACCGCTCAAGCGGGTTTGGGGAGCCTGCCCCGTCAGGACGGCGGCGGCAGGGTCCGGTGCCAGGTTCAGGCCGATCCCCGGGTCGACGACGATCGCCAGCTCCCGTGGCCGGCCACGCGGCAATACGCGGGCTTTATCCTGAATTCTCGCCCAGGCCTGGAGCTCCGCAACGGGCGTCTCGGGTGAACGATCGGTCACTACGTGCAACCCACACGACTCGGTCAGGGTAGCAACAAAGGTCCGGCGCAGGATCGACGGTGTTGGCTTCACCAGCCGCACCCAAAAGTATTTGCCGTGCCGCCGTGCCATTTCACACAACAGCAGTTCTACACCGGCCATCTCACTGCCGTGGCTCGTAAACAGGAGAGAAGCCGGGACTTCGAGATAGTCGACAACCGCCGATTCGAGGATCGGCAGGATGGCGGCCGCGGCCGGATCATAGGTGTTGTCCCAGCGGTTGGCCATCAGCAGCAGAGGTCCGTCGACGATGCCGGTGAGGTATCGGCCTTGGGTAGCTTTCTTGATCTCCGCGGCGAGGAACAGATGCGTGTCGGCCCAGGAGCGATTATAGAAGCGCATGCTGTCGATGCCGGCTCGATTTGCCTGCGGATGGATGAGCAGGCCAACGCTGCCCCGCGGCCAGCGTTTGATCGGCTCGGGCGTGGCGCTTTGCAGTGTGACCGTGTCCGATTTCCATGCCTCACGCAACGCTTCGTCGGTCCCGTACTGCGTTGTCAGCCATTGACGGAACACGGCGGTGTAGGCGTCGTGATTTTCGCGTTCCGGCCAGGGGCGCTCGTTTAATCCGGCGCCGAGCAGCACGTGGCACCCGATGATGCGGCCGGGGTAGCGGCCCTCACGGACTCGAGCAAGAACCAGGCGTAACAGCTTGGCGGCATAGGTTCGCCAGGCCGGGTCGAGATCGCTCACGGGGGCATTGTCGACATGTTCGTCGAACCACCAATTCGGTGGTCGTTGCAGCAGTATCTCGATAATGACATCGACGTCGGGCCGACAGACTTTGCCCAAAGCCCGGTCGAGAGCGACGTAATCAAAATATTCGGGACGCTTCCAGATCGGGTCAAGTCGGGCATACTCGTCGGATGGCCCACCGCCATTGATCCTTACCCTGTGCACGCGAACGCCGGCCAGCCGCATCTGTTCGTGGGCCTCCTGCCCAAAGCGCGGCTTGCCGTAAGAGATGCCGGGGAGCAGTGCGTCGTCGACCATGAGGTCGACTGCATTTGCGCCGGGGCGGACACTTGCCGTAAAAGCAGGAGGCTGCGAAAGGACTGCCGCCAGCGCTTCGTCGCTCGGCACGTTGCCGTCGTATTCGATGCGCAGCTTATCGATCGTCAGCTTTGCGATGCCCGTTCGACGGACGCCGAGCTCGATGTGGATACCGTGAGCGCGGTAACGGGCGTCGGTGGAAAAATCAACCTCGGCAATGATCTCGTCTTTGCTGCCGGCAGCGGTGAACAGCGACACCAGCTTGGAGCCGTCGCCGCGCCGTTCTCTCAGTTCGATCCAGACGTTGTGGCGAGCCTCGAAGCGGCCGACGTTCTCGCCGGTCATGCTGTACTGCACCCGACATTTTGCTGCAGCATCGTCACCGATACTCAAGAACCAGTGAAAGCCATCACCGGCACGGCCGTCGACGGTGAACGTTTGCGTACCGTCGTCTGCGACAGTCGCCAGCGCGTAGTCGGACGGTCGGCTTACGAGTGCTCCGGAGGTATTGCTCGGATACATCTCGATCGGCGCAGCGCCCCGGCTGATACCGGCACCTGCGATGATCGCGATCCCTGCGAGTCTCAAGGCGTATCGAGTCAACATAGCAGACACAATATGCCGTTCCGATAGATTCGCAATAGACAGCAGCGCGATCGAAGTTGAATCTGCGGCGATGCTTCGGTTTGGCATGCCCGTGGCCGGTCTATGACTACTAGCCCAGGCAGCGTAAGCGACAGGCACCAGACCAGCAATCCCCGATATACCGCGGTTCCGAGAGCTTCGCCCTCATAACCCACTGGGAAGGCTTGGGCATGGGTCCTCCGGTAGCGGCGGCTGTCATGCAAGGCGCAGCCATATTCTGCAGATTGTGTCTCCTGTACCGCCGGCATGAAGACGGAGACTCGAATTTACTTGGTGCGAGAGGGGGGACTCGAACCCCCACACCTTTCGGCACAAGAACCTAAATCTTGCGTGTCTGCCAATTCCACCACTCTCGCGGCTTACATATGATCTTGCATTCAAATCTACTTGCAGTTCGCGGGCAGGCCAAACTGGCGGTACAATATCAGGATCAACCATCAACACCCGACCACCCGACCACGGATACCAGCAAATGAAGACCCAACCGAAGAAAAGTGCGAAATCCGCAGGCCCAAGTCACCTGCTGATCGATGATAGCGATGCGTGGAAAGACATCAAAGCACCGGAACGCAAGCGCATAGACAAGTTCGGCGACGACTACCGCCAGTTCATCAGCATCGTAAAAACCGAACGCGAGGCCAACACCGAAGGCGTGGCACTTGCAGAGGCACACGGGTTCCGCAACTTCGACAGCTATGTCGAAGCCGGCGAACGGCTGGTGCCCGGCGACAAAGTCTATGTGACCATCAAGGGCAAGACTCTGCTTCTCTTTCAGGTGGGCAAGCGCCCACTTACCGAGGGCATGCGCATCGTCGGCGGCCATACCGATTCACCCCGCCTCGACCTCAAGCCGCGACCGCTATACGAGGAGGGCGGCATGGCGCTGCTCGACACGCATTACTACGGCGGCATCAAGAAGTACCAGTGGGTGGCACTGCCGTTGGCGCTGCACGGGGTCGTCGTGCGCAAGAATGGCAGCACTGTCAACGTAACAATCGGTGAGGACCCCGATGCCCCGGTGTTTGTCATCACAGACCTGTTGCCGCATCTCGGACAGGCCCAGGGAGACAGGAAATTGCGCGACGGCATCACCGGCGAAGGACTGAACGTGCTGTTCGGCAGCGGCACGGCAGGCGGCAAAAACGACAGCGATGCGATCAAGCTCAATGTGCTCGACATTCTGCACAAGAAATACGGCTTCGACGAAGCGGACCTGGCGAGTGCCGAGCTCGAGATCGTACCGGCAGGGCCGGCCAGAGACCTCGGCATTGACCGTTCGATGATTCTGGCGTACGGCCACGACGACCGGATATCGGCCTATACCGCGATCCGCGGCCTGCTCGACCTCAAGCAGATCCCGGAATACACCGCGCTCTGCATCCTTTGTGACAAGGAGGAGATCGGTTCAGTTGGAGCTACCGGCATGAACAGTTTTCTGTTCGAAAATGTCATGGCCGAGGTCTGCAATATAGCAGTCGACAACTACAGCGACCTCGAGTTACGCCGTTGCCTGAAGAATTCCAAAATGCTGTCGGCCGACGTTAACGCGCTGCACGACCCGAATTATCCGGAAGTAAGTTCGCCGAACAAGAACATGGCGCGGCTGAACCGCGGCCTGGTGCTGACAAAATACGTCGGCGCCCGCGGCAAAAGCGGCAGCAACGACGCGTCGGCTGAATTCATGGCCGAATGCCGACGGATTTTCGACAATGCCGGGGTGCTTTGGCAAACTGGCGAGATCGGCAAAGTCGACCAGGGAGGCGGTGGCACGATTGCCTACATGCCGGCGCGCTACGAGATGGAAGTAGTCGACTGCGGTGTCGGCGTGTTAAGCATGCACGCCCCGTGGGAAGTGGCCAGCAAGCTGGATACGTACATGGCATACAAGGGATATAAGGCTTTTTACCAGTCGAAGTGACGAAGTATTCAGAGTGCGAACCTGGACCGGACCGGGCGCGAAGGATTGCGCCTGGTTCGCCCCCGTTATGTGGATTGTATCTCGATCCCTGCTTGAAATAGGATCAATTTAGTCCTATTTTGCTTGTATCAATTAATGCCGCTCAGACGGCGTCTTTTTTTTTGAGATAAAACCGGACTAACAAGGTCGGATTTTATATGGCACAGGATGACACAATTCAGGCACCGGATGCCGTCAGTGAGTCGGATGAACTCATCGCCAAGTCGATCGAGCAGGAGTACAAGTGGGGGTTCGTCACCGATATCGAGGCAGACACTGCACCGAAAGGGCTGAACGAGGAAATCATTCGCTTCATCTCGGCAAAGAAGAACGAGCCGGAATTTCTCCTGAACTTCCGGCTCAAATCCTTTGCACACTGGCAGACCCTGGAAGAACCGCAGTGGCCGCACGTCCATTATCCGCCGATCGATTTCCAGGACATCATCTACTACTCGGCGCCGAAGCAGAAGAAAGAGCTCGCCAGCCTCGACGAAGTCGACCCCGAGATCCTCGATACGTATGAGAAACTTGGCATCCCGCTGCAGGAGCAGAAGATGCTGGCCGGGGTCGCGGTTGATGCGGTCTTCGACAGTGTATCTGTCGCCACGACCTTCAAGGAAACCCTGAAGGACGCCGGCGTGATCTTCGGTTCGTTCTCGGAGGCCGTTCACGAATATCCGGAACTGATCGAAAAGTACCTCGGCTCAGTAGTGCCTTATCGTGACAACTTTTATGCCTCGCTCAACTCGGCCGTGTTCAGCGACGGGTCCTTCTGCTATATCCCGAAAGGCGTGCGCTGCCCGATGGAACTGTCTACCTACTTCCGAATCAACGCGGCCGAGACCGGCCAGTTCGAGCGCACCCTGATCGTCGCCGACGAAGGCGCCTCTGTCAGTTATCTCGAAGGCTGCACCGCACCGATGCGCGACGAAAACCAACTGCACGCCGCCGTCGTCGAGCTGGTCGCCCACAAAGATGCGCAGATCAAGTACTCCACCGTGCAGAACTGGTATCCGGGCAACAAGGAAGGCAAGGGCGGCATCTACAATTTCGTCACCACGCGCGGCCGTGCCGATGAATCCGCAAAAATCTCGTGGACCCAGGTCGAGACCGGCTCAGCCATCACCTGGAAATACCCGCGCGTCATCCTGCGCGGCGACACCGCCGTCGGTGAATTCTATTCTGTCGCGCTGACCAACAACTATCAGCAGGCGGATACCGGCACAAAGATGGTACACCTCGGAAAGAACACCCGCAGCACGATCATTTCGAAGGGAATCTCTGCAGGCAAGGGCCAGAACTCTTACCGTGGTCTTGTCCGGGTGGCCCCCGGCGCAACCAATGCCCGCAATTATTCGCAGTGCGATTCCATGCTGATCGGCGACAAATGCGGCGCCCACACATACCCTTACATTGAGGTTGCCGGCCCAACCGGCCAGGTCGAACACGAAGCAACGACCTCCAAGATCGGCGAGGATCAACTGTTTTATCTGCGCCAGCGCGGCATCTCCGAGGAGGACGCCGTTTCGATGATCATCAACGGATTCTGCAAGGAAGTTTTCCGTGAGTTGCCAATGGAATTCGCCGTCGAAGCCCGCAAGCTTCTCGGCATCAGCCTCGAGGGCAGCGTCGGTTGACAACAAACTTGTAATCGCACTCGAGCGTCGACAGTCAAAGAGATATTGATGAAGAGGAGCGATAGCGAGTGAGACGAAACTTACTGACACCCGCTCAGCACTGAAACCCGAAACCCGAAACCTGAAGATATGCTTGAAATCAAAGATTTGTGTGCCGAAGTCGAATGCACACCCATTCTCAAAGGGCTGAACCTTTCCGTCAAGCCCGGCGAAGTGCACGCCATCATGGGACCAAACGGTTCGGGCAAGAGCACCCTGGCCCAGGTCCTGGCCGGGCACGAAGCCTTTACGGTAACTGGAGGCTCTGTTGATTTCGACGGCAAGGACCTGCTCGAACTCGCACCTGAAGAACGCGCCTGCGAGGGTGTGTTCCTAGGGTTTCAATACCCTATCGAGATTCCGGGTGTCAGCAATACCTACTTCCTCAAGGCTGCAATCAATGCCATCCGCAAGTACCGCAATGAGGAGGAGCTCGATGCGATCGACTTCCTCAAGATGTTCAAGTCCAGCATGAAACTCCTCGACCTCGATGAAAGCCTGATCAATCGTCCGGTCAACGAAGGATTCTCCGGTGGCGAAAAGAAGCGCAACGAAGTGTTCCAGATGCTCGTGCTCAATCCGAAACTGGCGATCCTCGACGAAACCGATTCCGGGCTGGACATCGACGCGGTCAAGATCGTCGCGAAAGGCATCACGCAATTCCGCAACGACAACAATGCTGTCGTTATGGTGACGCACTATCAGCGCCTGCTCGATTACATCGAACCCGACTTTATACACGTGCTTTCCGACGGTAAAATCGTCCGTTCCGGCACCAAGGAGTTGGCGCTGGAGCTGGAAGAACACGGCTACGACTGGCTCAAGAACGGTGATTCGCAAAACTGACAATTGACGATGGATTTTACCGAGCAACATCCGGCATTTCTCAAGACCGCAGGCGGTCCCGACTGGCTTTGCGAACTTCGCAATACAGGCATTGCACGGTTCACTGAGCTTGGCTTTCCAACGGGCCGCGATGAGAATTGGCGCTTCACCGATGTCTCCCCCATTCGCCAGACCGCCTTCACCCCGGCAGTTCCGGGCGCCTGCGATGTCACCGCGCTGCTGCAAGGCAGCGGCTGCGACGATTGGCCCGGGCATCGCCTGGTCTTTGTGGACGGCATTTTCATGCCGGACCAGTCGGACGTCGGCGCGTTGCCAGCCGGCGTATGCCTCGGCGGGCTCGCAGACATCCTCGCGGCGACGCCGGAGGCTTTGCAGCCGCACCTGGGCATGGGTGCGGCAGTCAACGGCAATTCGTTCACGGCCCTGAACACCGGGTACATCCGGGACGGTGCCGCTATTCTCGTGCCTGACAACATCGACGACAGTATCACCGTAAACGTCTGGTATGTCTCGACCGGTACGACAGCCAATACCGTAACGCAGCCGCGTACACTCATTGTCGTTGGCGACAATAGCAATTTAACCATTACCGAAAATTACCTCGGCACGGACGACGCCTGCTACTTCACCAATGCGGTGACCGAAGTCATGCTGGCCGAGAACGCCGTCATCGACCATACGAAAATGCAGCTTGAAAGCGAGACGGCGTATCACATTGCAGACATGCATGTACATGCAGCCCGCAACAGCCGTTTCAAATCGCACGCGATCACGGCCGGCGGTGAGATCACGCGCAACACAATCAACGCACAGCTCGATGACGAAAACATCGAGTGCACGCTCAACGGCCTCTACCTCGGTCACGGCCGGCAGCTCATCGACACCCACACCTGCATCGAGCACGCTCACCCGAACTGCAACAGCTATGAGATCTACAAGGGCATCCTCGACGACAAGGCCCGCGGGGTTTTCAACGGTAGAATCCATGTCTGGCAAGGCGCCCAGAAAACCGATGCGCTCCAGACCAACCGGGCACTGCTGCTTTCCGACGACGCCCGCGTCAACACCAAGCCCGAGTTGGAAATCTACGCCGATGATGTGCGCTGCACCCACGGCGCGACTATCGGACAACTCGACGAGGCCGGCCTCTTTTACCTGCGCTCGCGCGGTATCGACACCAAGACCGCCCGCGGTATCCTGACCTACGCTTTCGCCTGCGAAGCAGTGACCGACATCGAATCGCAACCTGTCCGCGACACTATCGAGAAATTCCTCATCCAGCGCTACCGTCAACTCCGATGAACGCACCAGCCAGCACACAGACAACGCCCGCAACCGAACTGGTCGCCATCCGCGAGCAGTTCCCGACGCTGGCGCAGACCGTCCATGGAAAGCCGCTGGTGTATCTCGACAATGCAGCCACCTCACAAAAGCCGTGGTGCGTCATCAACGCGATAGCGGCCTACTACGAGCATGACAACAGCAATGTGCACCGCGGCGTTCACGAGCTCAGCCAGCGTGCCACCGCCGCCTGCGAGACCGTGCGTGACAAGGTGCGTGCTTTTATCAATGCTGAGGAGTCCGCAGAAATCCTTTTCACCAGCGGCGCGACCGAAGCTATCAACCTGGTGGCAAGCAGCTACGGCGCCCACGCCGTCGGCAGCGGTGATGAGATCATCATTTCGACGCTGGAGCATCATTCAAACATCGTGCCCTGGCAATTGCTCTGCGAACGCAGCGGCGCAGTTCTACGAGTCATTCCGATATCCGATGCCGGCGATCTCGACCTCGACGCCTACCGCGACCTGCTGAGTGAACGCACGCGGTTGGTCGCTGTCGGACACGTATCGAATGCACTGGGCACGGTCAATCCGATTCGGGAGATCATCGACCTGGCACACGACAACGGCACACCGGTGCTGATCGACGGCGCCCAGGCGATACCGCACATGCCGGTCGATGTACAGGCACTGGACTGCGATTTCTATACCTTCTCCGGTCACAAGATGTACGGACCCACAGGTGTGGGGGTGCTGTATGGCAAACGCCGGCTGCTCGATGCCATGCCGCCCTACCAGGGCGGTGGAGATATGATCAGCTCAGTGCGCTTCGAAGGTACGACCTACAACGCGTTACCGTACAAGTTCGAAGCGGGTACGCCGAACATTGCGGGGATCGTCGGCTTTGGAACCGCTGTCGATTTCGTGCAGGCACACCTGCCGCAACTCGTCCCGCTCGAGGCAACCCTGATGGCATATGCGGAGTCCGCACTGGCGGCGATCGACAGCGTCACGATTGTCGGTGCACCGCAGCAACGAGTCGGTGCTCTGTCGTTCCTGATCGACAACGTACACCCGCACGATATCGGCACAGTCGTCGACCTGCAGGGCATTGCCATTCGCGTCGGCCACCACTGTGCACAACCGTTGATGGAACGCTTAGGGCTGGCTTCGACCGCCCGTGCCTCCTTCGGCATCTACAACACAACCGCGGATATCGATCGGCTGGCCGCCGCGATTCCCGAAGTAATGAGGGTATTCGGCTGATGCTTGATTTGACTGAGCTATACCAGGAAGTCATTCTCGACCATAACAAGGCACCACGCAACTTCGGGCCGATGACACCGCCGCCAACGCACCAGGCCGAAGGCTATAACCCGTTGTGTGGCGACCGCTTCACTGTTTACATGCGACTGAACAACGACGTAATCGAGGAAATCCGCTTTGAAGGCCATGGTTGTGCAATTTCGAAGGCGTCCGCATCGATGATGACCGAGGCGCTGCAGGGCATGGACCGGGAGCAGGCCGAATCGCTGTTTGCCGAGATTCATGACATGCTGACCGGCAAGAGGGCGTTGGACGCGCTCGACACGGACAAGCTCGACAAACTCGTCGTGCTGTCCGGCGTTTGCGAATTCCCGGTGCGCGTGAAGTGCGCCACACTGGCTTGGCACGCCGTCCACAGTGCACTGGAGGCACAAGGACCAGTAACAACGGAATAGGTACAATGATCAAATTGCCACGCAAAGTCGAATACGGACTGATCTCACTGATCCATATGGCCGAGATGTCGCCCGGGGCGGTGACGACGACGCGGGAAATGGCAGAGCAGTACCGCCTGCCGCAGGAGTTGCTCGGCAAGATACTTCAGGCATTGACCAAGGCACAACTGATCGAGTCAATCCAGGGAGTTAAAGGCGGCTATCGCCTGCGGCGCCGGCTCGCCGACATCGGTCTGGGCGAAGTCATTGAGGTGCTCGACGGTCCCATGCAACTAACCCGCTGCACCTGCAATTCTCACACCTGCGAGCAGGAGAGCAGTTGCAACATCCAAGAGTCGATCAATCATTTTCAGGACCAGCTCACACAGCTGATCTGCAGTCTGTCAATCGCGTCATTTCAGCAAAAAGCTGTCATGTTACAGAACAACTACGAGACTTGGGAAGCCCTGGACAAAACGCTGTAAGCACCGGAGAGACAATTATGTTGACCAAAGAAGATGTGACACCTTCAGCCGGCGACGACGGCGCATGTGAGATGAAACCGGACGAGATTCTCGAACTTATCCGTGTCGTTGAAGATCCGGACGTCGGTATGAGCATTGTCGATCTCGGCCTGATCTACGAGGTCAAGAATGACAATGGCGATATCAACGTCGACATGACGTTGACTTCACCAAGCTGTCCTTATGGTCCGCAGCTGGTAGCCGAAGTCAACTATATCCTGAAGTCCATTCAAGGCGTCAAGACAACCAATGTCGAGGTGGTCTGGGATCCGCCGTGGTCCCTCGACAACGTCAGCGAAGCTGTTAAGCTCGAGCTCGGCATGGACCTGTAGCGCCACTCGTGGGAGACTTGTACCAGGACACCCTGCTCGATCACCATCGCAACCCGCGACACTTCGGTGAACTCGGTGGTACACCTACTGTCGAACGCGAGAATCCCTTGTGCGGCGATGTTGTTCGTCTTGCCATAGATCTGGCGGACAATGCCATTTGCGACCTGCGATTCGACGGCCACGGTTGCGCGCTGTGCATCGCTTCCGCGTCCTTGATGTGTTGCGCCCTGCGGGAGAAAGATGCCGGTGCCGCCCGGGCACTTGCAGCCAACCTGATGAGCGCACTCACCGCAAAGGAAACGCCGGAACTCGCGGGGCTCGGTGAACTCGCCTGCCTTACCACCGTCCGCGACTTTCCCATGCGGCTCAAGTGCGTGACGCTGCCCTGGACCGCCCTGGACGAGCTATTGAAAAAATAGCGGGCAGTGGAAATGCGGGCGTCATTACAGCAACCACCCCCGCAAGAAATCAATCCAGAGAAACCGGTACTGGACTCTTCACCAATCGCCGCAATGCAGACGGGCTCCCGCATTGAGTGTAAAACCACCACCCGCTATGGATAAACCATGCCTCCGGTTTCGTCCATCACATGGTCGATGAGCGTGATGATATAGCCCCGTAATCTTGGTTGATCGCTTGCAAACTCACCTCTGCGCTGGCTTGAAGCCGCGGCGATCGACAACGAGTCCAGTACAATTGCAAAATGCACGTTGCCGCGCTATGCTTACCGACTTGAGATTTTGACCTTTTCTAGGCGTTGTATCGAACAATTTACCACCCGCCGCTGCGGATCATCGACGCTTCGAGCACTGGTAACAATTACCACAATTAGGAGTAAAAAAAATGGTCAACATACTTCACGACAACGATGCAGATCTGGGCCAACTTGACGGCAAGACAATCGCCGTGATCGGGTACGGCAGCCAGGGCACGGCCCAGGCGCTGTGCATGCGTGATTCCGGCGTGAACGTGATCGTCGGCACGACCCGCGACGCCGTGAACCATCGGGCCAAGGATGACGGCCTGGAGGTGTACAATGTTGCAGAGGCAACCAAGAAAGCGGACGTCATTCATATTTTGCTGCCCGACGAGCATCACGGCTGGGTGTATGACGAGCATATCAAACCGAACCTGTCGCCGAACAAGGTGTTGTCGTGCTCGCACGGTTTCAATATTGTCTTCAAGCAGATTGTTCCCGGTGACGATGTCGATGTCATCATGGTAGCGCCGAAAAGTCCGGCAACGGAAGAGCGTAAAGCTTACCTGGCAGGTTTCGGCGTGCCGGGGCTAATCGCGGTCGAGCAGGACGCGTCAGGCAACGCCCGCACGATCGCACTGGCTATGGCCAAGTCGATGGGCTTCACCCGCGCCGGCGTGCTCGAGTGCACCTTCGCGCAGGAATGCTACGAGGACCTGTTCGGCGAGCAGACAGTGCTGTGCGGCGGCACCGTCGATCTGATCAAATACGGCTTCGAAGTCCTTACTGAAGCCGGATACCCGGCCGAGATGGCATACTTCGAAGTGCTGCACGAAGTCAAGCTGATCGTTGATCTCATTTACGAAGGCGGCATCGAAAAAATGAACTCGGTTATCTCCAACACCGCGGAATGGGGCGAATACGAGACCGGGCCGAAAATCATCACGCCGCAGGTCAAGGAAAACATGAAAGAGGCCCTCAAGGCTATCGAAGACGGCAGTTTCGCCGAAAAGTGGATCGCCGAATTCAAGAACGGTTGCCCGAATCTGCTGGCTCGCCGCGCCGCGTTGGCCGAGCATCCGGTCGAAAAGGTCGGCACGGAAATCCGTGCCCTCTTCGAACAGGGCTGAACCACCGCCGTTTGCAGGAGCCGAAGCATGCCGACATACGAATACAAATGCACCAAGTGCAACCACCAGTTCGAAGCCGTCCAAAAAATGACGGACAATCCGCTGAGTAAATGCCCGGAATGCAGGTGTAAGGTCAAGCGGTTGATCGGTGCCGGTGCCGGCGTAATCTTCAAGGGAAGCGGCTTTTACGAGACCGACTACCGCAGCGACAGCTACAAAAAGGGCGCCCAAAGCGAAAAAAAATCGTCTGGTGGCGACAGTGCGAGCTCAGGTGACAGCAAGCCGAAAAAAGACAACGGTAAAAGCAGCCCGAATGACGGCAGCAGTTCCGGTAAGAAAAAATCTACCACTTAAAGTGGTACGATGTATGCGCCCTGAACCAACTTTCATCGGCGCCTTTGACGCGAGCCGGGAGGTCACAAAATGATCAATTGTCCAAAGTGCCAGTCGGAAAACCATTTGGGAGCCATTTTCTGCCGTAGCTGCGGCGATAAGCTTGACGTGGACGAGCTTCGCCCCGCCGACATTAAAAAAACCGCGAAGGACTCCGCGAGCACCGGCAACATTTTGCGCAACCTCGTCGGTCTGGTTCTGTTACTGGCGGTTGCGGCGTTGGCTGCCGGCATATTCCTGAAACCGCCGTTGCCTCCAGCCACGACCTTGAGCCCGGAAAATGCGAAGGCCATGAAGAGCAAGGTCAGTTTCATCGTCGGACGCCAGACGACATCGGAAACCTTCACCACGGCCGAGCTCAACGGACTGGCGGAGTTTGTCCTCGATCTATCGGCGGAATCTGTCGCACAGCGGCGCCTGGAAGCGCTCGAAACGGGTGCGGGCAACGTGCTGGTCCCCCAGGGGTTCTACGTCGAACTGTTGCCGCCAGACAGCATCAGGATGACCGTCAAACATCTGGTCAAAAATAAAGTCACTTGGTACACCTCGATCGAGGGCAAGCTCGAAGCAAACGACGCGGGCCTGACATTCTCCCGTGACAAGACAATCGTCGGGCGCGTGCCCCTACCGATAAAGCAACTGGAAGAAAAAATCATTTCGCAGCGCTTCACCCAATTGACAACCTCAGAGTCCGCACGCTACGAGAGCCTCCAGAAAGGCATGAAGAACATCACCGACGTCAAGGTCGAAGGTGACAAGGTCACCGTGACCCTCGGCCCGGCTCAGAACTCGCGGAAGTAAGGCTGAGCCAGTGCTTGGATTCAGTCCGGGGCCCCACAACCCGTGGCGGCAACGCAATACCGTCATCGGCTTGTCAGGCATACACGCATACCACTTGCCCGAACGCCACTCTCCGGTCTGCTGATCAGGGTATCCGCTGATCTCTTTGCCAAAGCGCAACAACTTGCCGTCGATCAGGCAGCTGACGTCTTTAACATTGCACAGGATCAGGACATGGGTAGGGGCATCTGCCCACAAGTTCTTCACGTTTCGCACTCCAATCTTAGCAGTGTTTCGGCACGGTCCACGACCAGCCCACTCAGGATATACGCCGCGCACCGATCACGCCGCGGTTGTTGAAGATTGCGAAGTACGTAGTACGTGTATGTACCGCCGTAGTGCGGCGTTGCCCGTTTTAGAAAGACCTTTTCGAATGACCTACTGCTGATCACCGGAACGTCTCATGTTACGTAAGCTTTGGGCCCTTGGCCTGACCAAGTTCTTAAGCAACTTCAACGACAATGCGCTCAAAGCCGTTGCGATGATGCTGGCTGTGAACGAGTTCAAGGGTGATCCCGGCTCGCAGGCAGCACTGATCGCGGTGTCCGGCATGATTTTCATGCTGCCGTTTGTGTTGTTCCCGACCGTCGCCGGCTGGTTGGCTGATCGCTACCCGAAGCGGTCCATTCTGATCGTTGCCAAGTGGGCGGAGCTGGTGATCATCACGCTTGGCATGTTCTCCTTCGCACTCATACCGACCTGGGGATTCGGGCCACTGATGTTTATCGTGTTTCTGATGGCGCTGCAGAGCACGTTTTTCTCGCCGGCATTTTTGGGAATTTTACCTGAGATTTTCGGCGAGTCCGACCTGCCCAACGCCAACGGCATCACTGAGCTGATCGCCTTTTTAGGCATCATCATGGGCTGCGGCTGCGGCGTCATCGTGAAGTGGATACCGGAACCGTCGTTGCTGCTGGGCGCCCCATGGGTTGTGGTCTCGGTGTTCGGCATCATTGCCTCCATCTACATCCCGAGAACCGGGGCACCGTTGTCGAAAATCAAAGCCGGCTGGCATCTGTTCACCGGTTATCTCAGCGATTTCCGCTACATCGCGATCTCGCGGCCGGTGCTGCTGAGTGTCATCGGCCACGCGGTATTCATGGGCATCGGTGCGCTGCTGCTATCGTCACTTGTCGGGTTTGGCAGTCACGACCTGGAACTGAGCGAAGTGAAAATCTCGACGCTGCAGATAGCTGCAGCACTCGGTATCGGGTTCGGTTGTTTTATCGCTGGTCGCTATTCAGCGCACAAGGTCGAATTCGGGCTGGTGCCGATCGGGGCGGCCGGGATGCTGGTGTTCTGCGCCAACCTATACATATCCAATACCTATCCGGGAGCCTTGTTCAACGTTGCTGCAATTGGCTTTTTCGGCGGTTTTTTCGATCTGCCGCTACTGGTTAATCTACAGGAGAAGACACCTGCGGCGGTGCGCGGCAAGACATTGGCAATGACCAACGCGGTGGCGTTTTCGGTTATGCTGATGGTCTCTGCCACCATGCTTGTGACTACTGGCGGCCTCGGTAATGAACTACAACCGAACGCCGATTTCTTCGACTTGACTCGCAGCTATTTCATGACGCTGCCAATCCGCGAACTCTATCTTGGCGCCTCCATCGTCCTGGTGCTGACGACTGCCTACGCCTGTTACCTGCTGCCTGAGTTCCTGCTGCGCATGATTGTCGTTCTGCTGACGCGCACTGTGTACAGCATCCGCACTCACGGCCGTAATAATCTACCGGACGAAGGACCGGTGCTGCTGGTCGCCAATCATGTCAGCCTCGTGGACGGGCTGCTGGTGTCGGCGGCAAGCTCGCGCGAGGTGCACTTTGTCGTCAACAAAACCTTGTACAACAGGAAATGGCTGCGCCCCTTCGCTCGCTGGGCGCGCCTGTTGCCGCTGCCCGACAGCGGCAACCCGAAGGCGCTCGATCGCTGCATAGCGGAAGCGCAACGCGTCCTGCGCAACGGCCATGTGCTGTGTATGTTTCCCGAAGGCCGGATCACCAGCAACGGCAACATGGGCGAGTTCAAGCGCGGTTTCCTGCGTATGCTGCCCGACGACATCGACGTGCCGATCGTACCGCTGCACCTCGGCCTGGTGTGGGGCAGCATTTTCAGCCGCAGCCACGGTGACGTCAAGCTCCGCCGCCCGCGGGCCGTGCCGTACCCTGTGACCATTTCCTTCGGACCGGCGCTGGAGCGAGACGTATCGCCGATGCAGGCGCGCTTCGCCGTGTCGGAGCTGGCAACTCAGGCCGAGTGCGAACCGTCCCCGGGCGAACGCTGCCTGCCCAGTGAGTTCATCCGTAAGGCCCGATGGTCGCCGCTGCTACGTGTGGTGCAGGATTCGGCGGGCGCTTCGAGCCGCTACGCCGGATTGCTGATCAACTCGCTGGCGCTGGCACGCGTGCTTAAACGCGAAACCGGCGAAAAAGAAGCCCACATCGGCATCCTGCTGCCGCCGAGTGTGGGCGCCGTCAAAGTAGCGCTTGGCGTGATGATCGCCGATCAGATTCCGGTATTTCTCAATTACACCGCTTCGGCCGACGCCATTGAACACGCCATCGAGAAATGCGCCATCCGCAGACTGTACACAAGCGCCCAGATGATCGAAAAATTGCCTGCGAAGTTTCCGCAGCTTCTCGAAATCGAAGACGTTGCCAGCCGTGTCACAATCGGTGATAAGCTTGCTGCAACCCTGATGGCAATCACCCCACTTCGCTGGCTCGAGCGCCGCTGGTATCCGACGCACGCCGACTCGACTAACAACCCGGCGACCGTCCTGTTTTCCAGCGGTTCGACGGGCATGCCGAAAGGCGTCGTGCTATCGCACAACAACCTGTATTCCAACATGAACACCGCAGTACGCATGCTGGACGTGCGGGGCGACGACGTGTTCCTCGGGATCCTGCCGTTCTTTCATTCTTTCGGTTTTCTCATGACCCTGTGGCTGCCGCTATGCTGGGGTGTTCGGGTTGTTTATCACAACAACCCTGTAGATGCCGCACGCATCGGCGAGCTGTGTGAAAACAAAGATGTCTCGCTGATCATGGCGACTCCAACGTTTCTGCAGGCGTACATCCGCAAATGCACGCCCGAACAGTTTGATCGACTCCGCCTGGTCATTACCGGCGCCGAGAAACTGCGCGCTGACGTGCGCGACCATTTTGCAGAGAAGTTCGGCATCGTGCCGATCGAGGGCTATGGCTGCACCGAGTTGTCACCGATCGTTTCCGTGAATATGCCGAAGTCGATCGCCGACCTGGGCACGTCCGACGGCAAAAACGGGTCCGTCGGGCAGGCGATTCCCGGCGTCACCGTCAAGGTGGTCGATCCACAAACC
>CAYWQM010000009.1:30405-72141 GCA_964460215.1 uncultured Lentisphaerales bacterium
CCATCGTCTCGGCCCACATCGACTCCTATGTCGAGCGGGCGGTGGACGCCTTCTACGTCACCGATTCCGCCGGCTGGAAGGAGACCGAGATCCGGCGGCTGAACGCGCTCAAATCGTCTCTCATGGAGGTCCTCAACGAGGGCGAGGAAGGCCTGCTGTTAGTGAAGGGGCCGAACGTCATGCTCGGGTACCTAAACGACCCGGAACGCACCGCCGAGGTGCTGCAGGACGGCTGGTACAACACCGGAGATATCGTCCGGATCGACTGCGACGGCTATATCACCATCACCGGCCGCCGGTCGAGGTTCAGTAAAATCGGCGGTGAAATGGTGCCGCACGGGGCCGTTGAAGATGCCATCCACGAGGTGCTCGGCACGACGGACACCCGCGTTGTCGTCACTGGGGTGACAGACGCGAAACGTGGTGAGAAAATAGTCGTGCTGCACTTACCTCTGGAGCAAGAACCGCCGGACATCCTCGCGGCCCTGCGCCAGCGCGATCTACCAAACCTGTGGCTGCCGAAGCCGGTTGAATTTTACGCGGTCAGCAAGATTCCGATCCTCGGCTCCGGCAAGCTCGATCTTGCTGCCGTCCACGAGATGGCAACGGAACTGGCGGGCGGATAAAGACAATGGCACGCCCTGCTACAAGCGCCCGATATTGCAATTAGGTTCGACCGTTTCGCGGGTAGCGGGCCAGCGCAGATTCCAGATCAGATACCAGAGGCAGCGCAGGTCGCTGAGGATCACCAGCAGACATGGAATGATGATCAACGTGCCGATCGTCGCGAAGGCAACACCAAAGGCGATAGAGATGGCCATCGGGATCAGCAACTGGGCCTGCAGGCTCTTTTCCAGAATCATCGGGAACAGTCCGGCAAACGTCGTCAGCGAGGTCAGCACAATGGCACGAAACCTTCGCATGCCGGCCTCGACGAGCGCTTCAAACAGAGGCAGCCCCCGGGCCAGGCGGTCGTTGACCGCGACAATCAGGATGATCGCATCGTTGACAACGACACCGGTCAATGCGACGATACCGAAGAAGCTCATCATTGACATCGGTATGCCATAAATCTTGTGGCCGATTATGGCGCCGACAACACCGAAGGGAATGGAAAACATGATGATCAACGGCTGCACATACGACTTGAAAATCGTCGCCATGATCAGGTAGATCACCAGCAGTCCGATCATCCCGCTTTTGCGTACCGAGGCGATCGAGCGCATGCGGTCTTCCGATTCGGTGCCTCGCTTGGCCGTTATGTTGTACTTGCTCGACAGCTCCGGCAGAAATTTTTCGAGCAGACTGTTCTCGATGTCTTTTTCCTTGACGCCCTCGGCAGTATCGGCGGTGACGCTGAATTTACGCTGGCCCTTCTCCCTGCGAATGGTTGAAAAGCCGGTTGCGTATTCGACATCGGCGATATAGTCGAGCGGCACTTCCGTTCCATCGGGCGCCCGGATGCGCAGACGTCGGATCTGTTCCAGTGTCCGGCGTTCCGCGAGTGGATAACGGACCATGATCTTGACCTCGTCGGCACCGCGCTGCACGCGAGAGACTTCCTCGCCGTAGAAGCCGGCGCGGATCTGCCTGGCAACATCCTGGAGCGCGACACCGGTAGCCTGCGCCGCAGGCTTGAGGCGCAGGCGAATTTCATTCTTGCCCGGCTTGTAGTCGGTATTGATCTGGGTCACGCCCTTGTAAGTGGCAAGCTCGTCCATGATCTCACCGACAGCATGCACGAGGTCCTCCTCATTGGAGCCGAGCACGTCGAGTTGAATATCGCCGCCGGGCGGGCCACCGGCATAGCCTTTGAACTTGACAGCAATCGTCCCATTTATCGGGCCGGTTTGCCGGCGCCATTGATCGACAATCTCCTCGAATGGAATGCCACGCTTTTCGGTCGGCATCAACTCGATGAAAACCTCGCCGATATGATCCGACTTCTTCGGCCTGCTGTCTTCGAAGCCGAGGGTTCCTCCGATCACGGCGTAAACCGTCACTCCGAGGGGCCCGTCAAGGCGATTCGCATAATAGGCTTCGGTCGCCTGCCAACCGGCATTTATCGTCCGGGCCGCCTCTTCCGTGGCGGTGATCGGGGTGCCGCCGGAAAATTCGAATTCGGCCTGGATCCAGTCGGTGTCGGCTTTTGGGAAAAAAATGGATTTCACGGTGCCGCTCATGACCATCGAAGCAGTCAAGGAAATCACGACCAGACCGCTGGCGAATGTGGCGTAGCGCCAGCGCAGCAGGACCTTCAGCAGAGGGCAGTAGATTCGCTGGATCATGAAGCGCAGGCCAAAACCGGTGAACCGGCGTAACTGCCCGATGAGATTGTACAGCGGCACGCTTCTGGTCTCGCCATTGCGCGGCCGCGGCAGATGCCGCAGATGCACGGGGAGGATAATGAGCGCCTCGAACAGGGAAATGATCAGCGCCGCAATGATCGGCCCCGGCATAACAGCGATGAATTTACCGATCATACTGCTGACGAACAGCAGCGGCATGAACGCGACGATACTCGTCAGCACAGCCGTCATTACCGGCCAGAACACCTCGCGGGTACCCTCGAGCACCGCTGTGAAGGCTTCGTCACCGTTCTCGCGTCGGGCGTATATCGATTCGCCCACAACAATCGCATCGTCAACGATGATGCCCAGCACCATGATCAGGCCGAAAAGGCTGATCATGTTGATCGACTGCCCGGTCACCGCCATCAGCCCAAAGGCGCCGCAAATCGAGATGACCAGCCCCAGCGTCACCCAGAAACAGAGCCGCAGCTCGAGAAAGATCCAGAGCACCAGAAACACCAGCACCAGGCCGATTGCACCGTTGCGCTGCAGCAAATCGATACGGCCTTGAACCAGGCGCGAGATATCGAGCCAGGTCGACAGATTGACGGTAGCCGGCATCATCTCGTGCTTGCTGGCGACGTATTTGCGCACCGCCTCGGCAATGCGGATCGTGTCTTCCTCCTGCGCTTTGAGCACTGCCAGGTTGACTGAGCGTTTGCCGTTGTACAACGAGTACACCGCCGACTGTTCATCGAAGGTGTCACGGAGAATAGCGACGTCACGCAGAAACACCCGGTCGCCGTCGGCATCGGCGCGCAGCACCAAGTCATTGAATTCGCTCGCGAAATAGCGACGACCGATGATACGGATATTGAAATCCTCGGTAGCAGTCCGTAACACGCCACCCGGCAAGTTGTCGCTGTTGCGGCGAACTGCGGCTGCGACCTCAGCGAAGGTCATCCGGTGTTCCTGCAGCCGCTCCTCGGAGATTTCGATGTCGACCTGATAGTCGCGTGTGCCGCTGATGTTGACGCGGCTGATACCGGGCAGCAGCAGCAGCTCATCATGGATTTCACGGCCCAGCTCCTTGAGATCACGCTCCGGAACATCACCCCAGATGGCAACATTGATCACTGCGTCGTCGAAGGAGAAGGTGTCGATGATCGGCCGCTCGGAGTGCTCCGGAAATATGTCGATCGCATCGACAGCGTTTTCGATCTCGGTGCGCAGCTTGTCCTTGTCGGCGTTCTCGGTGACTTCAACGATCGCCTGACCGGCGTTCTCCTGGGCAACGGTAATCACCCGCTTGATGCCGGAGATTCCTTCAAGCGAATCCTCGAGCGGCCGGCATATCGATTCCTCGATCTCGGCGGGGTCCGCGCCGGGATAGGGAACATTAATGCTGATGAAGTCCAGCTCGAACTGCGGGAAGCTCTCGCGAACCATACTGAACAGACCCACGAGCCCGCAGACCAGGATCATGATCATCAGGATATTCGCGAACACCGGATTGAGCAGGACGATGCGCAGGAACGAATGTTTGTCGGTACTGTCGGCCATACAGATTACATCGCAGGATCTGGCTTCGCGTCATCATACACATCGCTGACCGGGTCAGTCGGGGGCAGGGCAACCTGCTCGCCGTCGCGCTGGCGGATGCGCACCGCCAAACCGTCAACCGGTGCACGCAGCCGGTTGATCACAATCTGGTCCCCCGGAGCCAGCCCGTCATCGACAATCAACTCCTCGCCGATTTCTCTGATCACATGCACCGGACGTGACTCAAGCTTGTCATCGACGACGATGAACACCCGATCGCTCTCGTTCAAGGCAGAGCGCGGGATGCGATAGGCGTCGGGAACCTGCTTGCCGCGAATTTCAACGGCGCAAAACATGCCGGGAATCAACGGATACGCTGCAGTTCCCTTGGCTGGATCCGGCCGGATGACGACCGTCAACGTCCGCGAACGGTCGTCGAACTGCTTGACGCGTGCCACGGTGCCGGACCACGCGTCACCGGCGTCGCCTTCAAGCCAGGCAATGGTTGCCGGCACTTCCTCGATCAGACCAAACCAACCGGCTGCCACCGAGGTGTCCGCCGCCGGGCGGAAACGCATCCATTCGTTGACGTCCCGGGCATTGAGCGAAACGGCTATCTCCAGATCGTTGTCATTAGCCAACGACAGCAGTGTCGCCCCAGCCTGAACAACGTCGTTCGCTTCCACCGCAACACGCTCGACGCGGCCGGAAAACGGAGCCTCGATCGTGCACCGCGCGATTGCCAGCTCATCGACAGCAACGCGTTGTTCCAGCCGCGAAAGCTCCGCCTTCAACGCCACGATCCGATGTGGAATAGCGGCGAGCGACTGCTGTAATTGCGCCATGCGTTCCCGGTCCTGGACGACGGCGCGTTCGGCCCGGTCAACACTCGAGCGGTTTCCGACCTGCTTCTCGCTCAGCAGTTTCCCAAGTCGTTCGAATTCGGCCTCACTCAGCGCAGTGCTCTGTTGCGCCAGTTCCAGACGGATTGCTGTTGTCCTGGTCTCGGTATTGAGCAACGCGATCTCTGCCTGTAACCGGCCGCGGTCCGCTTGATTGATGTCACGCGACAGCACATAATCTTCAGCATCCAGGCGAACCAGAACTTCACCGCGTTCGATGACTTCGCCTGGTTCAAGACGCTCGTGCAGCTCGATGACGCGACCGCTGACCTGCGGCCGAATAGCAGTGCGGGTCGCGGTTTCGACCGTGCCGTGACCGTACAGAATGATCGTCTCGGTCTGAGGGTCACAGGTCACGACTTCCACCGTCGGCACCCGGGCAACGAGTACCACTTGCACCGGTGCCTTCTTCCTTGCCATGATCGTCCGCACGCCAAACCATCCGACGCCGAGAATCACAACAATGACAACGAGACGCCAGATCACCAATCTGACCGGCGAACGGCTAAGCGGTGAAGTAGAGCGGGATGTATCGGGCCTGCCCGGACTGGGTTCCGACGAAGTACTCACTGGAGACTACTCGGGGCAAAGGGGTGAATTACAACCATGACTATAGGATAAATGCCATCTGGTTTCAACGCCAAACCGGACGATTGCGTAGTTGCTAATCCCACGAAACTGGGAGTAACGGGAATTCGGTTCTCGGGCTTTTCGAGGCGAGCACCTCGTATTCAACAAAAGTCAGAAATGCATGGTCAGTTCAGAAAGCTGCAGATCATGAATCGGACGAGCATTGATTACGACGCAAGACGCATGTATCGAGGGGTACTTCAGGACCTTTTGGCAAGCAGCTTTTTTTCCAGGTATAGCTTCCCGCCGAGCCTGTCAACCGGGTGATTGTTCTGGTGCATCGTGGGTATGAGCACTCCAGGCGGTTGCACGACCCGGTCGCAGCTGTCGCAGCGGAAACGCAAAGGTCCCGGTCAATGTCCGTGCCCTTCGTGACCCTCCGCCTCGCCGTGTGCATCGTCGCCGTGTGCATCGTCGCCGTGTGCATCGTCGCCGTGTGCGTCGCTGCCGTGTGCGTCGTCGCCGTGTGCGTCGCTGCCGTGCGCATCGCTGCCGTGCGCGTCGCCATGGCCGTGAATGCTGAGAACATCCTCGGGATTCGCCCTGAGTTGGTCGTATATCGCAGATTCTGTCCAAATCGTGTCGCGTTCGGCATATACGCGGCCGCGATGCACAGTGTCAAACAACGTGAGGATGAAGAAAAAGGATAGAAATGTCAGGCCGCCGACAAAGATCAACATGTATATCTTGTTGTCGTACAGCAGGTGCATGAAAAACAATGCAACCAGGGCGCCTTTGACTGTGGCAATGGTCATCGCAAGAATCAGGTTGAGGCCGACGAACTCCAGCTTAAAGACCTCCTCTACCAGGTTGTCCAGATGCAGATACTTCCCCGTCAAGACTGTGACCGCGGTGAGAATGAACAGGATGGCGCCGACACCGTAGTAGACCTTCAAGGGCAGGACATGTGGATGTTCGTCGGAATGGGCAGACATAGTGATCCCTTAGATTAGATAAAGTAGCGGAAAGAGATAGATCCAGATAAGGTCGACAAGATGCCAGTACAGTCCACCAAGCTCGACCGGGGAATAGTACTCGCTCGAATAAGCGCCCTTCGACGTCCGCCAGGCAACCCACGTCAGGAAGAACATGCCACCCAACACATGCAGGCCATGCAACCCTGTCATGCCGAAATAGATGCTGAAAAAGACGTGCGGATTCTGGATGGGGGTAACGACGCCTTCAACCTTGCCCAACGCGAAGTCGAGGTTGTTGAAGTTTTCACCCGGGAAAATGCCCGAATGGAACTTATGGGTATACTCGAAGTATTTGACAACCATGAAGACGCCGGCAAAGACAACCGTCGCGATCAGGTACCAGAACGTCTTTTTCGGTTGGTCAAGCTGAATGCAGCGAATCGCCAGGGCAACGGTCACCGAGCTGGCAATCAGCACCAAGGTGTTAAGGGCGCCGAGGTTAACATCGAGCATTCGGCTGGCGCCGGCAAACAGTTCAGGATGCCAGACACGGAAAAAGACGTAAAAGCCGAACAGCCCGCCAAACAGCAGGATCTCCGTAACCAGAAACAGCCACAGCCCCATCTTGAGCGACTCGTGCTGCTGCTCCATGTCGTTGAAATGATGGGCCAGTGCAGGGTGATGCTGGTGCCCGTGATCGTCGGTTGCTTGTGACATTATAACCTTCTATCCTTTTCTCAATCCAGCGTTTTCGGCTGACATTTCCTCCGGCAACACACGGTCATAGTCATACGGACCATGGGAATACACCGGGTCAACCAGAAAATTCTCGGTTGGCGGCGGCGAGGTCGTCGCCCACTCCAGGGACAGGCCGCCCCAGGGGTTCTCCCCGGCCGGTTCACCCTTGAAGGCTGCGTGTATCAGATAAATGGCAGTAATGAACAGCCCCAGACCGAGGACCATCGCACCCAGCGACGAAAAGCCGTGCAGGCTTTCGAACAGGTTGGTCTTCAGCATGCCGCTGTAATCGTGATAGCGCCGAGGCATACCCTGGGAACCCAGGTAAAACTGTGTGAAGAATGTCATGTTGAAACCGATGAACACGAGGGCGCAGGAGATTTTTGCCCAGAACTCGTTGTACATGCGCCCGAAAATCTTCGGCCACCAGTGATGGAGACCGCCGAGGAAGGCTATCACCGTGCCGCCCACCATCACGTAATGGAAGTGCGCGACAACAAAATAGGTGTCATGCAAATGTACATCGACACCCAGTGCGCCAAGATGAATGCCGGTGAGCCCGCCAATTGTGAACAGGATCAGGAAAGACACGGCATACAGCATTGGTGTCGTCCAGGCGATTGACCCCTTGTACAAGGTCGCTACCCAGTTGAAGATCTTGATGCCCGAAGGTATCCCGATGAAAAAGGTGATGAACGAGAACACCATCGACGAAAACTCGGACTGCCCGCTGATAAACATATGGTGGCCCCACACCATGAACCCGAGCATGGCAATGGCGACACTCGAAAAACCGATCGCCTTGTATCCAAAAATATGCTTACGCGAGTGTACCGTCACAAGCTCGTTGATGATGGCGAAGCCCGGCAGAATCATGATGTACACCGCGGGGTGCGAATAGAACCAGAAAAAGTGCTGGAAGAGCACAGGGTCACCACCAAGCGACGGGTCAAAAATACCAATACCGAGCCAGCGCTCGAGCACCAACAGCACCATGGTGATACCGATCACCGGCGTTGCCAGGACCTGTACCAGCGCCGTGGCGTAAATCCCCCAGATGAACAGCGGCATGTCGAACCAACCGATGCCCGGCGCCCGCATCTTGTGAATGGTCACGGCAAAATTCAGCCCCGTGAAAATCGATGAAAAGCCCAGGATGAAAACACCCATTGTTATCATGATTACCGTGGTGTTGTCATCCCCCCCAGTCTGCGTGCTGTACGGCGTGTAGAAAGTCCAGCCAGTGTCGACGGTGCCATGGAGGATCGCGAAAATACTAAACCCCGCGCCAAGCATATAGACGTACCAACTCGCCAGATTGAGTCGCGGGAAGGCAACGTCCTTAGCGCCGATCATCAGCGGCAGCAGGAAATTACCGAGAATAGCCGGCACCGAGGGAATGATGAACAGGAACACCATAATGGCGCCGTGCAGGGTAAACATCTTGTTGTAGAAGACCTGGCTCTTCGCCATGCTCGCCTTGCTTTCGTCCGACATCTCGGGGTCGACCGGTTTATATTCGTCGTTTGACGCTGTTTTCTCAGCGACCGCGGCGGCGTCCGACACAACAGGATCCGGTCCCGCTCCCGTTTCGTCTGCTACTGCTGCGCTGTCGGCAGCCTCAGAACCTTTTGGGGCGACCGCTGCATTGGCCTGCGCTTCGATGACGGAATCCTTAAAAAATAAAGCGCCGGGCTTGGCGAGTTCCATGCGGACGATCAGCGCTAAAACGCCGGCCGCATAAAACGCCGCCATGACCACAATCATGTAGAGGATCGCGATACGCTTATGATCCATGGTCAACAACCAGGACTTGATGCCCTTGGAGTTGTTGATGAAATGTTTTTCGGGCAGTTTATTCATGGCTTTGGATCCTCATTTGCCTCGTCCGCATTGTAGTCAGACAGGCTCTTCATGAAAACGATGATGTTGTCTACTTCCTCGTTAGACACGGATTGCTTCGGGAACGGCGACATGCTCGTCTGGGTTGCGAAACCATCGACGATCTTGAGGTGTGGATAACGGATGGACTCCAGGATATAATCGTCCAGAACCTGGATGGTTGTACCGTCATTCAATGCTTCTGTCTTGCCGTACAAATTATGCCAGGTGGGTGCCTTCTCATCGTTGCCGGGCTCCAGAGAATGACAGGCGCTGCATTTGGTATTGTAGATTTCTTCGCCCGTTCCCGCCTTGGCGTTGTCCAATACCCATTGCCTGTAGTCGGCCTCGGGCATGGCGTACACGCGCGCCAGCATCTTCGAATGCTTCTCGCCGCAGTACTCAGTGCAGTACAGGTCGTACTCACCTTCCTCCAACGCGGTGAACCACAACGAGGTCGTACGGTTGGGAATGATGTCCATTTTGACGCGAAAATCCGGGATGAACAGCGAATGCAACACGTCACTCGAACTCATATGCAGCTTGATCGGCCGACCGACCGGCACATGCAGGTTGTTGCTTTTCGATTCGTTCCCGGAGCCACCAACGTTGTGGCGGAAGGTCCAGTTCCACTGCGCCGCCTGCACTCGGACTTCCTCGGCGCCGGCCGGGATCACGAACAGGTCCATGAACGACCGGAACCCCCAGATAAAGATGAAGAAAATCAGAATAGTCGGAATAACAGTCCAGACAGTCTCAAGCGCCGTGTTGTGATGCAACGGTATCGTCAGGCCCGGTTTCTCATCACGTTTCCGTCTGTATTTGAACATGAAATAAATGGTACAGGCTGTGATGATCACGAAAAACACGACGGACATCCACGTGATCACATAGAATAGCCAATCCACGTCTCCGGCAATCGATGAAGCGCCCTTTGGCATGAACCAGGTTTTCGGAGAAACTTCCATTTTAAAATCGACCTTTCAGTCCTTGCTTCATTTCTGTGTTGCTGGCAATAACGCCCGAAGCCTGACGTCTGCCCCTGTTGTCACACATCCCGGTATCAGCGGCGCCGCCATTCCCAGATCCAGAAACCGCCCAGGAATATCAGGATGGCAACGAGTGTGACAGCGCCGCCAAGCCGCATGACGTTTTGTGCGAAAAGGACATAACGATTGGCCTCGGGATCGAACTGGTAACAATACATGATGAACCGGTTCATGATGCTGCCGATCTTTCCATCAGCCGCTTCCAGCAGGCTCAGCCGCAGGTCCTTCTCTTCAAATTTTACCCCGTACAGGTAGCGGGAGATCTTACCGTCAGGCGTCAGGACGTATGCCGCCGCAGGGTGCGCGTACATGTCCTGCTTGATGTCGTAGAAGTAGCCAAAACCAATGGCCCGTGCCAATTCTTCGATCTCTTCCTTGTCGCCGACCAGAAATCTCCAGCCCTCGGGTTTTATCTCTTTACCCAGCCCCTCCACGTAGTTGGTTCGTTTGCCGGCGGCCAGCGTCGCGGTTTCCCGCGGGTCGATGCTGACCGTCACCATGTTAAATTCGCCGCCCGGCGTCCACGTCATGTCGCTGACGCCGTCCGAGAGCCCGTTCAGCACCAAGGTGCAGAGTGTCGGACACTCGTAGTATGCCAGTGTCATCAACACCGGCTTGTCGTCCTTAAAGCAATCGCTCAACCGTATCCGGCTGCCGTCCGAATCGGTGAACGCCAAATCCAACGGTATCGACTCACCCAGGTGCTCGCGGATATCCATTGCCGCCACCTGATCGTCCTCGCGCCGCGGCATCGGCCCCTGGCCGCACACCGGCGGCACCAGCAGCGCCGCCAGCAGGACGACGAAGCCGGCACGGCTACCGTTGATTTTCTTCAACCAACAGTTCCATAGCCCGTTCGATCGGTATCCGCTGCACCCCCGTTGTGTCGTCCACTCCATATGTTTCCAATTGTTCACGCGTCTCTGCCCGCAGCTCGATGAGCTCAGTTTTCGGTGCGTCATAACTGTTCCGGAACTCCTCCGTGACCTGCGAAAAATAGCCATCTAAAATCACAATGGAAACGGCCACACTCGCCAGAATCGCAATCGCCACACCAGCGACGCCCAGCACGTTGACATCCCGCTTCTCGTAACCCGCTGCGGCATCTATTTCGCGTCTTTCTTCGTCATGACCACTCATGCTTCAGTCCCTTGCATTCGTGTTGATCGGCACTGCATGACCTCAAACCCAGAAGTTTGCAAACTTAATGGATCCCTCAAGTTGAGGGTCTTTCACGGGAACCACCGGAGCAGAGATGAACTTGCGCCAGAAATTCCAGAAGAAAATACCGCCGATCCCGAGCCAGCACGTCAAGTCCAGCCAACTGAACGACACGCTTTCGTGGAAGTTCGGCGCAATCAGCCAGTAATGGTCGTACCAATGCACCGCCAGCAGCCACACCGCAGCAATCACCAACGCCTTCGGAGAGCGTTTCGTCAGACTGCTGAGCAGGAAAAGGAACGGAATAAGAAAATGGCAGATCGCCAGCATCAGGCTCGCCATCGACCAACCGGCCCCCCCGCGTTCCTTGAAGAAGCCCGTCTCCTCAGGCAGGTTGGCGTACCAAATGAGGAAGAACTGCGAGAATGCTATGTACGACCAGAACACAACGAAGGCAAAGAGCCATTTGCCCATGTCATGGTAATGCTCGTCATTGATTTCTTTCGTCAGAATGTTCTTGCTGCGCAGGTACATCGTCACCAGCACACAAAACGCGGTGCACGACAAGTAGGCACCGGCAAAGATGTAAATGCCGAAAATCGTCGAAAACCAGTGGTAGTTCAGCGACATGATCCAATCGAAAGCAGCCAGGGTCGTAGTTATGGCGAAGAGAATCAGGCCCGGCGCGCTGATCGTCCGCATCCGCACGCTGAGCGCATCCGAAGGCGTCTCATCCTGCTTGAGCGAGGCGCTATACAGCAACCGGGCAAGGATGAACCAGATGACGAAGTAGGCAACGGCACGGAAACAGAAGAACTTCGGACTCAGCCACGCCTCTTTCTTGAGGAAGATCGGATCGTTGGCCTCGCTGTCGTGTGTCCAGTGATAGAGGTCATGCATGCCCCACAGGGCGATCGGGATAAAGAAAATGATCAGGATCGGCAACGTCACCATCAGGCTCTCGTACATCCGGCGCATCACGACACTCCAGGTCGCCCGCACCATATGATGCACGAGCGTGGCGAAAAGGCCGCCAAGCCCCACCGTCACCCAAAACGTGAACGCGTTGAGGTAGGATTGGAAGAACTGCGTCGTCCTGCCAATCACATGGCCATGGCCCTCATCCACTGCGTGGTCGTCCGTTGCGACCGGCGCGCCAGCGTCGGCAGCCTCTGCCAACGCCTGCATCTGGAACGCGTTAGCCGTGGCGCGGGTATGGTCGGGGCTACCTTCCTTTGAAAAGGTAAAGCCGCCGAGAAAACTCACTGCCAAGGCAATGATACCGATGATTCCGGCGATCCGTCCCAGGCCACCCGCCCCGGACAGTCTATAGGTTTTGCTGTCAAGTTCCATTCAATTTTACCCAATTAGCAGGCGGCGTCACAGGAAACCTTTCTCAGCTCGCCGGCTGTAAATGCATTTCCCAGGCTGGTGCCAGATTTGTGGTGATATAGCTGTCCAGACGGTCGGCATAGACCGGCCATGGCCTCAGCAGTTCAATGGCACTGTCGCACAGGCGGCTGATTTCCGCCAACACAACGTTGTCGCTGTTGTCGATCTGCTGGGCCAAAGTAAATTTACGTCGCTTACGGTCGGTTCCCAAAGTTTTGCCTGCCAGTTCTTCGACACCTATTTCATCGAGCAGGTCGTCCGCCAGCTGATAGGCCGAGCCAACGCGGTAACCGGCCTCGGCCATCGCCTCGGCCATCGCCTCATCCTGGCCGCAGCACTCAGCCACAAAGGCAAACAGCGCCCCAGTCTTGCCACGGGCAATCGCGATACAGGTCTCGGCATCCACCGCACGGCCCTGAAAAACCATCTCGTGTATCGTTTCCGTCGCACACACTTCCTTGACCCTGGCCACAAAACGCCGGGCTTGTTTCAGGTCACCACCATCCAGCAGCAACTCAATGGCACTGCTGAAAAACAAATCGCCCAGCAGGATCGCGCCGGTCTGGCCTACTTCCTGCCACAATGTCGGTTGCTGCCGCCGCAAAGCGGCGCCATCGATCACGTCGTCATGATAGAGTGTCGCGGTATGGATCAATTCCGTCGCGGCACAGGCACGCGCGACTGCATCTTGGTCGCCGCTGCCTTGTGGACACAATGCCAGCCCCAACCGCGTCCGGAGCATTTTGCCAGGCAAAATATGTCGCCTCAGCGAGTCCAGTCGACGGCGGTCGACGTCGACGGTGACAAACGTCAAGGCACTGTCGAACGCCATCTGAATGTGGCTCGTCGTCACATCCAAAAACTGTTGGTTATAGACACTGTTCTCGTTCGATTCCATCACCGGTTCTCTATGAGATTTCATCGCTGCAAAACGGTTGCCTTACGGTCATTTCTGCTTGGCGGAATTCCTCAAGTCAAATGCGTAAATTATGAGCACCGACACGAATAACAAGCAGTCTACGACCAATTCTCGCAAAAAATCCCAGGCAGTGGCAAATGCCGGCGGGCAACGGTACGATTAGACATGCTGCCTGTGTTCCATACCAGCGTTACCGCTGCCAGTCTGTTGCTGAGCGCTGTCCTGCAGGCAGACACGGTGGGCTCTGCTCTGCAACCCAATCCCGATGGCCGTTTTTATCGCCAACCACAACCGCTGCACCCGGCGGCAACGACCGACGACTGGCCGCATTTCCTCGGGCCCCGCCACAACAATCACTGCCGTGAGACGCAACTGCGTCGGGACTGGCCGGATGCCGGGCCGGCAGTCGTGTGGGAAATGACCCGGGGCGCCAGCTACGCCGCCCCCGCGATTCGAGGCGAACACCTGGTCTACCCGCACCGAGTCGGCAACGACGTGGCTGTCGACTGCTTGCACCCCGCCACCGGGGCGCGTTACTGGCGCCACACCTGGCCGACCGAATACCAGGACCACTATGGTTACCAAAACGGCCCGCGCGCCACCCCGGCGATAAGTAACGACGGCTTGGTTTACGTCTACGGTGCCGCCGGACACCTGGTCTGCCTGCAACTGGCAAGCGGCGAGGTCCGCTGGCAACGGGACATCGCTGAGGAGTTTGGCGGGCGTGGACAGTTTTTCGGAACAGCGACATCACCACTCATCGAAGGCCAGCAGCTTATCATTAATATAGGTGCGCCCGGCGGTCCGTGCGTCGCCGCCTTCGACCGCCACAGCGGCGAGCTGGCCTGGCGCGCCGGCAACCAGTGGGGCCCCAGCTACGCAACGCCGGTGCCGGCAGACATGCACGGGCGCCGACGCCTGTTCGTGTTTGCCGGTGGCAAGAGCAAGCCGCCGGTCGGTGGGCTACTGAGCCTGACAGCCGATGACGGACAGATCTGCGACCGCTTCTCCTGGCGCAGCGGAACCTACGAATCGGTCAACGCTTCGAACCCGGTGGTCCTTGGCAATCGCGTCCTGATTTCGGCATCGTATGGCGCCGGCGCGGCAATGCTCGAGGTCCGGACGGACGGTACTCTGGAAAAGATGTGGACCTCGCAGCTCGGCACCCATTGGAGCACCGCTATCGCGCGCGGTGACCATATTTACGCAATCGACGGCCGGCACGAGCGCACCGCCGCGCTCGTCTGCGTCGAGGCAGCCACCGGCAAAGTCGTCTGGCGCGAGATGCCGGAGTGGGCGGATCGCATCCACGACAAGGCCGGCGGGCGCGACATTACGATGCGAATTTTCCGGGGCTCCCTCCTTTCGGCCGACGGCGATATCCTCTGCCTCGGAGAGTTCGGACATTTATTGTGGCTCGACCTACAGCCGTCCGGCTATCGCGAGATCAGCCGCACCTGGCTGTTTCCGGCACCGCAGACGTGGACACCGCCGGTCATCAGCCGCGGCCTGTTGTACGTCTGCCAGAATGAGCCGCGTCTGGACAATGGTGGTGAACGACAATTGCGCTGCTACGACCTGCGCGCCCCTTGATGCGTAATTTCATCGGGCACAAGTGGAAGTGCGTGGTTTGGCAAAGCAATAGAGCATTGCGCCTGAGCAAACCGTTTTCGGCAAAACCTTGAATCACGGTGACAGGTTATACATTGGTGACGAGGTCTCAATTAGCGTGACACAGCAATGCCAATCGAATTCCAACCCGGCCCTGACCGCTGCCATCAGCGCGGTACTGCCGGATTCCTCCATCGTGCGTGCCGGGATCGCGGCGACAATTCCTTACTTCGACATTGCTGGCCGACGCCGCCTGCTGCCGGTCCATCTCCATCAGATTCAGGAACGGCTCGAGCAGTTCACCATCCTCACGGTGACGGACGCCCGTCATGGCACTGGCTATGTGCAGCGCCTGTATGTTGCACCTGCTGCCGAGGCCGCGCAGCTTGCAACACGCCCGGCGACCTGTGGTATGCCGATGGGAAATCGGAGTCTCGCGCGGATTCGCGAATGGGGCAGGACGGTGTCTCTCGGCCTGGGTGGTGCACGGCTCTCGATCGGCGAGGCAGTGAGCGCCTGGCGCCAGTTTCTGCAACCGTTCAGATTCCAGCGCACACTGCTACGGTTATCGTGCGACACTCCGGAAATTGAGGCCCGGGCTTTTCATCAGGCAGCGGCAGCAGCGGGATTCGAACATGCCGACGACCCGGGCCGTAGCAATTGTCCGGCCGCGTGGGTGTACGTCGTGGACGTGCGCGGTCGCGAGGATCGCCTTGGTTCTATTCGCGTTGGACCGGACGGTGTCGAGCCACCGGCTTTTGAAAAAATCGACCGGCTGCCGGCCGCACTGGCGCTGCATACAGCCGGCTGGTTGCCGACGTGGTGTGCGGCAGTGCTGCTCCGAGTCCTGCCGGTGGAGCCGGAGCATGCGGATTTCGCCCGTCGCGTGTGTCGCGAACTCCACGCTGCCGAGGTGCCTTGTGAACTTGACGACAGCGACACCCGGCTGGGCGCCCGCGTGCGGCGAGCCTGCGAAGACCGCATTCCATTCGTCGCAATTGCCGGCGACCGTGAGACCGGCGCCGGGGCTGCAGACACAGCGGTCGCCGAGTGGCTGGTGGCCATGCGTTGCCACGACGGCAAAGACATGGGGGTCATGCCCGTAGCACGGGTTATCGAGCTATTGCGGCAGAGCACCTCGATGCCGACAGAATCGCAGGGTTAAATTTGTTGTTCAAAAAACACTTTAATTTTACGGCACATACACTTATACTATGGGCTGGTTCTCGCACGAGAGGGGAAATTTGTCCCTTTTCGACATCAATCAATCAGCCAAATTCGAATTGTTCGATGCGCCTTTGCGGGACACCTGATGTGTTGCGCTGCATCGGACACGGTAATTCGGCAACAGGAGGAAACGCCAATTTCTCGACCGGTAAAAGCCAATGATCCTGCCGTACGCGGCAAGGAAGTCCGTCTCGTAGGTCCTGACAATCAGCAATTCGGCATTGTCCCCGTGGACGATGCTATTGCCAAGGCTGAAGAAGCCGCAATGGACCTCGTGCTCGTCGCCGACCGCGCAACACCGCCGGTCTGCCGTATCATGAACTTCGGCAAGCATCAGTACGAGCAGAAGCGCAAGATGCGGGACCAGAAGAAAAAGCAGGTCACGCAGAAGAACAAAGAGATCAAGTTCCACGCAAACATCGACCAGCACGATTACGAGATCAAGCTCAATCACATCATTGCCTTTCTGAAAAAAGGGAATAGAGTAAAAGTTTCCCTCTTTTTCCGTGGTCGTGAAATGACTCACCGGGAAATTGGAATGCAGTTGATGGAACGTGTCGCCGAGGAAATTGAAGCCTTCGGCTTAACTGAGAATAGGCCTCGAATGATCGGCCGTTCGATCGTCATGTTCATCAACCCGAATTCGGCGAAATAGTTCGAAGATATCCGCACCGCTGTCAGGCCGGATGCCGAACCGCCGGGGATCAATTGAAATTGCCGCCGTTTGCCGTCTGCATCGATCCAATACGGCATTGTGTTTGAGGCGTGCTGCCTTTATAGTTTTTCTTGAGTTGTAACAAATGGAGTGACCGATGCCTAAAATGAAAACCCGCAAGGGTGCTGCCAAGCGTCTCAAACGCACCGGCACCGGCAAATACATTCACCACCGCGCTGGCGGTCGGCATATCATGTCGAAAAAGAACGCCAAGCGCAAACGCCGCTTGCGCCAGCCAGCACTGATCAAAAAGACCGAGATGAACCGCATCAAAGGTTCACTGATCGGATAATCAGGGGAGTCGTCCTATGAGAGTTACCAATGCCCCGGCGTCACGCAAGCGCCGCAAGCGTATCCTGAAGCGCGCCCGTGGTTTTTACGGCGGCCGCAGTCGGTTGATCCGCACCGCTTATGACGCGGTCGACCGCGCCAACCAGATGTCCTACACCGGGCGCAAGCTGAAGAAGCGCCAGTTTCGTCGGCTCTGGACGATCCGCATCAACGCGGCCTGTCGTGCCAACGGCATGAATTACAGCACCTTTATCGACGGCCTCAACAAGGCGGGTGTCGAGTTGAATCGCAAGATGCTCTCCGAGCTGGCGATCGATGATGCACCGGCTTTCACGGCCCTCGTGGAAAAGGCTCAGGCAGCTCGCGCCTAAGCTTGACTCGACTGTTATTAGAAAAGCCCGTTGACCAAGAGGTCGACGGGTTTTTCTGTTTCCGGAGCTTCCGCTTGTCATCGTTCCTTTCCTCCTTCGGCTCATTCTAAATTTGCGGCATGTCGCCCCACAACAGATCCTTGACTTCCCGGGGCGGGAACGCTTCTGTACTGCATGATCTCAACCCAAGAAGACACTATCGCCGCAATCTGTACCGGCATCGGCGGCAGTATCGCCATCATTCGGCTGTCGGGACCGCAGGCGGAGCAGATTGCCTCGACGGTATGGCGCGGGCACGAAACGCCGAGCGGACTGCCGCCGCGACGCATGACGCTCGGCCATATAGTTGACGACAACGGCCAAGCAGAGGACCAGTGCCTCGCGGTGCGGATGCCGGGACCGGCAAGCTATACCGGCGAGGACATCATCGAGTTTCACTGTCACGGCGGTTCCACCGTTGCCCGTACCATCCTGTCACTGCTGCTGACGCACGGCGCCCGCCACGCCGAGCCCGGCGAGTTCACCAAGCGTGCCTTTCTCAACGGCAAGCTCGACCTGACCCAGGCCGAGGCCGTGCTGGACGTCATCGAATCACAAAGCCGTATGGCGCTGCACGCCGCCAACCGCCAGCTGCAGGGCTTGCTGACGCAACGCACCGACACGGTGTACGACACGCTGCGCGCGATGCTGGCGGAAATTGAAGTGCGCATGGACTTCGTCGATGAAGATCTTGACTTCGACCCGGCCACTGCGGTGCTGGCGGCGATCACCTCGGCACGCTCACAGATCGAAGAGCTGTTGCGCTACCGCGAGGAGGGAGAGATTCTGCATCACGGCGTGCGCCTGGTCATTGTCGGCGCGCCGAACGCCGGCAAGTCAAGCCTGCTCAACCTCATCCTCGGCCGCGACCGTGCCATTGTAACGGAAGTGCCGGGGACCACGCGTGACACGATCGAGGAGCCGGCGAACATCCGCGGCATCCCGATCAAGATCGTCGACACCGCGGGTTTCCGTGAGGCCTCGAACATCGTCGAGCAGCAGGGGATCGAGCGCAGCCGTGACTCAATACGACAGGCGCAGGTCGTACTGTGGGTCGTGGATTGCACCAATGACTTTGCCAGCCAAGAAGAGTCGGTGCGGCTCGATATCGATGACGGCCTGGTCATTGTTGCCAATAAAATCGACCTGGCACCAGCCGGCTTTGCCGCGGCCGTGGATGCACCGGTGGTCGAGATTTCGGCGCTTACGGGCCAGGGGCTCGACGCGCTTTTCGACGTTATCGAGCGTGTCGTGTGGCAACGGCCGCACACTGAGGAACCGGAGATTGCGATCAACAGCCGGCACGCAGCCCTGCTCGACAGGGCCCAGGCGCATCTCACGTCAGTAGCGGCGCTGCTGGAAAGCGAGGATTACGAGCTCGTGGCGGTCGACATCCGCGCTGCACTCGATGCCTTGGGTCGGATCACCGGCCGCACCGTGCAACCGGACATCCTCGACAATATCTTCAGCAAATTCTGTATCGGCAAGTGAGCGAACAAGAGGCTCCTCGTCCTAAGAACCGCACTGCAGCCGCGTCTTTATCTATGAAACGGCAAACAATGGAGGCCGACAATGAGAATTTCGATGGCATTACTTTTTGTTTTCGCTTTTCTGTCCCAGGCACTTCCGGCTCAGGCGTGCTGGGAATGGATCCCGTTGCCGGCCGTCATCGGGGCGAGCCCGGTTGTCGTGACTGGCGAGATCACCGCGATTGACCTGGCTGAGCCACAAGCGGACAAGCATGTCTATGACACGGCCTATATCACCGTGTCGGAAGTTTTGAAAAACGAGCTGGCCGGCCAAACGGTTGTTGTGGGAAGCCGTTTAGCGTTGTCGATACCGTCCGCCGGCAACACGATGCAGATATCGACCGATATCCGATACCGGCACGGGCAGGCAGGCATCTGGATCCTCGAATTCCGGGACGGCAGCTATTGGGCCACGTACCCCGGCGATTTTCAGGTGATCGACCGTCTCGCGGCGGTGCGTGACATCGTCGCGGCCGAAGAAACGTCGGGCAACGAGTGATTGGCAGCAGCGGGAGCGGCTTCCTTCACTGTCCATGCCGCAGGCGGGTTTGTCTGCATCCACACATATCGCTCGTGCGGGATATCGCGCGGCCCAACCTCAAACTGCAACTGCCGAGCAAGTACGTTTCCGCGATATAAATCCAGCCTGATAATTCGTGTCTCATTGTGACGAATACCGTGGCCGTACACCCACGGCTTGACCGATCCGGGACTTGCGACACTTCAATCGGCGTAAAGTATTGAACTTCCCATCTTGTAAAGATCTGGCGTTGCAGCTATTTTTACTTAGCTAGAAAAGGCGTTGCACGGACGCTTGTTTGTAGGTTAAAACCATTGCGGATTTATGCGGTCGAATACTCTTTGTAACACCAATGCAAGGTACGGCTTGCACCTGCTTAACGCTCAGCGGGGTAATAGACACCAATTGCGCTGCGTAGTTCTGATTCGGGCTGACAACGCCCCTGAGTCAGGAGCAGAGCATCTGCGCGCGCGATCACTTACCGAGAAGGAGTTCCGTATATGATCAACCGCATGCCGGGCCGGGTGCTGTGTGTTGTCAGCGCCTGGCTCCTGTTCATATGTTGCACCGCGTATGCATCGCTGCCGCGTGCCAACAACGACAGGTATTTCACGGACGAGGATACGGAAATCTCGTTCAACGTGCTGCTAAACGACTTCGATGCGGACATCGGCGCCGGCAATACCGGCGACCAGCCAGAGGAAGTGTTGCGGGTCTTTACCTACGACAGTCCCCGTCACGGCAGCATTATCAGCTTCAGCAACACCGGTAACTTCACGTACCTGTCTGACCTTAACTTCCACGGTGAAGATGCTTTCGAATATTTGATCACCGATGGTTCGGGGCATTACGACGAAGGGCGGGTGGTAATCACGGTCAATTCCAGAAATGACGCCCCGGTCGCGATCGGCGACGTTTTGATCGTCACAGAAGACACCTCAGGCACAACCGGCGATGTCCGGGACAACGATTTCGACCCTGACTGCACAGTCGAGAATCCCTGTGCTGACGATCATCTGCAGATCGTCGACTTTTCGCAGCCGGAAAACGGTACGCTAATGTTTGATCTTAACGGCACCTTCACCTACACACCAAACCGCAACTTCTTCGGTGCCGACAACTTCACTTATGTAATTAGTGACGGCGACGGCGGCGTTGACGCCATTCTTGACACCACTTTTGTCCCTGGCGACCCTGCCACCCCCGGCACCCCTGGCACCCCTGCCACCCCCGGCACCCCCGGCACCCCCGGGATTTTCGTAGAGACATTCACTCCCGCCCATACCGGCAGAGACGAAGGCACGATCACTGTCCTGGTAATCGCCGTTAACGACGCACCGGTTGCAATCAACGACAATTTCGATCTCGATGAAAACGTCGAGCTCGATCAAGCGGCACCCGGCCTCCTCGACAATGACCTGGACCCGGACGGCGAGGAAGAAACCGACGAACTGACCGCCATCCTGGTCGACGGGCCGACGGTACTCGACCACAGCAGCGTGCCACAAGCCCCGGGCACACTCCAGCTCAACCCAAACGGCTCGTTCAAGTACATTCCGCCATCCAACGTCAACGGCATCGCAACCTTTACCTACAAGGCCAATGACGGTTTCGCCGATTCGAATGTCGCGAGCGTCACCATCGACATCGGCGAACGTAACATCGACCCGTTAGCCCGCAATGACTTCGCTGCAACCCCCGAAGACACGCCCGTAGAAATCAATGTTCTGGCCAACGATACCGACGCCAACGACGGTGACCAACTCTTCGTCATCGACCTGCCGACTCTTGGCGGCGCTGCGAACGGCTATGTCACCTTCAACGCCAACGGCAATCTGACGTACACGCCATTCTCCGGTTTCGCAGGCCAGGACACTTTCCAGTACACGATCAACGACGGTAGCGGCGGTGAAGACGCCACCGCGACCGTAACGATCAATGTCCTAGCCACCACCAATATCCCCCCGATCGCCACCAACGATTCAGCGGTCACCACCGAGGACACCGATGTCACTATCCCGGTGCTCGACAACGACCTCGACGTCGACGGAGATGTTCTCACGATTGTCGATTTCACGCCGGCCCTGCGTGGCCAAGTCGTGCTCAATGGTGACCAGTTCGTCTACACGCCCGATCCCGACTTTCCCGGCTTCGGCGAAGCGAGTACTGACCAGTTCACCTATCGCATAACCGACGGCAGTACAATTGTCGGGCCCGCCACCGTCAGTCTCTTTGTCAGCCCGGTCAACGACGATCCGATCGTCTTCGACGACCTGATCGCGGCTGTCGAGGATACGGAGAAGATGTTCCCGGACGATGATTTGACCGACAACGACTCGGATGTCGACAACGATACCGGTGACCTGGAAATCCTCAGCTTTACCCAGCCAGCAAACGGTCTCCTGACTTTGGATCCCAGTCTCGGCGTCTTCACCTACACGCCCGATGAAGGCTTCAACGGCGACGATACCTTCACCTACCAGCTTTGGGATCAGCGCGGCGATCCGGTAGACGGCTCTGTCACCATCACTGTCGCTGAAGCACCCGACCCGCCAATCGCTGCCGACGATGTCGGTTTCACGCCCGAGGACACCGCGGTGACAATCGACGTTCTGGCAAATGACGAGGACCCAGACGAAGAAACCCTGTCGATCTCTGCCATCGCTGTGCAGCCGACCAACGGCGATCTGGTCATCAACGGCGGCTCGATCACCTACACGCCTGCAGCCGACTTTTTCGGGTCGGACACTTTTGATTACACTATTGCCGACGGCAACGGGCCGCTGTCCGTTGACACTGCCACGGTCACTATAAACGTCGCGTCGGTCAACGATCCTCCGGTCGCCAACAACGATGCCTACGATGCGTTGTCCGGCATCCAACTGACCGTCTTAGTCGCAGACGGACTCCTGCTCAATGACCATGACATTGAGAACGATGTGCTCAAAGCCGTCCTGGTGACGCCGCCGACCAACGGTACGCTGCTGTTCTCCGACGACGGCAGTTTCCAATACACCCCGGGTCCGGGCTTTGCCGGCGACGACAGCTTCACATATCGCGCCAACGGCGGCTCCAATGACTCGGTCCCCGCCACCGTGACGATTGCCGTCGTCAATCAGGTGCCCTTCGCCAACAACGATTTCTTTTCTATGACCAACACCAACGACGGCACCGGGGTGGCATTCGCTCCCGGCGTGCTCGCCAATGACAATGACGGCGATGCCGGTGATGTCCTACTGGCGATCCTCGGCAGCGGCCCGTCAAACGGCGCCCTGGGCTTTAATTCAGACGGATCGTTCACCTACACGCCCTATCCGGATTTCGAAGGCAACGATACCTTCACCTACACCGCCACCGACGGACTGGACGAGTCCACCCCCGCTACGGTGACTGTCACCGTCACCCTCTTGCCGACCCACGACCCGATTGCCAACGACGACTTCTATACGGTTGCCGAAGACGCCACGCTCACCGTCGCCGACGGCCCCGGAGACATCATCGACGGTCAGGTCGACGGCACCGGCAAGGACAGCGACGGCGATGTCACCGACACGCTCGTCGCATCCCTCGTCAGCCCGCCGGCCAACGGCTCTTTCGCCTTCAACGCCAGCGGCTCGTTCACCTATACGCCAAACCCGGACTTCAACGGAACTGACACCTTCACCTACACTATCACCGATGGCGTGACCGATTCGAACTCAGCCACCGTCACCATTGAAGTGACGCCGGTGAACGATGCTCCCAACGCCGTCGACGACACCGTGGCGACGATCCAGGGCGAGGCGGTCGACGTCGACGTGCTGGCCAATGACGAAGATGTCGACAGCGACCCGCTGAGCATTACCGAGATCGGCGACCCGGTGAACGGCAAAGGTGTTGTCGAGCTGCTCGGTGACAACAAAATCCGCTTCACGCCGGCACCCGCCTCGGTCGGCGAGGACACGTTCACCTACACCATCGTCGACGGCGACCCCGGCGGCCCCGCCACCGCCACTGTCACCGTGCTCATTGTCGGCATCGCCCACACACCTGTCGCTGTCGATGACAGCGACGAGACCGACGAGGATGCCGCACTGAATATTGCCGTCACCACCAACGACACCGACGAAGACGGTGATATTCTCACCCCGGCAATCGTAGCACAGCCCGCCAACGGCTCCGTTGTTGTCGAAGCTGACCGTACCGTCACCTACACGCCAACCCTCGACTTCAACGGCACCGATACCTTCACCTACACCGTGACCGACGGCTTCAACGTGTCCGATCCCGCTACGGTCACCGTCGATGTCGAGGCAATCAACGATCTGCCCACCGCCGTCGATGACCTGGCTGTAACGCTGCAGGGTGATCCTGTCACGATCAGCGTGCTCAACAACGATACCGATCCGGAAAATGACACGCTGTCGATCGCCGGCATCACGCAACCGGCAGTGCCGGGCGACGGCACCATCGCCGTAGCCGGCAGTACCCTGGTCTTTACACCGGCAGCGGCAACAACCGGTGTCGTCACGTTTACCTACGATATTGTCGATGGCGAAGTGCCCGGCGCCAGCATCACTGCCACGGTGACTGTCATCGTCATCGACATCAGCCAGGCACCGGTAGCTGCCAATGACAGCTACACCGTCGACGAAGACGCCGTGCTCGCCGTCCCCGACGGCATCGGCGACATACTCGACGGTGCTGTCGGCGGGGCCGGCCAGGACTCCGACGCCGACGGCGACACCCTGACAGCTCTGCTGCAGACGGGGTCGGCCAACGGCACCCTGGATTTGGAGGCCACCGGTGCCTTTACCTATACGCCCGATCCCGAATTCAACGGCCAGGACTCTTTTACCTACGTCGCCACCGACGGCCTGAACGTGTCGGATATTGCGACCGTTACAATCACCGTGGACCCGGTCGATGATGGGCCGGTCGCGGGCGACGATCAGTTTACCACCACCGATGGTTCGTCAGTTGTCCTGGACGTCCTGGACAACGACGAACATCCGGACGGCGCTCAATTCTCTATCAGCGCCATCAGCACCGAACCGCCCGATGCCTCCGGCCATGCCGAGATCGTCAACGACGGCCAGTCCGTGAGCTTTGACGCTCTACCGGGAGTCACCGGCACCGTGACCTTCGACTACACCATTGCCGACGACGATGGTGACAGCGACATCGCAACTGTGTCCGTGCAGGTTTTTCCGCAAAACGTGGCACCGCAGGCACTCGACGATGTGCTCGAAACAGCAAAAAACACCAACGTCCAGATCAACTTGATCGCCAACGACACCGATTCCGACGGGGCGCTGCAGCTCGATTCCGTGACGATCACGCAGCAGCCCGTTCGAGGCACGCTCGGCGCCATCACCGACGGCGTCGTTCTCTTCACCCCAACCGTGGATTTCACCGGTACGGCAACTTTCCGTTACATCGTTCTCGATACCGAAGGCAAGCCCTCAAACCAAGCAGTCGTCACGATCGAAGTGCTCGACGTGCCACCGGTTGTCGCGGTGGATGACCAGGCCACGGCAAACGCTGCAGCCACAGTGATCAACGTCGCCGGCAACGACACGGCCGTTGCCGGTCTCGACACGGCAACCGTGAGCATCACCGATGCGCCGGATAACGGCGGACTCTCCGCCATCGGTGGCGGCAATGTCACGTATACAGCCGGTTCGGGATTCCTCGGGGTCGATACCTTCCAGTACACCATCGCAGATATCAACGGCACGTTATCCAATATTGCAACGGTGTCCGTGACTGTTTTCGGCCTCAACAACGCCCCAATCGCAGTTGCCGAGACTGTCGACACCAACGAAGACACCGCCGTCATTGTCGACGTCCTGCTCAATGACATAGCCGATGCCGGCGCCGACCTGCTGGTCGACAGCATCACTATCGTCTCAAATACCGACGGCACCGCCGTAGCCAATACCGACGGCACCGTCACGTTTACGCCGGACGCAAATTTCGACGGTGCCGCGTCCTTCGAATACACCGTCCTCGACAATATCGGGGAGACGTCCAACACAGCTACTGTCACCGTCAATGTCAATGACGCGCCGGCTGCAGTTGCCGATACACCGACAACCAACGAAGATACACCGGTCGATATCGACGTCCCGGCAAACGACACCGATACCGACGGTACCGTCGACGTCACCTCGGTTACCGTCACTTCGCAGCCCGCCAGCGGTACTGTCGCGGTAAATGCCGCCACCGGGGTTGTCACCTACACGCCAGATGCCGACACCAACGGCGCCGACACCTTCGACTACACTATTGCCGATGACGATGGCGCGGTTTCCGATGCTGGCACGGTCACCGTCACCGTCACCGCGGTGAACGATGCGCCGGTCGCTGTCGATGACATAACACAGGTCGATGAAAACAGCAACGTCGCTATTCCCGTCTCCGACAACGACAGCGACGTCGACGACGCGCTCGATCTCGGGAGCGTTGTCATCGGCACCGCGCCGACCAGTGGTGTGCTCTCCGCCATCGCCGCCGGCAGTGTCACGTACACGCCGACTGCCAACTTCGCAGGCGCCGACAGCTTCACCTATACCATCGAAGACGCCAGCGGTGCACGCTCGGACGCGGCCACCGTGACCATCAATGTCCTCGGCCTGAACGTCGCGCCAATCGCCAGTGATACGACTGTAAATACAAATGAAGACACAAACGTCGACATCAATCTGCTGGATCTCGTACTGGTCAACACCGGCGCCGCATTGCTCCCCGACACAATCGCCCTGGGCGTCCCCTCGACCGGGTCGGTGTCAGTCGACAGCGTAACGGGCATTGCCACCTACACCCCCGCGGCGGGCGACGATGGCCTCGAGACTTTCACGTACGCCATCGATGACAACATCGGCCGCACATCCAACACCGCCACGGTAACAATCGACATCAACGACTCCCCGGTCGCCGCCAACGATCCCGCCGAGACCACCGAGGAAGAGACGGCCGTTGAAATCGCCGTGCTTGGAAACGACACCGACGACGACACAATCGACGTTACTACCGTTACGGTCACGGCGCAGCCGGCCAATGGCACGGCAACAGTCGACGCCGTAACCGGCGTCGTCACCTATACGCCAAACGCGGACTTTGCCGCCGCCGATACGTTCGATTACACCATCGCCGACAACGACGGCGCCGTGTCCAACGCCGCCACCGTTACCATCACCGTCGCCGACGTCGTGGATGCGCCCGTCGCCGTCGACGACACGGCGCAGACGGACGAAGGCAGCGCCGTTGTCATCGATATAGACGACAATGATACGGATGCCGACAGCGACCTGGACAATACCACTGTCGTCATTGCTGCGGCACCGGCAGACGGCACATTGTCAGCCATCGCCGGCGGCAACGTCACGTACACACCTGACGACGGCTTCCAGGGCACCGACACTTTCCAGTACACCATTGAGGACCTCACGGGAGCCCGCTCCAACACGGCGACAGTGACCGTGACCGTACTCGGAGAGAACAGTGAGCCGGTAGCACTTGATATAACCGTTCAAACCAACGAAGACACGACTGCCTCTATCGACCTCGTCGCCCTGGTTACAGCCGACGCGATCGCGACACTGCGGCCTGGCACTATCAACATCGTTGCCGTCAGTACCGGCACCGTCGATGTCGACAGCGATGGCATTGCCACCTACACGCCTGCGGCAGGCGACGATGGCCTCGAGACTTTCACGTACACCATCGAGGACAACATCGGCCGCACATCCAACACCGCCACGGTCACAGTCGACATCAACGATTCCCCGGTCGCCAACGACGATCCCGCCGAGGCCACCGACGAAGAAACGGCCGTTGAAATCGCCGTGCTTGGAAACGACACCGACGACGACACAATCGACGCTACTACCGTTACGGTCACGGCGCAGCCGACCAATGGCACGGCAACGGTCGACGCTGCAACCGGTGTCGTCACCTATACGCCAAACGCTGACTTTGCCGACGCCGACGATACGTTCGATTACACCATCGCCGACAACGACGGCGCCGTGTCCAACACCGCCACCGTCACCATCACTGTTACCAACGTCGCAGATGCGCCCGTCGCCGTCGACGACACGGTGCAGACGGATGAGGGCGTCGCTGTTGACATCGACCTGCCGGCGAACGACACCGATGCAGACGGCGATCTGGATGCGAATACCGTCGTCATTGAATTGGCACCGACAGACGGAACGCTGACAATCCCGACCGCGCTGGGCAGTGTGACCTATACGCCAAACGCCGGCTTCTCCGGTACAGACACCCTCCAATACACCATTGAGGACGCCCTCAACGCTCGCTCGAACACGGCCACCGTTACAGTCACGGTCCTGGCACTCAACGGTGCACCCGGCGCGGTCGACGATACGGTCGACACCAATGAGAATACAGACATCATCATCAACATTCTGGCCAACGATGCGTTCGACGCTGCCGCCAGCCCCCAGCCGGAGACGATCAACATCACCTTGGAGCTGAACGGTGCAGCCAGTCTCGACACGGATACAGGCCTCGTGACTTTCACGCCGACAACGGATTTCTCGGGAGCCGGCGCTTTCAGCTACGAGGTCACCGACAATCTCGGCCGCACATCCAACACCGCCACGGTCACGATCAATGTCAATGACGCGCCCGTCGCCAATGACGACGGTGCCACCACGACGTCAGAGACCGCAGTCACGATCGCCGTGCTCGACAACGACACGGATTCCGACGGGACGGTTGACAGCACATCGGTCGTAAAAGTCTCGGACCCCGCCGGCGGCGATGCCGTTCTGAACATCGACGGTACGTTCACCTATACACCCGACGCCGGCTTTGACGGCATCGACACCTTCACATACGCCGTCGAAGACGATGGCGACGCCGTTTCAAATACCGCAACAGTCTCGGTTCTTGTCGTCACTACCGGCGGAACCGCCACGCCGCCGACGGCGAATGATGACAGTGCTACATCTCTCGAGGATACCTCGATTCAGATCGACGTGCTCGCGAACGACGCCGGTGCGCCCGATCCGGCGACCGTCACAATTATCTCCGAGCCGGCGAACGGCGTCGCCGGGGTCAACGCTGATGGCTCGATCACCTACACACCGAACCAGAATGACAACTTTGACGAAAGCGGCGACGATACGCTGCAATACACCGTTGCCAGCTCCGGCGGTGCGTTCTCGAACATCGCCACCGTTACAATTACCGTCACGGCAATCAACGACCTGCCGGTCGCCCTCGAGGATGTGCTGCAGGTCGCCCCTGGCGGTACCGTTAATATAGATGTTCGTACGAACGACTCCGATGTCGAGACGGCAACCGTGGATCTCACCATCATCAGCGTGTCGCAGCCACGCCATGGCACGGTCGTCAACAACGGTACCGACATCGACTACACGCCAGCTGGTGCATTTACCGGTACAGATACATTTACCTACCGCATCGAAGACGCTGACGGCGGCCGCGCCACTGCGACTGTGACAGCCAGCGTCGCTGCGCTTGCGCCTGATGATGCCACCGTCATCATCGGCTTCGACACGCCGCGAGTCCGGCATGGCGAAGCGTTTGAGGCCCTAGTGTTCGTGCGCGACAACGTCGCCGCAGGTTTCCTGGGAGGACCGCTTGATATCGGCTTCGACAACGCGCTCGTGGCTTTTGACACAACAGCACTTCCGACACCTGCCGACACGATACAGAACCCTTTCAACGACGTGCAACCAACGACCGGTACCGACGCATCACCCAACATCGACGAGCTAAAGGGCGAAACCAACCGTACCGGTGTCGGTGTCGGTGAGTTTGTGCTCTACGCCCGCATCCCGTTTGTCGCCAATGATCCCGGCAGCGCAACGTTCACACCGGCGGCCGGCGCCACCGGGTTACTCCTCACTACCGGCGCCACAATAGCCATCGAGCAGGTCTCCAACAGCATTGAGATTGTCAACTTCGGCGACGGCGACGGCGATCTCGATGTCGATACGGCCGACCTCACGACGTTCCTCGCCGCCTACCCCTCCAACTCCACCGACGCTGTCTTCGATGACATCTTCGATTTCGACAGCGACTCCGACATCGATTTCAACGACCTGACTGCGATGATCGCCGCCATCGGCACCGCCTACAATGCTCGCAGTGCCGGCCGCGAAGCCGACCAACTGCTGGCTACCGTAATCCTCGACCGGCCGCTGGCGCCCGTGCGTGTCGGCGAGATATTCCAGGTCCGTGTACTCGTGCAGGAAGACAGCGATCTGGCCGAGGGCTTCCGCGGCGGACCGCTCGATCTGTTTTTCGACAATGACCATGTGCAGTACCACGGCAGTTTCAATCCGGATCACATCCTGCAGCCGCCTTACGATGCATTCCTCACGCACGGTGCATTGCTGGACGGACTGGTCGACGACCTCGGCGGCCTCGCAATACAAAGCGGGTTGGGTGACGGAAGTGCTGTCACCTATGCCGTGTTGAGTTTCGAAGCAACCACCCCGGGTGACGCGGTTTTCCGCGCCGGTCCCGGCGAGTCCGGATTCGCACTGACACCGCCGGTCGGGCAGATCGATACCGATGAGATTTTCTACGGCAACGCAGTGATCGTCAAAATTGAAGACGACATGGAATCAGCCGACGCCGATGCATGGACCTTCGAGCTCAACATCAACAACGGCACTGTCCCACAGGTATCCATCGGCATGGCCGCCGGCGCCAGTGATCTTTACGACCCGGCGCATGACTGGTTCGGTTCCGGTACCGCCGCACTCGAAACGATGACGGCGGATCTCAATCGCGACGTCCGCGACATTGCGAACGCCGCACGCTGGGGGTTGCGCGTACAGGGCGCAGCGAGCGAAGCGACAGTAATTAGTTGGGATCCGGCGATGGTGCCCTCCGGCGGATTGTTGCTGCGCCAGACAGATGCATTGGGCACACCGACCGGTGCAAGCGTCGGCATGGGAAGCGACACGTTCTACACAGTCAACCCCGGTGAGCTCGCCTACTTCGAAATTATTTTCGGCGGGGTGCCGTTCGACCTGACGATCGCCAGCGGCTGGAACATGATTTCCATTCCGATCGAGCCGTTTGATGCCGGCATAAATGCAGTGCTGCAGGGCGCCAACACGGGCGTTGTCTGGGGTTGGGACGACGCCTACGTCGAGACCGATGCCATTACACCGAAAAACGGCTATTGGGTTTACCGTGTCGGCGCCTCAACAATCATCACCATCTACGGTGCGCCGGTTGCCAACACGACCGTCGCTGTCGATGCCGGCTGGAATCTCGTTGGCCCTGTTGCCGCGCCGCCGTACGCACCGGTCTCGGTCGACGTGCAGCCGGCCAATGCACTCGAGAGCGTCATCTGGATTTACCTCAACGGACGGTACCAATCGGTCAACTCTCTGCAGCCTGGCTTCGGTCACTGGCTGCACGCCGGCGAGCCGGCAACGCTCAACGACTGAGCGGTGCCAACGCACCTTCGTACCGTGCGGTTATCAAGCGTACACATCAGTATTTCTTAAACGCTTTTCGTAACCGACGACAAAGGTCCGTTACTACTTTTCGGCAGAGTGCAATCGCCAGCGCCTTGAAGGATTCTCCTTTCGCAAATTGCGGACTGGCCGTAATCGTTTCGATCAAGATCCGATCGTACCGTTCGAAAAAAATATTTCCTTTTTCCCAGCCTAACACTTGGACCTACCTTACAAACAATATTGATCGTTGCGTGCAACGCTCACATGCGTTTGTGTGCGTAAAGTTTTTTATGAATTCATTTGCTTCTGATCACTGTCGCAGTACTTTTCGCGTAGCTTCCAAAGCGAAAGTACTACGGCCAATGCGATCAACTTGTTAACTTCCGCCGGTCATACTTAGGTCGGATTCACATGAATCCACTGCCAACTTACCAATGGATCGTGCTCACGATGGCACAAGCTGCCAAAAAAAACCCTTCGAAGTACGTCTACTTTTTCGGTGGCGGAAAAGCTGAAGGTCACGGCGACCAGAAACAATTGCTCGGCGGCAAAGGCGCGGGCCTTGCAGAGATGACCAACATCGGCCTGCCGGTGCCGCCTGGTTTCACGTTGACTACGAGTGCCTGCGCCGCGTACTATCAACGCAAACGCAAATGGCCCGCCGGCCTCGAAGATCAAGTCACACGCAACGTCGAAAAACTCGAACGGCTGCTCGGCAAAAAACTCGGCGACCCCGACGATCCGCTGCTCGTCTCTGTGCGTTCAGGCGCCGCGTTGTCGATGCCCGGCATGATGGAGACCGTCCTCAACCTCGGACTCAACGACAAATCCGTCGAAGGCCTTGCCGCGAAAACGAAAAACCCGCGCTTCGCCTATGACGCCTACCGCCGCTTCATCATGATGTACGGCACAACAGCCATGGGGTTGAGCAAAGAAAAGTTTGAAGACGTTTTCGAAGTGTACAAACACAGCGTTGTCGCCAAGCGTCTCGGACGCAATAAAAAACAGCCCGTGGGTGACACCGAAATCAATGCCGACGAACTGAAAGATATCTGCGACCGTCTCAAGGCGAAATACCGCAAAATGGTTCGTCAGGAATTTCCCCAAAATCCCCGGGACCAGCTCATCGGCTCGATCAATGCAGTCTTCAATAGTTGGATGGCCGATAAGGCTGTCACCTATCGCAAGGTCGAAAAAATCAGCGGACGTGATGTCAACGGCACCGGCGTCAATATCTGCACCATGGTATTCGGCAACAAAGGCGAAACCAGCGGCACCGGTGTCGCGTTCACTCGCGACCCGAATACCGGCCGAAACGTCTTCTACGGGGACTACCTGTTCAACGCCCAGGGCGAAGATGTGGTTGCCGGCATCCGCACACCGGTGAAGTTGTCGGCATTGCAGCGTCGCGATCGCCGAGCCTATAAACAACTCATGCAGGTGCGCCAGACCCTCGAGCGTCATTACTGTGACATGCAGGACATCGAGTTTACTGTCGAAGACGGTACGCTCTACATGCTGCAGACACGTCGCGGCAAACGCACGCCAATGGCGACCTTCAAGATCGCTGTCGACATGGTCAAAGAAGGCCTGATCAAAAAAGCCGAGGCCGTCAGCCGTATCAAACCCGAAGACATCGAGCGACTCTTCTATCCAGAGATCGACCCGGACATCAGTTCCGCCGATCGCAGCAACGCGTTGCTGGCAACAGGCATCAATGCCGTGCCCGGCGCTGCAGCCGGCCGAATTTATTTCACCGCCGATGCGGCCGAAGTAGCAGCAGGAAAGGACCGTGTGATTCTGGTTCGTAAGGAAACCAGCCCGGAAGATATCGGCGGCATGCACGCTGCTCGCGGCATCCTGACGCAGACTGGCGGTAAGACGAGCCACGCTGCTGTAGTCGCCCGCGGTTGGGGCAAGTGCTGTATCGTCGGGTGCGATGCGTTGTCGATCGATTACGCGAAGAAACGCATGAGCGTCAACGGCAACAGCTTCAAGGAAGGCGACTACATCACACTCGACGGCTCCACGGGCGAGGTCTACCAGGGCGACATGCACCTGGTCGACCCTTCGATGCCGAAGGAATACGAACAGTTGATGGCCTGGGCCGATGACCTGCGCAAAATCAAGGTACGCACAAATGCTGACAGCCCCGGCGATGCCGCGGTGGCAATCGGCATGGGCGCCGAAGGCATCGGCCTCTGTCGCACAGAGCACATGTTCTTCGGTGACGGTCGTATCGACAGGTTCCAGCAGATGATCCTGGCCGAGACCGAATCGCAACGCCGCAAGGCACTGAAGAGGTTGCTGCCGGTCCAACGCCGTGATTTCGCCGGCATCTTCAAGGCCATGGGCAAGCGGCCCGTGACTATTCGGCTGCTCGACCCGCCGCTGCACGAATTTCTGCCGCACACCGTCAAGGACCAGAAGGCGCTGGCCAAGAAGATCAATGTATCGCCCGAGCACATTGCGCAGCGAGTCGAGCAACTCCACGAGTTCAACCCGATGCTGGGCCATCGCGGTTGCCGACTGGCGGTCACCTACCCTGAGATTCTCGAAATGCAGGTGCAGGCAATTGTCGAAGCGGCGTGCAGCCGGGCAAAGGCCGGGGCCGTAGTGAACCCCGAGATTATGATCCCGCTGGTCATGGACAAGAACGAGCTTGCACAACTCGCACAACGCACGCACAAAGTTGCACGCCGGGTTCTGAAAGACCACGGCATGACAAAATCACATGTCCCCTACCTGGTCGGAACCATGATCGAAATTCCCCGCGCTGCATTGACCGCCGACCAGGTCGCGGAGCACGCCCAGTTTTTTTCTTTCGGCACCAATGACCTGACGCAGACAACCATGGGGCTGTCAAGGGACGACAGCGGACGTTTTCTGCCGGAGTATGTTGACGAACACCGTGCCGCCATTTTCGAAGACGACCCGTTTCAGGTGCTCGACCAGGATGGTGTCGGGTTGCTTGTAGAGATGGGAATTGAAAAGGGGCGCAAGACGCGACCCAAACTGAAAGTCGGGATTTGCGGGGAACACGGTGGCGAACTGAAAAGCGTTAGATTCTGTGTCCAACTGGGCATGGACTACGTAAGCTGTTCGCCCTACCGAGTTCCGATTGCAAGGTTGGCCGCAGCCCAACAGGCTGTGGCTGATAGTACGAACCGAAAGGCAGCGGTAAAATCTACAACTGCCAAGAACGCCAAGCCCAAGGAGGAACCCATGGCGTCGGTGAAAAAGAAAAGAGGAACCAAGAAAAAGGCAGCCGCCAAGAAGAAGCCGGCTGCAAAGAAAGTCGTGAAGAAGAAGGCCGCCGCTAAAAAGAAGCCGGCTGCAAAGAAGGCCGTGAAGAAGACGGCCGCCAAGAAAAAACCGGCAAAGAAGGCAGCCAAGAAGAAGCCGAAGAAAAAGGCTGACAAGGAGAACACGTCGAAGTAGTCTTCCTAGTATACTTATAAGAAGGCTGCTAAGAATTAACCGTCTAAGAAGGCCGCTAAGAAAAAACCGGCGAAGAAGGCTGCCAAGAAAAAGAAGAAGTAATCTGATCTGCAGTCGTACACAAAACGCCCTGTCGAGGTCACTCGCAGGGCGTTTTGTCGTCTTCGGCTCATTAACAGTCGAAACGCTGCCGCCTTGCGGAGCCGCACCGAGACGATATCTTAGCAGGCATGATCGAGGTCACCAAAGTCATCGAATGGGACATGGGCCACCGTGTTCCCAACCACAAGAGCAAATGCCGTAACCCGCACGGGCACCGGTACCGCCTCGAACTGACTGTCCGTGGCGACCTTGAGGCTTCCACAGGTAACAGCTCCGAAGGCATGGTCTTCGATTTCGGTGACATCAAGAAATTGATGACGCAGCACGTGCACGACGTCATTGATCACGGCTTCATGATCTACGAGGGCGATACCATCATGTGCTCGTTCTTCGGCAATTGCCACGACGACGAGTTTTGCGTTCTGGTCGTGCCGTTTATTCCCACTGCCGAAAACATTTCTGCATGGTGCTACCGGCAGCTGCGGCCACATTTCCCCGACAACATCGAGATCGTCAACGTGCGGGTGTTTGAAACACCTAATTCCTGGGCTGACTACAAGCCCTGAATAGACCCGATGCCGAATAGCAAAAGCTCCGTGACTTCGCGTCTTGCCATGAGCCAGTCAGTCCTGGCCATCCAACTGCCATGACCGCTGCATCCGTCTATATCCATGAAATCTTCGTCTCGATCCAAGGCGAGGGACGGTATATCGGCCAGCCTTCCATCTTCGTGCGAATGTCCGGGTGTAACCTGCGCTGCAAATGGGGCGACACGCCATGCGACACCGCGTACACATCGTGGGAGGCGACGGGAGAAATGCTCGATATCGCTACGGTCATGGCACGCGTCTCCGAGCTGCACAACGACCATTCACATGTCGATCACTTGGTTATCACCGGCGGTGAGCCGATGCTGCAGCCAAAGTTGCCGATCCTGGTGGAAGCGATACAGGCAGCCGGGTTCTTCGTCACTATCGAGACCAATGGCACCCGTTACGTAGAACTCGGTGCCGAGTTCATTTCTCTGTCGCCCAAGCTGGGGACATCGACTCCGGTCGGCACCAATTTCGAACAGCGGCACGAAGCGGAACGCTACAACCCCGAGGTATTGCGCCAGTGGCTCGCAAGTAACGATTGCCAGCTGAAGTTCGTCGTCGACAGCGCTGATGACGAACGGGAGATTGTCGCGATACTGGCCGAACTCGGCGTGCGCGACCCGGGCCGCGTCTATCTCATGCCGCAGGGCGTTTGTATCGAGCAACTGGGGGCAACTGCCAGGATTTGTGTCGACCTGTGTATCTCGCACGGCTGGCACTACACACCACGCGCCCATATCGAGATCTACGGCAACACCCCCGGGACATGAGGCTGCCTGCATCATCGTGCCTAAGCTACCGGGCAAAAGCCGGTACTATCGGCCTCGGAACTATTGCGCGACCGGCTGCTTTACGTCACGGGTCAGTGCCAGGATGTCGGTGAAGTAACGCTGCGTCTTCTTCCCCTGGCGTATCGCCCACTGCGCCCGATCGTAATCGCCGGCACGGTCGTACAGGTGGATCAGGTCGATCCAGTATTGATACTTGTACGGATTGTGGTCCACAAGCTCCTCGAACAGCGTGACGGCTTTGGCCAGGTTCTCGCCATCCTCGAATTTGCTCTCCAGCTCGAGATAGGCAGTTCGCAGTTCCTTGTACGCCGGGTAATAGTTGATGTTGTCACGGCGCCCGCTGGCATCCCGCCGGATGCCGTCCTCGATCACCTTAATTGCTGCCGCGATCTTCTCGGGGTTGCGGGTGCCGGCCAGCCGGAGGTTGCGGGCCTGTCCCAGCTTGTAGTTCAGGTTCCACTCGTCCTGTGCAGCAGCGCGCTTGAACGCGAGCTGCGCCTGGTTGTACCGGCCCAGTTTTTCAAAAACCTGGGCCTGCCAGTAATAATAGTCCGGATTATCACGGTCCTGCTCAATCGCAAAGTGTAAACGCTCGAGGGACATTTCGCCGTACTTCGCCATGTCGACCTTTGCCAGAACAAGGCCTGAATAGGCGTTGTACTCGGCTGACGTGGGATCGAGCGACATCGCTTTGTCTATGAACTTCTTGGCCTTGCCCCAGTTGCTGTTGGCGATGAACGTGCGGCCCAGGCCGTAATAGTACCACGCGTTTTTCGGGTCGATCCTGATTGCTTTCACCAGGAGATCGGCCGCCTTCTGCCGATCTTTTGCATCACCGGTGCCCATGTGGGTAAACGCCAGTTGCGCCATCGCTTCCGGGTTTGTATCAATGTCGAAGTCAGCGGGTAGGATGCGCGGATAATCCGTCGTACGATGAGCAACAAGCAACTCGGTGATAAGCTCCGTTGTGCCCTGCTGGTACAACCACTTCGGCGCATTGAATCCGAGCAACAGCGTGTCATCCGTGTTCAATGACGCACCCTTGGTGTAGGCCTTGACGTCGTCCGCGCCCATTTCGAAAAAGTGCAGCAGCCCTGCGGCCCCGTGAATTTCGAACTCTGCCAGGTCCTGTCGTACCAGATCCCATTTCGCGATGCGCTCGTTGATCAGGCTGGTGTCGAATGTCAGCGGTTGTTTGCTGGCAATGATCATCGTGTCCGCCGACATCGTCTTCCACAGCTGCACGTGCGGGAAAACACTCTGCACCGAAGCAATCACCATCTGGAAGTCCTCGGGCGAAATCGAATAGCGCTGCAACCATTGGCAAAACACGCCGTCGTCTTCCAGCCGGTCATAGGCCAACTCGTAGAATTGCTCCGAAAACAGATAAGCCAGACCTGCCATCCACGGATTCGACGGCTCACTGATGATGATGTCGTACGGCTGCCGATGCACTAGCAGATGATTGCGACCGTCATTCACGAATATCGTCGTCTTCTTGTCCTGGTATGCCTGGCGATTGATCCGGTCGAAGTATGGCGCCGCGTCCAGCACAGACTGCTCAATCTCCACCTGATGCGCCGTCTGCAGGTCCTCGTGCGCCAGCACAGCTCCCAGTGTCGTGCCGCTGCCGAAACCGATGACCATCGCCCGCTCAACCTTCCCCGGATGTATCAGCATCGGCAGATGCCCGGACAACACCTGGGTGCGCATGTCCAGACCGGTCGACGCATCGGTCTTGCCGTTGACCTTTATGTTGCGGTGGCCGGCATGCTGGTCGACATTGACAATGCTCGCCATACCCTCAACGTAAAATTTGGTGTCACGCGCGTAGATCGACGATAGAATTTCCGGTATCGTCATACTCAGGTTCTGGAACGGCCGGATGTGCAGACCCGCCGTGATCAACCGCGGATCCCAGCCACTGCGATTGGCATTGACACCAAAAATCAGGATTAGCGCAACCAGTGCCACGGGCGCCAGGCGCCAGACTGTGCGACGACGATCCATCAGCACCACCCACAGCCCGATAACGGCGCTTACCACAATCGTGATCAGCATCGTCGTGTGGATGCCGAACGAACGGATAAGGATAAAGCCGGCTGCCAGCGACCCGATGATATTCCCGAAACTGTTGTACAGGTATAAACGGCCGACACCCTGCGAAATCCGTCGTGGATCGCGCGTATACAAAGACACGCTCACTGGAAAAAGTGCACCGAAACAAAACGCCGGGATCAACATCAAGGCGCCGCACACAAAAAACCGCATGAGCGACAGCAGGCCGTGATATTCGACCGTCATCGCAAACAGTCGCAGCGTGACGACGTCGACATACTGGAACAGCGGCAAGGCGATCAGGGCAGCCAGCGCCACTGTAAGCTGCAGCCACCCCCAGTCGGCGGCATGCGCCACTCGTCGCGTCAGCAGCCGTTGAAAAGCCGCCGCACCGATCGCCAGGCCGAACAGAAACGTTGCCAACATGATCGTGAAGGCATATGTCGAGCTGCCGCACACTGTTGACAGCGTGCGCGTCCAGGCAACCTCGTAGGCCATCGTCGTCGCCCCGCTCACGACCAAGGCTGGCAGCAGCCAGCCGGCACGCTCACCAGACGCTGTCGCCGTGCCCGCCAATTCTGTGGACACCGCAATTTCGGGCTCGGGCTCGGGCTCGGGTTCAACCGCCGGCATCGGCTGCGTGCGTGACGACAGCCAGATCGCCAGGACGCCCACCACGACGTTGACAACGACCGCCACGGTCAGCGTTCCGCGCAGGCCGATCAATGGCAACAGCCAGAACCCCGTCAGCACGGTACCTGTGACAGCACCAATGGTGTTGAGTCCGTACAACAGCGCGGTACCGGAGCCGATCGCATCCTTGCGGCGAATGTAGAAGCGTGCCAGAATCGGCAGCGTCGCCCCCATGAAAAACGTCGGTACGAAAAGAATAAGCACGCACAGCGCCAACCGGATCAGGGTGTAGATGCCCGGGGATTCGGCCACTGTCTGTGAGAAGGTCTGGGCGAAACTGACATATAAAAACTGAATCCCGTAAAGGATCGGAAAGGTGAACGCTGCATACGTACCGATACCGATCTCGAGGATGCCGTAAGCGCGTAACGGACGTATCCAGCGATCGGCATAGCGGCCGAGGAAATAACTGCCAACGCCGAGCCCGGCCATATATGTTGCCAAAACGGTGGAGATGGCATAGGTCGTGTTACCGAAAACCAGTCCGAGCAGGCGTAGCCACACCACCTCATACATCAGTGCCGCCGCACCTGACGTGAAAAAGAAAATATAGCCCAGCTGTAACGCCAGACGTTCGCCCTGTCTCGGCTCATTGGCAGAATCACCGGGTGGACGGTTTTCAGGTTGGTCAATAGACTGCATCTCTTCAGCTCTTTTCCACGGCGTCTTTGTTTTTCTTCTCTTGTTCGATCTGCGCCACCATCAGCAGCTCATCGAAGAAGCTGTGGGTCTGCCGACCACGGCGGCGCGCCCATTCTGCGCGACGATCGTCGCCGCTTGCTTCATACAACTGCACCAGCGCGATCCAGCTCTGATAGCGATAGGGATTCGCCTTCACAAAGTCTTCAAATGCCGCCACCGCATCCGTGAACTGGCCCGTCTCCTCATAGATCTTGCGCAGTTCCGTGTAAATGCTGGTGTTGGAACGATGCGTCTGTCGCAGGGTCTCGAGGATCTCCGCAGCAGTGTCAGTCTCGTCCGCCTGGCGGCGACAACGGGCCTCCGCAATATAAAAATCGATGCGAAAGTCCGCCAACTCTCGAGCTTTCCTATACGAACCGGCAGCGGCAGCGTAGAGTTTACTCTTTTCGAGTATCTGCCCGCGCCACTGGTGATAACGGACCTTTTCGGGTTCGAGTTCGATTGCCTTGTTGATGAACGCGATAGCCCGTTTACGCTTGCCCAGCTTCCAGTTGGCGACACCCGCATAAGCGTTGGCATCGGCATGATTGGGAACGGCACGCACGACTGCCTCGAAGTGTTTCAACGCCTGACCGGCCTTGTTTGAATCATAGAGGTACCGGCCCATGCCGATGTGCGCCGGGACGTAGTTTTTGTCGGCAGCGATGGCTTTCTTGAAGTAAGTACCGGCAAGCTGCCGGTCGTTCTTGTCCGCAGTACCGAGGTACACGAAGCCCAGTTGAGTCAGGATGTCTGGCTGCGCCAGCCAGTTGGCGCGGCTACTGCGCACCGCCGGCATTTTCTCTGTGCGGTGTTTGTTCAATGACTTGGTGATCACTGTCGACGTGATCTGCTCGTACAAGGCTTTCGGCGCGTTGTACTCGAGCAGCAGTTTGTCGTCGGTATTCAACACGCTGCCGCGCACGTAATTCCAAACGTCCTTTTCGCCAAGCTGGAAAAACGACAGCAGCCCGCCCGGTCCGGTGATCTCGAACTGCCCCATGTCCTCACGCAGAATTTCGTTGCTTTCGAACTCCGCAGCAATACGGTCGAAATCCATCACAATCGGTTTGGCAGCAGCAATGATCAGGTTGTCACCACCCTGACTCTTCCACAGCGTCACGTGCGGAAACACGTGTTGCACAGACGCCAGGATCATCTTGAAGTCCGCCGGCGAGATCGTGTAGGAATGCAGCCACTGGCAGAATATGCCGTCCGCGTTCAACCGCCGCCGCACCATCTCGTAATTCTCGACCGTGAACAGATACGAGACGCCGGCCATCCACGGATTAGACGGTTCGCTGACGATGACATCGTACTTGCCCGGCTCCGTCAGCAGATGGTTGCGGCCGTCGTTCAGAATAACACGGGCTTGGGTGGTGTCCTTATAGGCCAGTCGATTGATGCGCTCGAAGTGTCGCGCCGCCTCGATCACGGCCGGTTCGATTTCGGCACAGTCTCCTTTGTTTTCCGGATACGCCAAAGTCGCACCGAAGGTCGTGCCACTGCCGAAGCCGATGACCAGACTGCGTTTCGGCGCAGGATGCAGGAGCATCGGCAGGTGCCCGGCCAGAATCTGTGTGCGCATGTCGATGCTGGTCGACGCATCGGTCTTGCCGTTGACCTTGAGGAACGTGTTGTTGCCCGTCTGTCCGACACTCACGATGCTGTTCAATCCCTCGCGATAAAAAATAACGTCGCGATCATACGTCGTCGCCTTGAGGTCGATGATCGCCTTGCCCACCGTTGTCTGCGGGCGCACATGGTAGCCCCCGACAATCTCGTGGGTGTCCCAACCGCCGCGCGTCAGGCACGAGCCAACGATCATCACGGCCGCCGCCGCCGCTGCCGGCACCAATCGCCGGAAACCAGCCGCAGATCTCTGCCAGCGAGCCGCCACCAATGCCCAGATCGCGACACCCGTTCCAACTATCACGCCCGCCTGCAGCGAGTGAAAAATTCCGACAGTCGGGATCAGGATGAACCCGGCCACCAGCGAGCCGAGAATGTTGCCGCCGGTGCTGAACAGATACAGCGTGCCGACGCCCCGGCCGATCTTGTGGTAGTCGCGTGTGTATAAAGCCACACTGACCGGAAACAGCGCGCCGAAGCACAGCGCCGGCACCAGCATGATCGAGGAGCACAACACAAAGCGCAGCCCAGAGGATCGCCTGGATGCGATGCACGAAA
>CAYWQM010000010.1:0-19554 GCA_964460215.1 uncultured Lentisphaerales bacterium
AGCACCAGAGATCGAAGCACCAGAGATCGAAGCACCAGAGATCGAAGCACCAGAGGTTGAAGTGCCAGAGTTAAAGCCAAGGACGATTGAGGCAATCGGATTTTTGCCGGTAAACACGTTCGATTCGATCAACAATGTCTTTGACAATGCCCCTCCGGCATCAACAACCAACGACCTCAATGAACCTCCCATCGACGACGCGGTGGCTACAGAAGACTTGTCGGCTGTAGATGACGCTCCGGAGGTCGCGGTGATCGACGGCGATAAACCGGCAGAACAACTGGACGACATGACGGAAACGATCGTCGTCGACATCAAACCGGACATGCCGGTCATATCCGCCGTTGAGCCGCAATCGAAGAAAAAGAAGCCGCCGAAAAAGTTCGTCTACACATTTAACCCGGAAGCTGGCGCCAACAGCGGTACAAGGGCCGGGAACGGAAATACGACGCAACTCGACAACTTTGAGCACATCCACACCTGGGCAATCGACAAAAGCGGGTCGAGAGGCGAAGTCCAAGTCGACAACAACCGACTGATCCTGACATATAACGTCAGTCTCCCGCCGCCGAAAAACAAATGTATTGTCAGCCGCCAGATGCGCGAGGCACTCAGCAACCATGACGCAATCATTCTCGATGTCGAGCAGGAGTCGGCAGCACCCGCCCGCATCGCGATGGCAATCGTCACCCGCAATAACAAGTCATACTACGAAAGCACGACGGTAACGCTGAAACCGGGCATGAACAAAGCGTTGACGTTCGACCTGACCAATGACACCTTCAAGTGCGAAGCATCCGACTGGCTTCACACGGCAAGTGTCCGCGAAGTAGATCGGATCCTCAAGATTATGTTCCTGGTATATGTAAGGGGGGAAGGTCGGACAGCATTCTCCGACCTGCGTTCCCGACCGGCTGAATAAAAACGATTACCGAACACGGCTTCGCAACAGGTTCGACATAGTTATCTCCACGGTAGTTTTGACACAATAGCTGAAAAAGCGGTACTCCCCAACGCCGTCCCCTGCCCTGGGACGCACACCCTGGATCAGCGAATTGACCAAGACAACTTGCAAAACTCCACCGTCTCGATATAGTCGAGGCCCGCGTTTCTAAACTACAGAATCCGTCTGTCTAGTGCCCGAACGAAAGCCCCCGGGCTGTCCGGAAGTTTTCGTTCAGGCACTAAAAAAAAAGACCAGGAGGAGATCCCAAAGCATGAGCGCATCCACCGACACCTATGAATCGACGATCGCTTCACTCCCTGCACACATGCAGGAGTGGGTCCGAAGCGAAGCCGCCCTGTGCAAACCCGACGCCGTCGAAATCATCACCGGCAAGGCCGACCAGATCATCAGACTCGAGAACGAGCTCGAGGCATCCGGTGCCTACACCCGTCTGGACGAAGAGATCTACGGCAAGCGTACCTTTTTCGCGCGCAGCGACAAAGGCGACGTCGCCCGGGTCGAGGAACGTACCGTCATCTGCACGGACGACCCCGTCGACGCCGGTCCGCTGAACTTCTGGGTGAAGCCCGATGAAATGCACGCCAAGCTCGACAAGCTCTTCGACGGGGTCATGAAGGGACGCACCATGTATGTGCTGCCCTTCGTCACCAACCCCGCCGATAGCCAGTTCGCCACCGCCGGCGTGCAGCTCACGGACAGCGCGAATGTTGTCTGCAACCTTTTCCGGATGAGCAACATCAAGGACGGCTGGCGCGTCCTCGAGAAGCAGACGCGCTTCCCCCGCATCATCCACAGCTACGGGCTGCTCAGCAAGGAAGACCGCTGGATCACCCATTTCCCGTCGGAACTGTACTGCCGCACAATCAACAGCGACTACGGCGGCAACGCGCTCGGCCCCAAGAAGATCTTCGGTCTGCGCCTCGTCGGCGTCCAGGCGCTCGAGAATGCCAAGCGGAAGTCATCGCCCGGTGAGGACGTCGGCATCGAGTTTGTCGAACACATGGCGCTCTTCGGGCTCAAATACCCCGACGGCCGTCTCGTTCACTTTGGCGCCGCCTTCCCCAGTATGTGCGGCAAGACCAATATCGCGACGGGCATCACTGAGGGACCGGTCGCCGAAGCCGGCATCAGCCAGTTCGCCCTCGGCGACGACATCATCGGCGGAGCCACCGATGCCGAAGATGGACGTCTCTGGGTCAACAACATCGAGGCCGGCATGTTCGGCGTCACCAAGGGCATGAACAGCGACGCCAACTACATGCTGATGGAGGCGCTGCGCAACCCACGCAGCGACGTCGAGGACTTCGAGGGCGGCCCCATCTTCACCAACCAGGTCCTCGTTGACAACAACGGCAGCAAACGCGTCTGGTGGACCGACAGCGGCGAAGACTTCCCGGAAGGCCCCGGTGTCACCACCTGGAACTGGCTCGGCGAGGAAATCGACGCCTCCGGTGAGCAGAAGGACCAGCCGAACGCTCGCGTCACCATGCCCATCCGCTCGGTTCCCAACCTCGAGGCCCGCTACGACGACCCGCGCGGCGTGCCCCTTGACGTCGCATTGATCGGCGGCCGCTCCAGTAAGCTGCACCCACTCATCTCCAGGGCACGCACCTGGAACGAAGCGGTCTATCACGCGCTGTGTCAATTCAGTGAGCCGACTGCCGCGGCCGTCGGCCAGAAGCCGCGCTACGATCCGATGGCGAACCGGCCATTCATCGCCTTCAACGTCAGCGACTACGCAGAGAAGTGGCTGGAGATCGCGGAGAAGACGCCGAACCCCCCGGCCGTCTACTCGGTGAACTGGTTCCGGCGCGACGACGACAGCAACTTCATCTGGGACGGTTTCGGCGCCAACTACCGGGTGCTCGATGCAGCCGTCCGACAACTCGATGGCACCGACCAGTGGGAGGAGACCCCGATCGGATTGGTCCCGAGCCCGGACATGATCGACATCGAAGGCCTCAAGTACACCACGTCAAAGGATCAGCTCGCCGAGATTCTCCTGCCCGACAAGGAGGCGCTCCAGCGTGAGGTCGCCAACCGTGACGGCTGGCTCAATGAGCTTGAGAACGGACTGGAAGGCGCCAGCGAGGGCCGCGGGGCCACCAAGAAGCTGCCCCAGGCGATCTGGGAGGAACACGAAGCGTTCAAGAAACGCGTCGAGGCATACTGCTCGTAGAGCAGAAGCACAGCGAAATACAAAAGCGGCCGACGGGAAACCGTCGGTCGTTTTTTTTTAGCTCTTCTTCCCTTCAGCCCTCCCCTTCATCCCTTTCCTCCTTCCCTCACCCACATACGTCTAAGCTGGAGACGCGGCTGTACTCAGCCGCCTTGCGAAGAACTTCGAGAAATACGCCGACGGTTGTTCGGAAGACGTCAGGGCCGCGGGCCCGAATTTATAAGTGAACGGCCCGATCCGACTGAAGGGACCCAACGCTCCGGCATGATCTGGCACGAGTTCGATCGCAATCACAGCGACTGGATAAAAGCCAGCAGCGCGTTGCGATCACCCGCAGACATTTGAAGCACCCGACGCTTCGATTCTGCGCCTTCTCCACCGTGCCAGAGAATTGCCTCCATGACGTTTCGGGCCCGACCATCGTGCAGCAGGAACGTGTGACCGTTGACAGCTTTCTGCAGACCGATGCCCCACAACGGCGGAGTGCGCCATTCGTTCCCCGTCGCTTCATGATCGGGACGTCCGTCGGCCAGTTCATCGCCCATATCGTGGAGCAGCAGATCGGTGTACGGATGGATGATCTGGCTCGCGAGCTGGGGTAGCGGATGATCGCCGGTTTTCATGGTCGGCGTGTGGCATTTGGCACAGCCAATATCAGAAAACAGACGTTCGCCGCGACGCGCCACCGGATTGTCGATGTTCCGACGGGCCGGCACAGCAAGTGTGCGCAGGTAGAACTCGAGCTTGTTGAGCTGCTTCTCCGACAGCTCCGGCGTGCCGCCGTTCACGGCTGCAATACGCAAAGCCTGGGCAGGCGTGACATGATCTTCTGTGAAGATTGAACTCGTCAGGCCGATGTCTCCGCTCGCCGCAGCAGCCACCTGTTCGCGCAGCGTGGGTATGTTGGCCTTCCAGCCAAAACGGCCGAGCACGCGACGATTCACGACCGCGTCGGAAACATGATTGGGGCGACCGCTGATTCCGTCACCGTCTTCGTCATCGGGATCCGCGGCGGCGAGAATTGTCTGTTCGTCCACAGCCTCGAGCAATCCCAGACCATGCACAGCAGGTGCGACACGCACCGAGTACATTGTCCCTTCCCCGAGTGGCCCATAGGCCAATTCTCGAAATTCGTAGCGCGGTCGTCGGAGGGCGTAGGTCACGCCGTCACCGAACTCGCCGATCTCCTCCGTATAATTTACCGCAACACGCCCTTCGGGATCGATGTTGGGAATTGCCCGATCCTGTAATTGTTTGCCATAGACCGGGTGTGGTTTGGGCCGTTCTCCTGCCGCTGCCGGCACGCTAAGTTGCACCAGCATCGACATCATCGGTTCATCCGGGGACGCCGGTGGGCGTCCTCGGCCGTCGCGAACGTGACAGCCCGAACACGAGGGGCGATTAAACAGCGGGCCCAGGCCATCCAGACTGCCAACCGAGGCCGGTGCGATGACCCAGCGCGTATTAAACAAGCTGTTGCCGAACGCGAAGTCACGCAGCTTCTCAATTGGCAAATTCGCCGCCGACTTGCCGAAAGCGTGCTTATTGGTGACGAATACTGTGGTGTCACCGCCCGAGAGCACCGGATCGCCCGGAGCCAAGCGGTCAGCGTCGAATCCGACAGCTGTCACAAAAAGCGCTCCAAGCAACACCAGCCCCATGAAGCAGGCAGACATGCCGATTCGCTGCAGCGTCCAGTTCATTGAGCTACTCCGCAGCAACAATCACCTTGACGCCGAGTTTGCCACCAGCCTCGACAAATAATTTTGACTGAGCCTGCAACGACGCAACCAGTAATTCGGCAGTCTGCCGGGCCTCACTATCTGCAGATGAAGCCAAAAGCTTGTCGAATGGCTGCTCCAACTTCTGCGCCAATGCCTGCGTCTGCTGCAACCCCTTCTCCAGTTTGTCCGCCAGAGAAGCGTCCGCATCGGCAACCACTTTCAGCAACCCGGTGCCCCCGACCGTGTCATATTCGCCCACACAAACATTCAATATGCCCTGCGCGTTATAAACGATATCGTTGTGCGTATTGTCCGAGAAACATGAATGCTCGTGTTCCTGGTCACCGCTATCGAGCGCGACGGCGATACGTTCCGAGGCGAGCTCGAAACCACTGAGCGTGGCCAATCCGGTCATCACGTTGGCGATCTGCGCCTTCGAATCCATGGCCAGAAATTCAGCTCGATAGTTACTCGATTGGCCTGGGGCCCAGGCAGTCATCAAGGTCTTGAGATCGGCGACCAGGAGATCGGTAACGACATTCAAATATTGGCCGCGGCGGTCGTTGTCCGCCTCGCCGGCGATGAAATCGGTGGCCGAGCGATCGCCGGGGCCGTCGGCATCGAGATCCTGTCCCCAAAGCAGGAATTCAATGGCGTGATACCCGGTCGTCACATTCGCCTCGTCATCGAGACCATTGCGCTCAATCAGCACCTCCCGGGTAATTGGGACGCCAGGCTTGTTGATAAGGCCGGCACTGGCATCACCTTCGACAAAATCGATGAACGCCTCATTGAGCGGCCAGGCGTTCAGCTGCCCTTCCGGCCCTTCCTGGCCGCTGTCGGGATCGGCGAAATCAATGGGGCCTTCGTAAAAGCGGAATGCCTCCGTCTGGCCGTAAGGTTTACGAGCGGCGAACCAGGCTTGCCTGGCGGCAGCGAGAGTCTGGTCATCGGGAGCTGCGAGAAAGGCATGGACAGCAGTCTGCAGTTCGAGCGCGGTTTCGTATGAGCGCTGGTAGTTGCGATGAACGATTTCGGCGTAGGTCTCGGGGAATGTAAGGGATGTCGTTTTTTCACCGGGTTGCTTAGCGCAGCCATTGAAGATTATGAGAAGTGCTGCGGCTGTGGCGACGTTAAAAATATGCATGAAAAACCGATCTCGTTTCGTTGTTTTTTTTGTTGTATTTTCGACCAGTCAGACAATCATTCAACAACAGAAAAATTCCACTATAAAAAAGGTCTTTTTTTTAAAAAAAACTTTTTTTTTCGAGTTGCAGACAACGGCAGGCAAGGTTTATTACCGATCCTCCGATTTTCGTAAAACATGCGAAAAGGACCGGATCACCAATGATCAGGTCCAGGGTAACAAGAAAATGTGCATAACAAAATACAGGAGCCGTCTATAAGAAACTTTGACCGTGATTGAGACAACACTCATCCTTCGACAAGGATGCTTTCATCAACTTAGTTCCTAATAAAGGGATTCAACTAGGGATTCACCGAATGAGAATGACACGACACCTCGCCATTATCGCCGCATGCCTGGGCTACATCAGCGCAACCACAACGCCAGCACAGACACCAAGCCCGGATGAAATGTGGAAGATAATCCAACAACAGTCCGAAGAAATAAAAGAACTCCGTGCCAAGATCGGACAATCCGATGAGGTCCTTGACCAAGTCATCGAGAAGACCGAATCTCTCGAATCGGGAGACCTGGCAGGGAGTGATGTGCAGCTTGGCGGTTACGGCGAACTGCATTACAACTCACTCGACGGCAGTAACGGTTCAGATGACCTGGACCGCATTGACTTCCATCGGTTTGTAATGTTTTTCGGACACGACTTCAGCGACAGCATCCGTTTCTTCAGTGAGGTCGAACTTGAGCACTCACTAGCCGGTGACGGCCAACCTGGCGAGGTCGAGCTCGAACAGGCCTATATTGAGTTCGACATGGATAGCGGACAAACAGCCCGTGCCGGACTGTTTCTCATGCCTGTCGGATTACTGAACGAAACCCACGAACCCGACACCTTTTATGGCGTCGAGCGCAACTCGGTAGAGAAGTATATCATTCCGACCACCTGGTGGGAGGGCGGCCTGTCGCTATCCGGCGAGTTTGGTGAAGGACTGAATTACGATCTTGCGTTCACATCCGGCCTGGATGCCGCCGACGGTGACATTCGTAGTGGTCGTCAGAAAGTAGCGTCGGCGACTGCCGAGAGCGGCGCGTGGACTGGCAGAATACGCCATAACCGACCGGGTTTCGAAGCGGGCCTGACCTTACACCGCCAAAATGACCTGAGTCAGGGCGCCGCCGATGACGAGGTCGAAGGCAATCTGTATGAGGGGCACATAGCCATTGAAAGAGGCAATTTCACCTTGCGCGCTCTTTACGCCAGCTGGGACGTTGATGGGGACGCTGCCGAGGCTGTCGGCCGAGATGAACTCGAAGGCTGGTACATAGAGCCGTCTCTCAAGATTAACGAGCAACTTGGTGTCTTCGCCCGCTTCAGCGAATGGGACCGACAGGCTGGCAACAGCGACGATACTGAAGTCGGACAAGTTGATTTCGGTTTCAACTACTGGCCCCACGAAAACGTAGTCCTCAAGGCCGACTACCAGAACCAAGATGGCGATTCTGGCGAGCAGGATGGACTCAATCTTGGCGTAGGCTTTTCATTCTAAGCTAATCACCCGGAATTCTCCCGGCCGCCGCCCCTGTTCGCGGGTTGGTGGCCGGGATACCCCGTCTGCTCGTCGAACCTGCGGCACCGGATATATTACATCCCATGGGTAGACTACGCTTCAAATTCATCGTAGCAGTTTTGTTACTGCTCCATATAGCTGCCGACAGCCAGGCCAAAGGCCGCTATCTGGAGCCCGCCGACTTTATCAGCCAATCCTTCGAGGGTGAAGCGCCAGTCGTGTCGAAACTGTGGATCACCAGGGAAACGAAAGCGCATATCGAAAAAATAATGGGGCGCAAGTGGAATTCCCTGCGGGTACGCTACTGGGAACGCCACGGCAAATTCGCCTTCATCCTTGACGAAATCGGCAAGATACATCCGATCACCGTTGGTATTATCGTCAAGGAAGCGAAAATTGAACAATTAAAGGTACTTATCTATCGCGAATCGCGCGGTTGGGAAGTACGACATGCCTTTTTCACCGACCAGTTCAAAGGCGCAACAATCGACCAATCGTATCGGCTGGATCGAAAAATAGACGGCATTTCAGGTGCCACCCTTTCGGTCCGAGCCCTCACCCGCCAGGCACGCCTGGCGTTGTACCTCCAGCAGCAATGCAGCCATGCCAAGTAGCGGACCACCGCGCGGTCCCGAACGTTCCCGCTCGATTCACCGCACACTTGGCATCGTCACGGTACTGTTCACGTTGCTGCTCGCGCTCACCGGGATCATCCTGAACCATACTGAATCCCTCGGGCTCGATTCGACCAATATTCGCTGGCAACCACTAATGCGCTGGTACGGCATCAAGGTGCCAACGCCAGTGAGTTATCCGGTGAGTGACCGCTGGATCACGCAACTGGGTGCAAGAGTTTTCCTGGACAGCATGGAAATCCACCAGTGCGAACAACAAATCGCCGGTGCGGTAGAACTCCCCGACGACAAGGTTGCCATCGCCTTTACGAACCAACTGTTGCTAACAACGGCTCATGGGGAAATCATTGAAATATTCGGCGACAACCTCCAAATGCCAAGCGACATATCCGGCCTGGGCCTTGACGTGGAACAACGCTTGTGCCTGCGTACCACCGCCAACACAAGAATCTTTGATCCCGATACCATTGCACTCACCACCGCAACCGGTGAAATCACCTGGTCCGTCGCCTCGATGCCGGACGATACGCTGATCGCCGAGTTGACATCGCAGTATGGCGGCGAAGGTCTGCCCTTGGAGCGCATCGTGCTCGACCTGCACAGCGGACGGTTTTTCGGGAAATACGGCGTATATGTGTTCGACGCCGTAGCGATCGGCGTCGTGGTGCTGGCCCTCACCGGCATCTGGCTTTATGTCACGAGCCGTCGTCGCCCCACCACCAACACCCGGTAACGATGCCCCAAGCCAATCATCTCGCCGGCCAGAGCAGTCCGTACCTGTTACAACATCTTTATAACCCGGTCGACTGGTATCCCTGGGGAGAAGAAGCATTCTCCAGAGCCCGCGACGACGACAAACCGATTTTCCTGTCGATCGGCTATTCCGCCTGCCACTGGTGTCATGTCATGGAGCGCGAGTCGTTCGAGAGCGCCTCGATCGCGGTACTGCTCAACGACAATTTCGTCTCGATCAAAGTCGACCGCGAAGAACTGCCCGATGTCGATGACGTGTACATGACTTTTGTGCAAGCCTACACCGGCAGCGGCGGCTGGCCGTTGTCTGCTTTTCTGGCGCCAGATTTGAAACCTTTCTTCGGCGGCACCTATTTCCCACCGGACGACAACTACGGGCGCCCGGGATTCGCGCACATCCTGACTCGCATCTCCGAGCTGTGGAAGACCGAGCGACAGCAGGTACTCGACAATGCCGAGCACATCAGCTCGACGTTGTGTGAGCAAACCGCCGTCCCCCAGCCAGACGGCGACATCGCGCTCGAGACCACCACCCTGACCACAGCCAGCCAGGAACTGCTCGACAGCTTCGACCGGAAATGGGGCGGCTTCGGCGAGGCCCCGAAATTTCCGTCGGCTGCAAGCATCCAGATTCTGTTGCGCGAGTATCAGCGAACCACCAACGACAAGCTGCTGCACGCTGCCACCCACACCCTGGACTGCATGGCTTACGGCGGCATGTACGACCAGCTCGGCGGCGGTTTCGCACGCTACTCGGTCGATGACAAATGGCTGGTGCCGCATTTCGAAAAAATGCTCTATGACAATGCCCTGCTCGTTGTCGCCTATCTTGAGGCTTGGCAAGTCACCGGCAATTTTGAATACCAACGCATCGTGCGCGAGAGCCTCGACTATATCCTCCGGGACATGACCGATGACAGCGGCGGGTTTCATGCCGCCGAAGATGCCGACAGCGAAGGGGTCGAGGGCAAGTTCTACGTCTGGGACAAAAGTGAGATCGAAACCGTGCTCGATCCCGAGTCCGCAGAGCTGTTCACAAGCTTTTATGGCATTACCGCAGGGGGCAACTTCGAAGGTCACAACATCCTGAATATACCGGTACCGCCATCGACGTTCGCCGCCAGTCGAGACTTGACGACCGATGAGATCTGGAACCGGATCGGCGACGCCAGGGACAAGTTGATGACGGTACGCGAGCAGCGCGTACGTCCCGGCAAGGACCACAAAGTGCTGACCTGCTGGAACGGGTTGATGATCTCCGCCATGGCTCGTGCCGCCCAGGTTCTCAATGACGATGTCTACCGCGTTGCCGCCATTCGCGCCGCCGCATTCATCCGCGACACTATGACGAACAACGCCGGGTTGCTGCATGTTTACTGCGACGGGACAGCGCGCATTCCCGGGTATGTCGATGACTATGCTGCAACCGCTCTGGCTTTCATGGACGTCTACGAGACAGACGGCGATCCAGCGTGGCTGAGGGCTGCCGCCGGGTTGATCGACAGTATGATCGAGCGCTTCTGGAGTGCTGAGACATCGGCATTCTACCTGGCCGAAGAGGCGCACAGCAAATTGTTTCTGCGCTCGCAACCCAACTACGACGGTGCCGTGCCGGCCGGCAACTCTCTGGCGGCAATGGCGCTGCTGCGCAGTTCCCATTTTTGCGATCGCAGCGACTATCGAGAAATAGCCGTACAAGTGTTGCGCCGTAATTACGACGCAATGAAAACAATGCCGCGCGGCTTCATGAACCTATTGCTGGCGCTCGATTTTCACCTGTACCTGCCGGCAGAGATTGCCATAATTGGCGATCTGCAGGACGAGACGTCACAGGCTCTTCTGCGAACCGTGCACGAGCATTTCCTGCCCAACCGCCTGCTCGCGTTTTCAGACTCCGCAAACGACCAGCCACTACTGCATGGCAAAGCAATGGTCGACGACAAGGCAACGGCATTTGTCTGCCGCAATTTCGTCTGTAACAAGCCGACGACGGAAGCGCAGGAACTTGCGAGGCAGCTAACAAGTCTTAATAGCGCGAAATTTCGCCCTTCCGCTTCTGATTCGCAGGCGTTTCCCACCACATCGGGGGCCGGTCATGGACCTTGACGTCGTCGATCTCGAACGATTCACCATTGATCTGCCGTTTCGCGAGGTGCCGGCGCGCAACATGCACAGGGAGCTGCCGGACTTCACGTTCTTCGAAATCTTCCGCGTCTCCCTCAAGGGCGGGGCAGTCGGCACGGGAGAGGCGCTGCACTTCTACTATCCCTGGGGCGAAACAACCGACGAGGCGGTCGAGCGGGTGATGGGCCGGAACGCCCATGAGGTGATGTGGGACGACTCGATCGGCTACGGGCTGCAGATGGCCCTCTTCGACGCGGTCGGCAAAACCCTCGAGGTTCCGGTGCACGCTCTCCTGGGCGAGAAGGTGCGCGACCGGGCCAAACTCTCCTGGTGGGCGATCGACATGCCGGCTGAAGATTGGGCGAGCGAGTGCCGGGAAGCCCTCGAGCTCGGCTACCGCGACTTCAAGGCCAAGGGACGCCCCTGGCAGGACGTCTACGCGCAGCTAGATGCGCTGCACGAGATTGTTCCTGACGACTTCAACATCGACATGGATTTCAACTCGACCTTGCTCGACCCCGAGCACGCCATCCCCATCCTGCAGCGGCTGGAGAAGACGTATGGCAATCTCGTCATCTGGGAAGGCCCGATAGACGGCATTGAGGAGAACCGCCAACTGCAGCAGGCCGTCGAGCTGCCCATCGTCCACCACGCCGACTCGCTCGGCACCCAGATCCTCGACGATTGCTGCGACGGCTACGTGCTCGGTGGCGGCGCCAGCGAGGTCTTGCAGAAGGGCATCGTGCTCGCCGCCTTCGACAAGCCGTTCTGGCTGCAGATGGCGGGCTCCGACATCACCGCAGCCTTCTCGATGCACTTCGCGGCGGTCCAGAGCCACGCAAACTGGCCGGCCGTCAACACGCACCAGCTCTACGCCCGGAACCTGCTGGCGACACCGATCGAGGTGAGCGGCGGGACGGCCGCGATCCCGGACGGTCCCGGATTGGGCGTGGAAATCGACGAGGATGCGCTCGCGGAGTTGCGGATTTCGGAGCCGTACGAGGGTTTCGATCCACCGAGGATGATCGAAGTGGCCTGGCCCAACGGGGCGAAATTCTACTATAGCACGGGGAATCAGCTTTGGCGGGATGCCCAGGCCGGCAACATGCCCTGTTTCATCGCGAACGTGAAGACCGCGGTCGTGGCCGACGATGGTTCGGCGCGGTGGCGCGATCTGCACGAACGCGCGTTGGCGGCACCGGTGCGTGAGGGGGACGCCAACGCGTAGGATCGCAAAGCGGCATTATTCGGTGTTACAGTTTTTGATGAAAGTTTTACTTGCAAAGTAACGCTTGAACGCTTTTTTCTTGGATGCTTATTCGCAGAGCAGGCATTCCGTTAAGGGAATAGCCTGACATTCGTCACTAAAATTTCCGGAGCAACTATGAAAGATGCACCAAATCCGGGTCCGCTGTTCGATCTGTCTGTCGCCTTCTGGCGTTCCGGTGCATTGTTTGCCGGCATCGAGTTGAAACTGTTCGACACCTTCGCTGGCGACAACATGTCTCCAAGCGACGTGGCCGATCAACTCGACCTGCCGTTACGGACTGTCGAACTGCTGCTCGAGGCACTGGCGGCACTGGACTTACTCGTCGTCGATGACTGCGGCAATTTCCGCAATACGGACATGAGCAACACCTACCTTTGTGCGGACAGCCCTGCCTACCTCGGCGACACTATTCGTTTCAACGCCCGCGCCTGGAACGCCTGGGGCGGGTTGGCGGACGCCATCCGCGCCGATCGCCCGGGCGTACCGCCCGAGACCTTTCTCGGCGGCGACCGGGCAGCAACACACGAGTTTGTCCTGGCTATGCATCATCGGGCACAGGGCGTCGCACAGTGCATGATGAACCTGATCGACCTCGACGGCGTCCACACGTTGCTCGATGTCGGCGGCGGACCGGCAACCTACGCCCGTCTGCTCGCTGAGCAATATCCCGAACTGCACGTCACCGTCTTGGACCTGCAGCCAATTATCGAAGTCGCGGCTGAATTGGTTGCAGACTCCGCAGCCCGTGAACGAATCAACCTGCAGCCAGGCAACATGTTTGAGGATGACTTCGGTCAGAATCTCGATGCTGTGTTGTTCTCCGGCGTGCTGCACCGCGCCGAGGGCGACGGTATCGTCGCACTGTTGCGCAAAGCGACCGAAGCGCTGAAACCGCAAGGTCAGGTGTTCATCAGCGACGTGTTCACCGGCGGCGATGACCAGGGTCCGGTGGTCCCCGAATTATTCTCACTTCAAATGATGCTGATCGCCGATCAGGGTCGCTCCCTGAAGTTGGGGGAGATCGATGAGCAGTGCAAGTCCGCAGGCTTGAAGCTACAGCAGACCGTGCCCTACCCTGCTCCATTGCCACATACGTTATGCGTCGCGGTTAAGCTGTAGCTGGATGGTGAACAATGCTGCGGCTTCGCGTTCACCGGCTGAAAAGCCTGTATACAGAAGCGATTGATCAGAAGTCGTTCGATGATAAGTTTTTTCATGCCCGTCTCCCGGACACATCCCCTTGCAGAAGTTCCGACATCGCCGCCTGTCGACCAGACCGGTATCGAGGAGCGTGTCGCTCGTTTCAAAACGCGCAGCATCAAGAAAAATGCGAAGACAGGAGCGCTCGAACTGATCCTCAGCATGATCGACTTGACGACGTTAGAGGGTATGGACACGCCCGCCAAGGTCCGTCAACTCTGTGCCAAGGCAATGCACCTGCACGACGAACTTCCCGGACTGCCGCAGGTAGCCGCCATTTGCGTGTACCCGACACTCGTGGGTGTTGCCAGGGACGCCCTGACCGGCAGCGGCATCAAGGTCGCATCGGTTGCGACCGGCTTCCCCAGCGGGCAGATGCCGCTGAAACTGCGGCTGGCCGAAACGCGCAGCGCCGTTTCTGAAGGCGCCGATGAAGTGGATATGGTGATTTCCCGCGGCCGTTTTCTGCGCGGTGAGTACGCCTACACTTATGACGAGATTGCCGCCGTCAAGCAAGCCTGCGGCGCCGCGCACCTGAAGGTTATCCTCGAAACGGGCGAGCTGCAGACACTCGACAATGTGCGCCGGGCAAGCGATATTGCCCTGTATGCAGGTGGCGATTTCATCAAGACGTCGACGGGGAAAGTGCAGCCGGCGGCGACCATGGAAGTTACGCTGGTAATGCTGCAGGCGCTTCGCGATTTCTACCGGAGCACCGGACAGATCCGCGGCATGAAACCGGCCGGCGGCATCTCGACGGCAAAGCTGGCCATCAGTTATCTGGTGATGCTGCGCGAAACCCTCGGCCAGGACTGGCTGACACCGAAGCTTTTCCGCTTCGGCGCCAGTCGACTGGCGAACGACGTCCTCCTGCAGATCGCCAAACAGCGAACCGGCGTGTATCAGTCGGCAGACTATTTTTCCGAGGCTTAGGCCCATGGCCAAGAAGAAAAAACCGACCCTCAACTTTGCGACCGACTGGTCGTACGCACCGGCACCAGAGCGCACGGATCACGTGGAGCTCGAAAATCGCTACGACCTGTTCATTGGCGGCAAGTTCGTCCCGCCATCGAAAGGCAATTATTTCAACACGATCAATCCTGCTACCGAGAAACGCCTGTCATCGGTGGCCGAAGCGGAAAAGACGGACGTCAATCGCGCTGTCAAAGCGGCTCGTACAGCGTATGACAAGTACTGGTCGAAACTGACGGCAACCGAACGCGGCAAGTACATCTTCCGCATCGCGCGCGTGCTGCAGGAGCGGGCCCGGGAATTTGCGGTGATCGAATCGCTCGACGGCGGCAAGCCGATTCGCGAATCGCGTGACGTCGACGTGCCGTTGGCCGCGGCGCATTTCTTTTACTACGCGGGCTGGGCGGACAAGCTCGAGTATGCATTCCCCGGTCGCACAACTGAGCCCGTGGGCGTCGCCGCCCAGGTGATCCCCTGGAACTTTCCGCTGCTGATGGCGGCCTGGAAGATCGCCCCGGCCCTGGCCGCCGGCAATACGGTAGTTTTGAAACCCGCCGAGACGACGCCGCTGACTGCGCTGAAACTGGCGGAACTGCTGCGCGACATCGATCTGCCACCAGGCGTAGTCAACATCGTGACTGGTGCGGGCGACACCGGCGCGGCGCTGGCCAACCATCCGGGCATCGATAAGGTTGCGTTCACCGGTTCAACGGCAGTCGGCAAGATCATCCAGAAAGCAGTCGCGGGCACCGGCAAAAAATACACGCTCGAGCTGGGTGGCAAGGCCGCCAACATTGTCTTCGAGGATGCCGCAATTGACCAGGCTGTAGAGGGCATTGTCAACGGTATTTTCTTTAATCAAGGGCACGTGTGCTGTGCTGGTTCCCGGCTGTTCGTGCAGGAGAGCATCCACGACGAGTTGGTCGACAGGTTGAAAGACCGCATGGAAACGTTGATCGTCGGGGACCCCCTGGATAAGAACACCGACATCGGTGCGATCAATTCGAAGATGCAACTCAAGCGAATCAATGCATATCTGAAGATCGGCACGACCGAGGGTGCCGATCTGTACCAGTCCACCTGTGCTGTGCCGAAAAAGGGCTATTGGTGCCGGCCGAGTCTGTTTCTCAACGCCAGCCAGTCGCACCGGATCGTTCAGGAGGAAATCTTCGGCCCCGTGCTGGCCGTGCAAACGTTTCGCACCGTCGACGAAGCGATCAGTAAAGCGAACAACACGCCCTTCGGATTGTCCGCGGGGGTGTGGAGCGACAAAGGCGCCAAGGTCTTCAAGGTCGGCAATCAAATGCGCGCCGGCGTCGTGTGGGCCAACACCTTTAACAAGTTCGATCCCTCGTCGCCTTTCGGCGGCTACAAGGAAAGCGGTGTCGGTCGTGAAGGTGGTGTGCACGGACTGTTGCCATATGTGAGGTTGACATGAAAAAGACAGTCGAACGCATACCGGTGCAAAAGACCTATAAGCTATATATCGGCGGCGCATTTCCGCGCACGGAATCGGGCCGCTTTTACAGGGTCGAAGACGGCCGGGGCAAGCTGCTGGCGAACATGTGCCAGGCATCGCGCAAAGATCTTCGCAACGCCGTGGTCGCGGCGCGAAAAGCCTTTTCGGGTTGGGCCGGGCGCTCAGCCTACAACCGCGGGCAGATCCTGTATCGCGTCGCCGAGATTCTTGAAACTCGCCGCGACCAGTTCGTCGCCGAGTTGAAGTCTCAAGGACTGCCGATCGCGGCGGCCCGCGGTGAGGTTGATCAGAGCATCGAGCAGCTGGTGTACTATGCCGGCTGGGCGGACAAGTATCAGCAGGTATTCAGTACCGTGAACCCCGTGAGCTCGTCGCATTTCAATTTCTCGATTCTTGAACCGACGGGTGTGGTCGGGAGTTTGGCACCGGCAACGCCGTCATTGCTCGGAATTATTGCGACCATGGCACCGGTGGTGTGCGGTGGCAACAGCTGCGTCGTGCTGGCATCGGAAACAAAGCCGCTGTGCAGCATCACCCTGGCCGAGGTGCTCGAGACCTCGGACTTTCCGGCGGGTGTCGTCAATATCCTTACGGGTTCCCACAGCGAACTTCTCGAGCAGTTTGCCACGCACATGGACATCAACGCCATCGTTTATTGCGGCGACGATGCGACTGGGCTTCGCGTTGTCCAGGAAGGCGCAAGCCTCAATGTCAAACGGATTGTGCACTGCACTGACACGGCGCCCACCGACCCGTATCGGATCCTCGATGTTCAGGAAGTGAAGACAACCTGGCACCCGATCGGGGCGTGAAGTAATTGTCCCCCTGCTCAGCGTCTCCGAGCCCGGCCCTTCAGGCGGTATACTGCGTTGCGGCAGTCGTGCCGCCGCGGCCGGTCCAGTTCGTATGGAAGAACTCGCCGCGCGCTTTGTCGACACGCTCATAGGTATGGGCGCCGAAGTAGTCGCGCTGTGCCTGGAGCAGGTTGGCCGGCAGCCGTGCACAACGATAGGAATCGTAATAGTTCAGCGCGGCGCTCATGGATGGCACTGGCACGCCCAGGTCGACCGCAGTCTTGATGACCCGGCGCCAGGCATCCTGTGATTTCATAATTATCTGGCTGAAGTGCGGATCGAGCAGGAGATTGGCGAGCCCGGGGTTGCTGTCGAAAGCGGCTTTGATGTTCTCCAGGAAGGCGGCGCGGATGATGCAGCCGCCCCGCCACATCAGGGCGATCTCGCCGTAGTTCAACTCCCAATCGTGCTCCTCGGCCGCTGCGCGCAGCAACTGGTAGCCCTGCGCATACGAACAAATTTTCGACGCATACAGGGCGTCGTGCAGATCATTGACAAACGCCTCGCGATCACCGCCGAAAGCCGTGTCGGGGCCGCTCAGGACTTCACTTGCCGCAACGCGCTCTTCCTTTAGCGCGGAGATGCAGCGGGCAAACACAGCTTCGGCGATCTGCGCAATCGGCACACCGAGGTCGAGGCCGGATGTCGAGGTCCACTTGCCTGTGCCCTTCTGGCCGGCGGTATCCAGAATGACATCGACCATCGGCTTGCCAGTATCGTCGTCGGTCTTGGCGAGGATATCACGGGAAATCTCGATCAGGTACGAATCGAGCACGCCTTCGTTCCATTTCGTAAAAACCTCGTGCAGCTGCGGGGCACTCATCCCAAGCCCCGCCCCCATCAATTGGTAGGCTTCGCAGATGAGCTGCATGTCGCCGTACTCGATGCCGTTGTGCACCATCTTGACATAGTGCCCGGCGCCATCGCTGCCGACCCACTCACAACACGGTGAGCCGTCCTCGACCTTGGCGGCGATCGCCTGAAAGATCGGCTTCACTTCCGGCCAGGCCTTCGGATCGCCGCCCGGCATGATCGACGGACCTTTCAAGGCCCCTTCTTCACCGCCCGAAACGCCGGTGCCAATGAAGCTGATGCCCTTCTCTGCGAGCTCAGCAGTCCGGCGGATGGTGTCGGGGTAATGGCTGTTACCGCCATCGATGACAATGTCGCCCTGATCGAGATACGGCAAAAGCTGCTCGATGAAAGCATCGACCGGCGGACCAGCTTTGACCATCACCATGATCTTGCGTGGGCGCGACAGCTTTGCGACCAGTTCCTCGACGCTGTGGGCACCGATGATGTTCTTGCCGCTGGCGCGACCGGCGAGAAAGTCGTCGACCTTGCTCGTGGTCCGGTTGAAAACACATACCGAGTAGCCGCGACTCTCGACGTTCAGCACCAGGTTCTCACCCATGACGGCGAGTCCGACCAATCCGAAATCAGCTTGTTCACTCATGAAAGAACAGGAAGGTTAGAAGATTAAAAATGAGAACGAAAACTTCATGACTGCCACGGCGGCGCTTCCGGGAGTGCCTCGTCGAATGCTGCCAGCAACTGTGACTGGAAGTCCCCGGCGAATGTACCGTTGAAAAAACGTTCCAGGCCTTCGGCATTGAGCCGCTCCCACGATTCCTCTTCGCGGCCTGGCACGATCGGGAAGAACATCGTGTCATTGCCTTTCGCCGCTTTGTAGTCGCCGGGTGCATCACCGATCATCAGGATCTTTTCGGCATCGTAACGGTCGCTGGCAGCATATTTCAGGTGCTCGGTCTTGGTGCCGTGTTCCTGGCCGGCAATCATCTTGATCAGATGATCAATCTTGTTCTCCTCCCATTCGCGCACCAGCGCTTCAAGCGGCGTCTGCGAAACGACAATGGCATCGGCTTTCCCCTGGACTGCAGCGAGAAAATCGGCGACCCCGGGAAACGGCGGCAACCCGTGAACCATGTCGGTGACGCGGGCGTTGTTGTCGATCGACCAGGCGTAAATCATCTCGAGCTCGGCGTCGCCCGTAGCGTCGACTTTCGCTTGCAGCGCAGGATTGCCGAGCTTCGATTCTTCTTCGATCCAGGCGCGCAGTTGCGGCAATTGCGGAATGTCCGCATTACGCGCCTTCACCTCACGACGGTGGCGCAGCAGGTCAAGCGAGTAGATGACAGCGAGAAAGCGATTGCAGCCACGGGTCTTGGAATAGAGGTTGACGAATTCCCAGACCTCGCGGGCGTACTTGCTGACCACCTGCAGGCCGTAGTGCTTGATGAAGTTCGGGCAGAAGCATTCCTTCTGTTTGATCTCCATCGAATCGAAGACGCAGCCGTCACTGTCGATGCCAATGAAAAAGTCGGTGTCTTTGGAAACACCCCTGAGTTCTGCAATCGGGTCCATTGTCAATTTTGGCCCGCCCTTCGGCGCCAGCGCAGGTGTGAGGTTTCAGGTATCAGCGGGTTCAGACACCGCCAAAGGCGTTGAATCCGCCATCGACGGGGATAACGGTGCCGGTTACGAAACTCGCAGCCTCGTCAGAGACCAACCAGAGCAGGCAGCCGATCAACTCGTCGGCCCGGCCCATACGCTTCATCGGTGTCTGGCCGACGATCGTGTTGCCGCGCGGCGAATAGGTGCCGTCCGGGTTGGTCAGCAAAGCCTCGTTCTGGCGGGTCAGGAAAAAGACGGGGGCGATAGCATTG
>CAYWQM010000010.1:19564-20768 GCA_964460215.1 uncultured Lentisphaerales bacterium
ATGTTCAGCTCTGCCAGGTGGACCGCCAGCCATTCCGTAAAATTGTTCACCGCCCCTTTGGCCGCGCTGTAGGCGCCGACCTTGGTAAGCGGGGTGAAGGCGCTCATCGACGAAATATTCACTACGCAACCGCTCTGGCGCTCGGCCATGCTGCGGGTAAATACCTGGGTCGCTGCGACGGTGCCCTTGAAATTGACGTCGAATACGAACTCGATCCCCTCAGGCTCAAGCTCGTAAAATGTCCGGACCCCATCTGCCGGCTGCAGATGTTCGGGTTGCATCACTTCGACACTTGCGGTTCCGGACGGCGCGTTGCCTCCGGCGCCGTTGATTAAGATGTCGCAGGGACCGTATTCGGTCTCTATCGCCGCATTGGCACTCTCAATGCTATCCCGATCTGTGACATCGCAGGCATAGGGCCTGGCGTTGCCACCCGCGGCAGTGATGCTGTCGGCGACGGTCACGGCATTTTCAAGCTTTCTGCTAAGCACCGCGACATTGGCGTCGCACGCGGCAAGGGCCTCAGCCATCGCACCGCAAAGAACGCCGCCACCGCCGGTGACTACGGCAGTTTTACCGGATAAATCTATCTTGAAGGGAAGCATAAGGCACCTCTTTTTTCAACTGCAAGATTGATATGATAGCCGTGTTTCCGAGACTTGCGAGAGTAGAACAACGGCAAATCCAGGCAATTTGATTTTCCACATATTCCTAACAATTCCTGCGCGCCACAAAATGCGGCAGAAGGCTTGTCGGCAACGCAATCGCGGCAGCCGTCCTTCACTTTTTTCCATTGGCGAGATCGGCCGCGGTACCGATGGCTAAAGAAGACATATCGGCGGGGCCGCCGACAGGCAAGCAGGCAAAAGCAACGGGGATCTGGTGGGCGTTACAGGACTCGAACCTGTGACCTCTACCGTGTGAAGGTAGCGTTCTAGCCAGCTGAACTAAACGCCCAGATAATCCGTAGAAGGGCTTACGGTAGTTGCAGGTTCTCCAGAATGCAAAATCCCATCGCAGAACTGTGGAACGATCGGCTTGGCCATTTGTTTTGAACTGTACAGCACAAATGCGTGCACCGCAGACTGGATGAAACGCAGTACGACGAGGGATCGAGATTTGGCAGGCCCACATGTGGTCACGCGACCGGGAACACCGCACAAACAGCCAGGCACCGCAGCCCTGCCCATTGAATATCCGGGCT
>CAYWQM010000010.1:20778-57062 GCA_964460215.1 uncultured Lentisphaerales bacterium
TGGCACGCTGCAATCACGACCGAATTCACCCTAAAATTCTGCAGCCAAGATGACTGATCCGCTTTCTATCGCATTCGCCCGTCTACCGGGAATTGACGCCCTGCGCGCCCGCGCCGCAACCATCGACGTTGCCGCCGCACGGGTCCCGGTAAACTCACATATCCATCTGCCGCCGAATTTCTCCGCCTTCGACAGCGTGGCACAGGCAACGAATCTGGCAGCCACCCAGGCCGTCGGCGTGCTCGGCGTCAGCAACTACTACGACTACAGCATCTACGGTCCATTCACGGAACAGGTTGCAGCCCAAAGAATTTTTCCGATGTACGGTCTCGAGATCATTGTGATGATCGGCGACCTTCGCGACAGCGGCGTCAAGGTCAACGATCCCGGCAACCCCGGCAAGACCTATGTATGCGGCAAGGGCATCACGCAGTTCGTCGACATGTCTGACCGTGCCTCGGCACTGCTGCAACAAATCCGCGACGCTGATCGCGGTCGCATGGCGACAATGATCCAAAAGCTCGGAGCCGTCTGCAGTGACCGTGGATTCGATACCGGGCTCAACGAGCAGGGTGTCGTTGACATGATCGTCAACCGTCACGGTTCGCTGCGGGAGACCGTGTATATCCAGGAGCGCCATATCGCCCAGGCCTTTCAGGAGGCGGTATTCGACCAGACCGATTCAGGAGAGCGTCCGGCAATTGTCGCGGCGATCCTCGGCCAGGACGCCAAGGACGCAAATGACCATGTCGGCATTCAGGGCGAAATCCGGTCGCACCTGATGAAGGCCGGCAAGCCAGCTTTCGCCGAGGAGGCCTTTATCTCCCTGCCCGAGGCAACAGAATTAATCCTCGAACTGGGCGGTATCCCGAGCTATCCAACGCTGGCCGACGGAACATCACCGATCTGTGCGTTCGAAGATCCGCCCGCCAAACTTCTGGAGCACCTGCGCAACTACAATTTCCACGCCGTCGAATACATTCCTATCCGCAACACCGCACCTGTGCTTACCGAGTATGTCACTGCGATGCGCACGGCGGGCCTCATCGTCACTGCCGGCACCGAGCACAACACCCTGGACCTGATCGGCATCGAACCAACCTGCGTCGACGGCGAGCCAATCCCCGAAGGAGTCAAAGCGATATTCTGGGAGGGTGCCTGTGTCGTTGCGGCGCATCAATATCTCGGGTATATCGGCGAACCCGGATTTGTCGACAGCAACGGCATGCCGAATCCCAGCTACGCAACCGCAGATGAACGCATCGACGCCTTCGCCCGACTGGGCGCTGCCGTGATCGAGGCTTACCGCAACCCATGAACTCAACAATTTAAGTTCCGTCAACTAAGTCCACCCACTCATTCTATAATCATGCACTGGCCAACTTTCGATCCAAGCGAAAAACCTCTTGACGTCATCACAAAGATCTCGCACTTCTATGGTGACGGTGTCGAGTTTGTCATTGCCGGGGGCGGCAACACATCTTGCAAAAACGATGATCATCTCTGGGTCAAAGCCAGCGGCACGTCGTTGGCCACGGTATCGCCGGAGGGCTTTGTCGAACTCGATCGCGCCGCACTGGAAGAAACGTTTTTACAGGACTTCGACGACGACCCGACCACGCGCGAAGCGCAATACAAGGATGCCTTGAATGCCGCCCGGATTTATCCGGAACGCGGCCAGCGCGGCTCGGTCGAATCACTCATGCACCATGCGATTCCGGGGCGCTATGTCGTCCACACGCATTCGACCCAGATGAACAAGCTGACCTGCTCAGAAGGCGGCGAGGTTCTCGCGCAACAGCTCTACGGCGATGACAACATCATCTGGATCCCGTTTGTCGATCCCGGGTACATTCTCTCGAAAGTCATCCACAAAGCAATGGGCGAGTACGCCCAAGCCACCGGCCGCGACAAGCCGCGGGCGATCCTGCTGCAAAATCATGGCATCATCGTGATGGCCGACGAACCCGATCAGATCCGCGAAGATACCGACTGGCTCCTCAGCGGCCTGGCAGAACACGTCGACCATTCCGCCACTGTAGTTTCACGGCGACCCAATATCATGCCGACCGAAGGAGCTGTGTCGGTTATAAACCGAGTTGCGCCGGCATTGCGCTTGCTGCTGGCCGAAGACGGCATTCCGAAGATCGTCAATTGCTGCGACTCCCCGGTGGTCCAGGAGTTTGTTTGTGATCTCCACGGAGAAACCATGGCTGGAAGCGGCCCGCTGAATCCAGATCAGATCGTCTACTGCAAATCCTTTCCCCTGTGGCTCGACATCGATGCTGCAATCAGTGACAACGAATTGACGGAGACCCTGAGAACCGCCATCGCCGCTCATACCGAAACAACGGGGTTTCCACCGAAAATCGTACTGGTGAAAAACCTCGGGATGTTTTCCGTGGGTGACGATTGCAAGGCTGCCGAAACAACACGTCTTATGTACACGGATGCCATCAAGATCATGCTCACGGCCCGCATGCTCGGCAATATCCACTTCCTGTCGCAGCGCGATCGAGAGTTCATCGACGGCTGGGAAGTCGAACAGTTTCGCCGGAAAGTCGCTGCTGCAGAGGGACCGAAGGGGCGTATGGCCCGGCGTGTCGCAGTCGTAACAGGCGCGGCACAGGGTTTCGGCAATGGCATTGCGGAGGCGCTCGCCGACGAGGGGGCGCATGTCGTACTCATGGACGTCAACGTCGATGGTGTGTCGGAAGCAGCCCAGAAGCTGGCACTACGCCACGGTGCCGGCCGCGCAACTGGCATTGGTACCGACGTCTCCAGCTCCACAGCGATGGCTGATGCAATCCACGAAACCGTGCGAGCCTATGGCGGCATCGATCTCTTCGTGTCGAATGCCGGGGTCCTCAGGGCCGGCAGCGTCATCGATTTGAGCCCCGACGACTTCGCTTTCGTGACCGACGTCAACTACAACGGCTACTTCATTTGTGTCCAGGCAGTGGCACCGATCCTGGCCACACAGCACAGCGCCTCCAACGACTATCTCAGCGACGTTATTCAGATCAATTCCAAGTCCGGCCTGGTCGGCTCCGACCGCAATGCTGCATACGCCGGCAGCAAATTCGGCGGCATCGGCCTGACCCAGTCTTTCGCATTGGAACTGGTGAGATCCGGCATCAAGGTCAATGCTATCTGTCCCGGCAATTTTTTCGACGGGCCGCTGTGGTCCGATCCGGACAAGGGTTTGTTTGTGCAGTACCTGAATGCCGGCAAAGTGGCCGGCGCGAAGACTGCAGAGGACGTACGGCAGTCATACGAATCAAAAGTTCCAATGGGCCGCGGTTGTACTGTGGAGGATGTCGTGCGCGGCATCCTGTACCTGGTCGAGCAACGCTACGAAACCGGCCAGGCTCTACCGATCACCGGCGGCCAGGTCATGTTGTCATAGGAATGGCGCCGGGACCTTTTGTCCGAATTCCGTCTTTCACCTTCTGAAAATCTGAACCCAGAATACCCAAAATGGCTATACCCGCGACACAATACGCCGTCCAGTTGGTCGGACCGGACGAACTGACATTGAACACATCGAAGCCCGTCGTACATCCCGGGCCGCACCAGATGCTCGCAAAGATCGAGTGTGTCGGCCTGTGCTTTTCTGATCTCAAACTGCTGAACCAGTTTTCCGGGCACGCACGCAAGAGCGAAATCGTTGATGGCCTCGCCAAGGAGATTCTCAGCGAAATCCCAAGCTACGTGCCCAACAACGAACCGACCGTACCCGGGCATGAAGTGGTATGCCGCATCATCGAGGTCGGCGACCAGGTCAAGCACCACGAGGTCGGCGAACGATGCCTGATCCAGGCGGATTTCCGGCAGTTGCCGACGGCCGGCTCGAACGCAGCGTTCGGTTACAATTTCGAAGGGGCGTTGCAGGAGTATGTGTTGCTGGACGAGCGCGTCGTCATCGACCGCGACGGCGAGCGTTTTCTGATCCCGGTCGCCGAACATCTCGGCGCCTCGCAGGCAGCGCTCGTCGAGCCATGGGCCTGCGTCGAAGACTCATACGTCGTCGTCGAGCGCACCACGGTCCTGCCCGGCGGTCGCCTCCTAATCGTCGCGGCGTCCGGCCATGAGATCCAAGGTGTCGAAGCCAGTTACGGCAATGCTCCGCCGGCGACGATCACAGCGATCACGGACGAGTCGCAACGCGACTCTGTCTCGGCACTCGGCAATGTAGCTTTCACAGACAGCCTTGCAGACGTTCCCGACGAAGGCTTTGACGACGTTATCTACTTCGGCAGCAGCAAAGCGGATCTTGATGCACTGAATGACAAGCTGGCCGTACGCGGCGTCATCAACATCGTTTTGGGCGGCAAGACTATCGGCGAACTGGTCCACGTCGGCGTTGGCCGGGTGCACTACGGGTTTACACGCTGGGTCGGCACGACAGGCAGCGACGCCTCCGAGGGGTACAAGCGGGTTCCCGAGCATCCGGAAGTACGCGACGGCGACAGTGTCGTTGTGATTGGTGCCGGCGGACCGATGGGGCAAATGCACGTGATCCGCAACATCTGCTCCGGGCGCAGCGATCTTTCAGTGACCGCCACCGACCTCGACGATACCCGACTGGAGGCCCTGGCGCGCAAATGCGAGACAATTGCAGCCACCAACAACGTCACGTTGCGCATGGTCAACACGAAAAGCGAACAGCTCGACAACACCTTCAGTTACTGGGCCTTGATGGCGCCGATTTCGGTACTCGTCGAACAGGCGATCGCCGGCAGCAAACCGAACGCGCTGATCAATATTTTCGCCGGCATCCCGGCACCGGTAAAACACGATCTCGACCTGGACACCTACATCGCCAACGACCTGTATATGTTCGGCACCAGCGGCTCGACCATCAGCGACATGAAGATCGTCCTGCAAAAGGTCACCGACGGCCAGCTCAACACCAACACCTCCGTAGACGCCATCTCAGGAATGGCCGGTGCCACCGGCGGTATCGATGCAGTCAAAAACCGGACGATGGCCGGCAAGATTATCGTCTATCCGCAACTCCACGACATCGGCCTGATCCCGCTGAGCCAGCTGGGCGAGCATTTCCCGACGGTCGCCGCCAAACTCAACGATGGCCAGTGGTGCTCGGAAGCGGAGGCAGAATTGCTGAAGACAGCTTCGCCATAGTCCAACATCGGGAATCGCATGGACAAGAACTTCGTCGGTTTCGGGTTTGGTCCGATCCAGTCAGCGCTGGTCGTTTATGAGGCACAGTGCTCCGGCAACTTTTCGTCGTTGACGATTGCCGAGGTCGATCAGGGTCTTGTCGACGCGGTGCGCGCCAACGACAGCACGGTGCACATCAATATTGCCCACGCTGATCGCATCGAACCCGCCGACCTGACCGAGCTGCAATTGCTCAACCCGACGGTCGAGGCAGACTGTCCCGCACTGGCGCAGGCCGTTCGCGACGCCGACGAGCTGGCAACCGCCGTACCGAGCGTGGACTTTTACGAGAAGGGTATCGCCCAGACGCTGGCAGCGAATATCGATGACAGCAAGCCGCGCATCCTCTACGCCTGCGAAAACAACAACTACGCCGCCCGCCACCTGAATGATGCGATTGCCAAGTTCGGTAGCATCCCTGCAAACTTTCAGATTCTCAACACCGTCATCGGCAAGATGAGCGGCGTCATTGCCGACTGCGCAACGATCGAGGAACTGGGACTGGTCCGCATGACGCCGGGCAGCGACAAAGCAGTGCTGGTCGAGGCGTTCAACGCCAACCAGCTCGAACGCCTCACGCTCGCCGGCATTACCCGGGGACTCCCGGTGTTCGAGGACAAGGCGGCCTTGCTCCCGTTCGAAGAGGCAAAACTCTTCGGGCACAACGCCATTCACGCGCTGCTCGGATACCTGGCAGCGGAGCGCGGCTACAGCGCCATGAGCGACATCGCTGCCGACAACGAGCTGCTGGAGATCGGACGAACGGCGTTCATCGACGAGTGCGGCGCCGCATTGGTTGGAAAGTACGCAGGTACAGGTGACGAATTGTTCACGCCGGCAGGATTTCGAGATTATGCCGAGGATTTGCTCATCCGCATGCACAATCCGTTTCTGCAGGATGCAGTGGCGCGAATTTGCCGCGACCCACAACGCAAGTTGTCCTGGGATGATCGTCTGGTCGGCACCATGCACCTGGCACTGACACACGGCATTGAACCCCACAAAATGGCACGCGGCGTTCTGGCGGCTTTGAGATTTCAGCAGCCGGATACCGAGATCACCGCATCGGATGCCGAAACGACACTGCGGGAGATCTGGGGCACCTCAGCCGACGGACACGCGGACCGTATCATCCAACTGGTGCAGTCGTGGGTGGGATAATCCCCCTGGGGCGTGAGCGGCGTGCTTAGAATGTCGTTTGAGTGTATATTTGTACGACCACTCAGGAGGACATCCGATGAACGTGCACATCCTTTATTGCGGCGCTTGAAACTACAAGCCGACGGCTGCCGGTCTGGCAGAGGAACTCGAAAAGGAATTTGACGCAAGCGTCGAATTCGAGGTTGGCAGTGGCGGCGTATTCGACGTCACCGTAGATGGCGAGCAGGTTTTTTCGAAACACAAAGTGGGCCGCTTCCCAGAACCGGGCGAAATTGTCGGACTGCTGCGCGGGTAGCCGGTACTACATGCGTTTCTTTGGCAAACTTCGCAACAGAGGTACTTGGCACCCTTGTATGCGAAAAAAAATGCCGGGCAGCATTAGTTCAGTCGCGGGTCATCGGGGAAGTTTGCGAGGATTTCGTATTCATCCCCCATGGTGCGGACGACCCGGCGCCAGTGATTGGGGGAATCATCACAAAAGATCGCATCGTTCTGGCCGTTGATCAGGTACCAGGAATCGCGTTCAATCTCGTCGGCAAGCTGGCCTTCGCCCCAACCAGAATAGCCGACAAAAAACCTTACCTGGCTGAGGTCCACACTGCCCTGCTCGATCAACTTGCTCAATCGCTCGAAATCACCGCCCCAGAAGAGCTCGGACGTGATTGGCTTACTGCCGATGTCGAGGTCGGAGATCGTGTGGATGAAGTGCAGCGAGTTTTCCTGCACCGGTCCGCCCCGGTATAGCGGCGCATCCCAATTGACGATGGACTCGATGACGTCCCGCATCGTCACCGGCAGGGCATTGTTGAGGACCAGTCCGAACGTGCTGTCGTATTGGTGGTCACAGAGCAGAATGACGCTACGGCTGAAATTGGGATCAAGCAGGTTCGCAGAAGCTACAAGGATCACGCCGGCGTCCGGCTCAATATCGCTCTTGTTCATATTCATCGTGCAGCGATTCCAGTGCTGTGCGGTCAGCGGATGAGGCGTTAAGTTTACGTTTGTTTCACGCGAAGTCAAGAGTCTGCAAGGGTATCGAACCGTGAAGAAAATAACACGCATCCACCTCGCAACCTGCCTCGTCACCGCTGTGCTGACGGCTGCCATCTACTGGCCGACGCTCGACTATGATTTCGTTTTCGACGACGCGCAGAATATCCAAAACAACGCGCTGATCAAGATCGACTCACTGTCATGGAGCAACCTGAAAGCGGCGGGTTTCGAGAGCTTTTCCTATCGCCGGCCAATCGCCAACTGGAGCTTTGCGCTCAATCATCTGGCACACGGCTTGCAACGCCCGGGCTATCGCATTGTCAATATCTCCATCCACATCGTCAACGGCTGGCTGGCCTATTGGTTCGTGTTTCAATTGCTGATCGTCAACCGCCAGAGCCGCAAGGCGGGAAAACCTGAGTCGGCGACACCCGACCCCCGTCCGGCACCCGGCCGTCGTCATGCCGCCTGGCTGGCAGCGGCCACGACAATCGTGTGGATCGTGCATCCGCTGCATGTCAACGCCGTGACCTATATCGTGCAACGCATGGTCAGCATGACCGCGATGTTCATGCTCGCATCGCTGTGTCTCTATATGTACGGCAGGCGCGAGGACAGTAACGGCCGTCGCAAGATCGCCTGGGCCACGGCACTCATCTGCTGGCTGCTGGCCTTGGGAACCAAGGAGATCGCCATCACGCTGCCGGCCCTGATCTTTCTGGTCGAGTGGTTTTTCTTCCGCAGCCTGAGTGCGAACTACCTGGTCAGGAATCTGAAGTTCTGGCTCATCCCGGCGGCTATTGCTGGGGCAATCGCACTGATCTATCTGAAAATGAACCCGATTGAGCATTTCAAGGCGGCCTATGAAATGCGTGACTTCACGATGAGCGAGCGTATGATGACGCAGTTCCGGGTCGTAATTTTCTATTTCACGCTGATCATCCTGCCATCGCCCGAACGACTGACGCTGGAGCATCACATCATCACATCGACATCGCTCATCACACCGATCACAACGTTGCTGTCGGTGCTGGCAGTCATCGGCATTCTGGCTTGGGCTATCTACCTTGCGAAAAAGCACCGGCTCCTGGCATTCTGCATTCTGTGGTACTTCATCAACCTGGCGGTGGAGTCATCGATCATCGCCATTGAGATGGCGTACGAACACCGGCTGTACCTGCCGATGCTGCTGGTCATCCTGCTGATTGTCCTGCTGCTCGACCGGCTGCGCCCGTCGCTGATCGTCGGAGGTGCAGTGACTGCCATTGTCGCGGCGTTGCTTATTTTCTCGACTGTACAGCGTAACAAGGTATGGGAAACGACATTCACGCTGTGGCAGGATTGCGTACTCAAGGCACCGAACAAAGCGCGGCCTCGGTATAACCTTGGCAACGCCTATTTCGAAGAAGGGATGAAGCTCCGGCTCGAAGGCGCCGACGGTACAAGCCAATTCCGAAATGCGATCAAACGTTTCAAAGAAACGCTGAGGATCCAGAAAGACTATGAAGATGCCATGTGCAATCTCGGCGTATCGCACGCAGAACTGAATGAACATGACCAGTCGATCGCCGCGTTCACTCAGTGCATTTCGTACTACCCGGAAAACGTCAAGGCCACGATCGGCATTGCCGCCGAACTTCGAGACCAAGCCGACAAAGCGCAAGGATCGGAACGCAGCGAGCTTTTCGCAACGGCCTACGAGCATCTGCAACAAGCTCTGAAACTGGCACCGTATCACAGCACGGCCAACGATCACATCGCCTACATCTACTCCAAACGCGGTGACAACCAGGCGGCGATCGGCGCCTGGCGCAAATCGATTTCGCGGGCGCCAAAAGCCGACAGGCTCGCCAATCTCGGCCTGCTGCTGGGCAAGCAGGGTGAGTACCTGGAAGCAATTGAAATGCTCAAGCGGGCCCAGGCAATCGATCCGGACCACCGGCCGACCTATGTTTTTCTCGATTATCTCTGCAACAGCTACGCCCGCCAGGTCGAACCGGGCACCACACGTGCCGAGGTCTATCGCTTAAGCCTCATGGCTCAAAAAAACATCCTCCGGCTGAATCCGAAAAATGCTGCGGCGGCCGAGAAGATCGATGCGCTGCTCGAGCTCATCGATGCGGAGACGAGAAACGGACAGGAAAAGTAGAACGGAACTCCGCGTAGGGTTCATAAAAAATTGTACGGATGGCAGAGACCCGTTCTACTTTGGAAGCCCGCCACGGAGGGTCTCCGCAATTTTCCGCGCCGCATCCCCGTGGCCGTAGGGCGCTGCGTCCGGGTCACCGCCCTTCCCTGCCAGGGCTGCCCGAATGCCGGAAACAATACTCTCGGCAGAGGTCGGCGGCAGCAGGCGCTTCCACCCGAGTTCGATCGACTCCACCCACTCGGTGTTGTTCCGCAACGTGACACAGGGAACACGCCAGAAAAACGCCTCCTTCTGTACGCCGCCGGAATCGGTAACGATCAGTTGCGCCTTTTTCTCGAGCATCAGCATGTCGAGATAGTTGGCCGGATCAATCACATGCAACGACGGCGCCGCCAATGCCATGCCCGCCTGCGACAGGGCCTGGCGAGTACGCGGATGCACCGGCACGACGACTGGCACTTCGTGACTGATCTCCTCAAGGGCCGCAAAAATCGCCTGAAGGCATTGCGGATCATCCGTGTTGGCAGCGCGGTGGACAGTGCCCAGTATGTATCCCTGCGGCGCTACACCGATCTCGGCCAGGATCGTGCTTTCCGCCTCGGCGCGGGCGCTGTGTTGCAGGACCGCATCGTACATCACGTCACCAACCAGATGGATACCGCCGGCCGCCACGCCTTCACGCTTGAGATTGTCGACGCCCGTCTGTGTGGGAACGAAATGCACGGCTGCAACATGATCAACAACGATGCGGTTGACTTCCTCGGGCATGGTACGATCGCCGGAGCGCAGGCCGGCCTCGACATGGGCGACAGGGATGTTGAGCTTGGCTGCAGCAAGCGCGCCTGCGAGTGTGGAATTGGTATCGCCATAGACCAGCAAGCCAGCCGGCCGGCGGTCGAGTAAAGCCGCTTCGATCCCCTCGAGCATCCGCGCCGTCTGCACCCCATGCGAACCGCCGTTGATCTGGAGATTCTGATCTGGCCGCGGCAGTCCGAGCTGATCGAAGAAAACCTTCGACATATTGTCGTCGTAGTGCTGGCCAGTGTGTATCAGCCACTCGTCGACACCGGCATCGCCGAGTGCCCGTGACACCACCGCCGCCTTGATGAACTGCGGCCGGGCCCCGACGATTGAGACGAACTCAGGCATGGTATGCTTCAAGGTCTCAGGTTTCAGATATGAGGAACAGACGGCCCTGCGGCCGACTCAGCGTGTCCTACAAGCAGCCAGTGGCAGGTGCCGGATATCCTCGATTGACACCTGACAGCTGACGAACCCCTTTCTTACGCTTCCTCGACCGACACCTTGTTCATGATGTCGCCCTGCTCAACCGCATTGACAACTTCCTGCCCGCCGGTGACGCGGCCGAAGACGCTGTGCTTGTCATCGAGCCACGGCGTTGCGACATGGGTGATGAAAAACTGGCTGCCGTTCGAATTCGGCCCGGAGTTGGCCATCGACAGGATCCCGGGGGCATCGTGCCGGAGCTCGGCATGGAATTCGTCTTCGAACTGGTAACCAGGGCCACCGCGACCGGAACCTTCGGGACAGCCGGTCTGAACCATGAAATCATCGATCACGCGATGAAAGCTCAGGCCATTGTAAAAGCCGTCGGCAGCAAGCTTCACGAAATTGGCGACGGTGTTCGGGACCTTGTCGGCATATAGTTCTAGTTCAATGTCGCCGCGGGATGTGGAGATCGTGCAGTTGGTCATGAGATCCTCAGGTGTAGTGGTTGTCAGTTGATCTGAGCCATTAATATGGAGACTCGACGGAGCGTTGCAACTTACATCGTGATCAGAGACACGATAGAGTATGGCACTTTCAAACCCTTTGACATTCTCCCCAACATGCATCGCTGCCTTTCAATACTTCTCATTTGTTTCGGAGTCACATCCACGGGTGCCGAGTTCGGCCGCAATCAGGCGAGCGTCTCGACCGTCCTGCTGAAACTCGGCGACAACCGGCCGGTCGGCTTCAAGGCGACACTGACCGCCACAGTTACACCAAAAGCGGCACCCCAACAAACTGCCCGGGCTGCCACAGGGATCAACGGGGACATGGGGGTGGTCATGAATGAGGCGGCCCGCTTCGTCGGCGATCTATACGGCGACGAGTGGCCGTCGGAAAGCACCGTCGAATTCAGTTTGTCGGACAGCTATCTCCCGCAGGACGTACCCTCCTCCAGCCTGGCGTTTGTCGTTCTTCTGGCAACGTTGCGGGAAGGCTTCGAGGTCAATGACCGGTGCGCGGTGATCGGCGATATGCTCCTGGACGGCCGCACCCGTGACGTCGGCGATATTAACGCTCGACTCCGTGGCGCCTACGAAGGCAGCTGCCAGTACGCAACAGTGCCACTGGCCAACCAACCGCAAGTCATCGACCTGATGCTGACCGGCGAGCGCTATATCGTGTGGCAGTTGCAGATTTTTTCAGTTGCCCACGCCCGGCATGCTGTTCAGCTCGTCCGCACCGATCACAACAAAAAACTGGCGGCGGCCATCGATGCCTTTGTAAAAATACAGGCATACATGAAAAAACACGACGGCAACATTTACGGCAATGAACAGATCCGGGAAAGTCTGAATGAGGTCCTGGCACTCGCCCCCAATCATCTATCGGCGCGTGTCCTTCTGTCAGAGATCCAGGGCGAGCTGCCGAAGCATCTGTCACTGGAACGGACGATCGCGGAATTTTCGGCGTTGAGCTGGCCCTATCTGGCACTCATGGCGCCCGATCGGCAATACCAGTATGACGGCAACGACACCAGCGACTTCAATCGGATCACTGCGGAGCTGGATGAGTTGAAGTACATGGCCCACCCGAAAATGGTCACGGCCATTCAGCGGTTGATCGGCTACGGCGAGTACATCAAGTTACGCTCAAACCGCGACGACGCCGCGCTCCGCCGCGCCGATGCCATTCGCGAAGAACTCGAGAAGCTCCGGAACGATCCGGAAATCATGGAACTCGAGTGGCTGCGCCGGTAAACTCCGGCCACTCACTCTCGGAATCAGAATTTTGACCGGCATGCCAAGCAGCGACGGTCATACACATGAAGAATAAAAAATGACTCACGGCTCCTTCCGCATTCACTTCTGTCTGATCCCGTGCCTGATTATCATTGCCAGCGGCTGCCGCAACACCTCCATCCACAATATCTCGCCAGATGGCGAGCGCGCCCAGACATTGACTACGACCACCACCGGGCACCTGACCAAGACGGGACTACACGTCGTCAACCGCAAGGGCAACCGCCAAACGCTAAAAAAGGGGATGCCCGGTAAATGGTCACCCGACAGCCGGTACCTGGCACTCAATGAGGATGACACGGTAACCGTCGTCGATCTGGAATCGGAAAGTCGCGTCAGGATCGACGACATCCTCAACTGGGAACAGCCGATGACGGTATGGGGATGGGCCTCCGAGCAGATCCTCTATTTCCAGTCCAGCAGCAACCTGTTCGCCTGGGATACCCAGAGACGATCAGCCGATCTCGTCGCCGCCTTGCCGCTTTTCGATGATACTCGTGCTGCAGCCCATGTTGCCAACACCCCGGCAACGCTGCTATGGCCAGATGATCCGGTCGCAGCCGGCTACGCTCTGGCACTGGCAATCCCGACCGCAGACCACGACTGGGCGATCGCGTCACGGATAGGTCGCGGCAGATCCTGGCAGTATCACAGCAACTATCTCGTCAGTCCCGGCCGGCATCACATTGCCCTTGTCGCGGCTCTCGACGCAACCATGGACAGAGACGCCGTTGACGGTGGCCTGGAACTGTGGATCCTCGGATTAGACGGGACTGCCGAACAGGTGCCGCTGGCAGGGAGAAATCTACACGTTTCCGCCTGGTCACCGAACGGTGACCTTGTCATGTGCACCCCCTGGGACAGCTTGGGTGATCGACTTTGGGTCTACAATCTGCAGGCAGGCAAGCAGCGTTCCATTCCTCTGCCATTCGCGCGGCAGCGAAATTTTCAACTCGACGTGCTTGCCTGGGCGCCCGATGCGCAACGGATAATTTTAATCGAGCACGGTGATGGTCCGCCAAGACACTGGCTTTTGCCGCTCAATGACAATGCAGCAGCGGACAACATTACACGTGAGGGTATGACACCAGGTTTCGATGACAGGAATGAAGTCGTTTACCGCGATCGCTGGTACGAGGACCGATGAAACAGCCGATTATAAAATAGCTGTATGTTTAGAATGTCCTGATGTCGCGTTATGCTCCGTTCGAGACGTTGGGGCCGCAATGCCCCGGCCGTTTCCACTCGGCATATTTGCGATGCGGCCGACGCAAGAGTAAGATTGCCACCTCATACACCATCTCCAACAAAGAATCACCGATGCAACGCACCCGTTCCGAGCAACTCTACGCCCAGGCCAAGACAACCCTGCCCGGCGGCGTCAACTCACCCGTACGCGCCTTCAACAGTGTCGGCGGTCAACCGCTGTTCATCGAGCGTGGTAGCGGACCATACCTCTATGATGCCGACGGCAACCGCTACATCGACTATGTCATGAGCTGGGGCCCGCTCATTCTCGGGCACGCCCACCCGGAAGTCACCGACGCACTCAAAAACGCGATCGATCGAGGCACCAGTTACGGCGCCCCGACCAAGCTAGAGATCGATCTGGCCGAACTGGTCTGCGAGATGGTACCGTCAATTGATACTGTCCGTTTTGTCAACTCGGGCACAGAGGCGACCATGGGGGTCATCCGCCTGGCGCGCGCCGCCACCGGTCGTGACAAGATAATCAAATTCAGCGGCTGCTATCACGGCCATCCCGATGCGCTCCTGGTCAAGGCCGGGTCCGGCGTCGCCACCCTTGGCCTGCCCGACAGTCCGGGCGTCCCCGAGGGAGCCACCCGCGACACGCTGATCGCCGACTACAACGACCTCGATTCCGTCCGCACACTGTTCGATGCAAACCCCGACACCATTGCCGGAGTCATCCTCGAACCGGTTGCAGGCAATATGGGCGTGGTGCCACCGGCCGACGGTTTTCTGCACGGTTTGCGCGAGCTCACCAGCACCCATGGCGCGCTCCTCATCTTCGACGAGGTCATGACCGGGTTCCGCGTCGATCGCGGCGGTGCCCAGGCGTTGTACGGCGTGACACCGGACCTGACAACGCTGGGTAAGGTGATCGGCGGCGGCCTGCCCGTCGGGGCGTACGGCGGGCGATCCGACCTGATGTCCCTGGTCGCTCCTGCCGGTCCAATGTATCAGGCCGGCACACTGAGCGGCAATCCCCTGGCGATGACCGCCGGGCTCACGACCTTGCAGATCCTGCAGCGACCCGGCGTGTTGGAAAACATCATCGACCAAGCTGAACGTCTGTGCCGCGGCATCGGGGAGGCCGCCACCGCCGCCGGGCGAACGATTTATCAGACCCGGGTCGGCCCGATGTTCTGCACATATTTCACGGCGTCCCAGGTAAGTGACTGGGAAAGTGCCAGTGCGGCAAACACCGAGGCATTCGCAACGTTCTTCAACGCCATGCTGACACGCGGCATTTACCTTGCCCCCTCACAATACGAAGCCGGCTTCACCAGCCTGATGCACAGCAACGAAATTATCGACCAAACGATTGAAGCCGCCGTAGAAGCGTTCAAAGAATAATTTTATTCCGTTGCCGATCTTTATGTAAGAAACTAATTCGGCTACCCTAATTCTATTGCCTATCCTACTACTACTTCCGTCTCACTGCACATTCTCAATTTCATCCACCTCGATCAATGGACGCGGCCATCCTTTGACCCAGTGCTGCATCCCATCGATCGTAACCGACCGCCACTCCCATTTCTTGAAGTCGATATCTTCCGCCTTCAGGTAGGACAGCGGGTAATACGTATCATTTAGATGCACGGCCAGCGCGTGTGCCCACGGCGAGTCCTCGCTGCCCAGTGGTACGATCACGCCGGACTTACTCACCTTCTTGGCGTCACCGAAGTACACCAACGGCCCGACCTGCGGTTTCGGCTGAATCCGATGGATGGTGACATTTTCCGGTGCCGGCAGCGGCCGGTCCTCAACGACGGTCGGTTCGGGTTCCGGCTCGGGTTCCGGCTCGGGTTCCGGCTCGGGCTCTGGCAAAGCGACATAGTCACGGTGGACCCAGGCCACGCTACCGGCCGGCGGCTCGATTCGCCGCCACTTCTCGCGGCTCTCAACCACGGTCACCTGCGTAGCTGCCGCCAATCTGTCGAAACTGGCGTACAACGTCCCCGGTCCGGCATAAACACGTGTGGCAGCGATCGTGACAGCGTTGCCGTCGAGACGCGATGCCGGTATCCAGGCGCTTCCTTCCGGTGGGCACAGGATGCCGTACCACTCGTCGAGCTCGCGGACGATCGTGACAACCGCACCGCGTTCGAGTTCACACAACAACTGGTAGTTGGTGCCAGGCTTCGGTCGCACATTCAGACGGTTGGCAGTGACCGTACCGATGACCGGATCCGCGGCCAGTGCCAGCGGCAGAAAAAGACAACAGAGGACAAACGAAAATTTCATACCGCATAATATGCCGTTCAAGCCAAATGGCAAGCCCTGGGAACACAGGTAACCTGGCTGCTCATGAAAGAAGCCTCCCGGGCAACCCATTTTTGTTCCAAACTCCTATTTGCAGCCGGACATAACTAAGGATATTTTAGTAGTTAGGATGTGTATTGGGGTTGTAGCTCAACTGGTTAGGGCACCACACTGTCACTGTGGAGGTTGCGAGTTCGAGTCTCGTCAACCCCGCCAATCCACAACGCCTGAAACCTTGATATATCTTGGTTTCAGGCGTTTTTGGTATCTGGACCTGTAGGCTGTCGCACTTTGTCTTTTATTGTCTTTTGGTGACTTTTGTATTTTGGATTGTACCCAGATTGTACACAGGCTGAACTTATTCCGCGAAAATAAGCCGCGATTCCCGCCGCGATTCCGCCTTTTCATAGGGCGCGAGGGGAAACTAAGAGCAGGCCCATAGCAACCAGTCTTCATAAAATCCCTGCCGAAATACTCGATCCGTCTGCGGAAAGACAAGCCGGAGGCGCGTGCATCAGGCATGATCGCGGCGGAATGTATGACAGCCCATCTGCTGTCAATTAGCGTTCGGACACGATCGCTCTACCCCGCCCTGACAGCTCCGATACGAAAGCAACATGGACAGCAGCACTCGCTGCCCACTTCGGCGACGAAGCCGAGCAGGAGATCGGCGGCGTGGTCGCGGGCCGCTGGTGCGACTCACCTCACTGCTCCCACTTGATCGTCAGCGCTTTCGCCAGGTTTGTGGCTTCGTCGGAATACACGATCCCGGGATCACGCAGGCGGACGTTGACCTGAAAGGTATTGAGCGGTGAATCCGCGCTCGCCACCCGCTCGTAGGTCAGCTGGCCGTGGCCGGGCCACTCCATCTTGAAACTGCGTTCCTCGGAGAAGCGAATCCCGTCGAACGAGATCCCGACACTGTTGTTGGCGCACGCCGCAATATTCGGCGTACTGCTGTCGAGCACCGCCGTGATCTTCTTGAGCGGCGTGGCCGACTCGACTGAAAAGATAACCGCCGCATCACCGTGCCAGTCCTTCGGCGTAAAGAGTCCCAGCCATTCCCCCGGCTTTTGTCGCAGTTCGCCGCCCTTGATTTTGATATTCGAAGCGCGCGCGATGGTCTCGCTCGCAGTCAGGTCCAGCGTTATCTCCCCCTTGGCCAATATCGCGGCATCCAACTTGATTACCGTATCGGGACGCTTCGCTGCAGCGATCGGTGGATTGTCGGTCACGAGTGTCGGCTTCTCTGATTTCAGGAACAGCGCCATGCGATCCGCCGGCAAGGTCAGCTTGTCTGCGATGTTCGCATCCTGCGAGATCACCAGCACCTGAGACGTCATCACGTCGTCAACTTTGATGCTGCGTGACTTCCCACCGCCTTGCAGCTTTACCGGCGCGACTTGGTCCCACGCGACGCGGACGACGGAGCGCGCCGTGAACCAGGGTGGCAAGTCGAACTTGACTGTCGTGTCTTTGACCGGGTAAATGAACGGCTGCAAGGCACCCCTGTTGTTGGTCGCCGAGTGAATCTGGTGGCTGTTGTTGACCATGACGACAACGAAATTGTCTTTGCCGCAGAGCAACGACCGCACGTAAAGCTGTGGGTTATCGGTTTCGGCGATCTGGAACGGGTGCCCTTTGCTCAGCAACGGTGCGATGCGAGTGAGTTCGGCGTTCATGCGTCCGATGTTTTTCCACAGCATGTTGGTCTTGCGCATGCCGATGAAGTACCCGCCCTCGGCCAATTGCGGATAGGAATTCCAGTCGCAGAAGTAGTAGATCCCTTTGGCACCCTCGGCGACCGCGTAGTGAACGGTCATATCGTTTTCTTCGGGGGTCGGCGAACGCTTCATCGAGTAGCCGGTGTTCATGCATCCCCAGATCATCATGTCGGTGGGGCGCGGAGACGCCGCAGCGTTCATCGCTCGCATCTGCATAAACACTGTCTTCAAGCTGTAGCCCATCCAGCGAACGGGCACGTAGCAATCGCTGATAAAAATGTCCGGCACTTCGCCGTAAGTCAGCCAGTTCAGCGGTGCATAGGTGCGATTACAGACGAACGTCGTGTCGTGCCGCTTGTCGAGCCGGCGCTGCATGCGCATGGTCGGTTCGACCTTGCGCATGATATTGATGCCGCAACGAGACATATACGGCAGCGGCGGGGGTTCGTGGGCGTCTGGTTCGTCGATGTTCGTGTAAATCAGTTGGGCGGCCGGCAGCTTCGCAATCTGACGCACCGTGTTCTCATTCGAGCCGCTGCCGATCCTCAGCAACCCCAGGCGCTGTTCGGTGCTGTCCTGCCACCAGCCGTTTTCTTTCGGATAATCGTGGGGGCTGTACATCGTGTTAAAGAATTTTGCATGACACTCGTTCGCGTCACTGATCCAGGCGCCCAGCCGGTAAGTGCTGTCGCGAGCCCGGATCTGGCTGACCGCGACCGGCCCTTTATCGGTCGCAGCTTCGATGACGTGGAAACTGCCGTTATTCAGCGGTCTCTCCAGGGCCAGTTCGATCAGGGCCGGACCGGCCGCGAAATCCGGGTTAACGAATTCGCAGCGGTTGGTGACATCCTGACCGTCGAGGCGAACGCGGTTGAGTTTCAGTTTCCCATCCGACCAGTTTTCGACATACGCGTAGATTCGATCGATGTTGTCATTGAACCCGACGAATCCGAAGCGGATCTGATCCAGGTTGTCGTCGCGAAACTCCGCCGAAACAGTCTCACCGCCGGCGGTCACGGTCAATGTGATCGGCTGATCCAGAGCCGATCGCAATCGCGCGTACACCATCCCGAACTGACCCGGTTCGAGCACTTCCGGATTGCTGCGATACCAGATCACCGGGCCGGCATAGTCCGCCTTCGTAGAGACTTCGTCGATAGGTTTGCCGTTGAAGCGGACATCGGTGATGTCGAGCGCGGCATCGCCAGTGTTCTGCACGAACAGGTGCGCCGTCGCCGCCGGCTTGAAGTAGCGCGGGAAGAACTGCCGCACCCGCCCCCAGCCTTCATTCCATTGCCACTCTTCGGGAGACACCACCGAGCGGTCCTGCCGGATGCTGTGATGAGCAACACGCAGGTCAGCCGCGTTTGCGGCGGCAGCAAAAATTGCCAGAAGAAGGAAATGCTGGATTCTCATGAAACATCACGCATTTCGTAACTTCCACCCCGGCAACAAAAGAACAAGCAAGGCTCTACGAAAAAAGGCGACCGAACCTACGCAAATCTGGCGGCGTTTCATGTTCATGTGCGAATGTTGTTTGACCGCTCCCCGAGATCAAACCCCGCAAACTGGATCCAACAGCTCGATGTCAGAGCCACGCACAATGTGAGGGGAAAGCCAGTTCAGTGAACCCGGTGTGGTAACGTGACCGGGCAACAGAAGCTTGAATACGTTTCCGGGCTATACGCGGCGCATGGCGTCGAGGTATGGGCGTTACCAGCGGAGGCGGTATAGCTGAGGTAATGAAGGTTCAGTCTCCGCCTGAAAAATGAAAAAAGAACGGCAAAACATCTTTGTTCTTCTTCGTATATACAGGCGGATTCCTCGCGATTACTCGGCCGACTTCTCGCAGCGTATCATCTTGCGCATCTCAATGAGACGCTTTTCGGCATCCTCCCTGGAAACCTTGCCCGCTTCAACGGCCTCACGAATCCCTACTTCAGCACATCGGTATTCCTCGACGCTGATGCTGGAATCGCGAACCTCAGGCTGCTCGCTGCCGATCGCCTTGCGCATCTCAATGAGACGCTTCTCGGCATCCTCCCTCGAGACCTTGCCATTTTCGACGGCGGTACGGATTTCCACTGCAGCCCGTCGGTATTCCTCGACGCTGGTGCTGGAAGCGGCTTCTTTCTTGCGCGCTCCGCATTGCTCGTGGGCTTGGACAAAGCCGATCGGAAAGATGGCAATTGCGAACGCAAGCGAAGCCGCACGCATCCAACGCGGCACAAGTTTCTGGGGGGTCTTCATGAGAATCTCCGTTTTTTCAGGAATGGTTTTTATTTCCTGCCAGCGCCGCTACCAGGGAATAAATCTCCATCCATTTCTTCAGTTGATAAAGCTTGATCTGCTCGGGGTAAGAAGCTGACAGCAATCAGCTCCGGGGAACTCCTTTAAGATATAGCAAAAAGTGATGATATCCAAGCTCAAACCGAGTCATCATGCCCCTTGCCTACTGCCAGTTGCAGGCGCTCACTGGAGTAGACTTCGCTGCCACAGAGGTCACGCTTTCGTCGCTTCCGACCGTGACAGTCGCAACTCGCTGGCAGCAAGGGGCGTTGCCAGCATCGTCAATTCGTCAGTAGTTCTTTGGCGCCGATGGCGATGCCTATGATCGGCAGCAGCAATCCGACCAGTACCAACAGCATGGCACCGGCGCGGCGGTGCGCCTTGCGGAAGCAACCGGCAAGGCCGGCGGAGAATACCGCGACACATAGAGCGAGCGAAGCCAGCAACGCCCAGAACAACATGATCCTGCTCGACGGCGCCAGGTGTCCGCCGAACACGGCGGTGACAATCAGCCCGGTGAACAGCACCAATCCGCCAATGCCGATGTAGCGGAGAACGCGAAACCCCATCTCCGTCTCTGCCGCGGCCATGCCGCAGGCGAACCCGGCCGCGATAACTGCGACGACAACGACGAGCGCCATGAGCGAGTTGTAATGCATAAAAATCGAAATGGTTGGAAGGCTGGCACAGCGATAGCGAGATTCAATCCTCGGCAGCCACGCCTGTCTTGATCGTGTGAACGGCGTTGCCCACACATCTCACGGTAATCGTCTCCCCGGCATTTTACCACAAGGAAAAAACAACGGCCAGGTCGTGCGGGCACGACAATCCAGACAGTAAAAAGCCATGTGTCAGGTTAGTTTACCAACGATCGGCAATCGGACCTTTCTCCCGCCGTCCAACAATTCATTGTAGATCTGATGCACCGTTTTATTGCTTCAACCATCCAGATGCCCGACTGACCGGATGAACTGCGAAACCGCCATAAAACATATGATCAAGCGGGTGCACCAGCTCGGCATGACCGACCCCACGATCCTTGATGCAATGGGAAGGGTGCCACGGCATCTGTTTCCTCCAGCCCCCTACAGCAGCGTCGACAACTATCAGGACCAACCCTGCGACATCGGCCACGGCCAGACGATCTCGCAACCGTTCATCGTGGCGCACATGATCAATTGCCTCGAGCTTACCCCAGGCGCCAAGGTTTTGGAAATTGGCGCTGGCTGCGGCTACCAGGCAGCTCTCCTCGCCGAATTGGGGATGCACGTGTTTGCTGTCGAAATCCTGCCCGAGTTGGCAACACACGCCACCGGGGTGTTACGGGAAAATGGATATGACAGCATCCAGATCTCTTGTCACGACGGGCGGGACGGGTGGCCGGAGCATGCGCCCTACGACGGGATCATCGCGGCATGCGCACCCGCGGAAATACCGCCGAGGCTGCGGGCCCAACTAACCGACGGCGGTCGCATGATCCTGCCGGTCGGCGCCTATGAGCAACGGCTGGAGATTCATCAACGAAACGGCGATGATTTCATTGTGTCCTTTGCCGGCAGCGTGCGGTTTGTGCCGATGGTTGGGGGCGAACAGGATGGCTACGCTCCCCGCAGCAGCGACCACACCAGGCGCCGATAGGAATCAATATCGACCATCTGGCGCGACAGCGTGCGGTAAAACCCCATATTCAAGACCTGTGCACGGCCGAAGGCGTGGTCGATCGCGCCAACCGCATAGTCAATATCTACAGGCAGCAGCTCGAGCCGGGTGCAATTGCGCGCTGCGGCGTGCCATCTGGCAGCGGCAATGACCAGTGGAAAGGTCAGCAATAAAAGCTGCATGCCGAAATAAATGCCGGCGTTGAAATTAGCCTTTCCGAAAAACTGATAGGTCTGCAGACGCACCTTGATCATGTCCCGGTACAGCGACCAGTCCACTTCCTCCAGATTGGCAATCGGCATCTCGAACAACTCGCGGCTGTGCAGCGACATGTCGGGATGCTCTTCGCCGAGCTCGTGCAGATTGCCGGACTTGAGAATCATCCGCATGAGCGCCCCCGCCCGTCGCGCCCGACCGCGGAGCCCCTGGCCTATCAATGATTCGTCACGCCGCATGTAGGCGGTGAATAACACCATGAACCGCCAGCGTTCGACGTTGTTGACATGCTTCGGCGGCGGCATTTCAAGGCTGTCGGCCACCGTCCGCTGAAGGAAGGATTCGAGAAAGCTGTTCGGATTGACATCGTTCAAAAAGTCCGCCCCGAGCTGTTCAAGGCGATAGGCTGCGGTGTTCGCAGCAATCACCGCGTTGGCACAGGCCAGCGTCGGCCTGTCAATCACCAGCTTGTATACAGCGGCGACGATTTTGCGGATTGCCTCAGCGTCAAGATCTTCGCGGTCATAGCGGTCGAACCCGTCACCAATACGAAGGTCCTCGATATACCGGTCTATCTGCCGCTTCGACTGGCTGAGCGGTTGTCCCTCGCCTTCCCGCACAGCGGGGCAGTCGTAGCGCGCCATAACGGAGTGTCCGTCGTCCAGGACGGCAACGATATTGAACGGGTAAACACGGCAGCCAAGCGGCATGATAATTTCGCCGAGGCGCGCATGAATCATGCAGTTGCCGGCGTCGCGATCGAAATAGATGCAGGTGCCGTCGCTGCGGTGGGCGATGTATTCTTTATTATTCACCGTCGCGATGAAGTTTTCCGGGACCTGGTCTTCCTGGCGCCACTGGAGCTTCGCCAGTCGCCGCTTGTCATCCGGCAGCAACGCCACATACCAGTCGCGGCAGCAACGCCCACAATCCGTGCAGCGGAAGTGCTGATTCGCAATGGTCAGGTTGTCATCGGGCATTCGGGCCATGTATAGAATTTACCAGCATTAGCCGTCTTTGTCTTTCACGTTCTGACGTTAGATTAAATAGCTTATGAGAACCTCCTGTACATGGCTTCGTGACTATATCGACATCGACTGGGACGCCCGACAGCTCACTGAAGAGCTGACCATGGCCGGGCTCGAGGTCGAGGGTATCGAAGAGAAGGGAGCATTGCCCGACTCCGTTGTCGTCGCCCGTATCGACTCGCGCGAGCAACATCCGGATGCGGACAGGCTCAGTCTTTGCAAAGTCGACGACGGCAGCGGCGAGCTTATCGATGTTGTCTGCGGCGCACCGAACTGTGCGGCTGGGAAGCTCGCTGTGCTGGCCCGTGTCGGCACACGCCTGCCCAACGGCATGAAGTTAAAGAAATCGAAGATTCGTGGCCAGGTGTCGATGGGAATGCTGTGCGCTCAGGACGAGCTCGGACTCGGAGATGATCACGACGGGATCATTATCGTCGAAACCGATGCGGCGATCGGTACAGCCTATCGGGAAGTCATCGGCACAGACACAGTCATCGACTGGGAAGTGACTCCCAATCGACCGGACTGGCTCTCGCACATCGGCATCGCCCGCGAGATCGGCGCGATCACTGGCTCCGAACTTCGAATGCCCGCCGTCGATACCGCTGCGGCAGCGGGCACCGATATAGCCAGCGAATTCACGGTCACGGTTGCCGATCCGGACCTGTGCCCGCGCTACACTGCCCGGCTCATCAAGGACGTGACCATCGGTGCCAGCCCCGACTGGATCCAGACATACCTGCGCGCTGTCGGCCTGCGCCCGATCAACAACGTCGTCGACATCACCAACTTTGTACTGCTCGAATGCGGGCAACCGCTGCACGCCTTTGACTGCGACAGACTCAACGGCGATGAACTGATTATCCGCCGCGCCGGCGATGGCGAGACCATTACGACCCTGGACGACAGCAAGCACAAGCTCACAGCAAACAATTTACTGATCGCCGATGCCGCCGGCGGCGTCGCCCTCGCCGGAGTCATGGGTGGGCAAAACAGCGAAATCAATGACGACACCACCCGCGTACTTCTCGAGAGTGCGGCCTTCGATGCGGTCAATATCCGTGCAACCTCGCGACAGCTGGACCTGTCGACCGACTCCTCCTATCGCTTCGAACGCGGTGTCGACGTGGAGATGGTCGACTACGCAAGCCGTCGCGCCGCGCAACTCATCTGCGAGTACGCCGGCGGCACGTTGGTCGAGGGCGTCATTGATGTACGACAAGGTCCTTACTTGCCGCCGCAATTGTCCTGCCGTTACAGCCAGATCAAGCGCCTGCTCGGCGTCACTCTCTCCGACCAGGAAACACAGCAAATTTTCACGCGCCTGGGACTGGCGATCGACGACAGTGACGCCGACGGTTGCACCGTGAGTATTCCCTCTTTCCGCCTCGATTTGCTGCGGGAAGTCGATCTGATCGAAGAAGTGGCGCGGATCTATGGACTCAACAACATCCCAACTGCGCCACCAGCCGCACGTATCGGCGGGGAACGCGTCGAAGACGCCTACTACGCTCTCGAACTGATGCGCGACGAACTGCTCATGCTCGGTCTCTACGAATGTCTCACCTATAGCACGGTGGGTACCGACATTGTGACCGCCAAATCTGAATACGATCCGGACTGCATGCTGCATTTGAAGAATCCTTTGAGCAGCGAGATGGGGGTCATGCGCCCTTCCCTGCTGCAAGCGATTCTCGACACTGTGGCCCACAACATCGCACACGGGAATCCACATCTTGCACTCTTCGAACTCGGCCGCGCCTATCGCGGCATGCCCGACGACCCTGAGGAGCGCAACGAAGCAGCGATCGCGCTGACCGGCCTGAAAAACCCTGAACGGTTCTCAACAGAGCGCCAGGTCACCTACGACATTTTCGACTTGCGCGGGCTACTCGAGGATTGGCTGCAGGCCCGTCGGATCAACAACTACATCGTACGGCCAACCACGCATTTCGCGTTCGAGGCCGGTGCCGAAGTCGTGGTGAACGACACTGTCCTGGCAGTGTTCGGGCAGGTCACTCACACACAGGTCGAGGAGATGCGCATCACGATGCCCCTGCTTGTGGCCCTGGTGAATGTCGACAACGTACTGGCGGTAGGCAGCGCTCCTTCGAAGTATACGCCGCTGGCACCGTTCCCGGCCACCAGCCGCGATGTCGCCTTCATCGCAGACGAATCGCTGGAACATCAGCAAGTCATCGACCTGATCAACACCGTCGGCGTGAAAATCCTGGAGAAGGTCGAGCTCTTCGACATTTTCCACGACCCCGAGGCCATCGGCGCCGGCCGCAAGAGCATGGCCTACTCTCTGACTTTTCGTGCTACGGACCGCACGCTGAAAGACAGCGAGGTCAACAAGGCGCACGAAAAGATTCGTGCCAGGCTGGCCGACGAGCTGCCCATCGAACTGCGCTGATACGAGAATGCAGGAACGCCCCTGACCACTTTTGCGACCTGACGGCTCGACAGGTTGACAAGCGAATCAGCCTCCAGAATATCGAGCAGTGTTGGAAACACGGCCTGCGCAGTACAGAATAGCAAAACCGTAGCAAGACAGCAGTAAATAATTGGCCATCGCAGGACGTAAAAAAACACTTGAATTTACGTCGTGGAATTCCTATAATTTGCGCCGTTGTGTACGAATATTGATTTAATCCCGGACTGCACTATGTCTGATATTTCCGTTGTTTCCCCCGCCTTGCTGGAACAGGTAGCAGCGCTTCTGGCGCCAGCTGCCTCGACTTCGGACTTTGGCGCCATGTTGGTAAAAAGTGGCCTGAAGCCGCCAAACACCAACGGAGGACCGAGCAAGCCCGCAATGCTTTACAATGCCCTGGCGGAAGCACAGATCGTAGCAGGGACAGGTGAACCGGTGTATGCGTTCGTCGAAGTTGTACTGAAACAGATAACGGCGTACAACTTTGAAGCCGTCGATCAAAAGCAGCTTCATGCCGATCTGAACGTCGTACTGAACATCACGGGCTGGGAAATCAGCGAAGACGGCTGTCTCCACCCCGGCTCAGGTGTGCCACAGATGGTTTTCGCCTGAGCATTTCCCCATAGAAAGCCACAATCCTCCCGCCTCGATCCATCGTATCAAACGGGTGAGACCATTCCCATCGCAACGAGGTGGTAGATTATTTCCTGAATCCGCGACAAGGCATAGCACGGCCAAACAGGACCGGTAGTTTCCATTCCGTCCGCGTGTTACGACGTAACTTGCGCGAACATGTCAGCCAACGCTCTTCTCAATCTGGTCACTTTCCCGGGATCCCCCCTTGGGGCGACAGCCGCCCGCGACCATGGCGAGCAGCTCGGTAAAGTCGAAGGGCTTGGTAAGCGCATTGTCGAAACCATACGACAGGTAGTCGGTGGCCAGATCTTGTTCCTCGCTGCAGACCAGGTTGCCACTGGTGACGATCGCGTTGATATCGGGATCGATTTCACGCACCGCATCGATGATTTCAAGACCGCCGGCGCCCGCGTTGACGTGGAGGTCCATGAGAATTGTATCGAAGCGCCAACCGCTTTCGATGGCGGCAGTCAATGCATCGAGGGCCTGCTCACCATTCTCGACACAACTTACTTCATAGCCACCCATCTGGAGCAGCGAACCAACGACATCGCGGATGCCGAACTCATCATCCATGACAAGCACGCGTCCCTTTACAGATGAAGCGGAACTGTCGTCCATTTTTTCGATTCCCGCCATTCAGGCATGCAGGTTTCTAGCTGGTTCGGATCTTATCTTCATCTTAAAGTTGCGCAATTTTCATGCCAGTTCTGTCCATCCTGTGGGTTTTTCCCCTGCTTCAGTAACAGCCCGGCAGGTTTCTTACCGGCACGATACGCAGATTAGTGCCCGGCTTCGGCTTCGATCTGAGAAACAAGTTGCAGCAGTTCTCGTCGACCGTTCTCAAACTTGTCAATCCACGTCTTAGCTGCAGTATCCTCGAACCGAATCACGGAGGTCCTGACCGTGTCCTCGGCTTTTCCAACTTCCTTCACCGTAGCCCCGTGCAACAGTGACGTCAGTCCAAAGGCAAGGTCGCCAGTGACTAATATGAATGCGGTGAATCCAAGACAAAGCAGTTGACGGACTGAAAGAGGTCTGCGACAACGCGGCGTTGTTGAGGTCATCAACCCGCTTCTGGTCGCATCGATTGTTCTCTGTCGTCCAGGCATTGGCCTAAAGTAGGCATCACTGTTGAAGCTCTTCTATTCCATCGAAGCGGCCTTGCACTCCTTACGGGAGTCTTCGGCGACTTCACGGGCAAATTCAACAAACTGCAGTTGACAGGCAACACGCTCACGGAGCTCGCTGATTTCGCGGTCGCAGTCGACAAGAAAGTCGACGGTGACAGAATCTGCATGAACCCGTTGTGTCAATGCATCAGCCAATGCGTTTTCGACGTGATCGAGAGCGCGTTCTTCGAGGCCCTGGAGATCTAGAGCTTCCGCAAGTATTCGCTCACTGTTGGTCTTTTCGGCCCTGTGGTAGCCGGGAAAGGACTGGGGGGTATAATCGAACCGTTTCACTGTATACAGCCTCCATGCTGAGTGTTTCCTCTGCGAACAACGTCACAGATGAGCGCATGATGTGTTCCACCTTGGCAGGCAGCGGCGCGGGAGGCAATTCTCAAACAATCACGATCCGTCCCCGGCATCGTGACAGTAGATAGTACAGCGGGCGATCCTGAACGACGACATAATGCTGAAGATAACAGAAATCTATTTGATTTATCTGGCTATTCTGCGTATAGCGACAGTTCTACTGTCGGAATAATAAAAGGCGGGAACGGCGCCAGGCCGGAAAACGACAGAGCCGCCTCAGTCGTCGTCCAGAATGATAGTGGCAGCGGACGTGACAGAGGTCGGCTGGATGTCACTAAAGGATTCAATCTCGCCGGGATCGCGTAGCCCCTTCTTCTTGAACTGGTAGAGGTAAGGGAATTTGCCCTTCATGTATTCTTCCAGCGTTTGGATCGTGGGGCCGTAGCCGTCCTTGTAGATAAAATATTCCATGGCATGCGCCAGTTCCTGGGTACTGGCATAGCGCTCGTCACGATTGACTGCCAGGCAGCGGCGTAGGATTTCCATAATCGCCTCGTCCACGCCCTCGGACAGCAACTGCCACTCGACGTGCCCTTGCCCGGCTTTCTCAAGCAAGGCATCCTGATCATCATCTTCGCGGACCTTGCGGCCGGTAAGCATTTCAAACAGCACGGCCCCGAGGGAGAAAATGTCGGCACGAAAATCGACAGCTTGGCGATTGGCCTGTTCCGGCGCCATGTAGGTAAACTTTCCCATGAGCGACTTGTCGTCGGCCGTCATCACGTTACTGGTTGCTTTCGCTATGCCGAAATCGGTCAGCTTCGGCAGGCCCTCGGTCGTGATCAGCACATTATTCGGGCAGACGTCCTTGTGGACGATCTGCATGGGCTCACCATAGTCGTCGGTACGTGAATGCGCGTAGGCCAGGCCACGAGCGATACGGCTGCAGATGAAGACAGCGAGCGGCACCGGGATCGCCGAGCGCGTCAGATTATGAGATCGTAGAAAGTCGTGCAACGGCAGGCCCTTGACGAATTCCATGACGATGTAATAGCCCTCGGTCGTACGGCCGAGTTGATAAATCTGGACAATGTTCTCATGCACAAGGTTGGCGACCAGTTTGCCTTCCTCGACAAACATCTCGACGAATTTCTCATTCTTGCTGAGGTCCGTGAGCAGCGTCTTGAGCGCCACCGTTTTCTGGTACCCCTTAGTCCCGTCCTGAATCGCCTCGTAGACGGAGCCCATGCCACCGTCCGCTATTTTGCGTACAATGCGAAAGGTGTATTGGTCCTTGATTGCCTTGAGCATGGTCACCACCCTTTAGGGATTTTCGCCGCCCCGACTTCGCCTGTTCAACGATCCGGGGGCCTAATCGAACCGGTGAATGGATGCCGCGGGCGACTATATGGTATGAGCAAAGTATAGGAATCTCGGTGGCCTAATGCAAGTCACACATCTGCCATTCTCTCAAAATCAGGCGCCAGCGACTGGCGCTTCCAGGCGAGCTACTTGAGTACTGCCTTATAACGTCTACATTTGATGCTCCCCATTTCGTTTTTATAAAAGCCTTTTTTCCACGGCAAACAGTAGAAACCCTGGACGGAACGATACCCCGGGAAAATATCCGCAGGACAGCGGCTACCACTGGCAGGTTATGCAATGGATGCTTTTCTTAACATTCTGACAATTTTCGGGCGCAGCATTTTTGTTGTTTTCTTTTTCGGATTTTCGATCTTTATCCACGAATTCGGCCATCTGCTGGCAGCGAAATGGCGAAAGCTGCATGTCGAGCGTTTTTCCATCGGTTTCGGTAAGCCTCTGTGGAAGTGGCGCAAGTGGAATATCGACTTTCTCGTCAGCATGCTGCCGTTCGGCGGCTATGTAGCTTTGCCGCAGCTTGACCCGACAGACACCCCGGTTACCGAAACCGGAGAGAAACTGCCGCCGATCAAGCCGATCGATCGTATCATCGTGGCGTTCGCGGGGCCGCTGTTCAACATCGGCTTCGGACTTTTCCTCGGCGTTTTCATCTGGGTCTTCGGGGTCATGGGTAGGCCACCGGCCGATTCCTTTGTTATCGCGTCCATTCCCGAGACATACGTCGACAGCAAGGGCCTCAACAAGCCGAATCCCGAGTTCGAAGTCCTGCAAACCGGCGACGAGGTTACCGCAATCAACGGCCGTGGGTTCGACAAGGGTGCACGACAGGCGTTCGAGATGATCGTTTATGCGCCGGACGGCAAAGTTACGCTCGACATCATCCGCGACGGCAGCAAACAGCAGATTACCTATATGCCGGCACAGAATTCTCAATTCGAAGGACTGGGTTATCCTTTTTTCACAGCGGTACGGCCGCCGATTGTAGGTGGGGTCTTGGACGAATCCGCGGCAGAAGCAGCAGGGATCCAGGCCCACGATGTCCTGGTGGAAATTGACGGTCAAAAAATTGTCGACCAGAATTTCCTCACGAACGAATTGCAGCTCGCTGCAGGCTCTCCCGTGACGCTAAAAATCCTGCGACCTGACAATACTGACCGGAAACAGAAGGAAAAGAACTACGAGGAGATCATCTTAGAAAACGTCCAAGCCGTATTGACCAAGCGGCAGGACGGCAAGATGTATTATCAGCTCGGCGTCAGTTGGCAGATGATGCTTTACCCCTCACCCATACAGCAGTTGCAAGATGTCGTCGTACGTACATACCGGACGCTGCATGGCTTGTTCGACCGCGACAATCATATCCGGCCTAAACACCTGATGGGGCCTGTCGGAATCGCGCAGAACCTATACAACATTGTGCGCTACAGCTTGATGACGGCGCTCAGCTTTGTGGTTTTAATCAACTTCAGCCTGGCACTGCTGAATCTGTTTCCACTGCCGGTGCTCGACGGCGGCCATATCACATCGGCGATCATCCAGACCATTATTCGCCGTACAATCCCCACACGCATCGCCGTAAACCTGCAGTATGCATGCTTCTTTCTGCTCATTGGCCTGATGCTCTACATCACTTTTTATGACGTCATGCGGCTGACACGCCCGCTGCCGACGAGATCAAAAACCAGCACAAGTGAACCCGCGACGAAAGAAAACGGGAGCGCACCGGCATCAGACACACCGGCCGGCGACTCGCCAACGGAAGCTCCGGCCGGCGCTGCCCCCTGAGATCGGCTCTGCCGCGTCACATATGCGGCCAGTAGCGGTCGTTGAAGCGCTGGATGCGGATCGGCACGTCAAATGCCTGCTGCAGCAGCGGCTCCGTCAGGAGCTCCGCCTTAGCGCCATGGGCGAGAATGCGGCCGTCCTTGATAATCATACCATTTTCGAATGGCCCTATAATATCATCGACCCGATGCGTCACCATGATGAAGGTCGGTGCATCCTGGGTATTGGTGACCCCCTCGATGGTGCCGAGGAACTGCTCGCGCGACTTGAAGTCGAGATGGCAACAGGGCTCATCAAGCACCAGGATCGGTGGATCCGTAATCGTCGCACGGGCAATCAGCACCCGCATCTGCTCGCCAGAGGACAATGTGTCGAACCGGCGGCGCAGCAGCTTCCCGCAACCAAGCCCCTCCAAACGCTCCCGTGCCTGATCGGTCTCGGCCGATGTCGGGTCACGATATAGCCCGATGCTGGCGTCGAAGCCCGAAAGCACGACATTGATCGCCGGCATGTGGTCGAGCGTCCAGTCCTGCAGATAGGCGCTGACCCAGCCGATCTGCTTGCGGATGTCCTGGATGATGCAACTGCCGTACCGGTGGCCGAGCACCTGTACCGAGCCGCCACTGCGCGCCCACGTCAGCCCCATGAGCAGGTTCATCAGCGTGCTCTTACCCGAACCGTTCTCACCGAGGACGAACCAATGGTCCCCGGCGTTGACTGTCCAGTCAATGTCGTGAAGGATTTCGGTACCGTCGATGGCAACCGTGGCGTTGCGGATGTCGATGATCGGATCTGGCATGGATACCTTCGGTTTATGTCGGGGTCAATGGAATTGCGCCGTTCGGGTAGCAGATTACAAGAGGTTAACAGTGACGTCAAGGTCTTTTGGCGGACATCCAGGCAGGACATATGGCGACAGGGTTCGTTTATTATCCGGATTTCCTCGAGCACGACACTGGGCCGTCCCACCCGGAACGTGCCGAGCGCCTGCGCTCGGTGATGGCGCATCTTGAATCGAACGGGCAGCTTCTGCAGTTGACCCGTCTCGAAGCGACCGCCTGTGAGGAGCGCTGGCTACACAGCGTGCACACCGAGGATCACGTCGACCTGGTGCGACGTGCAGCGAGCCAGGCGCCCGTGCACCTGGATCCGGATACCGTGGTCTCGGCGTGCTCATGGGACGTTGCACGTCTTGCAAGCGGATCGCTTCTGGCGGCCTGCGATGCCGTTGTCGACGGTCGCGTCGACAACGCTTTCTGCGCCAGCCGCCCGCCAGGCCACCACGCCGAACGCGATCATGCGATGGGCTTCTGCCTGTTCAATCACGTCGCTGTGGCGGCTCGCTACCTGCAACAGCAGCACAGTATCGATCGGGTCATGATCATCGACTGGGACGTGCACCACGGCAACGGCACGCAGCATATCTTCGAAAACGATGCCAGTGTCTTTTATTTCAGCATCCACCAGTATCCGTTCTATCCGGGCACCGGCGCTGCTGATGAACGCGGCAAGGGCAACGGCGAAGGCGCCACGCTCAACGTCCCGATGGACGCCGGCAATAACGACGACGCATATATCACCGCGTTTGAGGAACAGCTCGTGCCGGCAGCAGAGGATTTTGCGCCGCAGTTTATCCTGGTGTCTGCGGGCTTCGATGCCCACGAAGCAGATCCACTGGCATCAATGGCGGTGACTGAAAACGGCTTCCAGCGCCTGTCAACGATCGTCAGCAACCTGGCGGCCGGGACTTGCAACGGCCATCTGGTTTCCCTGCTCGAAGGGGGCTACAACACCGACGCCCTGGCACGCAGCGTTGCTGTGCATCTCGATGTGTTACTCGACAAGGGGCGATAAATGGCGAGTAAACCGTCGCCGGCTTCTAAGCCCATGATCTCAGCCCGTGTGATGCGGGTTGCTGCGGTAATTCTGATTGTTGTCCTCACCTTCGCGGTTTACTGGCACACACTCGACGCCCCCTTCGTTTTCGACGACGAGGGAAACATCCGGGACAACCCACATGTGCGCGTCGAGCACCTGACCTGGGCGAAGCTGAAGGCGACAGTAACTAAAAGCGTCAACAGCCAACGGCCGTTGACCAATATATCATTTGCCCTGAATTACTGGGCCTCGGGAGGCGAATACAACCTCCGCCACTACCGCATGGTCAACATTGCAATCCATGCTCTCTGCGGCATCATGGTCTATGTCCTTGCGATGCTGACCCTGGCGCTATGCCGCACCGATGGCAAGCAGCGAGTCGGCCGCCGCCAGGTGGTGGGCGCCTTGATTATCGCCGGCCTATGGGTCCTTCACCCGCTGCATTCTCAGAGTGTCATTTACATTGTCCAGCGCATGAACAGCATGGCCGTGATGTTCGCAATGGTCTCGATCAATTGCTACATCATCGGCCGCCGAACCCACGGGACACCGCGAGCCTGGTGGTTCGCTGGTGCCGGCCTGGCGTTTTTCTGCGGACTGGCCTCGAAGGAGATCGCCATCACTGTTCCGTTGCTGGTGTGGCTCTATGAATGGTACTTTTTCCGCAGCCTCAGCCGCGACTGGCTGATGACCGGTCTCAAGTATTTCGCGACACCTGCCATCATCATCCTGCCGTTGCTGCTTTGCGTATACACCGATGGCGAACCGCTCCGCATACTGGCAAAGTACGACGACCGTGACTTCACGCTGCTCGAGCGGTTGTTGACCCAGCACCGCGTAGTGTGGCTGTATCTGTCCCTGTTGTTCCTGCCGTTGCCGTCGCGTTTCAATCTTGATTACGACTTCCCGGTGTCATTGTCGTTGCTTTCACCACCGTCGACCCTGATTGCCATTGTTGCCACGCTTGGCCTTTTCTATGCTGCCTTTCGCCTGGCACCAAAGCATCGGATCCTGTCATTCGCGATCCTCTGGTTCTTCATCAACCTGGCACTGGAGTCTTCCTTTATAGCACTGGAAATGGCCTTCGAACACCGAACATATCTGCCATCTGTCCTGGTTGTAGTGGCCTTCTGGTCATACGTCGAAAGCTGGTGTGCCCCGATCCCGAAGCTCGCACCGGTCCTGGCTCTGCTGATCGCCGCCGGGCTGGGAGGCGCGACCGTGTCGCGCGGGAAAGTATGGTGCGATCGCGTCTCGCTGTGGGCCGACTGTGCGGCGAAGTCGCCGAAGAAGGCACGGCCGCATTTCAACCTGGCCCAGTCCTGCGAGGCTGCCGGGCAGATTGAACGGGCAGTTGCTGAATTTCACAAAACGCTGCAAATCGACCCTGAGCATGCCGAAGCCCACAACAACTACGGCGGTCTGCTGCAGCGCGAATATGGAAAATCCGCAGAAGCCAAAGCGCATTTCGAAAAAGCGATTGAACACAGGAAGAAATACGCGGAGCCCTACAACAACCTGGGTACCGTCCTGGCCAATGAAGGAAAAATCGACGAGGCCGTCGTCAACTTCCGACACGCCGTAAAGCTGAAACCGGATTTTGCCCAGGCAATCTCGCAACTCGGCATGGCGCTAACGTTGCAGGGTAATTACAAAGAGGGGTTACCTTTTCTGCAGCAGGCGATCAAGCTAGCTCCAAATGATCAGACTTTCCGGAATAATCTCGCAGTGGCAACGAATCACTGGAAAAAACAACAGCCAACGGCACCCGGCAATGAGTAATGACGTGAAATCAGTCCTGCCAGTACTCACTATGTTCTTGATGATTCTATCGGCTGCGTCCCAGACGATTGATTTGACTGACCCGTGCTGGCGCCAGGTCACCGGTATCGCCCAACGAGATTTCGCGAGGCAATTGAACAGCGAGATCGACGAATTGCAGTCGACAGTCGAAGAGAGCCTGGTTTTCCGCGCGGAGATTCTCGCACTGGCGGCTGAGCTCGAGGAGCAGAAAAGCGACGCACTTAGCGGCAAGCAGTTGCAGACTCTGCGACAAGGGACTGCTGCGTACCTCAAGCTGCGCCAACGGTTGTACGCCTTCGCAGAACGGTACGAATGCCTGGTCGATGCCGAGAAAACGGGCGATATCCGGCTCGCCATCGACCATCACCTGAAGGTAAAGGCAGCAATGATGTCGCTGTCCGCGGCGTTGACACTGTACGACAATTACATGCTCGCGATCGTCGTCTTCGAGGCAGACAACCGACTCCGCCGGTTGCTTAATGACCCGGACGCAGGATTCGACATCCAGGCGAATCAGCTCGACAAGGTAACTGAGTCCGCCAACTCCATCGCCAAGCGCCAGCGAATTCGGCGTGGTATCGCACTGTTCGAACGCTTGGTCAAGGCCAAGCATGTGGTCGAGGACGAGCGAATGAAATATCTCTACGCACTGATCACCAGCAGCCCGTCATATCAGTTCACACGCAAGGTACAGGTCGGTGAGATCGCCAGCCGAAAATTCAGTTTTCTCGAGCGTGTCGGCAGGGATTTCGTCGTTGAAATGAAGGACGAAGGCGTCAACCTCCTCAGCCTGGTGTTCGGCAATACCGTCGGGCTGTACGAGGACCGCAAGGGGTTGCTGTACGACGACGACGAGGCAGCTGAACATATTCGTGATGTGCTGCAGCCGCTGGATATCCTGCTCGAGAAAACGCCTTTTCGTCTGACCGACCGGTTTATCCCCGGGCATTTCGGGCACGTCGCGATCTGGATCGGCAACGAAGAGGAGCTCCGGGCGCTCGGCGTCTGGAACCATCCGATCGTGGCGCAGTATCACGAACGCATCAACAGCCGCAACGGTCACAATATTGTCGAGGCATTGCGCGCTGGCGTCCAGTTGAACTCACTGGAGCATTTCATGAATGTCGATGATGTCGCGGTTTTGCGTCCAACCGGCCTGTCGATCGCAGAGAAACGGGAAGCGCTTGTCCTGGCCCTGCGGCAGATGGGTAAGGAATACGACTTCAATTTCGACGTCAACACCACGGACAAGATCGTCTGTTCCGAGCTTATCTACATTTCATTCCCGACGATTGAGTGGTCGACGGAAAGGACTTTGGGCCGCCACACGATCAGCCCCGACCTGGTCGCTCAACAGGCTTTCGAGAACAGGCAGTTGCAGTTGATGCTGTTCTACCGCGAGGGAAGGCTGCTGCCCGACCACGGGGATCTGCGACGATTCCGCTAGCTGGTGGAAGGTATAGCAGGCAACGATTAAGACTGCGCGGGGCATCACGGAGCGATTGATTACGCCCCCCTCCTCTACTGTAAGCGATGAGCGCTCAGCTCGTCCATTAGCGACTTGGCGATCGGGCTCTTCAGGAACCCGACGATACGCGTGTTCTCCATGCCGAAATGCCGTTCGACCTCATCCGTGACCATGTATTCGATCATCGGGATCCCCTCGCATTCCCCAACGATCTCGCGGCGGCTGCGGGCGCTGATATCGGTCGTTACCAGCACGAACTGGATGCGCTTGCGGGCGTTACAGACCGCATGCCGCCCCCGCAACAGGACACGGGCGCGACGGGCGAAGGGATACAGTCGCGCCGGATCTTTGGCGGGTTGATCAGCGCATTCGGATGTCGTTGCTTCCGCCATACGGATTCCGCAGATTTCCTGAAAAGGGAAAGTGTCTATGATTGCCGTCCGCCCAATATAACACAGGCGCATG
>CAYWQM010000010.1:57072-70837 GCA_964460215.1 uncultured Lentisphaerales bacterium
CCTCAAGCGGCAGGTAAAATACATACAGATTTTGAAAAAGGATTCATAAGAGCTGAGGTTATAGCGTTTGATGACATGATGCGATATGAATCTGAAGTAGTATGTCGTGAAAAAGGGAAAATATCTATGATAGCCGTCCGCTCAATATAACACAGGCGCATGCCGCGAAAAGCAAGACCGTCAAGACCGCAGTCCACCAGTCCACATTCGTTGCGGCAATTGTCGATAGCGGTACGGAATTTGCGTTATAAAAGACGGTACTAAAACAGACACAACAAATAGGCCCAAGGGCCAAAAAGCCGAGAAAAATGGAACTCCCTACAGCCAAGTGGTTAAAGGGTGCGCTCAACACGCAATGTTCCACTTTGCCGGGAATCGACTGAATCATGATGCGCGTTGAAGAACTGACAGACAAAAACGGACGACTGAGGTACCACGACATGGTCGAAGAGTTCCAAGCATGCTCAGTGACTGATTTTCTCGATCAGGTACAGGAGCCGTTTCTGGTCGGCAAAGAACTATATGACCACTTCTTTGCCGGTGTCCTCGCCACGGATCAGCAAGACGTGCGGAACGCCAGAGATATTGACACTACAACGCTGCGAGAGGCCCGCAAACAGGCTGCCGACCAGATGACGCGGACCGACACCGACGGCGCGACCCATGCAATCTTCGCGTTGCGCAAAAAAGAGTTTTCCCGTGAGCATGCCAGTGTCCTGTCGATCGGGCGGGACGAGACAAACGACATCGTCATTGCCGACTATGCCGTCTCGCGCATTCACGCCCGGATAATCGAGTTCCGCGGCATGTTTTTTCTCATTGACCTGGAATCGACCAACGGCACCAAGCTTCATCATCAATTCATCACGCCAAACATCAAGGTCCGAGTGGAATCCGATTCCATCATCACATTCGGTCGCCTGAATTTCGTCTTCATGTCCCCGTATGACCTGTACCAGGGCATGCACAAGGACACACTCACCAAGGTTGTGAACTGACAATCAAGGGCTGGGGTAACAATTCAGACCCCGGCAACAGTTGAATCATGAAAGTTGAAACGCCCACACAAGAGAATGTGAGGCCAAGGAGGATATATCATGTTAGTCCTGACACGACGATGCAATGAAACCATCGTCATCGCCAACGATATTGAAGTAAAGGTCCTGAAAATCCAGGGCAACCAGGTGCACCTCGGCATCGACGCACCGCGCTCGGTCACGGTCTATCGTGAAGAAGTATATCGGCGCGTGATGAGCGAGAACAAAGTTGCTGTGCACGAATCGACGCCGAAGAACCCGGGCGATCTGTAGAGTATTCTCAAGAACGAAAAGAAGAAAGCATTGAGTCGGACGCCCTATACTTCCCAGTCCTGCGCCTTGTCTTCATAACCTTCGAACGCAGGCAGCGCCTCGAGTTCGTCCGCCTGGAGGCATATGTCAAGGTCCCGCACAAGGTCCTCGGCGCACTGGTAGCGGTCTTCGATCTTCTTCTTCAGCAACCGCGCCAGGATCGACTGCAGCGCCATCGGGAAGTCCGCAATCACATGCCGCGGTTCGTACGGCTTTTCCCTGCGAACTGCTGTTGCAAAATCCGCAAACGACAAGCCTCTATAGGCCTTGTGGCCAAGAAAAAGTTCGTAGGCCACCGCACCGAGCGAGAACAGATCTCCGCGGTTGTCGATCTTACCCGAGAGAAAGCCTTCCGGCGAGGTATAGGCTGGACTGCCCAGCATATCCTCGTCGATCGTCAGCTCGGAATTGGGCAGCTGTGCAACACTGTAGTCCATCAGCTTGACGGTCAGATCGTTCAGCACGAGAATATTATCCGGTTTGATGTCGCGATGGCAGATCCCTTGCGCATGGGTAGCAGACAGCGCATCGGCCACCTGCCGGACAATCCCCACCTTCTCGGCGACGGTCGCCGAGACCAGGCCCTTTGACACCAGTTTGAGGGAACGCCCGCGTATGTAGTCCATGACGAAATATGGCAACCGCGGGTTTTTCGCGTAACCATAGTCATGGGTCTTCACGATATTCGGGTGATCGATCTTCGACAGCGTTTCTATCTCGCGAAAGAAGCGACGCGTCTGTAGCCGATTATCGGCCTCGTCGTGACCGGAGTATCGCAGCAATTTCAGCGCGTACTGACGCGTCTCCCCGTTTTCATCGGTCCTCTCGACCAGGAACACCACTCCGTTGAAGCCTTCCCCCAAGCTGTTGAGGACCTTGTACTCACCGATGCGGCAGTCATCATCCGGGTTGTCACCAAGCTGGTCCAGCGCCGGCATTTTCTCGCCGCTATCGAATATATTGGCGATCGTGCTGTAAAATCGCTCCATGTCGATCGGCTTGGGCAGATACTCGACGGCTCCGAGGCGCATGCACTCGACCGCGTCCTCGACTCCTGGCAGGCCCGTGACGAGCAGGATAGGCACGCCCGCCTGTTGACGTTTGACTTCCTTGAGCAGTTCGATACCCGTGAGACCCGGCATGCGGATATCGGAAATAACCAGATCGAAATTCTTCACCGCGATCATGCTCAAAGCAGCCTGAGCATCATGTGCCTCGAACACCTGAAAGTCCTGCTCCTCCAGAATGATGCGGATGAACTTGCGGATTTGCATCTCGTCGTCGACCACCAGTATGTTCCGGCGGTTGGACATTCCATCGCAAGAAACAGCGCCTGTTTCCGAGGGCTCAATTGATTTTTCAATTGTGGTTTTCATGAATCGATACTCCAGGTATTAGTCGGGTTCGCGTGCGCGCGTCGTTTCAATGCTATTTTGACGCAAAAATTATTCCACCCGAAAAAAAACTCATAAAATAAAAAATTATTACGTAAACATCTTATTTATAATGAATTATAATTCATCTCAGGATCGGGAGCCGTGAACGATAATTTTCTCCGCCGGTAGGTATGTGGCCAGACGCTTTCCCACAAACGCCAGCATTTCAGCTTCCTGATCGTCGGAGTAACTCACGGTATTGCCCTCCCGCGTATACGGAAAATAGAGAATATCGGAATCCTCGCGCTGTCGACGGATACGCTTGAGATACTCCGCATTCATCCGGAAAGCACCGATGCAGCAATCGAAAACGCCGGCGGGGTCGATTGCTGCAAACGTGGAATCAATGAGCTCGGCATACCGCTCCTGCCAATTTTCGATCCGCAGCACTGGATCGAAACACACCCGCACCGGCCAACCGGCCTCGAGTGCCTCCCGGGCCGCTGTCAGGCGCGCGGCCAGTGGCGGCGTGCGACCCTCGTACTGCCCAGCGACGGTGGCAGGTGACAGGGTCCAGGCCAGCACTACATTCGGTATGGGGTCGAGCTCGGCTATTGCATCGAAATTCGCGCTTTTCGTACGAATCTCGATCAACAGATCCGTACGCGTGCGAGCAAACTCGATCCAGCGGCGACACAACGGCAGAACATTCTCAAACGCCAGCAAGTCGGTGTCATAGGACACGCACAGGTATAACCTGCCCGCAGCTGCGAGGCGCTCATCCGCAGCTGTCATGTACGCCTCGTGATTGACGAAAATCACCAGGTTGCCGGAGGCGTACATTCCCTGCAGATAGCAATAGTCGCAATTATAGACGCAGTTGAACATCTGTGCGCTGTAATAGAAGGCATCGTGCCCGAAATCAGGCGCATAGCCCGAGCCGGGATATAGGAAATGATCCTTTTTAACGGCAAGGATCAGTTTCATGCTGCGTTTCTGCGCCTGGAAGCGCTGATTAGATCGATTAAAAATATGCTTATAGTCATCCACTGCAATTACTTGCGCCTGACTGAAATGACCACATATCCGCTCTGTGTCGGGATATTCCTCAGCCCCTTTTTCGATATAGATATGAGAAAAATTAGTCGTGTTCGGCATAGATGGTTACGCAAATAAAATGGATGGATCAGTAATAGCAATACGTCGCGACACCGGAGAAGATTCCAAAGCATCTCCGAGAGTCCCTGCTCCCCTGGCTCTCCCCCGTACCTGCAGGCAAGCAACCGGGACCTGGCTGGCACACACCGGAACAATACCTGTGCGAGGCACCGTACTACAATGGCGCCAGTTGCCGGCGAAGGTCATCAAAACGGGCAAGCCGGGATTGTTTGTCGATCGTTTCACTGGTATGGCATGGCTCCATAATCGGAAGCAGGTTCTGCGAAGTCCGTAATTTGTATCCGACAGCAAGTTGTTGCAGCATGTGTCGCTGGGTGACCGACAGCCGCAACGTCTCGGCCGCGATATCGAGCGCATCCTGCTCGGCCGGCGTCAGCGGTGGCTCTGATGGATGGGCGGCTGCCGCGGCACCACGCAGAATATCCACTGCCGACTCAGCTTGCGCCGCCATCAACTCGGTGACTCGGGCGGCCTTCAAATCCCCCTCAAGAAAATCGGATACGACTTTGAGGCACATGATCAGATCGGTGGGTACAAACATCGCCGCCGCTTCAAAAAATCCGGCACCTTCCATATCGACTACCGACCCGGCATCCACAGTCGACTGCCCCGCCTGAACGGGCTGGTCGCAGGTCGTCAATGCAGCTTCGAGACAACTGTGGCGATACAGCATATCCGGCAGGAAAGTACGATCACTGCTGTGGTCGCAGATACGGTTGATGACCAGCAGTTGCCCGATTTCATGGGGATTGCCGGTGGCACCGCACACTCCAATGTTGGCAACGACACCCGGGCCGCGGGCGCTATATCTCGTCAGTATGAAAGCGGTTGCCGCGGCAGCCCGTGCCTTCCCCACACCGGAGACAACAAGGATGCAGTCGTCACCGGCAAATACTGCGGGGTTCGAAACGTCATTGTCACGAACCAGACCGAGCAGACGGGTGATCGGCTTCGCCTCACAGGCCAGTGCTACAACGAGGTAAAGCATCAAGAGAGTAGTGGTTGCTGGTGGTGGACCAGGTTCGGTCACCGGCGTTGCCGGGCAGCCCCCCCACCGTTGCGGTTACATTTGCTCGGCAGTTGCACCTTATTCAAACTGATTACACCCCGGCTGTTGTGTTGCCCCATGCGCCCTGCCCTGCTCTTCGGGTGTGGATGGCAAAATCACTTGAACCGGTGAGTACGTCAATTAACCTTACGACATATTGAATGCAAGCACTGCAAGGCCATCCATGCCCGATCATCACGATCCATTCAGCGTCCCTGAACCATCACCACCGCCCAAAAGTCCGGCGCCAAAGCTTGAGGCTTCCTGGCTTGCGGTGCTGCGAGAAGAATTCGACAAGCCGTACATGCGCGAACTCCGCCAGTTTCTGGTTGATGAGAAGAAGCAATACACCATTTATCCGCCCGGCCACGACATATTCAACGCCTTCCGGCATACACCGATCGACAATGTCAAGGTTGTCATCCTCGGCCAGGACCCGTATCACGGTCCGAACCAGGCACACGGCCTCTGTTTTTCAGTTGTGGGGGACGTACTGCCGCCACCATCTCTGCAGAACATTTTTCGCGAGTTGGAGACTGACCTGCAGTTGCCTGCACCGCCACACGGCAACCTGACAGCGTGGGCGCAGGAAGGCGTTTTCCTGCTGAACACGTCACTGAGCGTCCGGGCCGGACAAGCCGGTTCACACGCCGGCAAGGGCTGGGAAGTTTTCACCAATCGGGTGATTGCCGAGATCAACGAACGGTGCAGCAATATCGTCTTTATGCTGTGGGGGCGTCCGGCCCAGAGCAAAGCGAAGATGATCGATGCCGGCAAACATCTGATCCTGGCAGCGCCGCATCCGTCGCCGTTATCGGCGTATCGCGGTTTTCTCGGCTGCCGCCACTTTTCGCAAGCCAATACCTATCTCGGGAAGCACGGGAAAATACCGGTCGACTGGCAACTTCGTTGACCGGGTTGGGCGGACTCTCCGGCACACAGCTACCGGTATTTCATCACGGTCAGACACCGCATAAAACGCTCCTCGCCATGGAGTATTCGCCGCATACAGGCTGGCCGGTCAGTCTTCGAAAGCGGGATGCGACAGAAAGTCGTTCTGGCGGCTGTCTTCGTGTTCGTAGAGGTTGAAACGCATGCCAACAAAAGCGAACAGGTTCAACGTGAGATCACCGAAGTTCTCGCTGAAGCCCTCGAGCCTGCCGTCCTCCAGTTTCCGTATCTTTATCGTCAAGCGCTGGCGATTGGGAAAGAACAGCTCGACGTCTCCTGCATAGCGTCGGGCCCGTTCGCTGGTGCCGGCCCCGAAGTATATCGCACCGATGCGTTCGATCGGGATGTCCATCGTCGCGTACGGCGTGTGGAACTTGGCAATGTCACCGGTGATCATCGACATCGTGCCGCTGACCTTGTCGCGATTAACAAATTCGATGAGGTCTTGGCCGGAGAGTTCGCCGATATCGCTGCCGGTGACGCTGCCATCCCACTCAGCCACGCTGATGTTGCCAATGCTGAAGTTGCTTTTTTTCGCATCCGAATGAAAAACTATCGAAGTACCGCGGCCGATGAACATTTGGGAATCGACAAACCCCTCGATGTGTTTGCCGTTGATGAACAAATGGAATTGCCGATTCTCCTTGTCGACGTTCAACTGAATCGCCACACGCTTGTTCTTGCGCAGGCTCGGCACCTGTTTTTCCCCCAGTGAATTCATGCCCGCGTTCGCAGTAAATCGACTCAGCTTGATCTGCGATCCACTTATTTCCAGCAAATAGCAGTCGCTGCCATAGCGGTTCACCTGCTTGGCGTACAGCATCACCTGCATGTTCAACTCACCTGGATTGCAATCCAGGTCGAATTGAATATTCGCCATATCCGGCAACCCGACGTCACAGCCAATCGTCCCATTACCTACCAGGCGCTCGTTTTTGACAAGCCATTTGCTCGTGCCGGCCTGTTGCCAATCGGCGATATTGCCCGGTCCGCTGTACAGCGAATTGCGCACATTACCCGGGGTGATCGACGAAATCATCGGGCGCTTGATCGTCATCATCCCGCCATACCAGGTTTCCAACACGAGCTCGTCGTCGTCGAGGCTGCCTATCTTACCGTACAGCGTGTCGCCGTTGGTCAACACCACATAGGTCCCCCCCTGCTGCGCCACGGACCGTTGTCCGAGAAAAACACCGTTGACGTTGCCGCTCTTGATGCGAATCGGCTCGACAATATCAGGATGCGCCCAGTATATCGCGCCTTCTTCATCGAAGCGTTGCATCGTTCCATGCAGCTTGTCGCCGTTTTTGAACAACAGCACACTCCGCGAGCTACTTTCGTCCAAGGAAAACATCCCGACCGGTGCCGGCACTGCCAGTGCATGCTGTGGTTCTTCGTTGTCAGCGAAGTCCAGTTTCAACTCCGCCGACGCCGACATGCCGGCAAACAGCAGCAGGGCGCTTATCCATGTTATTTTCATCGCATTCCTTTTCGTCTTGAAGGGTTCAATTACAAGAAATTGCCGGTTTCGGAAAAAAGTTCGTCTCTCCACTGCCAACTGACATAGTCACCTTTCATAGATCGGCAGGTACCGATAGTTCAAAGCGAGAGCAAGCAAAGCCGCCGACGTCGAAAAAGTCGAACCGAACTGGCCCCGCCAGCTTCCATCGGTATCCTGCGACGCGATCAGCCAGTCGATATTGTTCCCATTCCATACCCGCCACAGTTCCGGGTCCATGTGAAAGTAAGCCTGGGACGCGTAATACAAATAGTAGAACGGCCGTCCGTCGCTGTTGGTGTAGGTAGCTTTCGTCAGGTACTGCCGCGCGCCGCGGTAGGTTGAGTTGCGTTTTTTCTTCGCCAGGGAATATACCGTCGCGGCGATTGCGGTGCGTGTCGGATTTCCATCTCCCGCGGCAACATAGCCGATACCGCCATCGTTGCTCTGGCAATTCGTGTAAAACTTGAGCCCGGCATCAATCGAGGATTGCGGCACGGCAATGCCGGCATTGCGAGCCGCCAAGAGTGACACCATGACGGCGCCGGTGACCGTCGAATCGCCATCGGCACTCTCCGGATTGTAGCGCCAGGCGCCGAAATTACTGTTGTTCTGCGCTGCAACCGTAAGGTTCACAGCCCGCTTTAATGCAGGTCCAAGCCGAGGATCATCGACAGCGCCGTAAGCCTCGGCAAGCGCCAGCGTCGAGAATCCGTGGTTGTACATCGAGCGGCCCAGATAGCCATTGCTGTTGGCACTGGCCAGGACAAAAGCCAGGCCGCGCTTGATCATCTCGCTGTACGGCCCATGATTCGGATCGTCGCCATGCGCCAGGACCGCCAGCACAGCAAGCGACACAACGCCGGGCTGTTTGCCATAAGAATCTCCCCAGGTCCCATCCGTAAACTGGTTCTTCATCAGGAACGCGATGCCACGCGTGTAGGCTGTCTCGACGCGCTCGGGAATCGGATCGTCGGTGTAAAACAGCGACTGGCTGAAGCCGGTGGCAGTCGTCAGGAAAATCAGAATAACAAGCAGTAGCTGCATCAACGCAATCATTCCTTCAGTTCTTCCATGGCACGAAAATACTGTTCCACGGCTTCGCGGAATTCTTCAGGAACCGTGGCCGGATCAATGCGTCCCGACGTTTTTTCGACGCTGCCTTCCTCACCAATTGCGGCGGCAGCCGGCTGTCCATCGATCTGTGCGTTGCCAGCAAAGTTTGATTCGCCACCGTCCACGCTTCCCTGCCCCGCTTTCTTTTCCTGGCGCATCGCGAGTTGCGCCATCATTTGCGCCAGCATCCCGGCAGCAGGGCTGTTGCATTGGCTTTGGCAACTCCCGCAGGCACGAGTGAGAAGCTCAATGACTTCGGTCTCGGCAGCAATCGTTTCACCGTCAGTCTGCGGCCGCTCGAGTAATTCACCGGCATCGTCCATGGCTTCTGCCACTTCTTCGAGCAGATCATAGAGTAGCGGTGACCAGGCATCTGCAGTCATGACGTTGACATCCGCGAGCAGGTCAAGCTGCTTATCGAGCAGCCGCCTGCTACGGGCCTTGTGCTGGCGCTTGTCTGCCTGCAGCCGATCGGTCGCTCGGGTCTGTGTACGCAAAGCGTCTTCCTGTTGGGCGATGCGCATAAGATCCATCATGATCCGTATCGCCTCCGCGGACAATGGGTCACCGCCGCCACCGCCTTTGTTGTCTCGGCCACCGGAGTTATCGAGCCGGTCCGCCCAGGCATTAAAGCGTTTAGCCCAGCCATCCGTAGCGGTCAGCGCCTTCACAAGCCGATTACCGGCAATACATTCTGTGAGCTCGGCCAACGACTCCTGTATATGCGCTTCCGTCATCTCACGATGGATCTCGCGAAAGACATCGACACCCGTGCGTATGGCGTATCCCTGAATGTCATCCTGCACGAGCTTGCTTTCCCGCCGCAGTTCGTATTGTTGTGTGGCCGACTTCTTGAGCTGCTCGGCAGTCTCCGGTTCGAGATCGCGTGGGCGCATACCGATCGTCTCCGGCAGCGCCTGTTCCAAGGCCGCCTTGATCTTCCCCTCACCAGCGCCGAGCTGGCGCAAGCGCAAGACGAAATTTCGAGCGACCATGTCATTGAGCGAGTCGTCCATGTCACCGACCATCCCACGCAGTTTCTTCACGGCGCTCACCTCGTTCGTCGCCGCCGCCTGCACATCGTCGCGCCGCGCCGCGCCTTCCTTCTTCAACCCGGCCTGCATCAATTTGACGATTGCGGTCATTTCTACCTGTGAAAGCGATTGCATGCCGCTCACCGTTTCCGCCAGACGCGCCAACAGTTCGGTCGAAAACTGCTTGTTCCGCATTGCCTCGGCCAGCAGTTCGCGGCCCATCTCTGCAGTGCGTTCGAGCGCTTTCCGGTTGACCTGTCCCTGGTTGAGTTGCCGCCGCATTCCACTTGTCGAGTCTTCAGTCTGCAGGCCTTCATCCGACAGGGCCTGCAGTCGCTGCTTACCGTCGAGCAGTGACTCTTCACTGCGAGCGAGGTCTTCCAGTTTTGTAAGCAGCGCCTCGAATTGGCGCCGCACCTGCTCGGCATGCTGCGCGTAACTGAGCACGTCGATACGGTAGAGCTCGGTGGTTGCCGGCTGCCGACCGGGAAGGAAGTCGACGGTGGCAGCGTACAACTCCACGATACACGGTATCGGCAAATCCATGAATTCAGGCGACATCACGAATATGCCGCTGAGGCTGGTCTTCCTTGCATCGCCGTCAGCGACAGTCGCCGTCTCGCCCAACCCCAACTCCTTGCCTTCGCCGTCCTTTGCCAGCCAGGCAAGGTTGGCGTATCGCAGCCCGAAGTCGTCGGTCGCCTTGACCTCGATCTCCAATGTCTCATCTTCGAGGATTGCCGTGTGCCGGGCCAGGTCAAGCAACTTGACTTCCGGCTTGCGGTCCGCCACCGTCGCGAACTGCAGTACCCGCGGCTGCGTTGGCGCCAGGCCATAGATATCCCGCCATGTCAGGCTACACGACACCACCTCCTGCGACGGCATCGGTAAACTTATAAACCGCTTGCCATCGACAGCCATCGCGCTCGTCACTGTCCCCGCCGCAGCGGTCGTGGCTCTCGTGGTGGCGGTCGACAACGTCAACTCTCCCTGTTGCAGGATTCGGCTGACCTCGCCTTCGAAGCTTACCTGCGACGATTCGAGCATCCTCACCCTGCTCCCGTCGACGGTCGTTTCGACATTCGGTCGCTGCAGGTACTCCGGGAGCGTCACGTGCGCCACCAACCGGGTCAGCGCCGGTCGATGCCGCGGCCGAATAATTGTCTGCGCCTGTGCGTCGCCAACCGAAATCACCAGCGGTGCCTCCTGTATCTGCCCAGGCACCGTCAGGTCGACGCCCCTGCCGTCGATGTCGAACGTAATTGGCCTTTGCCCGGGCAACACCACCCGCCCCTGCGACGGGATCCAGCGGGAATAGCCAGACACATACGTGCTTAGGACAAACGGCTCACCATGCGCAACGTTCAGTTGTGCCGGCAACGACGCCAGGCTCACGAAGGTATAGCGTTCGATCTCTGCCAGGGGATGCAGCCATCGCTCGAACGCATTGAATGCCGCCCTGGGCGAGAACGACGCAACGACGATCACCGCAATCAGCACAACGGCACACAGGCCGACCGCGCCACGAGCCGGCCGGCGATCGACAGCCTCCGTGAAATCGACTGTTGCCGACTCCGCAGCCACCTGGGCAATTGCGGCACGACAGAGGTCGGACGACATGTCGTCCGGCAAGTCATCGGCATTGACCAGTTCAACCACCCCGAGCAACCGGTCGCCGAACTGCCGATGATAACGCTGAATCAACCGTGATATCTCACATCCATCGCGCCGCTTCCAGTACCAGTGGCGCAACCAGTACCAGGCAGACAGTCCCAAAGCCAGCGCACCGGCGCCCAGGGACAAGACGCGCAACAGTGCCGGCGTGTCCCAGAACCGATCCGAAACATACAGCACAGCGATCGACAACAGCAAACCAGCCAGCGCGCCCCCGGCCGCCACGATCGTTTCGAACCGTCGCATACGCCTCTCGCAGGCAGCGATCTGAGCAACCAGCTCCGGCGGCAGCGACAGATTATGTGATGAGCTTTTCATAGCCTCAGCAGTTGCCGGATATTTTCATCCACTTCCGGGTCCGGATGATCAACATACTCTTCCAGAGTTTCCCAATCAGTTGCACGATAGTCTCACCTGTCGCCGCAGGTACATCGGCCACGCCTGGGCCTGCTGCTCAAGGTGCGTGAAGCTGTCGTGAAGGGGCGAATCGATAGCCAGGACAACACTCAAAAAAAGTTCGCTTGGTCTATTGGCGATTACTGGCATACTGGCGTCCCGGACGATCGGATAAAGGTGTATAACCACCTATAATAAAGAAGCTTATATCTCAACAGGCAATTATTCACAAGCACCATTTTCAGATCACCCCTGCAGCTTTTCGCAGACACCAGAACGTAGTGCAAAGCCCCAGAACAATCAATCCCCACCACCAGGTGCTCCAGAGCTTGAAACGTTCCATCACCTGCTGCTCCAACGGCGCCGTGCGAATCGACTCCAACAGTTGGGAAACGTCTGCGGAGTCGACAAAACTGCCACCGGTGATGCGGGCGATATCGCGCAGTACCGAGCGCCTTGCAGGCTGTCCGACCTTCTCTCGCTGCACGCTGGTAATCTCGAGCGGCGAGGTCAGTGATTTTCCGGTTGCCCGGCTGCTTACGACAACCTCGGCAGTACCGCTGCGGTCCGGTTTCCACTTCGTACGATAGAGGCCCCAGCCACCTTCAACCGCCTCGAATTCGAGCTGCTGCTGGTCGTTGTCGATGGTCACGGTCGCCGTCACGATGTCGTTGCTGAGCGGCAGACCGCTGTCGTCAAAGATGTTGGCATTGATCAAAACGGTATCGCCGCGCTGCGGCGTTTCCGGCGTATGAAAGACACGGATGTCCTGGTCATGCGCCAGGTGACGGGCGTGCGACATCCAGCGCACAACCTGGCCCCAGAAGCGGTAGTGATATTTGTCCTCGACACCGCGGCGCCAGCGCCAAGCGCTGTCGGTACCCATGAACAGCGTCTGGCCATTGCCGAACGGACGCAAGACGATAAGCGGCAATCGGCCCCACTCGTTACGTTGCGAACCGTGTACCGCCAGTACATGCGCGCCGGGCTTCGACTTGGCGACCGGCGCGGTCCAATAAAATCCCGGAAGCCCCTGCCACACCCGGCGGTTTTGGTTATTTTGTCGGGTGAGGCTGGTGAGCAGATGACCTTCACCGCGCGTAGTGATCTCCCAGTGAGACTCGTGCGCCGCCGCCAGTCCCTGCGGTTGTTCAGGGTCAAGAGTGACCGGCAGCAGATCGGCAAGCGGTGACTCGATCATCGTGAAAATTCGACCACGTGATCCCGGCAAAAAAACCAGACCGCTGGCCTGCTGCTCGATCAGGCCGCGAATCAATGTCACATCCTTCTCGGTTAGTTCATTATCGCCAATGCCGACGTCACCAAGGAAAATGACGTCGTACTGCGCGAGCTTTTCGCGGCTACCGGGAAATTGGCGGATATAATTGTGTCCGTCACCACGCCGCATGCCGGGGTGCATTAACAGGCAATCAACATCGACCCCCGGGTCACGGGAGAGCGCGTTGCGCAGGTTACGAAACTCCCAACGCGGTTCCGATTCGACGAGCAGGACCTTGAGTGGCTCTTCACGGATCACGATAAAACCACCTGCTTCGTTGTTCCCGCGAATCTGTTCCCCGGAGTCGAGCGGCAGCCGTACATCGATGTAATACCGGCCAAGATTATCGGCTCGCCACGACAGCACGTCATTGGCCTCACCCTGGGCCGGAACACGGATCGAGCGTTCCGCCAGCACTCGACCTTCGACGTTCAGGCGCACGACAGTCTCGACATCGCGGTCGAGCTTGCTGCTGACCCGGAAAGGCACCGCAATCTGTTCGTTCAACAGGGCGTAGGACGGAATCCGCACTTCGTCAAGGATGAGATCCGGCAAATACCGATGGCTGCCGACACCAATGGTATAAACCGGCACACCGCGGCGCCGGCAGGCAACCGCCGCCTGCACCGGGGAACCGCCGAGGTTCCAGTCGCCGTCACTAAGAAGCATGACTGAGCGGGCATCGGGATACTGGGTCAGCGCATCGTTCAGCGCTTTGTTGAGATCGGTACCTATGGCATCCATATCGTCTTCGGGCACGGGATCAGCTGCGATGGCACCGAACCCCACGGCCTGAATTTTGAAATCCGACGACAGCGACTGCCAGGACTCATTTTCGAGCTGGGTTTGCAACCATTCCGCCCGG
>CAYWQM010000011.1:0-67464 GCA_964460215.1 uncultured Lentisphaerales bacterium
GAGAGCCGCCCTGCTGGTTACGCCTCCGGCACCCGGAGTTCGTAAATACCCGCTTCCTTGTCTTCGTGGAGCTGCACGACAATTCTGAGAGCGCTGGTGGTTGGACGAGCAGCGATATGCAGATCACATCGACGACGGTGCTCCGGTGAAGTTTATGAATCATTCACGTTGGGTCAGTCCAGATTCTCCAGAAATCCGTCCGGAATATCGGCCTTGAAAACGTGCGGAACGCCCTGGGGATTGGCGTTGTATATCACGTGCCGCGTGTCCGTCGTGAAATAAGCGTGGGGATGTGTGTACTGCGCCCCCGAAAGTATCCCCGTTACATCCTCGACGAGCAGAGCATACTTGCCGGTCTCAAAGTTGCCGACCACCAGGGGAACCGGGCCCGGCAAACCATCGGGATAAGAATCGCAAACAAAATACCTGCCGCACCTGGAGACGCAGAGATGGTTAAAATAATGTTCGGGCGTCGCAAAGACTGTTGGTTTTTCATCCCCCGGCGCGGCGGTGAAAAGGTTCCCCTGCGGATAACGGGCATCGAGAGAACCATCGGCATTGGCAACTACTGTGAAAGCTACCCGCCCCGTATCCGCAACAAAGCACTCATGACCGGTGAGACCGGCAGTTAAGGGTTCGCCGGCGGGGATGGAACGCTGGTTACCGCCCTCGGCATCGAGGACGAAGAGGGTCGTTCCCTGCTTGCTGTCGCCGGGGCTCGTGACTGTCCCGTCCGGGGCCATCTTCGAGCCGCGATTGTGTTGAACCAGGATATCTTTCCCATTCACCGGATTGTACTGGAGATGGGTGTTGATGATCTCGGGATGTTCGAAAATCACCGCCCATTCACCCGACTCCAGATCCATACGCACCACCCCGACAGTCGGGCCGGAGAGCAACGCCTCGCCTATGAGGTAGCGCTGATCCGGTGAGACCGAACCAATGTTCATACCCTGGGGAAAACTGACAGAAGTGCTGATGATCTCTTTCTCGAGGGTGTCCAGCGAAAAACGCACCAGCTCATCCCCCTGGCGCATATAGTAGATGAATCCGCTCCATGCGGCTGTGCAGGGCGCATCATCGATACATTCCTCGACCAGCGTGCTCCGGAGGGTATTGAGATCGGTAACCAGCAACATGCACTGCGTGGTTCGGCACGCATCCATTCCCGACTGACGCACAATCGTGACGCGATTGCCGTCTTTGGAACAGTAGGGTTGCTCGCAGTAAATGTTGTTGTTGTGACAAACCGCAGACGTCAAGCGGGTAATCCTGGCGCCGCTTTGGGGGTCTGGATTCTGATCACTTGCTTCTGTGAACCACGTGAGCATCTTTGTTCTCCCGATTGTCGAAATTACGGTAAGTGTAGGCAGGCGATGGAATCGGCACTATTATACCCGACAATTTAGCCGAAATCATAGACCTCCGAAAAGAATGGCAGCCGGTTGGGCTCCGACCACCGAGCCTACCCCAATTCTTATATGAGGGAACGGCGCCCAACACGCCACTCAAACACGCCACTCAAACTCCCAATCATCATGTTCAAACCCCTGACGTTATCCGCATCGATTGTCGTTTTGATGATCGCTTTGACCGCGCTCCCGCAGCTTCAGGCGGCGCCACTGACAATCGTCGAGAATGGCACGGGCTTGGCCGTGATCGTCGTCGAGGCCAAACAGCCCAAGGCGATGAAGGCGGCGCAGGCACTGCAGACATACATCGAGAAGATGAGCGGCGCCAAGCTTGCCCTTATCGAGGAAGGCGCTGCTGTGGAGGGCGATCCCGTCCGCCTGCTGGTAGGCCAGACCGAGGCGGCACAAAAGGCCGGCGTGAAGATCCCGTCGGGCTACGACACGACGATTCGCCCGGACATCTTCGAGGAGGAGGGGTACGCGCTCAAGACTGTTGGCCGGGACCTCGTCATCGGCGGCAACAACGACGGCCACTACAAGGGAACTCTCTACGCGGCATACGCCCTGCTCGAACGTTTAGGCTGCCGCTGGTACTTCCCCGACGAATGGGGCGAGGTCGTGCCCGAGAAGAAAACGATCACCGTGCCCGATCTTGACGTCGTGTCCCGCCCTGATTTCGCCGTGCGCAACGTCAATCCGTCGGGCTGGGTGCCGATGACGGGCAAGGAGCGGGAACTTTATACCGAGTGGGGCGAAAAGAACGGCTTCAATTTCCATCGGTTCTATCCGATGGTAGGCGACGGATACGTCGGCTACCTGGCCCCTCCCTTGGAGTACTTCGAGACCAACCCCGAATTCTTCGCGATGAACGAACAGGGCAAGCGCCACCATGCGGAGCAGCCACGGGTCACGATGCTCTGTCTGTCCAGCCCCGGCCTCTACGCGGAGAGCGTGAAGAGCCTGCGAGCCGCCTTCGCGGGCGAGAAGAAGATGAACAATGTCGATGAGCTCGGGTTCGGCATCAGCCCGCCCGACGGCCAGCCGTTCTGCTACTGTGAGGAATGCCAGAAGGCGAGTGAGAACTTCAGGTACCCGCGCTACTTCGAACGCCCTTTCCAGAGCGAGGAGTTTTTCAGGTTCGCGGCCCGGCTGGCGCGGGAGTTCCCCGACAAGATCGTCGCGACCATGGCCTACTCGATACGGGAAATGGTGCCGCAAGGCGTCGACATTCCCGAGAATATCAAGGTCATGTATACCTCCGCCGCCTGCGACGTGCTGCACGCCAACGACTCGAAGCTCTGGCGCCGCCGGGACTCGCTGCGCAACCTCAAGGACTGGTGCGAGCGGTCGCCGCACGTCACGATCTATGACTACAACCCGGGCTTCGTCATCGGCAACTGGGTGCCCGAACGCGATACTGCCAACTTCGCCATCAACGCACCAATCCTCAGGAAAATCGGTCTCAAGGGCTACGAGGCCGAGGGGCGCAAGGCGTTTATGACGACCTGGACGAGCTACTATGCCAGGGCAAAATTTCTCTGGGACGCCGACACCGACGTGGAGGTGCTGATGGCGGACTTCTACATCACCTTCTTCGGCGCCGCGGCCGGCCCGCACGTCCAGGCGTGGTGGGAGGCGTGTGAGGACGTCCTGGTGAACTCGCCGATGCAGGCGCACGAGGATTTCTTCATCAATCACATCTACACCGTTGACTTCGTCCGCGGCATCCTCAAGCACGTCGAGGCGGCGCGCCAGGCACCGGCGAGCCAGGTGCAGCGCGAGCGGGTAGAGGCCTTCGCCCTGATCGCCGATCACCTGATGGCCTACGCCGATTTGAACGCCGCAGAGATGCGCCTGGACTACACCGCCGCCGCCGCCGCCGCCGGTCAAATGGTGGCGCTCGAGAACCAACTTCACGAGATCTACCCGTTCTTCATCGAGAACGGCCCCATGCAGGAGAGATTCTACTTTCCCGCAGGGCGCCAGAAGATCTTTGCCACGCACGCCGCCAAGATCAACGGGGAAAAGGGCGAGCTGGTCACGCCGCTGCCGCTGGAGATGACATTCCGCCGGGACCTGCACAACGAGGGCATCGTCGGTGGCTGGCACAAGCCGGGGTTCGATGACCGCGGCTGGGGCACGAAGAACACCTACTACACCTGGGACCAGCAGGACCCGCCCGAGGACGAGGCCGGACACGACTACGACGGCATCGGCTGGTACCGGGCCACGCTGGAGGTGGACCAGAAGTTCAAGGGCCGCACGATCAAGTTCTGGTGCGGCGGCACCATCGACGAGGGATGGGTCTGGATCAACGGCAAGTACGCCCACCACAAGCCCAGCAGCGTCTGGTGGTACCACAACCATGCCTTTGAGCTGGACGTGACCGACCTGATCGAGCCGGGCCAGAAGAACACGATCGCCATCCGGGTCCTCAATCCCGCCGACATCGGCGGCTTGTTCCGGCGCGGCTTCTTCTGGTCGCCGAAGGAATAAAAAGATGCTTTTCCCTGCTCCATCAAAACGTCACCCGGCACAGCGATGGCAGGTTCAGGTAATAATTTGGCAACATCCCAAAACTGGGGTACGCCACGTCGAAGCACACGGAATCCAAAACCTCCCTTCCAAACCTTCATGAGCCACATGACCCAACCAGCACGATTCGTCCCGGCGCTGTGCGCCTTTCTGTTGATCCTCACGTCCAGCCACACGATACCCGTCAAAGTCACGATGGTGCCGGGCGCCAAAGGCGGGTACGCCTGGGGCAAGGCCTACCATATCCCGCCCGAGACGACCACCGAAGAGTCCGGCTACTTCGGCCTGTGTGAAGGCAAGAACGGGAAGATTTACGTCGGTACAGCAGCGTACGGACGCAATGCGTACCTGGTCGAATTCGATCCGGACACGGAGAAAATGCGGATTGTGATCGATGCCCATGAGGTCGCGGGGCTGCCCCTGACACCGACCGGCTACGCCGCCCAGTCCAAGATCCACACCCGCAATTTCGTCGGCCCCTCCGGCACGATCTATGTCGGCACCAAGCAGGGCTATGCAACAGCGGCTGAACAGGAGTCGGGCAACATCCCGACATACCCGGGCGGTTACGTGTTGACCTACGATCCGGAGACCGGGACCGCCCGAAACCTCGGCATGCCCATGCCAGTAGGAGATCCCCGGCTGCCGGACGGTTCGACAGAAGGCGAAGGCGTGATCGATGTCGTCGCCGACGAGGCGCGTGGGCTGATCTATGTCATCACCTGCGAGCACGAGTACTGGATGGTTTACGACATGAAGCAGCCGGAACAAGGCTATCGCCTACTCGGCCCGATCCTGCGTAATCAGCCGAATACGCTGATCGACAAAAGAGGTCGGGCCACCGCGATCACGGCGGACTACAAGGTCGCGCGGTACGATCCGCAGACTCAGGAAGCAACTGTCGACGAGCTGCTGGTCGACGGTACCGCGTTTCTCGAAGTCGTCGGGGACGATGCCGTACATCCGGACTGGCGGTTGGCGGAGGACGGCAGGACGGCGTACCTGCAACTGTTGAACGACGCACGCCTGTTCGTAATCGACCTGGACGGCCCCACCGGCCAGCCGGTGGAGGCCGAGTCGCTGGGGCCGCGGATCATCGGCAACAACCCGGATTCCCGCAGCTCGCTCAGTATCGCTGCGGACGGTCGGGTATACTCCGTGATCAAGATCGACAACACGACCGGCATCGGCAGCGGCTCTCTGCATCACCTGATCCGGTTTGATCCGCAGCAACGCACGATGAGCGACCTCGGTCCGGTGGCAGTGAAAAACCCGGACTTCTTCGATTTCACCAGCGGCAAACCTTGGACGCACGGCTTCCACACGCTGCCTGGCGGCACTTTGGCACCGCTGCATCACATCCTCGCCATGATCGTTGCCAGCGACGGCACGGTCTACTGCACGGTCCTATATCCGTTCACGCTCCTGCGCATCCCGCCGCAGGGGTAGGTCCAGGCAGTCGATACCACACGGGACCTGCATGGTAACGTCGCCCCCTGGGTATACCCCGGTGGCGGCACGTTGACTGCAGTGGCGCGGACCGGATGTCAATGCATTCGTCTACAGGTCCACAGCCACGGCGCACACCTGCAAAGTGCCATCGATCGTGTCATTGTAAATCAGCCAGCGGCTGTCGGCACTGAACCCGGCGTTTACGTAGTTGCCGGCAAAGGCAAGGTAGGGTGTGTGTATCGTGGCCAGCGGCACGAAATCGATGTTGGTGGAGCCGATGTCGAAGGCGGCGGCATAGACAGACAAATGGTCGTGGGTGCCCTCCCCGGAGACATACCGGCAGTTCGGCGACACGTTAATGTGCGAGTGCCACATGTTCACCGGGTCGGAGCAGTATACCTCGCGGCCATCGCGATCGGCCAGGCACAACTGGGTGGGGCAGGGAGAATACTCGGCGTACGGGCATTCGCGCACTGTGGGATCGTTCCGCCGGTCCTGAAACTTGTAGGCGATCAATTCGCCGCCGGGCCACCAGAACTCATGTGCGACGAGTTCCCCGTTCGCCTGCGGCCTGATTTTCCATGGCGGCCGGCTGCCATCGGTACGCGCCGCCCAGACACGCTGGTCATAAACCGCTGAGCCGTCCCAGCAGAATCTTATCAATGTGGGATCGACCGGAGAACTGTCGACGTGCATCGGCATCGTGCCGTCCGTCTGCTGCAATGTCGTAGCGACCTGTGTTTCAATGTCGAAGGCATAGAGGACACCGCTTCGCGGTCGTTCGATCAGGTTCCAAAACCAGTCGGCATCACAGAAATCGGGTGCCGGCATCCTCGGCTGGTCGTCCTCGTGGTGAGACAGAAGAAGAGTACGGCCGTCGCACGTGATGTCGACCGGGCTGCCCGGGCAGTCCGGTGGCAGGGTAGTAACAGTCTGCAGATCGCCGTCGGGCAGGTCGATCCGCTGGATTTTATTGCCGTTCACGACCCAGAGGCGGCCATCGCTTTCACGCAGCTTCAGGGCGAGGTCGAACCGCAGGTCCAGGGCCTCTGTGGCGCCGCTGTCGGGATCGATAAGAACCAGTTGCCAGTCCTCCGCTTGCATTTTGAACGAAGACAGGAGATTATATGGCTGTGACGCAATCGTGCCACGGGCATTCAGGGATGCGGATGAACTGGTGGCGGCGGTGAAAGCGATAATCCGGTGGTCGGGCAACCGCCTGGGCAGTCGGAAATAGTCGACTACGCAGCCGCGCTGTAAGTCGGTAAATACATGAACTTCTCGGCCGGTATGCTCATCAATATGGGTTTTCATGGGAACCTCGTTCGTTCGGGGCTAATAGAAGGCACAGCGTATCAGTTTCAAGGTTGACAACACCGATCTGGATTTCACCGAGCAGTTCGTGAAGTACGGCGTTGCCGTCGTCAGGAATCTGGTGGACAAGGCGTTTTGTGACGAGGCGCTGGATGAGATCAGACGGGTGCTGGACGAGGACCGACCGCTGAACGAGTGGACAGTGGACAAGCCCGGCGTCCATTTTCTCCCCTTCTACGAAGACCTGGGTCGCGCCAACTTTGAGAGCAATGCTGTACTCGAAAAGCTCTTTGACCAACCGCGGCTGCGCGCCGCCTTTGAGAAGTTGCACGGCGGTCCGGGAAAGTGGGATGGAGTACGCAATTACACTGTCATGGTGAAACCGTACAATCCCAACGCCAAGGCAGAGATCGGCGACACGTTTCACGAGGACTTCGGAACGCCGCCGCCAGCCATTCTTTACCGCGGTTTCAACGCTTATCTGTTGGTGGCGGATACCGAACCGTTCAGCGGGAATTTCATGTGCAAGCCCGGCTCGCATATCATCGCCCAGCGGAAACTGATCGAAACGCCGGAAGCAGACGGCAACGATCCCGACTTCAGAGATGCGGTCCTTGACGGACTGCCGACGTACGAATTTGTCGGGAAAGCGGGTGACGTGCTTTTCTGGCACCACCTGCTCTATCACGATGGCAACAGATCACATTCAGAGAATCGCCTGCCGCGCGTCGCCGTCGTCGGCGAGGTCTATCGCGAGAAATGGTTGACCGAGATTGACGCCGACCGCACCGACCTCTCGCCGTGGGAACGCAGCCTGGCCCAGAACGGGAGCTACAAAACGGTGCGTGACGAGGCCCAGGTAGAGCGACATCAGCGCGCCAAGCAGATCGCCAAGTTCGAGGCGGAACATGGCGTCACGGTCGACGACAAGTGGAAACACTATTCCGATTGGCCGGGATAATTCTTCCCGGTAAACGTCTCCAGGGCAGCGCGAAACTCGTGCTGCGGCCAAAGCGCCAGGGCGCGCTCCGCTTCGTCCCGGGCCGTTGCCGAGTCACCTCGAAACTCCGCCAGTGCGGCCAGTGCCATCCGATAGTACGACGCCTGCAGCGGATTCGCCTGATCAGCTCCCTGCCAGCTTCTGTTCAGGCTCGCATCAATGAATTGCATGTCGGCGCGGGACTCGGTATACAGCGAACTCATCGCCCATAGCCGAAGGGAGTTTTCGTCCTGGCTCCTGAGCTCGGCGAGAATGATGTCGATCTCCTTGCGCAGTTCGTCTTCCGCCGCACCGGCACGCCGCGCTTGCACTGCTTCGTGAAGGATTTCGAACTGGTAGTTGCAGATGATATGCAGCGTATCAAGTCGGAGATCAAGCTCGCGGGCCTCACGGAGATGGTTCAAGGCCTCCTGGAAACGTTCGGTTCGGCAGAGGGTCTTGGCCAGTTCCTGATGGGTTCCGGCCAGGCGCAACCTGTCCGCTGGTGCAGCCATATCATATGCGGTATAAAGTTGCAACAGTTGACGCAGCTCACGCTCGGCCAGTGCGTAGTCCCCGGCCTTGTTGGCAAGCAGGCCGAGTCGCAGGCGCGTCGGGAATTCAGCGGTCTGCGGTAGGAACGGCGTGAAGGCCAGGCAGGTCACGGCCACCGGCATCGCCCACAACACCGCGGTCCTGCCGATCGGCTGCCACGGTTTCCGGTGTCGATGCCAGTCGAATATGAGACGTTGGGTTGCGTTAACCAGCCACAGAAACGCATATATACTCACGGGAATCCACACCGCGAGCATGCCGAGCCGGAATCTGCCGAAATCGTAATAAATAATCACCGGCAACGCCTGCACCGCTATCAGTCCGATCAGCAGTTGATAGCGCCGCCACTGGCAACAGCATAAAAAAATCCCGAGTACCCCGAGCCCCGCCAGCCAGCCGAATGTCGGCAAGCCCCAGCGGAGTATCGGCACGAACCGGCCGGTCACGTGATAATCGGAGTTGTCCGGAGCCTCATAGTCGTTCAACAGCAGGACCACCTTACGGACAGTCTGCTCGATCGCTCGGATCGGTTTCGCCCGGACCGCCCGGAGCCCCTCGTCAAACCAGTACCGCGACGACTGCCCGCGGGTCAGTGATCGCCCGGTGCGACGCTCCGCCTCACGCCTGAAATCCGCGTGCTCGACGCCGCTGGTCGGCAACACAAACGGCGGCGGCGAATAAAATCCGTCTACTGCCGATACCTGCGCAATGTAAAACACCTCCCCGCCGCCGGCGGTGACGACCACAAACTCCTTGCCGACGATCCAGTTGTGCACGGTCGAGGGTACGAGACAGAACATGATACCAGCCAGGACTACTGCCGTCTGCACCAGCTTCCGCCGGCGCCGAACAGGTGTATCCGTCCGCCCCGTCCACACCCACAGGATGACCGGCGCGACCATCAGCAGATGACTCTCCCTGACCAGACATGCCAGACCGATGAACAGCCCGCACAGCAACGGCCACAGCACCGGCTTGCCGTCGCGGCTGCGCAGTGCCGCATACAAAACCGCGATCACCGCCAACGGGGAAAGGAAGGTCTTCATGATCGTGCATTCGTAAAATATAAACGGGCCGTACAGGGCCGCGGCGAACCCGGCGACAGCGGCGGTTCGGCCATCGAACAGACGGCGGCAGCAGAGGAAAATCAGCACACAGGCAAGGGCGCCTGTCAGCATCTGGCTAAGCAGAACCAGCGGTACCTGCATACCGATGAGTGTGGAACTAATGCCGAGAAAATAAGCGTAGAGCGGGCCTTGCTCGAAAACTTCACTGCCGAGCCAACTGCCGGTCGCGATCCGGCTTGCCCAGGTCAGATAGTATCGGCTGTCAACCCCGAAATCCGTTAGCAGCGGGGACGTGGCGAATTGGGAAAAATAGACCGTGCGCGCCAGGAGCGCCGCCAGGAATACCCACAGTGTCGTCCTGTAGTGCCGCCGCGTATCGTCAGCCGGTGTTGCCAAGTCCTGCACTTTTGATGGCTCGCCCACATCCTTTCTCGAACGGATTGTCATGTGGCTGTCGGCAGCACTTCATGTTGCCTGTATTAGTCCGGCAAGGTATCTTCGGTATACGTCCAGAATTGATGCCAATCAGCATAGTTTCCAAATACATTAAAGGCCGGATCCCAGGACAGCTCATGGTACGGGTCACCTACCCAACGCACAGAGCCGTCAAAGAAAAGCATCTGAAAACCTGCTGGAAGATCACCGCCCGATGTATGGGAAGCATGGTTCCCGGGAGGTTTACTCCGGGGCGTGCCAACGCCGTCAGAAGCACAAATAAACTTCTCGGCGGCACATCTGGAAAACTTTGCCTTGCCCCCCAAAAACCCATACGGCCCCTGCTCCAGCACACCATAGCCATCGTCGGGCGGGGTATAGTCATGTGGCCCCTTGCGGCCCCGTATATTCAAAGCAAAAGTTGACCAAACCATCCCGCCACTGGCCGAGTCTCCAACCTCAGATATCATTGTTTCGGGGTCATACTCTCCCGGGAGTTCAGCCTCATTTGAAGGACAAACAAAGACTCGCATGTCCGAGACGTATTTCGCATGATAGAGCAATCCCAAAGGATGCCACTCACTTAAATGGTTCAGTGGTGCATCCTTGATGAACCACATCATCTCTGTCTCCCAGCGATAGGATACCAGGTTATACGGCAAATCGTCATTGGAATCGTCCGCATACATCACCAGGCCCAGGCCAATCTGTTTGAGGTTGCTGAGGCAGATTGCCCGCCGGCCCATCTCCTTTGCCCTGGACAATGCCGGCAGCAGCATGGACGCCAGGATCGCAATGATGGCAATCACGACCAGCAGCTCGATAAGGGTAAAACGGGCGCCACCCCTGGGCCTGCTTGCCTTGAGGTTGCTCACAGGGTCGGAGGAATCGATCAGGATAGATCGTTTACACCTGCATTTTCGTAGTGTTTGATACAACTTTTCAGGCATCATTCAGTCACCTTGGCACACTGTTACAGTGCTGCTTGACACTTCGGGGCAAAAGTCTGGTCATTGCAAAAAGTCGTTTCGCCGGGCAACAGTTCTCATCGAATTTATAGCACACTGCCGATGCACAAAAATAAGCGATGCATCGGGGAAACGATGTTTTTTTACCTTAACCGAGACACCTCGAAAGAACAAGCAATCCCCCCCGTAGAACAATGTGTGGTATTTGTCCGGTTATACAGGAAGACACCGGTATCCATCGCAACACGAACCAATTTACGACGTTGCACCGCATCGCGGCTGGCAACAAATCAAACCCATCGAAAGCAAACGAACGAACAGGCGAGTGATGGATGTCACCTGTTGTGAGACAGCAGCAGCTTGGCTATCAACTCGGGCCAATCCCCCCATTGCCAGAACGGGGTCCCCGGCATCTCCGCATCGACCTCGCCCAGCACCGACATCAGCAGCACGATGATACGGCCCTGGCCGACTCGTCGCTCGACGATCAACGGGGCCGTTCCCGCCGCCAACAATACCCGCGCCCCCGGGCGGACCTCAGCGTGGTGGGAATAGAGCGTATACGGCTTTTGAAACCAGTCGAATTCGGTTCGCTCGCCTTGCCGCGGCATCAGATAAATCGGCTCACCTGCGCGGACCGGCGCGCCTGGCGTCACCGGCAGCAGCGCACCGAGCACCGAGCGCGCCCACCCGCCGTGACTGATCCCGTGGGTGTCGCCCATGATGACGACGGTGCCGCCATCCCGCACATATTGCCTGAGCATCGTCGTGCCGACAATCGTCACGGCTTTCGCGGGCACATTGTTCAGCACAATCACCCGGTGCCGGTACAACGCTTCCCAGGTCTTCGGAAAACCGTCGAGTCGAGTCGACTGCGGATGGACGTTGAGATGGGACTGCGTGCGTTCTCCACCCAGCGTGCCGACGGCTTTGTCGACGCCCCAGTGCTGCATGAACAGGCCGTACGTCTCGTGGACGCGAAGCTTGTCTGTTGCCAGCTTCAGGCCGTCGGGCCTGACCGGCTGCTCGATTAACGGCAGCAGTTGACGGGTGCTGAATCGCGACAGCTGCTCGACGGTAATTCCGTCAAACCAGACTTTTGTCGCGCCCGTCGTCTCCAATCCCCAATCACCGAAACCCTGCTCGCCCTTGAGAAACTCGATACTGAATTCCTGGTAGGTATTCGGCTTGGCAAAATCGGTACCCTTCAGCGACACTTTCTCGTAGCGATCCTCGAATGTCTTCAACTCGCTGTTGCCGATAAGGCCACGGATCATCGCCACGACGGCGGGGTTCGTATTGTCGGCCACCTTCAAGCGGAAGTTTCCGCGCAGCCTGCCGGGCCCCTGCATATACGTATACTCATACCACATGTAGCCTTCGCCGGGCGTGGCGGCGGGGTCCGCCAGCAAGGCCCAACCCGTACGCGCCTCGGCATCCTTGACCAGCCGGCTCTTGTCCTTCGCCGGCACCCCTCCGTCAACCAGCACCGCCTCGTGTTTCTGGTTGTAAATCGTTGCCGGGCCATCCAGTTCCTGTGCCTCTGCACCTGGAAACAGACAAATCACCAACAAACCGATATACAACCGTCTGTATTTGCCCATTAGTCTGTCCCGAACACGTTGTCCCCGCTCGGTTTTTTGCGGCAATCAAAGACTATGTTCGTCCAGCCCCAGAAACGCGGCACGACCACCCCCAGGCGGCGGTCACTCAAAGGCACAGTCGCCAATTTCCGGCGATGCGATACCGGTTCCGGTCCGACCAGCCACGCGGTCACATGCTCCTCTTTCCGCGGCCGAAATATGATCTTCACACCCTCTGCCGGTCCAACAGTCGTAACGCCGACGACTTCCTCTTCCGCCGGAGGATTGAATAACGGCACGATCACCTGCCGGTGCCCGTCATCGAATACCCGTTCACTGACCAGCGGCTTCCACCACAGCGGCCGCCGGCTTTTAACCGACAGAACACCGCCGGGGTCAGCCAGTTTCTGCGTACGGATGTCCCAGAAATACGAGCCGTACTGGATCATGAACCGTTCGCAATCGCCGAAGGGACTCTTGTGGAACGTCCATGGATGCCCCCCCACGACGTAGCCCAGGGCGGTGGAATACCAGTTGCCGCCGTTGTTGATAAAGGTATGCTGGGCGCCGTGCGAGCGCGCCAGGTCCGAGCTGTGTCGGAGGTAGACGATAAAATCCAGCCAGCGCCGGTGCGGGCTTGTCTGGCGGTGAAAAGCCTGTGCAAGGTTCTCCTCCATCATCAGCGAATCGTCCCGGCAGTATGTCTCCCAGTCGTCACTGGGCTGCGTGCCCAGGCAGTTGATGCCAAGGTTATTACCGATTCCCACCGGCGGATCGATGGCAGCCAGGGCCCGTTTCGTAATCGGGAAGTGCTCAGGGCTGAGCGGTCCGGCATCGTAGCGGTACGCTTCCCATCCGTATTGACTGGCGCTCGCCACCAGCTGCTCGGTATGGAACTGCAGATAGGTCTTGCCGTCGACGGGTGACGGTGTGTCGAAGTGCATCTCGATGGCGGGATAGACATTGCCGCTTACCGTCTCGCCGTTGAAGTATTTCTCCATGATGGCCGTGTTAAACATCGCCTTCTGCATCCATTCGGGCCGACGACGGGCCACCTCGAAACCCGGCCAGCCGAACGGGATGGCATTGGTATAGGCTACCGGCGCGATGCCGTGTGCTTTCATCAGGCCATTCAGCAGCAGAATCTGCCGGCGGGAGAGGACGTAAAAGGTCTGCCCGCTGAGATATGGCTCGTCGGTATCTTCCGTCAAACGGGTCGCATCCTCGCGGGCCCACGCGAAGAATTCATCGTACGTCAGATAAGCACGACGCGAGGATTCGATAGCCAGCGTGCAATCCTTCACATACTGGTCCCAATTGCCCAGCACGGTCTTTTTGAATCCCTCCAGCCCCAGGTGATGGGAACCCGAAAGGAAGTATGGAATCCGCAGCACGCCGCTCCCCTGGATCATGCACCGGAACGGACTGTCGGTAACCGCGAATACGTCACCATGCCGCTCGATCACCTTCCCATCCACGGTCAATTCCCCGACGACCTCATAGCCGCCGTCGGCGGTGGGAACCGCAAACGGCACAGTGCCGCTGACAGTGGCCGACGCGGGCACCGCGAAGGTCTGTACCGTGCCGGGAATTTCCCGATCCGTGTCGGTGATCACGACCGGCCGCAGGCCGACAGTTTGCGGCTGGTCGGTGGCGTTCGTCAGGCGAAACTCCAGGGCGCCGCTTTCGGCATGCTTGTAGCGGAGTTTGACCGGACGGGCCCAGCTGATCGACACCGGCAGGTCGAGTTTCTCGAGCTTCACCGAGGATTGCTCGACCTCCACAGTGCCGGCCTCGCAGGTTTTATCGCCGACGTATACCAGGCCGACATTCGTCGGCTTGCCGCTCTCGACATCAAACGCCAGTGAAAACGTCTGCCAGCGCCCGGGGGTCTCGAACATATAGCCGCTCATCGGCAGCGCTGCGGTTGGCACGGGAATCACACCGTAGCCTGTCGGGTATCGCATGCCACCGTCGGCACCGTCGACCCAGGCCTGCAGCACCAGGGGGCTGGCGCCGTGCTTCCCGGTCCGGGCCCGCAGCGTCACCTCGTAGCGCCCCGGCTCCGAGATCGGCTCCCAGCGCAGCACCGCCGCCTGCGGATAGTACCTGGGCCCGGGCTGGCCGTTGCCCTGGACATAGACCAGGTCGTTCGCCAACACCGCCCCGTCCTGCACCTCGCGCGTGCCGGGACCTGCCTTCCAGGGCGTCACGCCGGTCACGGCGGCAGGTAGGCTCAGGGGTGCCAAGCCAGCACAAAGGATTGCCAGAATCGCTCGGGTCCGGACGCATCTGGTTGTGTTTGTCATATCTCCTTTCCTCCCACCGCCTGAGACTGAGGTGTCGTCCGCCTAACCGGCACGCTTGGTCAACGGAGCCAATGTTCAAGTTTGCGGCGCAACGCCGCGCCACTCAAAGTTGCAGAGCCGGCAATTACACATCCACCCGACGCGACATCCAACCATCAGGGAAAACGGTGACGTGCTCGAAGGCACAGGATTGCGGTCCGTGAAATACCTGTGAGGTGCCGACACTGCCGAGCAGCGGGATGCCGTGCCAGGTGCCGACAATATCGTGATGGTAGTGCCCGGTCAGCACACAGGAAACGTTGTTGGCCTTGAAGAAGGCGATGAGCTCATGGCGATTTTCCATGTTCCAATACGTTTCCTCCTCGTCCGGCTGCTGCACCAGCAGCGGCCAGTGCATGACCACGAACCGGTGCGTGGCGGCAGCATCGACCGCCGCGAAATGCTGTTTCATGACCTCCCACTCCGCTTGCTGCAGGTCTTCGTCCAGGTCACCACGAAGATGCAGCGCGTTGAGCCCGAGGAACGACGCGCCTTTATAGGTAAACGAAAACCCGGTAGGAGCGCCGCGGTCAAAATACGGCGACTCCGTACTTATCTCCGGTTCCAGCCAGTGTTTGCCGCCCTCGTCGTGATTGCCGGAGACACCGTAATACGGCCGCTCCAGCATGCCGAGGCATTCCATGACAATATCCAACTGTTCGGCCGAATCGAAGCGATCGACCAGGTCACCGCCGAAGATGGCAAAATCGATCTCGTTCTCATCATCGTTGATGTAGCCGATCGCACTTTCCAGGCGTGAGCGATCGCTGACGCGTGCGTTCAGACCGAATGGACTGTTACAACCGATCTGGGGGTCGGTGATGAAAGCAAAGTGGAATGAGTCGGACATAAAGCTTTCCGCAGGAGGTTTGTGATCCGGCACAGGGTGTTGGAGTTAGTTGGAGTACAAGACTTTGGACTTGGCGCTCCAGTACTGCACGACGCCGATTCTCCATTCCGGCAAAGTAGAACCAGTCCCGGTTAATCTGCTGGCAGACCTGCGAACATCAAGCACCGAGTCCGGGCTCCAGGCTTCTTCATCGGCATTGATCACGCCTTCCGTAAGCATGGGGTCGGTCAATCGCTGAGACCTGAAACCGTATCATCATGTTCAGGATGCCAGTAGCACGCCGCTCCGATCGCGCGCAAAAGACGCTGCACGTCATCCGGGAATACCTGACCGATGGTACCGATGCGGAAGGTATCGGCGACACTCACTTTTCCGGGATAGATGACGAAGCCCTGTCGTTTGATCTCTTCATAGAAGCGTACAAAGTCGTAGGCCTCGTCGTCGGGTTCGAAGAAAGCCGTAATGATCGGCGACTGGCTCTGCCCCGGCAGAAGACAGCGAAAACCGAGGCTCTCCATACCTTTCACCAGCACACGCTGGTTTTCGGCGTAGCGCTTGTGCCGCGCCGCGACACCGCCCTCCGCGTCCAACTCGCCCAGCGCCTGCTGGAAGGCGCGGACAACGTGCGTCGGCGACGTATAGCGCCATTTGCCGTGCCCCTCCTCCATCGTTCGCCACTGCTCGTAGAGGTCCAGGCTCAGCGAGCGGGCACGACCGCGGCAACGCTCCAGCGATTCCTCTCTGGCGATGACGAAGCAGAAACCCGGCACCCCCTCAATGCACTTGTTCGCGCTGCTGATCAGGAAATCAATACCGAGCGCCTCAACGTCCATCGGGATGCCGCCGAAGCTGCTCATGGCATCGACGATGAACGTCTTGCCGCAGCGTTTGACGACCGCCGCGATATCGGCAAGCGGATTGAGAATCCCCGTCGTTGTCTCGCAGTGGACTACGGCGACATGTGTGACCGCCGGATCGTCAGTCAACTTCGCCTCAAGCGCAGCGCAGTCAGGTGGGGCGATCTCGCCGCTGTCGAGAACGACGTTGGAAATCCGTAACCGCTCGGCAATTTGCCCGATACGGTCGCCATAGCCGCCGTTGGCCAGGACAAGAAGTTTCCCGTCTTCCGGCACAACGCTGCCAACCGTCGCCTCGACGCCAAATGTCCCGCTGCCCTGCATCAGCACCGACGTGTAACCCGGTCGCGATGTGGCTAAACTGACGAGACGAGCACGAACATCCTGCACGACGCCATGGTTGTAGTCGTCGTCCCAAGTGCACCAGTCCCGAAGCATCGTAGCGCGAACAGACTTCGATGTGCTCAGCGGTCCGGGCGTGAGCAACAGGTACGGGTTATCCGGAATCAAATCCGGATCAATCGGCCTATCCTTAGCGCTCTGCGAAGTTTCTGGTTTCATGGGGGGATCTGTGGGTCTGCCTGCCGTTCTGCACGGGACTGTGGTTCTTTACGTCACTGCTCCCAATCGGGCTTCCTTCATTTGTCGCCGGTTGGTTGCACACCTGAGCCCAGTGGCCCGGGAACCCAATGGCCGAAGCTCAGCGGCTCAACAACCGCCATCAACGTTGAAACGGACAACCGTTGGCGATACAACGCTCATAGTCAAGATAGCCTACAGCCTCCACGCCGAACTGGCCAGTCGCCGGGACTGTCGACGAGCGGCAGGCTGCAGCGTGAGACAAAGGCGACACGAACAGCGTAAACTTGAAGCGACAGGATGATCGATTACAGTGAAAACTGTCGAGCAAAACAGCGACCGGATAGGCTGAAATGCAACCTGACGAGGACTGCGCCGGCCAATCAAAATCAGTAGCTTATTACAACATCCAGATTGACCAATCCCCGGCGAACCAGAACACCAACTGGACCGATGGGCAGACCGGTTCCGCTTCGGCACCTTCCTCGTTCAGCAGCCCTCACAACCCCTGATTCTGCCATGAAAAAAATCTACGCAACGCATACCAACCACTTCGACCTGCTTTGGCGGCGCACCTGGGAGATGCCCTGTGAGTACGAGGGCAAACGCTGGCTGAGCTACAGCGAACTCGAGGAGCTCGTCATTGCGCGCAATATCGAACTGGCCGAGACCGGCCGCGGCGCCTACCAGGTCGAACAGGCGCTGACCATGCGCAAATACCTCGAGCAGCATCCGGCCGATCTCAAACGCATGAAAGCGCTGTATCAACAGGGCCTTTGGGAAATGCATGGCTCCGGCGAAGCGATTATCGACGTCAACCTGTGCAACTTCGAGACGATGATTCGCAACATGGCCTCGGGCGTGCGCTACTGCAAGGACGTACTCGAGATGCCGCCATTGTCCGCTTACCATGCGGACGGTTTCGGGTCTTCGGCACAGTTCCCGCAGGTCATCAGTGGTTGTGGCTTTGACGTCGTGCTCGGGCTGACGTACCACCCGAGGTCTGGGGCGATGGGCGCTCCTACTTCTTCGATCACTGCTACCACGAGCCGTGCCGCAACTGCGACGGCTATAACCGGGAGTCCTGCAACGTCTGCAAAGGTGCCGGCATCGATCTGCCGCAGAACTTCTACCCCGAGCTCAAGCCGGTTGACCCGAAGAATGTCGCCGGCCCGGCAGGCGTCTACAGCATCTGCTCCGAAGAAATGCTGCCGCACGACGGGATGAATGCGAATTTCGAAAAATGGCAGAAGGAATGCCCCGACGTCAGCTACGAGTGGGGAACGAGCCGCAAAACCTTTGCGGCCGTCTACAAGGCCGACAGAAAAAAGCACGGCGTAACATCCCTGTCGCCCGGAGTCGACAACAACCCGGTCATGAACGGCTGCCACGTCACGCGCATCCGGACCAAGACGGAAGCACGCCGCTGCGAGGCGGATTTCTTTGGCTGGGAGACGGCGCTCGCGCTGACCAACGGACTCGACGTGCGCCCCGGGGAATGGCAGCAACACTTCCTCGAACTGCCGCTGTTTTTCTTCCACGATTCGGTTACCGGCACGAGCATGGATATAGCCGCGCGCGAATTAATGCTCCGGCTCTATGCACACCAGCGAAACACCCGCAAGCTCGCGGTCAAGACGCTGCGGCGCACGACCAAAGGCAACGCCTCATCCGAGCAATGGCGCCGGAACCTGAACAAGAAGCTCACCGTCTTCGGGCTCTCCCCGCAAAAAAACGCCTGCCGAGCGGAGCTGCCGGATTTCGATTGGCGCAGCGGCGAACACTATGTGCTGGTCGATCAAGCCGGCAAACGCCAGCCTGTCATTCCGGCTTTTCACGCCGACTCCCCTGCCCTGCCGACGGTTACTTACCGATCCAGCTCCGCCGTCGGCCCAAGTACAAGAAACCGGCCCGACACCTGTTCCATGTTTGCGGAGTTCTCAAAACTCGACCCGCTGCAATGGTCGGAGTTCAGCATCGAGAAGACGGCCGGCCCCACCCCGATAACTGAATCGAGGTTGAGCAACCGGCACGTCACCGTCACGCTCGGCGACAACGGCGTCGAAGCGATCATCGACCGTGCATCGGGCGCCTCGATGAAGGCCAAGGAGATCAAGATCGGCGAACTGTTGGTCGAGGAAGACAACGGAAACCCGTGGGGCACACGGAAAATTCCCGAGTGGCGGAAAGGCACGGCACAGTACACCGAGTTCCTCGGCGCTCTGCAGTTCGACGGCTATCAAGAGGCATACTACGGCGGGCACTGGCTGCCGTCGACGGTGTTCGCCAGTGAAGGCGACCCCGAGATCCTGTGGATCGAGTGGTATGTCACCTTTCGCCTGTTGCGCGATGCGCGGCGGGTCGATGTCTCGGTCGAACTCTTCTGGAAAACATCGAACCGGCGCATCCGCGTGGCGTTCCCGCCCGCATCAACGTCGAACACCGGGACCTACTCGATCCCCGGCGGCTGGCTGGAACGCAAGCGTTATGAAATGAAGGAAACGCACCTTTGGAGCCCGAACGGCGACTGGCCCGCGGTGAATTTCGTTGCCAACAAACCACGTAAAGACAAACCCGGGTTTGCGGTGATCAACTACGGCACGCCGTCGGCACGGATCGAGAACGGGACGATGCTCTGTTCGGTGCTGCGTTCGCCGGCATTCGGCTATTGCCTGAACCATTACTGTATCAACTATCCGATGCCGACCACTGGTACGAAAGACCCCGGCTGGCACTTTTTCGAGTTTTCGATCGTCCCGCACTTCGGCAGGATGTCGGACCTGGCCCTGCAGGCCGATGCCCGGAACCAGTTGCTGCCAACGACCCTGGCGCCGACAGGGACAATGCCGCAGACGCCGCTGCTGGCGGTCAAAGGAAGCGGTGTCCAACTGGTCAGCGTCAAACAGCCGTTCGATGAAAAGCAAGACGGCTATGTTCTGCGGCTGCTCAATATCAACGACCGCAAGACAACCGCCACGCTGACGTTTGCCGAGAGCCGCGGTTTGCGGGTGCGCGAATGCAACATGATCGAGGAAGCTGGAAAGCCGATTAAACGCTTCGCGAAAGGCGTCTACAAAATAGCCCTGGGGCCGTTTGAGGTTAAGACGATTATCGTGTCGGCAACATGAAGGAAAAAAAATGTCAGAACTAACCGAGGCAGGCTGATGGAAAGAACCAAGAAAATTATGGCCTGCGTGTCGATCTTGCTTGCAGTGAACCTGCAGGCGGATCAGCAACCGGATGACTCGCTCCTGGTGGCACGCGTCGAAGCAGCAGTTGCAGCGTCCCGAGGTAAACCCGCTCACGAATACGCCAACACGTTCATAACAAGGGTCAACTGGGAAGCTGAAGGTATGCGGGTGTTGGCCAAAAAACCGGCCGGGTGGCCGAAGCTGGATCTGGACGGTGCGCGCGAGTTCATCAGTGAACGAATCGCGTTTGGCGAGGAGAACCTCGACTTTCCTGCACCTGCACCATTTACGGTACCGAAAGCAAGCGGGCCTGTGGCGATCGATGGCAAACTGGATGATACCGCATGGCAATCAGCTGTCGTTTTCACGGACAGCTATCCGATCAGCGAGCGGGCTGCGGGCGGGCCAGCGACCGAATGGCGTATCCTGTGGGACGACAGGTTTCTCTATTTCGCGTTCGCCTGCACAGACACCGACCTGGTCGCACCGGAGATGCAACGTGACGCACCGGTTTATTCCGACGATTGCGTCGAGATGTTTATCCTGCCCCAGCTCCGTACCGGCAGCTACTGGGAACTGGTGATCAGTCCATCCGATTCCGTCTTCGACAGCCTGCACTCGAAGAACTTGAGTGAATGGGCATCAATCAATCGCAGTGTCGAAAATATCGAAGGCCTGCAACGCAGCGTCGTCTGCAACGGCACGCTGAACCAACCCGGCGATACCGATACAGGTTACACCGTAGAGGTCGCAGTACCGTTTTCGCAACTGCCCGAGTATTCGCGGAGTCAACCTGCCGCCGGACACCAATTGCATCTCATGCTGGTCCGACTCGATAAGACGGGGAAAGATTCACACCTGGTCTACAGCTTCCAGCCACTGCTCAACTGGGGGCACAATATCTGGAACCATGCTTTGGTTACTCTGGGGGAGTAATTAAGAGAAAAGGTTTCAGGCCAACCAGGGCAGGCAAATGGGGCAGAGAAGCCTCCCAGACAAGTGAGCAATATGATGAGCACCACAGTCGGCGAAACAGTCATCGTCCACAAGGACCGGTTCGCCTACAACTCGCATCCGTCAATCACCATACTGGACAACGGCGAATGGGTCGCGGCGTTCAATCAATCCCGACGCCGGGAGGGGGAGCTGCTGCATCCGCCCGACGACCCCCTCTATCGAACGCTGTTGTGCCGAAGCGCAGACAAGGGCGCCACCTGGGATGAGCCGACATTCGCACCCGGGTTCGATTGGTACGGCACGGAGTGCCCCGGCATTGCGACCCTCGCCGACGGCACTGTTGTGCTCAGCCAGTTCCGGTTCGCCTGGTACCCGCTCGAGACGGCCAGGAAACGCCGCGCTGCGGGCGAGAGAATCTTTTTGAACCTGCCCGAAAGGCGCTGGCCGACATCGTGGATAGACGACTTTACGGATGCAGACTGGTCACGCTCATCCTTCACCTGGGCACGCGGCTATCACGGGGTCTACGTGCATCTGAGTTCCGACAATGCACGCACCTTTGAGCGGACTGTAAAGCTCGATACGGCAAATTTCGTCGACGGCTACTCGCGCACCGGGGTTGTTGCACTTGCCGATGGCCGCATTGCCTACGCAGTTACCGAACATCATCCGCCGGTCAACCGGTACACCTATCTGTTTATGTCGAGCGACGGCGGGGCGCACTGGGATGCTCCGATCGTGATCTACGATGATCCGGACCGCCAGTTCGGCGAACCGGATCTTGCCGAAGTCAGCCCCGGCGAATTATACTGTGTGCTGCGTTGCCCGGTGCCGTTCATGTACGGATGCCGGTCGACGGACGGCGGCCTTACCTGGAGCCACCCCGAACCCACGGATCTGCGAGGATGCCCTGGACACCTACTGGTCCTGGATGATGGCCGCCTGCTCTGCACCTACGGCAGGCGGGAAGAACCGTTCGGTATCCGGATGTGCCTGTCCGAGGACGGCGGCAAGACATGGCTGACGGACAACGAAATTGTGATACGGGACGACCTGCCCAATGGTGATCTTGGCTATCCGACAACCATCGAATACGAATCCGGCACGCTGTTTGTGTGTTACTACGGACAGACTGACGACGGCGTAACATGCGTGCAGGGAACACACGTCACACTGGACTAACGCGGCAAAGGCAAATCGCGGCGAAAAACAGAATCCGCCGAACGATGCGGCGTGCGCAAGCTGAAACCCAAACTACATTACGGGGCGACGTCAATCCAGTCGGCCCGCCGCATCCGCAACGGCGCTGAGGAACCGACGTCTTGGTGCCCTTGGCTTATGGGCCTTTTCTCATCGAAAACACAACAGCAGTCCACGAGATATGTTTGACAGTTACTCCAAAAGGCTACGTGAAGCAGCCGTGGAACGAAGGGCCACGCACCTACCTCCCTTGAGGTTCATTGTCGTCGCTGCCATTGGTTGCACGCTGGCGTATATCATGCTTGCGATGGTTATTGTTCCCAAAGACGGGCCTCGAGACTATCACTTTATATACGAGCATGGTGCGATAACGGCGTTGTCAGCCCTTTTCCTTACCGCTGCAAGTGCTTTTTCCCTGGGAACCATGGTTACGCTCACTCGCGTAAAAGACCCACACAAATGGGTGTGGCTGGTATTGGCAGCTGGTTTTGCATTTCTATCATTGGATGAACTGTTGCGATTCCACGAGCGCGCAGGTCGGCTGCTTGAGGCAACAGAAAGTTCAGGATTTTTCAGGAGCTGGAATGATATTATCGTGATTCTATACGGCATCTTTGCACTGTTCATGTTAGGCGTCATGTTGCCCGCCTTGATGCGGTCGCCAAAGGTTTTTGAGATGTTTGTGGTTGCCTTTGCGTTTTACGCGATACATACCTTTATTGATTCAACAAATGAACCACCAACTGTGGTTTCGGTCATCTTGGAGGAATCTGCCAAACTCTTCTGTGGCGTTTTCTTGGCAATCGGCACATTTACGGGTTTGATCGGAGCGATTTGGAAACACATAATTGGCAACGCAACACCCAACGATCCATAGCCATTCGTTGTACCGAAATCGACTATGCCGGTAATTAACCACCGTTGCCGCCATCCAGGAATCCGGGCTGCTCAAAAGCGGGATTCGGATAGGTGTAGAAGCCTTTATCGGATTTGACCCCGAGCTCGCCGCGGGCGATCATGTCGTGCAAGAGTTGCGGCGGTCGGTCGGTCGGGTCCCCGGATGCATCGGCATAGACATTCTCGATGTCCTGCACCACATCGAGGCCGATCGTGTCCATGATCGCACAGGGCCCCAAGCTCGTTTGATGCTTCAGCATCCAGGTGCGGTCAATATCGGCAGCGGTAGTCACGCCCTCATCGAGCATACGGAGGACCTCCTTCTTGATCACCCGCCAGATGCGGTTGAAGATGAAGCCCATGTGCTCCTTCTGCAGGACGAACGGGATCGCGCGGATCGATTCTGCGAAATTGCGCATGATCCCGATCGTGGTGTCCGACGTCTCGGCCCCTCGCATGAGCTCGACGAACATCAGCCGCCAGTGCCCCTGCACGAAATGAAAGTTGAGCACACGATCCGGGCGTTGCACGGCGCTCTCGATCATCGAGATAGGGATCGATGAACTGTTGGTTGCAAGGATCGTGTGAGCCGGCGCCGCGACGTCGAGTGCAGCAAATACCTGGCGCTTAACCCCAACATCCTCGGTCACGGCCTCGATCACAATATCAGCACCGGCAACGCTGTCCTCGAGAGCGGTCGACAACTTGATGCGAGAGAGAATCTGCTCGCGTTCACCGGCGGTGGCCAGGTCGCTCGCAATGTGATCGTCAATCCCCTCCGACGCCTGCTTTGCGGCGGCCCCCTCCAGGAGCTCCTGTGAGCAATCAACCATCGTCACGTCGAAACCGAATATCGCCGACTGCAGCGCAATGCGCGCCCCAAGCGTACCGGCACCGACAACACAGACATTATTGATTTCGCTCACCTCTCTGACTCCATGTATATGTGATTGATTACGTCACAATATACCCTACCATGCAACGATTCTATCGCAAATGCGGGATGCCCAAGCTAGGGTGCACCGGTATCTTGACGGCTGTTTGCAACGGTCCACTGCAGGTAAAACTCTCATCCGTACGTTGCCATACGGCGCTTGAACTTTCTTTGCGGTGAACTGCCACTGAACAACCGTTGACCTGGCATCGATCACGATTACCTTCTCCCCTGCCACATCCCACTCATTTAAGGAGACTATAAATGGCTTACACCTATCCAATCACCCAGATTGCCCTCGATTATCCGACGACGGAAGAAGCGTTGTATTTGGCAGCGATCGCCGTCGAAGCCGGCTTCGACTGGCTCGAAATAGGTACGCCGCTGATCACCTGCCAAGGGCTCTCGCCGATCGGCGCAATGGTCCGGGCCTTTCCCGATATGCCGGTTATCGCCGACTACAAAACCATGGATTCCGGTTTCAAGAACGTCGAGCGCACCAAAGACCAGGGCGGGCATCTGATGACAGTCTGCGCCAACGCCTCCGATGCGACCGTGCGCTCGGCAATCGATGAAGGCAAGAAACTGGGCATCGACGTAGTCGTCGACACCATCGGCGCCAAGGATCAGCCCGGCCGCGCCAGGCAATGCTGGGAATGGGGCGCGGACTTTATCTATCTCCACTACAGTGCGGATGAACGGCGCGCCGATGACTCGCGCGACACTACGCCCTGGCTGCCCGGTGTGCTGGAAGTCGTCCCGGGGCCCGTCGGCATTGCAACTTTCGGTGTCGAAGACGCCGTGTGCGCGGCAAAGATGGGCGCCGAATATTTTGTCATCGGTCATCCGCTGACCGACGGCGACGATCCCCTCGGGGAACTCACGCGCTACGTCGATGAAGTCAAAAGCAATTACCGACCGAGAGGATGACATGTCAGACACTGCACTTGTAAATTATGCTGTCGAACCGAAAAGCGTCGAGCTCCGCGAGATTCCAGAACCCACCATCGCTGCCGACGAAGTTTTGCTCGAAGTCGAAGCTGTCGGCGTGTGCGGCAGTGACCTGCACATGTGGCAGGGGGGGATCAGCTGGACAATGAACTATCCAGTCGTCCTGGGCCATGAGTTCTGCGGCGTCATTCGCCAGGTCGGTGCCGACGTGACGGGCTGGGCAGAAGGTGATCGTGTCGTCAGTGAAACGTCGGCCGTCATCGATCCGGACAGCCCGCTCAGCCGGCGCGGACTTTACAATCTCGACCCGTCACGGTTAGGGTACGGCGCTCTGGTCGATGGTGCGATGCGCCGTTACGTGCCCGTGCCGAAACGCATTCTCCACCGCTTGCCGGATAATGTGCCGTTTGAGCATGCAGCCCTTACCGAGCCGTGCTGTGTCGCCTACAACGCCGTCATCAACAACGGCCAGGTCAAACCGGGACACCGGGTTCTGGTAGTCGGGCCCGGACCGATCGGTATCTTCTCCGCGCTCATGGCAAAACACGCCGGCGCCGAAGTGGCGGTCGCAGGACTGCCATCCGATACAGCACGGCTGGCTATCGCCGAAGCCTACGGCTGTACGACTTTGGTAGATGGTGTCGAGGACTGGGCCCGGGAACGGGACGGCCTCGGGTGTGACGGCGTCGTCGATGCGGCCGGTGCGTCCGCCGCATTAAAACTTGCTATCGACGTCGTCCGGCCTGCAGGCTGGATCAGCAAAGTCGGGTGGGGACCGCAACCGCTCAATTTCAGCCTCGATCCGCTGGTTCAGAAAAACGTCACGCTACAGGGCAGTTTCAGCCACAACTGGCCGATCTGGGAACAGATCATCACGATGATGGCCAACGGCCAGCTGGACGTCGCCCCGGCGATTGGCGGGACATGGGCATTGAGCGACTGGCATACCGCGTTCGAGACCATGCACAGCTGCGAGATCGTCAAAGCCGTACTGAAACCGTAACTCCAATGCGCGAGTCCAGAAGAAAGTCGACACCCTCGAAGCGCCGGAAAGGCGACGGCAGGTTGTCACCAGTGGGCAGGGCCATCAGGAACATTGTGACGATTGCAGTGTTCACAGGCACCGCACTCATCGCCGCCGACACGCCCTACGCCACGATTGTGCCGAAAGCAATCAGCGAATCCTCCGGGCTGGCAATGAGCTGTAACTATCTGGACGTCATGTGGACGCTCAACGATTCGGGTGACAGCGCCCGGATCTTTGCCATCACGACGGACGGCGAAGCCGTGCGCCCCGAAAACGATGCGGGCCATTATCAGGGTATCAAAGTCCTCAACGCCCGCAACGTCGACTGGGAAGACATCACGGGCGACGATGACGGCAACCTGATCATCGGGGCCTGCGGCAACCATAAGATTCCACGCCGTGACCTGGCGTTATACGTCATCAGAGAACCCAACCCGCGACTGACCAAGGCCACGTCGGTCATCAAAAAGATCCGCTTTCGCTATCCCGATCAGACCGACTTCACGCGAACCATAAATAACTTCGACTGCGAAGCGATATTCGCGTGTGGCGGCAAATACTATCTACTGACCAAGCACCGCACCAATACCCGCACGCAGCTCTACCGATTCGACGACATCGACGAAGAAGCGGAAAATGTCCTGACACTGGTCGGGGACTACGATATTGGCGGCATGGTCACGGCAGCGGACGTTTCGACCGACGGCAAGCGTCTGGCCGTTCTCACCTACACTGCCGTATGGGTCTTCGCGATCAGCGGCGGCGATGACAACTTCCTGAAAGGCAAGGCATCGCGGTGCGCCATCTCCATGGGCCAGTGCGAGGCCATCTGCTTCGACGGCGACGACCTGATCGTCTCGAGCGAACAGCGCGGGCTCTACCGAATCAAGCCGGAATGGCTGGAGCCGGTATTGAGGCCGGTCACGGAATGAATGCACGCAGAGGCCGTCTTTTTTCAGGGGATTCTCACGACTTTGAGAGAATGCCCGGTAGCGCTCAAAAACCGTTCGATATCGCCGGAGGCAATACTTAGCGTGCTCGTGTTCACCAGCGGATGGCAGCGCAGGGTTTCGGCTTCCCACAGTGCCTGATGCACTAAGATCTCGACGTCACCCTTGCTGTCGTTGAGCACGGCCTTCAAACTCACCGCGCCCGCGGCATTGCCTAGAGGCCTCTCGAGCCGCTCGGCCGATGCAAAACTGAGCCGACTCGCCCCGATCGTCTGTGACAACGCTTTAAGATCGACGCTGTGCTCGGCAGCGACAGTCACCAGGAAATGACGCTTGCCCTTGGCATCGCGCAGGAACAGGTTCTTCGTGTGGGCGCCGGGGAAATCCGCAGGCACATGCTGTACGACTTCCTCGCACGTGTATACCGCTGGATGATCACACCGTTGATAAGGGATGTTGTGCTGGTCAAGAAATTCGTAGATATCCATCTGTACACTGTGTTGGGGGTTGGCGCACAAGAGCAGAAAAGGAAAAAAGTTATTCATCACGAGCGGCGCAGCCGCCGTGTTTGAAGGTTTCTCCTCTTGCTGATCCGTGACCTTACACATTGGCTGCAAAACACCGGCCTTCAATCATAGTACTGATATTTGTATTGGTAGTCGACCGAGAGATATTCACCCCCCCTCCTGTTGCTTTCGAATCAATCACCACAACGAACGCCACGTAGAGAGAAGAAAAATGGCAGGGCCCAAGCTCGTCATTATTGGCGCAGGCGTCATGAGGCAGGGCACCTGAAACGGTGATAAATTTAAGGGCGTTAACGAAATCAATGTAAGGGAATTCTTGATCTCTGGCTCTATGTTAGCTCCGTTTCACTCAGTTCTCACATATCACAGGTCAGGCTCACATGTTAAAAGATGACAAACCCTCTCTGCGCCAGAGATTGCAAGCCGGCGAGATTGTTCTCGGTTCGTGGCTGATGGCGAGCAGCGCAGTGAACGCGGAAATCCTGGCGGACGCCGGGTTCGACTGGCTGGCAGCGGACTGCGAACATTCAGATACGTCCATCGAGCAAGTCACCAACATGACGCGCGCCGTGCAAGGACGCAGTACGATGCTGGTGCGCGTCCGCGAGTGCGATACACTGGTGATCCGCCAGGTGCTCGATGTCGGCACGGAAGGTGTCATCGTACCGCTGATAGAAACGCCCGAACAGGCGGCGCACGCCGTCCGTGCAGCAAAGTATCCGCCACAGGGCGTGCGCGGCTATTCGTTCGGGCGCTCGAATGACTGGGGTACCAATTTTGACGGCTATGCAGCTGCCGCCAACGACCGGATCGTGGTTATCGCCATGATCGAATCGGCACTGGCGGTCGAGAACATCGATGCAATCCTTGCCGTCGATGGTATCGATGGTGTCTACATCGGACCGTATGACATGAGCGGTTCCTATGGCGTCACCGGCCAGACTAATCATCCGAAAATTATCGAGGCACGACAGCTCGTGCTCGATGCCTGTGCCAACTCGGGCAAGGTCGCCGGTGTGCATGTCGTGCTGCCGACCCACGAATCCCTGCGTGCGACGATCGCGGAAGGTTTCCGCTTTATCGGTGTCGGTGGCGATATCATGTTCCTTACGCAGACCGGCTACAAGTTCGCCGAGCTCGGGCGGCAATGCCGGGAAGAATTGTAGAAGAGCCCACCAGATGATCTGCCGTTTTGAGCGCCACACCCGCAACGGTCGCGCCCGGGTTCGCAATGCCGTTCCGTTATGATCTCGATGCTTAGACAAAGATTGGTGTTGCAAAAAAACATTATCGGCGCCGTCAGCTTACATTTTTCCGGGGGGGGGGCGAGATACTATATAGCTATTATTGAGCGCATAAGGAACCTGTCGTATCGAAGGATACTTACCAGTCGCATGAAGCATTACCGATCCCATTTCACGTTAATAGAACTCCTGCTGGTCATCGCCATCATCGCGATCCTTGCGTCCATGCTGTTGCCGGCGCTCGGCAGGGCAAAATACAAAGCCCAGCTCATTGTTTGTGGCAATCAACTGCGCCAGACCGGCGTCATGCTGCTCACCTACGCGACGAATTCTAATACATATTACCCGGACATGAGCCAGTTGGACACCCACTACACGTTATTCTCGAACGCCCTCGGCCGCAACAGCAATCCGCGTATCCAGATGAAGGATTACGTGGCGGACTTTGACGAGATGTTTCAGTGCGTCCTGTCGCCACATTTCGGCGGAGTCTCGCTCAATACCGACCTCGATCTCGTTCCGCCCGTCACGACCGGCGCGGCGGGGACCCCGCCCTATCGCTTCATGTACAGCACGTACGAAAACTGGTTCGGGCACCTGATCGACGAAAGCCAGCCGGGTAGCGGCATGCTGCGTATGGGAGATGAGCCGGAGGTTACCGTTGGCGGGACGACCTACAGCTTCAGTATCCTCATGGCCGACCTCGACATGTGGCGTAGCGGTGGGCTGAATTGGATGTGGACTGCGCACCCTGACCAAGACGGATTGCTGTCGTTGGTGAATGAGACCGACGACCATACACCCAATCATCATCTCACCTACAAGCACCACCGAACCAACTGGGAGACGAAGGACTCTCTCAATGTCCGCGGCCCCATGGACCGCAACTTCCTTTGGCAAGATGGGCATGTCGAGCTTTGGCCGAATGTCCCCCTCTTTGATCCACGCCTCGTCCCGATCTCAGGACATCCCTGGATCGTTGCCGGGATCATTAACTACTTCCCCCCCGTTTGACTTGAGCGAATTGCCGGGATCTGCACCGTATGATCGACGTAATGATACCCCCCCCCGGCCGTCGTCGAACTCGATGGGCTTTCAAGCGGGCTGCCCCTATTCGTCCTTCTTTATAACCTCAGCAATACGTTGTCAGGAAACCCGGATTGCGAGTGAGCACAGGCGCAGGAAAACCGCCGCGGTCAATACCGTGCCGGTTCCTTGGCATCTTCGCCGAGCAGTCGCCGCATCACCGGCGTGGCCCGCTGCCAGACGTCCTCCGACACCAGTTCGAGATGGTTCTGCTGGGGGCGGATAAAGGGCCGGCAATAGAAACCAAGCAGCCCCACACGCATGCTGTCAGTGTGGTTCGCACCGCTGCCGTGCCAGATCAGACCATTGACGATGATCACGTCCCCCTTCGCCCCTTCAAGCTGGATGATGTCGTTGCATGTCTCGTCATGTTTCGGACCGAAGCCTCGCTCATGGCTGCCGGGGATAACGCAAGTCGCACCGTTCGCTTTGGTGAAGTCGGTCAGGATGTAGACGCTGTTCGCACAGAAGGTCCAGGACGGTAGGGGCACCGGCATATCACCCATCGGAAAATCGATGTGTAGATCGGATGGCAGCGCCCCGGGCCCGATCAGGTTTCCCGTAAAACTGCTCAGCACACAGTCGTCACCAAGCAGGTACTGCTGGAACTCGAGAATCCGCGGGTTAACGATCGCCCGCTCGAAACACTCGCCCTTGTTGACCAGATTCCATACGCGCTGTGACGTGCCGTCAAGGTAAAGAGCCGATTCGCCGCCGGCAGCACGTTCCTGAGCTGCCAATTCGAGGGTTCGTTCACGCAGTTCATCGGCTGCGTCCGTGCCGATCGCCTGCGGCAGAACGACGTAGCCATTCTCATCGAGAAATGCTTTTTCATCGGTTGTCATGCGGTCCTCGGGATAGGGTCTGGACGAATAGTATTCGTTCGGCTACAGACCGAACAGTCGAGCTGCGTTGTTCCAGAAAATATCCTCGACAGCGTTGTCGTCGAGCCGTTCAGACCAACAGGCGTGTTTGACTGAGCGCAGGTGTTCGAGCCCGATCAGGACTGGATCGATCTTCAGGTGTTTCTCCCCCCACACCGGGGTTTCCTCATAGAGCCAGATGAAGGCGTCCGAGGCGGAGAGGGACCGGCCGCGCAGGTGCGACACCGGCAGGTCCGAACCGTACATCAACTTGTCGTGGCCGATGATCCGGATGATGGCCTGATGCGCGATCGGCTCGCAATTGGCACTGGTATCAAAGTACAAGTTGTCGAGCCCGGTGAGTTGCGGCAGACCCTCAAGATTGTGGACCGGCTGAAAACCGCGCGCTGAATGCGCCAGGATCAGACGTATGTCCGGATAGGTTTCGCAGTATTTGCGGATCCAGTGAATGTTATCGGGATCCGCCACGGCGCGGGACTTCACCATATGCAGGGTGATCGCCCATCCTTCCTCATTGGCGACGGCGACCAGCGGCTCCGGCAGGAAATCCGGAATGCTCGCCTCCCACGTCGGTGTCACATCGGCAAAGGAGTGATAGCACTTGAGACCGTGCATGCCGAGGCGTCTGACCTCCTGGCGCACCCATTCGGGATCGTCCTTGGGGGTGACGAAGAAAAGGCCACGGCAGTTTTTTCCAAGCGCCGTCTGTTCTGCATGCCAGGCATTGCTCCCATGCTGCGCCGCCTCGTTGCCCGGCTCGACCAAGGAGAGAAACAGTGCACCGTCCGTGCGGTCTCCGTGCAAGTCCCTTATAGCATTCATGTATTCGGCGTAGCCGACATCGCCGGGGGTGCCGTCCAGCGAAAAGGCCGCCATGTCCTGCCCGCGCCACAGGTGGCAGTGGGCGTCGTAGATTTTGTCAGGCAGGAAGGTGGCGAGCTCGCGCTCAAAGAATTCTTCGTCGGCAGGTGTTCTCATTGGATTATCTGGCCCTGGTTCTGGCGGTGAGGTGCGGCTGCATCCGCTGCCGGAGCAATATAAATTTCCATTGCAACTTCGGTCTGCATATTGTTGACGCCCATCGTCGGTTCAGCGAATAAGACTGATGTCAGAATCTATGAAGAAGAGAAGATATTGCGAATGCTCCCTCTATATTCATTTGACTATTCACCTCCTCTTCGAGTTTGTGCCCAATGAAAATTGACTGTGTCCCCTTCTTGATCCACCCGGCGTGCCGGGCCTTGAGCAGCGCCCGCTGCATCGTGCAATTCCGCGATTTTCCTGCCGATGCCTTCATCGATCCCGTGAACCTCGCCCCATCAACGTCATGAAAGTATTTGCCGGCGGCGTCGCCACCGAGACCAAAACGTTTGCCCCGATTCCTACCGGCATGGCCGACTACGATGTCATTCGCCCGGGCGAGCTGGAGACCGGCAGTACGGTAGCCGGTTTCGAGCAGACAATCAGAATCTGGAACGCGGAATCAGCTGAATGCGGGTGGGAATTCACCTTCGGCCTGTTTGCCTTTGCACAACCTGCAGGTGTTACGGTGCGGGCGGTGTACGAAAGCCTGCGAGACGAGTTGCTGGCTGCCCTCGAGTCTGCGATGCCTGTCGACATCGTCCTGCTCTGTCTGCACGGTGCCATGGTCGCCGACGGCTACGACGACTGCGAAACCGATATCATCGCACGGGTCCGTGACATCGTCGGACCTGCCGCAACGATCGGGGTCGAGCTGGATCTGCACTGCGACGTCACAGCGCAGATGATCGAGCAGACGGACGCGATTGTGCTGTTCAAGGAATACCCGCACACGGATATTGGTGAGCGCGCGTTCGATCTCTTTCGAATCATTTCAGACTGCGCAACGGGCAAGGTTCGCCCTGTCATGGCGCTGTTCGATTGCCGCATGATCGGCATGTACCTGACACCGTTCGAGCCGATGCGATCGTTCGTCGATGACATGACCGCAATGGAAGGACAGAACGGTGTTCTGTCCCTGTCCGTCGTTCATTGTTTCCCGTGGTGCGACGTCCCCACAACGGGCACGCAAATTCTGGCAGTCACCGATGATGATCACGAACTTGCGATCCGGATCGCGGCAGAACTGGGGCACAAGTTCTTTGACCTGCGCCATGAGTTGCAGGTTGACTCGCTGGATATGCACAGCGCCCTGGACAAGGCGCTGTCGAGTCCGGACGGTCCGGTGGTGGTCGCCGATCAGGCAGATAATGCGGGTGGCGGTGCGCCGAGCGATTCGACGTTCGTCCTGCGTGAACTGCTTCATCGAAAAGCGGAAAACGCGGCACTGGGAATGATCTGGGATCCTATTGCCGTGCAGACTGCGATTGCGGCGGGAGAAGGCGCCACATTGGACCTGCGTCTGGGCGGCAAGATGGGACCGATGTCGGGGGACCCGCTGGACCTGTCCGTAACGGTCACGGCGATCGTTCCGGACATGATCCAGGCATGGCCCCAGGGGAGCGCGCGCCCGATGCAGTGTCCGGTGGGAAATGCCGTAGCTCTGCATTGCCAGGGCATCGACATTGTTGTCAACAGCAGGCGCAGTCAGGTCTTCAGCCCCGAAGTGTTCAGCAAGTGCGGCATCGATCCGATGCAAAGGCAGTTGCTGGTGGTGAAATCGACCCAGCACTTTTATGCCGGCTTCGAGCCGATTGCTGCCCAGGTCATCTACATGTCTGCGCCCGGCGCCATCCCGCTGCACTTCACGGAGATCCCGTACACCAGGGTCGATACCCGCAAGTTTCCGTGGGTCGATAATCCGTTTGAGTGATCGGTGGTCCCATGGCAGTGAACGTTTTTTTGCCACAGCGGCAACGCCGTGCCCACTCTCCACCTTGACTGTACTGCAACCCAAACTAAACTGATTCAGGCAGATTCACTGCCAACCAAAAAGGGGGGTATCATGTATTCGATTTTCGTAACGCTCGACATCGAGCCTGATTATATCGATCGGTTCAAAGAGGTGAGTCTGGGAGATGCCCAGGGCGCCGTGCGCGACGAACCGGGATGTTTTACGTTTGCCATCAATCAGGATGAGGAAATACCGACGCGTTTCTATCTCTATGAAGTGTACCGTGACGAAGCCGCCTTCAAGGAGCACCTGGAAACACCGCACTTCAAGGAATGGCTTGCCGCGGCAAATCCCATATTCTCGGGCCCGAGATCGAAGGTGATCATGAACACGGTCTTCCCCTCCGACGCCGGCCTGGAAAAACAGAAGCCGGGCCTGCTCGACTGGTAGACGCCGCTACTTACCCGCCAGCAACTCGATCTTCGGCATCAGACCACGATTGCCTACGGCACACCCGCCAGAACCTCAATCTCAGTCAAACAGGACGAGAATCCGTCGCCGCAGATCCCCTGTCCGGCAGCAGCAGTGGTGAGTTGCGCCGCGAGCTCGGCAATGATTTGATTGATGTTCGTGTATGGCGCGCCGGCACAGAGACCGTCGAACACGGCGGTATGCAGGTCAACGCAATCGATGCACGGCGCGGTGCTGGTGATCTGGGCAACGCCGATCTTGTTGGTCAAGAAAAACAGCGGGATATTGGACAGCAACGCACCACCGCCAACACCGAAAATCTCGACGCCCTGAAAAGAACGGGCAGCGTACACACGTGAGTTATTGGCGGTGACGACGATGCCGGCGCCAGAAGTCCCCTGGGCTGTGCTGCCGGCAACGCCTCCAACAATCGTGGCGGTCGCGGTGTCGATGATCTCTATGGGAATACCGTTGGCGTGGGAAACGTAAAGCATAGTGCCTGCAGGATTGAGTGCGATCCCGGTCGGACCGGCAGCCACCGGGATCGTCGAGACGTTCCACGTATTGATATCGATCACCACGACGTCGCCGTTGTTTTGGTGGACGGTATAGAGCCGGTTGCCGTCCGGGGTAATCTCGAGCGCCCCATTGCCGTCCTGCAGGGTCGCGGGAATCGATCCGGTAACAGCGTTGGTGGCGGTGTCGATAACAGTGATCGCGTTGGTGGTAATCGCATGTGACACATAGAGTGTCGAGTCATCCGGTGAAATCGCGATACCGGTGGGATCAACCGGGACGGTGATTGACTGGGTGACCGTGTTCGTCGCGGTGTCGATCACATAAACGAGATCTGTCCCGTTGGCATCGAACGTCGCGTACACCACACTGCCGTCGGACTTGAAGGCGAAATCCGAAACCGCTCCGTTTGACGATGCGAACGAAGTGATGAGCGTATTCGTCGTGCCGTCGATTGCCGAAATGGCTCCCGAGAGTTCCGGGCCGACATAGACCTTCGTGCCGTCAGGCGATACGCCGACGCCACGATTGCTGTTGGCCGTAGAAATAGTAGTCACCAGAGTGTCGGTTGCGGTGTCGATAACGTCCACTTGCGACGACGTCTGATCTGTCACATACGCGAAGGGTGCCGTGAAACCGGGCCTGACGACAGCAAAAAAAGTGCAGACCAATACATACACACCAAAGCTGTGTGCCACCGAGTGGGTTGGGGGCATGATAAGTCCTTGTAGACAGCTGGATTGGGCTGGACAACTGGATGGTAGAACATCCACTTGCCCCAGTTATCGGATAATTGGCACGAAATTGCAAGCAAAAATATTTGACCAGGAAAGTTCTGTTGCCAGGCAGCAGGCATATCTGCACCTTCCAGTTATATTGCCGATCCCAAGCTCCGTAACCAAGCACCCAACGCCCCATCGATCTGAGAGGAACGAACAATGAAAATGTATGTCGCCGGCGAATGGGTCGGTTCGGATGAGACCATCTCGATCACCTCGCCATTCGATGGCAGCGTAGTCGACGAAGTTCCTGCCGCCGACGCCGCTCAGGTCGAAACCGCCCTCGCAGCCGCTGTCGAAGGTGCCCGCCAGATGCAGGCATTGACCGCATATGAGCGCCAAGGGATTCTCAATCGCGCTGCCGAGCTCGTTGCTGAACAGGCGGAAGACCTTGCCGAGACCATGAGCCGCGAAATGGGCAAGCCTATCAAGGAAGCCCGCGGCGAGGTCGGACGAATGCCGGACCTGCTGCGTTTGTGCGGCTTCGAGGGCGCCCAGCTGCGCGGCGAGACACTACCGATCGATGCCCAGGTCGGTGCCGCCGGCAAGTTCGGGTTCACGCTGCGCGTGCCGTGCGGGGTTGTTCTCGCCATCACACCGTTCAATTATCCCGTCCTGCTGGTCCTGCACAAGCTGGGCCCCGCCCTGGCCGCCGGCAATGCGGTCATCCTGAAACCGGCCGGCTACACGGCCCTGACCGGCCTGAAATTGACTGAACTGCTCGTACAGGCAGGCCTGCCGCCGCTGGCGCTGCAGTGCATCACCGGTCCGGGAAGCGCCGTCGGCAGCCAACTGTGTGCCGACGAGCGGGTACGCAAGATCAGTTTCACCGGCAGCGCACCAGTCGGCGAACACATCACCAAAATCGCCGGCATCAAGAAGCTGTCACTCGAGCTGGGCTCGAATGCGCCGATGATCGTGATGCGCGACGCCGACCTCGACCAGGTCGCCAAAGCCACGGCGGTAGGTGGCTTTGTCAACGCCGGGCAGGTGTGCATTTCGACCCAGCGCGTCCTGGTCGATCGCGATGTGTACAGCGACTTTCTCGACGCAACCAAAGCAGAAGTCGAGGGCATCGTCAGTGGTGATCCATTGGACGAAAATACCGGACTGGGCCCGCTGGTCGAGGAGACCGAGGCAATGCGTGTCGACGAATGGGTCCGCGAAGCTGTCACCGGTGGTGCCCGCTTAGTCACCGGTGGCGAACGCGACGGGGCGCGCTACGCCCCGACGATCCTGGCCGACGTCGATCCCGGCATGCGGGTGTCCTGTGAGGAGCTCTTCGGACCGGCAATCGCAGTGACGCCCGTGGACGACATCGATACGGCAATCAGCTTGGCGAACGACAGCAGGTTCGGTCTCGGCACCGGCATTTTCACGCGTGACATCAACGACGCCATGCGTTACGCCCGCGAAGCGGAGTGCGGCAACGTGATGATCAACTGGACACCCCTGTGGCGGGCCGATTTCCAACCGTACGGCGGCTTCAAGCAAAGCGGTATCGGCAAGGAAGGCCCGCGCTATGCCATCGATGAAATGACCGAGATCAAGACCGTCGTCGTGCACGGACTGGATTGACCTGGATCAAGTAGAACGGTTATCTGCCGCCGGCACTACTGTGAGAATTCTATCGTGAATTCGGGCACGGTGCCGTCTTCCACATCCATACCGACCCCGAAGTTCCGGTGTCCGTAGTTCTCGCTTCCCACCGCCGGATCCTGCCACGTATGTTTGTCACGGCAAATTGACGACGGCGGCCGTTCGTCGCTGTCACGCGAGTGGTCCAGGTATTGGTCAGTGCCGCCGATGTCCAGCAGGAGTCCGAATGAATTGGCATGGAAGTCGTACGGACCGTAGCGATATCCGCGTTTGCGGTATTCGTCACGGAACGGCGCAATGCCGCGTCCGCCGGTGCCGGCCGGGTACAGATATGTGTCGTCGCCGCCGATATCAACGAGCAACGCGTTCGAGCGGATGTCGGCTCGCGCCATACTGTTGCCCCACGCCGAGTAGACATCGTTGCCGCCCTTGTTGAGCAGCAGTGCAACGGTGAAATCCCAGCCGAACCCCAGCCCCGCACCGCCGGTCTCGAACAGCTCATGGTGATCATTGCCGCCCTCATCGATCAGCACGCCGATGCAGAAGTGCGCCCCGCTGCCCTGGGTGAAGTACACACTCTTATAGTGATCGTCCCCTGCCCCGTCGAACAGCAGCCCCGTACCGTACCAGTATCCGAGTCCGACTGAGAAATTCCCCGCCAGGTAAGTGTCGTCGCCGCTGGAGTCGATCATCGTGCCGAGGCCGCCGGCCCAGTTATGGCCATCCGAACCATCGCCGCGCCGGCCGGATCCGACGCCCTGCGCATGGCTGATGGCGATCTTGCCGCCGGAATGATAATCGGCGCGCCCGGCCTTTTCAGCGTAAACCTCGGCTTCGTACTGGTCGTTGCCGGAGTGGTTCGCCAACACGCCGACACCGCCCGGCCCACCGTACCCCTGGCCGTCACCGAAGAAGTAGAAGCGATCATTGCCGCTGCCGTCCAGATGATAGCCGAGACCGAAATAGCCGGCGCCCTGCCCTGCCAGAGTCATCGTGTAGCTATCGTCACCATCGCGGTCAAACAACAGCCCGAGACCGAAGAGACCGACACCCTGCGCATGCGAGCCTGCGGTGTAGGTGTCGTTGCCGCCGTTGTCGATCAGGACACCGGCACCGAGGATACCGGCGCCCTGGGCCGGCACCTCCTCCGATACGTAGTTGTAAACATCGTTGCCGGCGCAATCCAGCGCGATGCTGATCGGCAGCGAGGGTGACGACGTGGCGCCGACCGGACCGGTATAGCGATCGTCGCCACCCAGGTCCACGAGCACGATGGCGTCGTCATAGGCATGCGTATCGGCGCCGGAGCCAGCCAGGACAACCCGCCCGATCGGCGTGACGAAGTCGAAGCCGGCCGCAGTCAGATCAAGATCGGTCTCCAGTACCGCGGCAAAGGCGTGACGGGCGTCATCGGCCGCCTGCACCGCTTTCATGCCGGCGTAATACAGCGACGGTTCATCGAGGTCCTCCGCCAGATCGTCGATTGCGAAATGATAGACCCGGCTGCCCGAATGGGTTTGAGGCAAGTCCCGAATGTGGAAGACTTCATTGAGATCCTGCGGACTGACATGGCGCATCGCCCGCTGCCGCCATTGCCACGCATCCAGCGCGTTGAGCACCAGTGCCGCCAGCGGTTGCCGGATCGCGGGATCGAGTTTCGCGGCCTGGTCCCGCAACTCCTGTCGGGCGTTCTTGTCCCAGCCCCGCCATTTCTCGCCGGGACTCAGACCGAAAGTCTTCACCGTCAGTTGACCGCCGGTGACAGCATAGATCCGGTCAATGGCATCGACCAGCGGCGTCTCGTCATCGAGCTGCGGATCGAGGTTGGCGCTGTATGAGCGAAACCCGGTTATCTTGCGATCGACGCCGAGGAAATAGACAAGCTGGTACAGGGCATTCGGCTTCTCCAAGCCCTCAGCACTCAGATACGCGTCGACCGCCATGGCCATGAGGCAAGTGAACTCGTAGCTTGCCAGCGGCTCAGCGAAGAGATCATTGAAAAACGGCAGAAGATGCGGCATCTGATCGGGATTCGGATACCGTGACCAATAGCCCTTCGGCCGATAGCCCAGATCATCCCGTGAAAACCCGACCAGCCCCAGCGCCGCCCCCAGGCGATCCACCTGTGCCGGCCCCTTCTCCTGTGCCGCTGCGGTCATGCCCAGTGAAAATAACGTCAGCAGCGCAAGCAGACGAGATATGCGCTTCATAACGAATTCCCCGCTTTGATTATCGACCTGATAAAGTTCTGCAAAAAAAACCGGCGGCAGCCTACAACTGCAGCGGTTCCGGGGTTCGCAGGATGAACGTCTTCCTGATGTACTCCGGGACGTGCCATTTCGTCTTCGAGCCGAGCGGCATGTGTCCGAAGTCACCGGCACGCAGGGTGACTGTCTCGCCACCGACTTCCTCGATCGTTGCTTCGCCTTCGAGGATCAGGACAAACTCGTCCCAGGCATAGTCCCAGGTAAAATCGCCCGCGGTGCAATCCCAGACGCCCTGCGTCACTTTGAGATCCTCCGTCTGCGACGAGATCCAGATCTTCGCAACCGGGTCGCCGGCGATGATCTGCTCGGGGGCAATCGGGAAATCAGTCAACTCGACGGATGCAGCTTGATGAGTGCTCAGGGACATGGTGAACCTCCTTTGTTTTTGAATTCGTAACATAGGCACGCTTTGGTCAGGGTGCCAGAGGATTTTTTATCATCTCTAAATTAACCTGTCCTGCGTCGCCCAGCGCGCTATACTATCCGTTCACAGGAAACATCTATGAATCAAGAGAATAATAGAAAGTCCGTTCACGCCCAGGCAACCGACGGCGATTACCCGGCAAAAACATTCACAGCCGAAGAGCTGACGGCCTTCGGCGTCGCCTTGTTGACCTCTGCCGGCACCAGTGCAGAAGAAGCGCAGGCGGTCACCGCTGAGCTGGTTGCCGCCGACGCAGCGGGGCACCCGAGTCACGGCATCATGCGGCTCATTCAATACGTGAACTTCATTGAAATCGACTTGATCAAGCCAAGCGCCCGCCTGAAAGTCGTCAGTGAGGCGCCCGGCGTCGACGTGTTTGACGGACAGTTCGGGCTCGGTCAGTTCCTGATGCGTGAATTCCTGGATATCGCCTACCGCAAAGCGCGCGAGCATGGCAGCTACACCGCCTTCGCCCGTCACTTCAATCACATCGGACGGCTCGGTTCCTATGCCGAGGATGCGGCACGCAACGGCTTCCTCGCCATGATGATGGTCAACGTCAACGGCGCCTCCCGCGTTGCTCCCTACGGCGCCGCCGAGCCGCGGCTCGGGACGAATCCGATCTGCATTGCCATGCCCAACGGTGATGACTGGCCAGTCATGGTCGATACCGCGACTTGCGTGACGGCGGAAGGCAAGGTGCGCATAGCGATGCAAAACGGCATGCCGCTGCCAGACGGACAGATCATCGACAAGGACGGCAATGCAACCAATGACCCCACCGACTTCTATACGGAGCCGAGCGGTGCGATCCTGCCGATGGGCGGGCCGGTCGGCTACAAAGGCTCCGGCCTGGCGGTCATGGTAGAGATGATGTGCGGTATCCTCTCAGGTGCCGGCTTTGGCCGGCACGACGTCGCGGTCGGCACGAATGCCGTCTGGCTCAATCTCGTCGACCTCGGACAAGTCATCGACACAGAACATTACGCGGCAGAGACCAAACGTTTCGTCGAGTACATCAAGCATTCACAACCGCTGCCCGACGTCGACGAAGTCATGCTCCCTGGAGAAGTCGAACGCCGCCGCACAGAATCCGCAAAACTGAACGGCATCCAGGTGCTGGGCGGTACCTGGCATCAGCTCTCAACGCTGGCTGCGGAACGCGGCGTGGAGACGCCAGCCGGGATTACAGGTGCACCGGAGTAATCGGCATACGAACCGCCTTGATTACTTTTCCACGCCAACTGGCAGCAATAGACATGCTTGACCGTATAGGCAACGACACATCACCGAAATGATTGATTAACATGAAAGATGAAAGGCGCAATGAGCTAACTCAATTATTGCTGCAGCATCTTCATTCCGGGACGGTAAATCTCGGCGATGTACGGGACGTGCTCGAGGAACTGTTGCCGGGCACTCCGCCGCCGCTTGCCGAGTTGCACGAGTTCCTGGACGATGATTCGTCACCTGCGATTCGTCAGTTGCAGCAGACCATCTTTCAACAGATGCTGTCCGACGCACGGCAGTGCCATGACCGCACCGTCGCCGGCGATACCCCGGAAACCACTGCGCAGCAACTGGGGCTGTCGGCCAATGTTCACATCGGCTGGCGTGATGAAAAAGGCCTGCTGCCAGTCGTACACGCCGTCACCAATTGCCTGCGTGATAAACTGTTCCTGGATGGCCGGGACGAGTTGTACGAACTCCAAAACAAAATCGACGGTTACTTTCAAGATTCGCTGCGATCTTATTTCGAGTTCCCCGCGCGCTGGCATGGGTTCGATCCCAGCTCCGTCGCCGGCGAATTCGAGCAACCCGTCGCGGCCCTCGTGGAACAACGGCATGACGCAGCACTCTCCAGGGTCACGCAGGGACTCGACGCATTGCCGGCACCCATACCCGGAGACGTCGACGAAGCGTTGCTGATGACCGAGCTCAAGAGTCGGTTTACGGCAGCCACGACGCGTGCGGAACAACTAGATCTCCTGGATGTTGCCCTGTGCTGGCCGGGTGACATCGCGGCTGGTGTGATTCGCGACTTGTGCCTTGAGGAATGGGCCCAATGCCGCACCATGCTGATGCTGGCAATGCGGTTCGGCCGGTCGGACATCGACCACTGGGCAGCTGCCGTGCGGTGGCTGGATGCGCAAATCGTGGCACGCAACAACCGGCTGCAGGCCCTCCGTTCAAAGTACGAGGAGGCCACCCCGTACCTCCTGTTCCTCTGGTCGATTGACGCGGGCGATCAGACAAGTGAATTGTCACTGACACTGCATGACGACCTGAAACAGCGAGCCGCAGCGGGTGATCTCGGAAAATTCGTCGCGGTGTGGCACAATCACATGAGTCCGGCAGAACTCAATCAGCTCACCGGCCGACGGACCACCGAGGAGACGGTCGCAGTGGATGCCGACCAGACAGGCGTGCCCGACGTTGCGGGCGACGGCGAACAGCGTCCGCCCAGTGGGAACGCACCGGCATTTTGGGCAGAGCACATCCGGCCGTTGCTCCATGAAAACTGGTACATGGTCGTTGGCTTAGTGATGGTGATCGTCGGGACATCGTTGCTCGCCTACTTTACGTGGGACAAGCACTGGCTGATGCGCTACACTGTCATGCCGGCATTGTTGACCGGGTTGACAATCGGCTTTGCGGAATCCGGCAACTGGCTCGAACGACGATTCGCCGAGCTGCGCGGTACTGCGATCATGATTCGCGCTGCCGCGATCGGGTTATTACCGGTCAACTTCATGGCGGTCGCGCTGTTGAGCAACGACAGCCAGGTTGCGACCCATGTAAAATGGGCGTTGCCCGTCATGATGCTGGTGTACATGGCGGTGTTCGGCTGGGGCCTCATCCGTTGGTGCAGAGCGGTACATCAACCGTCAGCAGGGCGACTGTACCCGACGCTGTTGGCGCTCAATCTGATTGTACCGGCAGGCGCGATCATCCGTTTTTTCCACGTGCCTGAAGACGCAGTCGTCATTGTCCTGTGCCTGCTGCTATACCTCGGCTTCATCGTCTTGGCTGAGACGATCCGGTCATTCGCGCAAAAGCAATTGACCCGCGACATGATCATTGATCGGCTGATTCCCTGGTTTGTTGGCGGCGTCCTGGTGCTGACCTATGTCGAGGTGTTCGCCTGGGTGCATTGGGTCCTGCACATCGTTCCACAGGCCCGCCACTATGCCATGCTGGTGGTGCTGGCCGGTGGTTTGATCATGCTGGTCGAGCGCGAGTATCACCGCAAGCTCAGTGGCGATGTTCCTTACCTGCCGGAATCCTTCATCGGATATGCAGCGATCGTTGTCGGTATCCTGATGGGCTTCGGCGATCAATACGTCCGCATCGCCGTGCTGGTGCTGGCAGGGGGCCTGTGGTTGTACCAGGCGACCCTTCGCAAAGGCGAAGCTCATCACTGGGTGGGGCTGACACTACTGGCAATGGGCTGGGCCGCAATCGGCACCTTGGACGCGTTCCCTCGCCGTATGGAACTTAACCTGCTGCCCATCCTGGGGCTTTGCATCGCCCTGGGGATCGGGGCGATTCGCGCGCTGGCAAGGCGTTTCGGCAATGTCGAATTGACCTCGGCAGCGACGGAGTTCCAACCCGCAATTTTGTTTTTGACGGCGATTGTGAGCATACTCTCACAGTGGCATTATCGGTCGGCGCCACTGACAACCGGACTGACGCTGATTGTGATCGCCGCCTTTTTCGCTTGGCGCGCCTACCGGGCACAACGCTTAAGTTGGGTGCATTCGACCATGGCGCTCCTCGCACTTGCGTTGCCGTATCTGGGTTGTGTCGATATGGGCGGACGCAGTCTGCATGGAAACACGCTGGTGTTCGGACTGGCCATACTCAGCTTCTTATGGCTCGCCATGGTCCATTGGAGACAGTCCGGCTTGTTGCGCCGGGCCCGTTCCACGGTGCTGTTTGCTTACGGTGCAGTCGCGGTGGCGGCGATGGTGGTTCGCGTCGTGATGGAACGCGGCCGATTCGGTGAAACTGACGCGGTATGGCTGACACTCGACCTTTGCGGGCCCATCCTGATGGCCGTCGTCCTGGCATTTGCCGCGTACCACTCCCGCTCGTTGATCCCCGGGCTTATGGCGGCAGTGATTATGGCTGTGCTGTTTCCTGAGTTGAAGCAGGGACTGCAAGACCGTTTGCCGATCTACGGATGGGGCTCCGGATTGGCCAGTGCAATCTCCGCACTGGCGCTATGCCTGGTTGCTTTTCCACTATTCCAAAGCCCGCGGCTCAAGGCGCTGGGTGAAGGTGATCTGTTTCTGGGACACACGCCATTCCCCATGCAGCGACGGGATTCCACGCTGTTCACTATTCCGATGCTGAGTGCCGCGATTTTTTTGTGCGCCAAGGTCAACACGTGGAGCGTATGCCGGAACCTCATCGGACCAGACGGTGTCGGGCTGAAAACCGCGGTCGCTTTGACGCTGACCGGCACGGCATGGACACTGCTGGCGATATTGTTGCGGCGGCGGCCGTGGTCGACGATTATGGTTCATCTGGGCTGGCTCAGTTTTTTCTTGAGCATCACGGTGTTCGTTGCTTTCCATTACGGCTATACGCTCAGGCTGTCGACCCTGTATGGGCATCCCGAATGGCCGCTGGCGATCTTGTTCACCGGCATCCTGCTGCAGCTGCTATGCCTCTTTTACCACTACTTCGAACACCGCCTGGAGTGGCTCGGCGCAACACTGCGCACGCCTACGGAAACAGTTCTTCGGATAGGCAGTATGGCTGGTGGAGCCTTGCTCTGTGTCCATCTTATAATGCTGCCATCGCGCCCCAGCGTGGCGGCGCTGTGTGTGTTTGTGGCGATGCAATTGTTCTGGAGCGCCTGTAAATCTCAAAAACGCGAACCTGCCGCGAGCCTCAAAGGGGGCCTGCTGTTTTTCCTGGCGTTGGTATGCGTGTTGTCTTGGACCGCGCCTGGTACAGGGCCGCTGATCCCACGCCTGACCTTCGAGTATTCCTTCTCGCCGCTGCTGTTGCTGGTGATCGTCACGCAGCTGGTCTGTCTCGCTTTCGAATGGGGCCGTGAGCGATACGATCGCTTTGCCCCAGTACTGGTGCCGTGGCAAGTGGGTACATCTATCCTCGCACTTTCGGTTGCCGTGGCAGCGGTTTACGACGTGCTGCTGTTGCCGCCGTTGACAATTACCCTTAGCCAGCAGATGCTGCTCGGTGCAGCCCTGTTATTGACTGCACGAACAACCGGCTCCGGTGCCTTTGTGCTCTTTGCAGTCACCATCGGTTTCTTCATCGCCAACGTCGATGCCCTGATGGAAATCGCAAGCCCCGTGCGGAGCTGGTCGAACCCGGATGTCGTCTGGCAGCGCGTCGTTTACCTGATGACACCGTGGCGCGGTGCAACGTTGATGATCGCCTTGGCCGTGGTCGGCGCAATCGGTCGCCTGATGCATCAACAGCTTACTGCGCGATGGCTGATGATCGGGTCCTATCCCGCGATTCAACGGTTTGTACCTGCCAGCAGCTGGCTTTTTGCCCCGGCCATCATGCTGGCTTGGCTGCTGCCGCTCACGCATGCCATGACACCGATCTATCGCCAGGACCCGGCACACCTGTGGGCGCCGTACCTGGGGGCATTGACTTGCCTGATCGTTGCCTGGTCGTGGCGGCAATACGCTGTGCTTCCGCGCGCGCTCGGGCTGGGCGCCGGCACCCTGCTGGCGCTCGCAAACGTTCACATGATCAACATCCTGTTCGGCAATCACGGCAGGCTGGCAACGCTGGTTGGCGACGCGGGCAAAGGGCTGTCGCATATTCATATCGTCTGCCTTGGTTTCGCGTTTACGATGCTGCAGACGATAGGGGTACGTATCGCTGTACGGCACGCGGGAAGTCGATGGATTGTGACCTTCGGCAACTTGATCCTGGCCGCACTCATCCTGATGTTGCTGGCCTTCAATTACCTCGTGCATCCCGATGTCAGTCAGGTAACATCTCTGCGCCTGGTGGTCTCAGGCCTGCTTGCTTTCGGTGCTGGGCATTATCTCCGGCATCTGTCGCGATCGAATGTTTTGGGCGATAAAGCGCAGTCCATGTGCAAGGGGTTTTATCACTATGGCGTGACCTTGGCCCTCTGGTGCCTGGCCTTGCTGATCCCGGCGATGCGCGACCCGAGTCACGCGCTTTATGCCCTTGGCATTGCACCGGTTTATTTTTACTTGCGGGCGGAATTCATGCACCGGGACGGCGGGGTGCACGCGAAGGCGTTGCAGTACCATCACTCAGCGACATTGCTGGCCTTTGCGCTGCTGGCGTTGTTCGTGTTCAAGGCCGCCTTCCAGATGATCCTGTTTCCAAATGCAGTTATCGACACCAGCTACTATCATCTCAACGCCCCGCTGGTCATGCTGTTGTCGATTTTGTTGTTCCGCCTGCACGGGCTGGGCGGCACGTGGTGGTTGGCATTTTACGGCGGGGCCGCCCTGGTCACCGGGACATATTTCTTCATTACCTGGTGCCCGGGGCTTTCACCCTTCGACAGTTACATGCCCGCTGCCTGGGTTGCCGTGGCAATAGCGCATTTGTTTACTCTCGCGAGTCATCAGCGGTCACCGGTGCGGGCGCTGCTTCAAGAGATCGCACGAATCGACGGCGAGACGTGGCTCGAATTGCGCCGGTCCTGGGGCTACTTCATTCTGGTCGCATCACAGCTCCTGGTGCTGCTGGGGGTTCTGGACTTCCGATCAGACACGTATCAAGTCGCACCGTTGCTGGTGGCGGCGGCATCCGTCTGGATTCATCACGGGGCAATCCGGCGTTCGACCGTCTACTTCCTTGTTGCGGCTGTGCAATTGCTGATGGCCTTGCACATGGATTTCGTGATAGCCAGCCACCTCGATCGCGATCATGTCATCTGGGTACTCGTAACGCTGTGGGCCGGCATCGTATTCGGCCGCCCGCTCCTGCGCCGGCGCTTGCCATTGAACCAGCTCCGGGTGATTGGGCTGGCTTTTTGTCTTGCCTGCGTGCCACACGTCTTTTATCATCGACCTGATTCGGCGGTTGGGCTTTGGGCCGTATTTTTCATAGCAATCATCCTGGCATTCACGCCACGTGCCACCAAGCACCCGCAGGGCCGGAGCGAGCATGGCGTCGGCCTGGCGATGCTGATCGCGCCGCCGTGGCTCGCCTTTTTCATGAGCGTGGATTTCGCATCGTTCGGTCTCGCCGCAGTCGTGCAGCCATTACCCATCCTGCTCACCAGCGCAGTTGTCATGTTCGTCGGCTATATGGCGCATCGTTGCGAGGTCGAGTTCGCTCCGGCGTTTGAACGGCATGAAACGATGCAGCCACGCATCTGGCACCAGACCCTTGGGGCAATGACGCAGGTTGGGAAGCGGCTGCATACACTGGGGATGGCACTGGCTTTCGTGGCGCTGTCCGGGTTGTTTGTGCTGCGCTATAATTTGCCATATTCAGCGCTCGAGATGATGCTGTGCGTTGGGCTGTGGGCTGCGCAGTCGGTTTTGTGGTTCCGCGAAGGACGTGAATGCAAATCCATCGCTGCCAACGCCATTGCACAGGCGGCTGTCGTAGGTCTGTCTCTGGTCATGCGTCGCCAGTTGATGCTGACACATCCAGAGGTGTGGACGACTGAGTATGACGTCTGGGCGGCGCTCGCGGTGTCGATGTGTATGACCGGCGGCAAACAGCTGATCGACAAACAGAGCAGAGAACTCCAACTGCCGTATCTGGTTTCGCTCTGTGTCCTGCCTGTGCTGGTGATCGTATGGGTACTGGTGCACGGACTGGGAACGGATATCGGTCTGATAGTGGTGTTGCTGTACAGCGCGATGTTCACATTCCTCGGCAGGGGGTCAGGCAACTCACCATACAACATCGTGGCGGTGGGCGGGTTTGTTGCCTTCGTGGCGATCCTTTTCTGGAGCAAGCTCGAACTGCGGGTCTTGCATGCATACGTGATTCCGGCCGGGGTCGGCATTCTGGCGCTGGTGCAGATGTTCGGCAACGAGCTCAGCCAGCGCTTACGCATGCAGATCCGTGCCGCAACCCTTGCCGCGATGCTTGGGACGACCGCCTATCACGCGCTGCTCGACGATCGTTATCAACCGGCGTTTCATATCACGATGTTGTTGCTGAGCCTGGCGATCATGGCTTGTGGAACGCTGTTCCGAATACGGGTCTTTCTATTGTTCGGGGCATGCGGTGTCCTGGTCGATCTCTGCACGATCTTTTACAAGGTCACCATCCGTCTCGACGGCCACTACCAGATGACATCATTCGGCGTCATCATCCTGCTTGTGGGGATCGTCCTCGTTGCCGGAACCGCTTACTACAAGACGCAGCGGCAACAATTCGAGGAGCGCCTGGACGCCTTGCGCGCCTTTTTGGGACGCTGGGACTGAACTGACTTCCAAAATCAATACCTCGTATCGCATCAGGTGGCAACGCTTCGTCCGATCGATCATTCGGCACGTTCCGAAATCGCCAGCATTATACCGAGACATCTTCGAATCATTCTTTCGTCAAGGCCATTGAACCAATCGGAAAATGTCTGGACAGACTAATTGGGACAGACTAATTTGGACAACTGCGGCTTAGGGACAGCAGGCAACTCAGGACAAAACAATTGGAGACAATAGTGACGGATCGTGGTGAACTGATCAAACACCTGACCGAGAAAGCGCGGTTTCTGCGAATCAATGCACTGGCACTGAACAACCGCACACTGCATGCCGGCGGTGCATTGTCCTCGTCCGATCTGCTGGCTGTGCTGTTCTATCATGTCCTGCGGATCGATCCGCAGAACCCCGACTGGGCGGACCGCGACGTTTTCATCAATTCCCGCGGACACGCCTGCGAGCCGCTGTTTGTGGCGATGGCGGATCTGGGCTTTTTCCCGTGGGACGACCTGCAGAATATCGAAGAAGCCGGCTGCCACCTGCACGGTCTGAGCGCGACCACGACGCCGGGGGTGGAAATTTCCATGGGCTCGCTGGGTACCGGCATTTCCATCGCCTCCGGCATGGCGTTGAGCATGCGCACACAGCAGCGCCCGGGTCGCGTATACATCATCACCGGCGACGGCGAGCTGCAGGAAGGACTGTCCTGGGAAGGGGCACTGACGGCAGCTAAATACGGCCTCGAAAACCTGGTAGTCATCGTCGACCGCAACAAGTACCAGTCAAATGACCGCGGCACGGAACAGGTGATGCCGCTCGAACCGCTGGACGACAAGTTTCGCGCCTTCGGCTTCGCAGTGCGGCGCATCGATGGGCACGACATCGGCCAGATCCTCGAGGCGCTCGAGGCAGCACCGCTCGCCAGTGGCAAACCGACCTGCATCATCGCCGACACGATCAAAGGCAAGGGCGTGTCATTCCTGGAGTCGGGGCACATCCATTGCGGCCGCTTCGGTCGTGACATCGATCCGGAACTGCTGAACCAGGCGATTGCCGAGCTGGAGACCGATAGCGCCGCACCGTTGCTGCGCATCGACGTGCGCCGGCAATGTGATTCGGTCAACGAGATTGCCCTCGGCTCAATTGCCAATGTGTTCAGCGAAAAGCTGCACGAATGGGCAGCGAAAGACCCGCGGGGCTGCTATCTCGGTGGCGATACGATGGACGCGGCGTTCCAGGAAAAGTATCCCGCCCGCGCCTTCGACGTCGGTCTCGCCGAGCAGGACGAGCTCGGCCTGGCGACCGGGCTGGCGATGCAGGGCATGATTCCATTGATCCAGGCGTGGGCACCGTTCACGCCGCTGCGCAACTTCGACCAGTTGCGGACCTATCTGTGCCGACACAATTGCAACGCCAAAATCATCGGCTGGACGCTCGGCCTGGTCAACAACTCGCACGGTACGACGCATCACGATCTCGAAAGTACCGCACTGTACCGGGTCGTACCGAATCTGACAGTGCTCACAGCCTTCGACGACGACCAGTTTCGCCAGGCCTTCGATGCGGCTATGGCGATCGAAGGGCCGGTCATCGTACTGGGGCCGCCCGAGCACTACGCACCAGGTGCCGACGGTCTCGAGGAGTTGCCGCTGCCGGCGCACGACGACTACGTTGTCGGCAAGAGCCAGTGGCTCTGCCGCGGCAGCGACGCAACTATCGTCACCTACGGCCCGGCCCTGCGCTATGCCTGGCAGGCCGCCGAGAAACTGCGCGCCGACGGTGTGGCGGTCGGCATCATCAACACCACATCAATCAAACCATTCGACGCCGACATCATCGCCGAAGCGGCAGCCGCAGCGCCAACAATGCTTGCGGTTGAGGAGCAGACGGTGATCGGCGGCGTCGGCAGCGCCGTCGCCGAGGTGATTGCCGAGCGCCGTTTGACGACAGCATTCCGCCGCATGGGCATTGCCGATCAATTCGTCGAAGACGTCGGCGACTGGACCTACTGCCGAGCCGGCGTCGGACTGGCAATCGACGACGTCATACGGAATGTTCAAGAACTTACACAAAGAGGTTCATGATGCGGCTGAACGACAAAGTGTGTGCCATCACCGGGGCCGGTAGCGGCATTGGCGCAGCAGCGGCCCGTATTTTCGCGCGTGAAGGTGCCCGGGTCGTCCTACTCGAGATCAATCCGGAGGCGGGCCGACAGATCGCCGACGAAATCGGTGACGCCGCGACCTTTATCGAAACCGATGTGTCCGATGCAGCCGCCGTTGCCGCTGCGTTCGAGCAGATTTCGACAGATTTTGGCCGCCTGGACGGGTTATACAACAACGCCTCGGTGTTCTGGGGTGAGCGCGATGCCAAAGTTACCGAGATCGACCTCGACGTCTATGCGCAGGTCATTGCCATTAACCAGCACAGCGTCGTGTACTGCTGCAAGCATGCCATTCCCATGATGATCGCCGGCGACGGTGGCACCATCGTCAACACCGCCTCGAGCGCGGCAATCAGCGGCATCCCCGGGTGTACGGCCTATACCGCTGCGAAAGGCGCTACCGTGGCGCTGACCCGGGCCATGGCAGTGGAGTATGCGCCTCAGAAGGTGCGCGTCAACTGCATCGCACCGGCCGGAATCTACACGCCGATGATCCGCGAGAGTAACCTCGACGATCCGTCGTTCAACGAGGAAGCATTCCTCGAGCGGACGCCATTGCGCCGCTGGGGGCAACCCGAGGACATTGCCAATACCGCACTGTTCCTGACCAGCGACGACAGCGCTTACATCACCGGCACGATCATCACCGCCGACGGCGCCATCACGATCATGCCGGCATTCTGATCACGGACACCGAGTCGCATGACCAATCCTAAATTTCCAGTTGTTTTCCACCGCGGCGTCTATTGCCCGGAGCAATGGCTACACGTTGTATGGGACAAAGACCGGCCGCCGTCAAATGACGGGAGTGACCGGCAAAAACTGCAAACCTGAGCCCTCCGAAGTTCTCATGCCTCCTTCCCAATTCGATACAATCGTCGTCGGTCTCGGTGTCATGGGCAGTTCAATCACCCGTGAGCTCGCCCGCAGAGGCCAGCGTGTGCTGGGTGTGGATCGAGAACGGCCGCCGCACGTGCACGGTTCGAGTCACGGACACAGCCGAGTTACACGCGAAGTATATGGTGACGACAAACGCTATGTGCCCTTTGTTCAGCGCACCAACCAATGCTGGCGCGAACTGCAGGAAGCAACCGGTACGCAACTGCTGATCGAATCCGGACTGGTGCTGATGGGCACGCCCGATTCAGCACGCATTCAGGACAGCGAAGCCAGCAGCCGTGAACATAACCTTCCCTGCGATCCACTTGAGCACGAGGCAATCAGCCGTCGCTGGCCGCAACTGCAATGCGACCCCGACATGTGTGGGCTCTGGGATGGCAGCGCTGGGATCCTCCGCGTCGCGCCCTGCATCGAGACACTGCTCGCCCAGGCAGAAGCCAACGGCGCAACGCTACACTGCACCGCCGCGGCAGAAACCTGGCAGGCTGCTGAGGACCATGTCACCGTGCAAACTGCTACCGAGAGCTGGCAGGCAAGGCAATTGGTGATTGCTGCCGGGCCATGGCTGAGCACGTTGCTATCCGATCTGGATCTACCGCTGCAATGCGAACGACATGTGCAATACTGGTTCGAGCCGAAATCGAATCCCGAAAGATTCGCCCCGGGCAACTGCCCGATCTACTCATGGCAGTACGGCAACGATATTATCTACGGATTCCCCGACTTGGGGCACGGCATCAAGGTTGCCCGGCACCATACCAAAGAGTTTGTCCAGCCTGATACAGTCAACCGCGACATCAACGATCGTGAACTCGACGAAGTACGCAGCTTACTGGAGAGGTTCATGCCGACGGCCAACGGCAGACTGATCGCGCACGATGTCTGCATGTATACCAACACACCGGATTACAACTTCATCATCGACTTTCACCCGGATCATTCGAACGTCCTGATCGTCGGCGGCTGCTCCGGCCACGGCTTCAAGTTCGGACCGGTTGTCGGCGAGCTGTCTGCAGACTTGCTGCAGGGCATTCGCGATCCGGGACTCGAGATGTTCCAAATTGACCGGCTGATCAATCAATCCAAATAGCGCGGCTGTTGCGCAACGTATTCGTCCAACTGCGCGATCAGCGATGCCGCGGCAGGCGGCGGGGACTCCGCCAGGTTGTCGACCTCACCGGGATCGCGGGCCAGATCAAAAATCTCTAAACGCCGGCTGTGACGACGCGCGTCGGTGTGCAGGATTACTTTCCAGCTCGCCGTACGGATCGCGAAAATCTGCCGGTCGTCGCCGCTCAGCGCCTGCCAGCCCGCCGGTGTCGTCTCGCTGAAGGCGACCTCGCGAAATGCTGTGCCTCCATCGATCAACGGCAGCAGTGACTGCCCTTCCATCCACTCGCATTGCGGCAGGCCGAGCATCTCAAACAGCGTCGGCATGATATCGATCTGTGAAACCTGTGCATCGACAACCGTGCCCGGCTTCAGCCGCGGCGGGTACCGAAGGATCAGCGGCACTCGAATCGACTCGTCGTAGAGCGTCCCCATCAGATTACAGGAGCAATGGCCGACGTGCCCCCGCTCCATGAGCTCCTCGCCGTGATCGGCGGTGAGAATGATCAGTGTTTCGTCGAGAATGCCCAGTGCCTCGAGCCGGCCCACCCATTCGCCGACCAGGTCGTCGAAGACCCGCACCTCACCATCGTACAGCGCCTGCACAGCACCCCGGTCCTGCGGCTCCAGGTCGACGGCAGCAGCCGTACGCCGATGCGCTTCATCGGCGTCATCGTCCGGCAGCGGATCCGCCTCGCCCGCCTCCAGTTTGCTGATCATGCCGGAGGGATGAACGATCAGGAAGTTCCGCACGATCTCCATCCGCGCCATTGTTTCGGGACTCGGCGTTTCGTCAAGGAATTGTTCGAAATACCCGGCCGGCGGATTGTAGGGCAAATGGGTGGGATACGGTTCCGCATAGAAGAACCACTTGTCGTCCCGATGCCTGTCGAAGTAGGCGGAAATTTCATCGCTCCCGGTGTCGCGCGTGAACCCCAGCGGGGCCCAGCGCATGACCAGCTCACCATCGACGCAGTATCCGGCGCGCTCAAGTGAATGCAGCGGCGTTTCGACCCCGTCCCAGGCGCCGTCACGCCACTGCATGAACCGCTGCGCATCGACGACCCCGTGAGTCGACGGCCACTGGCTCATCAGCATCGAAACAATCGGCGGCAGCGTGTGGGCAGCGGTGGCAATGGCACAGTCGAAACGCACCCCTTCGCGGGCCAGTCGATCACAGTTCGGTGTCGTCTCACGTTTGTAGCCGTAGCATCCCATGTGATCGGGGCGCAGCGCATCTTCAAGGATCCACAGAACATTCATGATGCAGCGAATCGCTCTGCCTGACCGACGATGTCGACACCGACACGCTCACTCCAGGCATCCAGCAGGCGAGCCGCCAGCGGACCGGGATAGGCATGACCGACCGGGCGACCATCGATGCAGGAAATTGGCAGGATGCAGAAGGAAGATGTCGTCCAGAACGCCTCGTCCGCTGTGTAGGCATCATACAACGACAGGTCCTCCTCGACCGCCTCGATGCCCAGATCGCGGCACAGTCCCAGCACGTACTGGCGGCTGGTGCCGACCAGGATGCTGCCGGTCTTCGGCGTGTACAACACCCCGTCGCGGGCCACGAAAATATTGGCGCCCGTACCTTCTGCGAGGTTGCCGTCGGTATCGAGCATCAGTGCAAACGCATCCGGATCCGTGCGTACCGCATCGCGCTTCGAGAGGAAGTGCGGAAAACGTGACCGGTTCTTCATCCGCTGATCATAGGACTGCGCCGGCGGCGACCGAAAAAAACTGGTCACCACATGTTTGCCGGTTCGATAGTAGCGCGCGTAATCGCTCTGCGGCAGCGGCGCGGTGTAGCAGATGACCGTTGGCGTGGAGGGTTCGGCGCCCCCCATCAGCGGCATCGGGAAACTTTGGCCGGGCGTCACCTGGATGTTCCCCCAGAGATCGTCGTCCGGATCCGTGAACTGTTCGTTGGCTTCGAGCGTCTGCGCCAGCGCCTGGTCGAACTGCTGCTGGTCGAGGAGATCCTGCAGCCCGGCATAGGTCAGAGATTTTTCGAGCCGACGCCAGTGTTCGCGCTGCAGGAACCAGTTGTGCTTAAACGTTCGCAGCGATTCGTAAAGCGTGACGCCGTACATCAGGCCGACGTCAAAGATCGAGATCGTCGCCTGCGATTCCGGCAGCAGTTCGCCATTGATATATACTTGCCGCTCAGAGGCCATCGCTTCCCCCGGAATTGTCGCGCACACATCGTCCGACGTCGCGGGCGTGGATGCTCGGATGTGCGGCAAATTGCTGCAGCAGCCGCTCGAATGTCGCAAAGCGATCGGCAGTGTACATGCAGATCGGATGTGCCAGTACAGTTGCAACGCCGCCCGCAGCAGCGATGTGCGTGACCTGCTCCATCACCAATTCGCCCCACCTCTCGATCGTGAACGACTCACTCGTGGGCTCGGTAGTGAACGACCAGTTCTCACGCTGCTTCTCAACATAAGCCGTCGTGCGATGGGCGTGGTAAAGATGATCATGATCCATTATCACGTTAACTGGATGGGAAATCAAACCGCTGTCGAGCTGCTCGGGGTAGAGCTTATCCCAGTTCAACTCATCGGAAAGGTAACGAATACCGTGCGCGTGCAGGATTTCGTCGGTGTTGGCATCGTGAACGAAGCCGTGGTTACGCCAGGAGACGATTGGCGCGCCCAGACGTTCCAGGGCAATCTCGCACATCCGGCGCACGTCTTCGTCCTGGTCCTCATAGCTGCCATGCGTACCGGCATGTGAAGTCGCAACACCGCCACTCTCCATTGTTTTCTGTCGCTCAGCTGTCGAACGCGGAAATGCCTCGAACGTATGCCCGGCCACTTCACAGATCTCGACCGCGGCGATCGGTTCAAACTGCGTCCACTGGTCGGCCAGCGTGCGCCCGGTCACATACAGCGTGCACTTGACATCGTACTTCGCACACAACTGCACATATTCGAGGCTTACATCGATCTCAGAGATCGTCTGCCCCTGCTCACGCAGCCATAGTTGCTCGTTCGTATCAAGCGTATCGTGATGGGTATCGCCGGTGAGACAGATCATTATTTCGACTTGGTTGTCTTAGCTTCCGTGGAACGGACGGTTGGGCCGTCGAATTGAAACTTACAGTATAAATGCAAAAACCGAACCTGTAGCAGCGACACATAAACTGCCGAGCCATCCGTTCCACGGCAGGACGAACAGTTCACAACAGCTCTCGGCCAATGTGGTTGGCAAACAGCAGGCCGCGCCGTGTCGGGCGCAGATGATCCTCGTCGTGTTCAAGCAGACCATCCGCGATCAGGGCTTCGATTTGCAGACGACGCAATTCGAAAAAGTCATAGCCGGTACACTCGCGATACTCTGATCGCTGCCAGCCGGCCGTCGTACGCAGCCCGGTCGCCAGGATTTCTGCGGCGCGCGCCGGCGGCGACAGCGAATCGAGCTGCGGCGCATCCCCGTCGAACCAGGCATTGAGGTCCGACGGATTCTGCCAGCGCCCGGCTTCATCGAACCAGCAGGCGGACGGTCCGGCACCGAGAAATCGATGTCCCTTCCAGATGCGGCAGTTGTGCCGGCATTCATGCCCGGGGCGGGCGTGATTTGAAACCTCGTAGCGATGCATGCCGCAATTCTCCGCAAGGATGCTGTCGGCGGCCTCCCACATGGCGACGAGCCCGTCGTCGTCGCGCTCGCAAACGCCACGATCCGCCAGCGGCGTACCGGGTTCGACAATCAGTGAATAAGCGGACACGTGATCGGGTCCAAGATCCGAGAGCCGACGGACATCGGCAGTGGCGCTTTCGACAGTTTGCCCCGGTGCTGCGAAAATAAGATCACAGTTGATACTGCGAACCTTACACTGACGGAGGTCATCGAAAACCTCGTAGACCCGATTTACGTCGCCGCCGCGCCCAATAGCCTGCCGGGTGTCTTCGGAAAAACTCTGGACACCTATGGAAATTCGGTTGACACCACCGTCCAAAAGGATTTCGATCTTGTCCCGGGTCAGCGACAGCGGATTGCCTTCACAGGTGAATTCGCAATCATCTTGCAGGCTGAAATACCGGCGGATCATTGTCATCAGGCGCAGCAGCTCGCCCGGGGCGAAATGCGTCGGCGTACCGCCGCCGAGGTAGATCGTTGCCAGCGGACCACAGCGTGCACTCAGCATATCGAGTTCAGACTCGAGTCGATCGAGAAAACGTCCGCGCAGACTGCGATCTGCTCCCTCGATCGAGAGGAAGGCGCAATAGTCACACTTGTGCGCACAGAACGGCAGGTGCACATAGATATCTGAAATGGATGAAGCCGACACCATCGTGTACCGGTTTGGAATCGAAGATCAGGGAACAGTACCTTATCACATGAAAGTTCACGACAACCCCACACGGCAATGATATCTTCAAACGATATGACCGATGCCGCGAGGCAACACAACAACCGCTTTGCGACATTCATGGCACGCTGGCACTACAGCCTCGTGTTGCTGGTCGCGTATCTCGGCGTTTTTCACACCTGGATCTACGCTTCCTCGCGTACGGCTATAGCTGTCATCGGCGTCTCCGCGTGTGCTGCGCTGGTGCTCTACATGCTGCTGGTACCGCACTACTTTGCGAACGGCATGGACCGACTGGCGCATGGCATGGTGATCCTCGACCTGCTACTCGAAGCACTGCTGCCGATCATCCATGACCACTATGGCTTTTATCTATGCGCCCTGGCGTTCACTGTCATCGTCGGCTGGCACAGGGCCCGGGTGTTATCTCGACCTGCACGCAACGGCACAACGCAAGAATGAAAATACAGCGCCAAATCTGTCTGTTGTTGATGACTGCAACGGTCTCTCTGACAACGGCTGCCGAATTCGCCGCGCCCAATATCGTCTACGTCGGCTGCACGGTACACGACACGCCGTGGCGCAGCGACCTCAAGGCATGGCGTCACTCGCGCGAGCTGATCGGTACGGCATTGACCAAATGGTTCGGCGTCGGCGCCGAACGGCAGCATCACCTGATCAATCCAAGCGCAGGTGAACTCGAGACATTTATCACGGAAACGCTGCCCCCGACCTTGCAGGCCAACGACATTGTCGTGTTCTACCTCGGCGCACATCACCGGAAAAAAGGCGGCATCCTGCTGGGCGCCCGCACGAAAATTGCCGATCAGCAGCTCGGCGAATGGCTGCAGCGAATCCCGCAACGAACGCTGCTGCTGGCGGATGTCTGCTTTGCAACGCGTCTGGAGGACAATGTTGATTTCCCCGACAACGTCATGCGTGTACATGGCGCGAGTCGCCGGCAAGCAGCAACCGACCTCAACCTGGATGGCAAGCATCGCAAGACCAAACGATTTTTCCGGGACACGCAGCGGATCGTGAACGAAGACCTCGAGACGCAGGAGACGCTATTCAGTATCATGGGCTACATCTGCGTGCACGCGATGCTGCAGGTACGGCAACAGCCCAATGACAGCCTCGCAGCCAGTACCCTCGCCGAGTTGATGCGGTCTGAGCAGGAACGAATGAGGCAGTATACCCGTCGCACATCAAAGACGCCGATCCTGTCGATCGCCAATCCGCAGTCATGGCTGCTGGCCGAGCGCGCCCCGGAAGCACCATGGCCGTTGGCGAATAACGGACGCGAGGGTCTGAAGGTGTCAACAATCGACGCGATGCTGACGCTCGACGAGCAGGATATAGACATGGGCTACGGCAATCTGTTGATCGGCAAGCTGTATGATCCGGGAATCGACCTGGCGCATTTTTCCGAGCAACTCGACGCCATGGCGTACGAGCTTCGTGAGCGCATCCAGGACCCGACCGACCGCAACCGCGTGGCAGCTACAATGGCAGACTATATCTTCAACGAAAAAGGCTTCGTGGCAGATCTCGATCCATACGACGAAGACTTCCTGCTCCACGTCCTGCTGGAAACAAAGCACGGGCGTTGCAGTGCGCTGGTGGCGTTGTACATAGCCCTGGCGGAGCGCCTCGACCTGCCCTTTCAGAGCGTCTGTATTCCCGAGCACATCTACATTCGCTGGCCAGCCTCGGCAAACGGCGAAGCACTGAACATCGAAACGACACAGGACGGTGTGATCCTGGCGGACAACGTTTACGTCGAACGCTGCGGCGGCGAGTTCAGCGAAAAAGGGAAGAAGTTTTACCTACAGCCGCAAAGCAAGCGCCAGACTCTCGCCGCCCTGCTGAGTCCGCTGGGCAGTGCACTGCGCGAAAAAGAGCGCTACGACGAAGCAATCACCGCCTGCCAGCTCGCCATTTCAATCAATGTCCACGACGCCGAGGCGTGGAACAATCTCGGCATGGTCTACCGGCTGAGCGACAGTGGAGAATTGGCCAGGGTGTCTTACAGCAAGGCGCTGGCAATCAATCCCGACTTCGCGGCTGTGTGGAACAACCTGGGAACCGTCACCGATGACATCGAAGAGGGCATCGGGCATTACAAGAAGGCGGCAGCACTCGATCCCCGCCTGGCAGATGCCTGGCAGAATCTGGCACGCGCCTATTTCGATAACGGCGACTACCAGCTCAGCCTCGCTTGTGTGCGGCGCTATCACACACTGGGATACCTCATGCCGCAGGAGTTCCTCCTGCAGTTAAAGGCGAAGATGTAGGCCGGAGATCGCATAGCCTTAAATCTCACGGGCCTTAATTCATTGGATCCGTTCGACTCAAATCACGGCAGAAGCTTATCGTCGCTCTCGAACTGTACAGGGAGCTAGTCGATGGCTTGAAGCTCCAGCGAGACTTCCCGCTGCCTACCGTCGTTCACGAGCGAGACCTTGACCGTCTCACCGATTTTGCGCTTGTCGAGGATATTGAACAGGTCATCGCTGTCACTGACCTTCTCGTCGTCGATCGCCACGATCACGTCCCCGAGCTGGTACCGCCCGAAGTGGCCCCAACGAATTCCCTTGATACCGGCACGCTCGGCAGCGCTGCGACGAAGCACGCCACGGACGATCACGCCCTCTATTCCGAGCCGCTCATTCAGGTAATCATCGATCTTCACGCCGAGACCCGGGCGAACGACCTTGCCATGCACAATCAATTCCGGCACAACACGGTTGACGGTATCCACGGGCACCGCAAACCCGACCCCGGCATAGACGCCGGACGGGCTGTAGATCATGGTATTAACACCGATCAAACGCCCCCCACTGTCCAGAAGCGGACCGCCGGAATTGCCGGGATTGATGGCAGCATCGGTCTGGATGACATCCTGGATCGGCCGGCCCGCCACCGACTGGATTTCACGGCCGAGGCCGCTGATGATACCGGTGGTGAGCGTATGATCGAAACCGAACGGATTACCGATCGCCAGCACCTTCTGCCCGACTTTCAGATCATCTGATGTGCCGATCGGGATGGCACGGAGGGTCTCCCTCGGCGCCTCGATTTGCAGAACCGCCAGATCCTTGTCGGGTGACACTCCGACCAGTTTCGCCTCCCAGACGCTCTGGTCATCCAGCATTACCCGGGCAATCTGGGCGCCGCGCAGGACGTGGAAGTTCGTCACGACATGCCCCTGGTCATCCCAAACGAAACCGGAGCCGGCACCCTGCGGGATCTCAAAAAGATTCCGGCTGAACCGGTCGCGACCAACCCGCACGGTAGTGATATAGACGACCGAGGGCGAAGCAGACTCGAACAACTTGATTGTCTGCCGTTCCCCGGCAGCCAGCGGCCCGCGATCGGCAATCACCCGCGGCACTGCCTCTAGCGGCTCGCGATCAAGCGCCAGAATTGTGCCTGCAATAAACAGTGATACAGCGGTGAGTCTTGCTGGTGCCGCCAGAATGAAAAGCTTTTTCATGATCGGGTTCCGGTAAGATTATGAGTGAGGTGGCGAGGGGGTCACCAATGAATCAGACGCCTACAAACGCGGATTGTTCACCGCTCCGCTGCTTTGAAATCAACAAGCGGTACAGTAGAATAACCGCTTCTGATTTGCCACTGCAACTGTTAACTGTCGAGAGACGTATGGCATCCGACAAACAGATAAACGTCGAGGACATCGCCAAACTCGCACGGGTTGAACTCACCGTCGAGGAGGCAGCCGAGTTTCAGAAGGAAATCGAGTCGATTCTCGGTTACGTCGAAGAACTTTCCGCTGTCGACGTCGAAGGCATTGAACCGATGGCACACGCCACGGCGATCACCAATGTGTTCGGCAAGGACGTGCCAGGTCCTCAGCTTGACCGCGAAGCCATTTTAGGAAATGCGCCGGAGACACTCGACGACGAGCTGATTCGCGTTCCCAAAGTGATCGAGGGCGGCGACGGAGGGACGCATTAGTGGCGGACCAGCACGTCTATCAACTGTCGCCCGCGACGCTTTTCGATGCCGCTGCCGCACTGGCCGCCGGCGATGCAACGTCGACCAGCCTGTGCCGCCAGCTGCTGGCGCGACATGAGGCAACCGACAATGTCCTGAACGGCTACCGCCAGCTCGACAGCGACGCGATCCTGGAACAGGCGGCGGCGGCGGATGCCCGCCGGTCCGACGGCAAGCCGATCGGCCCCTGTGACGGCCTGCCGATCGCCATCAAGGACAACATCGCTGTCAACGGCCAGCCATGCGGTTGCGCCAGTCGCATTCTCGAAGGCTATACAGCACCCTACGACGCCACTGTGGTGACGCGACTGAAGGCGGCGGGAATGATCTGCGCGGGACGTACGAACATGGACGAGTTTGCCATGGGCTCATCCACCGAAAACAGCGCCTACGGACACAGCTGCAATCCGTGGAATACCGAGTGTGTACCCGGCGGCTCCAGCGGCGGTTCGGCAGTTGCCGTTGCCTCCGGCCAGGCCTTCGCGGCGCTCGGTTCGGATACTGGCGGATCAATCCGGCAGCCGGCCAGCTTCTGCGGCATTGTCGGACTCAAGCCGACGTATGGGCTGGTGCCACGCTACGGCCTGGTCGCCTACGCTTCGTCCCTCGACCAGATCGGACCGTTAACCAGCGACGTGCGCGACGCCGCACTGGTGCTCGACATTATCGGCGGCCACGACCCGATGGACTCGACCTCGATCCCGGACACAATGACTGGGTTTGTCGACGCTTTGGAAGAGGGTGTCGAGGGCCTGCGTATCGGCGTGCCAAAGGAGTATTTCGACGTCGATGGACTGCACCCGGAAGTGCGGCAGGCCAGCGAAGCCGCAATCCGTGCATTCTCAGATGCAGGCTGTGAAGTTGTCGATGTGTCGCTGCCTTCCCTGCGTTACGGCGTGGCTGTGTACTACGTCATCGCCACCGCCGAAGCAAGCTCCAACCTGGCCCGTTACGACGGCATCCGTTACGGCGCACGCTATCCGGACACCGACCTGATGAGCACCTACTTCATGACCAGGGAGAAAGGTTTCGGCAAAGAGGTCAAACGCCGGATCATCCTCGGCACCTACGTGCTGAGCAGCGGCTACTACGACGCCTACTACCTGCGCGCACAGAAAATACGAACGCTGGTGCGCCGTGATTTCACCGAAGCGTTCAAGGTCTGCGATGTAATCATCGGCCCAACCAGTCCAACGACCGCCTTCCGCCACGGTGAAATCAGCGATCCACTGCAGATGTACCTGACCGACATCTACACGGTGCCGGCCAACCTCGCCGGCAATTGCGGCATCTCCATACCGTACGGTACGGACAGCAGCGGCCTGCCGATCGGCGTGCAACTGATGGGCGACTCGCTGTGCGAGAAAAACATTCTGCGCGCCGGCCACTGGCTGATGGAGTCGGGAAAATCATGAAGTACGACGTCGTCATCGGATTGGAAGTACACGTGCAGGTGCAGACCGCGACGAAGATTTTCTGTCGCTGCCCGAACCGCTCGGGGGCCGAACCAAACACCCTGGTTTGCCCTGTGTGCATGGGATACCCCGGCGTTTTGCCGGTGCCGAATCAAGAGGCGGTGCGCAAGACCATCCTTGCCGGATTCATGTGCAACTGCCAGATCGCCGAATACAGCAAGTTCGATCGCAAGAGTTATTTCTATCCGGACATGCCGAAGAATTTTCAGACCTCGCAGTACGACCTGCCGCTGTGCGGACGCGGTTACGTCGAGATCGCCGGTATCGGTTTTTCAGGCGAGGAACTGCCCGCAGCAAAGATCGGCATCACCCGCATCCACCTGGAAGAGGATGTGGGTAAATCAACGCACTTCGGCGAGTGCAGCGGTATCGACTACAACCGCGCCGGCGTACCGCTGATGGAGATCGTCAGCGAGCCGGACATGACCAGCCCGGACCAGGCGTACGCCTATCTCACTGTCTTGAAGCAAGCCATGCAATACGGCGGTATCAGCGATTGCGACATGGAGAAGGGCCAATTGCGCTGCGACGTCAACGTCTCGCTCAAACCGGCCGGCCGCGCCGAGCTCGGCACCAAAATCGAGCTCAAAAATCTCAACAGCTTCAAGTCGATACACCGCGCCCTGGAATCCGACATCGAGCGTCAGGCTGCCATCCTCGACGGTGGCGGGGAGTTGTTTCAGGAAACCCGCGGCTGGGATGATGACCTTGGCGACACCTATTTCCTGCGCCGGAAAGAGGGCGATGAAGATTATCGCTATTTCCCGGAACCCGACCTCATGCCGATGGTCATCGATGACGCGTGGCTCGAGGAAATTCGGGCGCAGGTTCCGGAGACACCCGAGAAACGCCGTGACCGTTTCGTGGCGCAATACGACATTCCGGAATACGATGCCGGCGTGCTTACCGCCGATCGGCCGGTTGCCGATTATTACGAAGAAACGGTCAGTGCCGGGGCGCCGGCGAAAAAATCGTCGAACTGGATCATGGTCGAGCTCATGCGCGAGCTTTCACAGGCAAACGTGCCGATCACGGAATCCCCGATCACCGCAACGGCGCTGGCACAACTTATCATTGCGATCGAGAGCGCCGATATCACCGGACGCCAGGCAAAGGACGTTTTCGTGGAAATGTTCAAGACCGGCAACGACCTTGAGACCATCAAGGCCACCCTCAATATCGTCAAGACGGACGACAGCGAAATCCGCAACTGGGCCCGCGAAGCGATCGCCGCAAACCCCAAACCGGTCGCCGAGTTCAAGGAAGGCAACGAGAAGTCGATGAACTTCCTGGTCGGGCAGGTCATGAAAGCGAGCCGCGGCAATGCCAACCCGCAATCGGCACGGGAGATCCTCATCGAGGAACTGGGCAAATAGTGAGAACCCGCCACATCCTTATTCTGCTTGCAGCCATGGCGCTGGCCGGGTGCATGGCGCACCCGTTGCAACTGAAAGTGCCATCGCGAGCGATGGCTCCGTTGATTTCGTTCGGCAGCTACGTCGAGACCGAGCAGTACGGGCGCAACTCGCCGGAGCGCTTCGACGTAGTCGTGGTTGGTTCGCCGGCGGAAGAACGGATTTACGTCTTCCGCGTTGTCGGGCTGCCGGGTGAGCATGTCAAGCTCACGCCGGACGGCGTCTATATCGACGGCGAATACCTGGAACCGCCGCCGGGCATCCAATACTCGTCGGAAGCGGTGGGGCAGCCAACACCGAAATCGGAGTTCCAGCTGCGCCGCAACTACTACGTCCTGCTCGGAGACAACGTCGAGCATGCCCGGGACAGCCGCTTCTTCGGTCCTCTGCCGCGACGCAGGATTTACGGCAAAGTATCGGACATTCACCCGGCCGACCCTGACGAATCCTATCAGGATCTCGAGGACTGACCCTGGGAGCACAGGGTTAGCGACCTTTCAGGTTGCCCACCCAGGCATGGATTTTCGCAGCGAGCGCATCAGCCTCACCCGGGTCATTGGCGCGTTTCAGAAAGGCGTCGAAGAGGTGCAGAAAGGCGCGACGCATGGCATCGATGAAGTACATGCGTTCCTGGAAATGACTGCCAACGTCGACTGCTTCGCCGGGCGGCAATGTGACCGCCTGAAAATTGAACGTCGCGGCATCGAGATTGAAAGACCAGTTCTGATTCTCTTTGGCCATGATGTACTTGGCCTTCATGATCTTCCTCCCGACCATGAGCGAGGCCTTCGCTTCCGCACTCTCGGTCGGCATGCCCTTGCGGATCACGGACTCGAGCGCCCCCGCCCCTTCCGCAGCAAAGCACATCGGACCGTCGACCATGATCCCGAACTGGCCAAGGTGCGGTACGTCGAAGGTGCCGCCCTCCACGTCCTGGAAGTACCAGATCCAGGTGGCGAAGTCACGGCCAAGCCCGCCCTCTTCGTCGCCTTCTGAGCGTTGCGGCGAGAAACTGAGAGGCTCGAGCGAGTCGATGCTGTAGCCGAGTTTCTCCGCGATCAACTCCGGCGAGAGCGGCACCGGCTCGATCCCTACGGTGTCGTAAAAAAAATGGATGAACGCGTCGACCTTCGCCCGTGAAAGAGCACCGACATACAGCAGATCGTTATTGGGGTCGTAGACAAACGGTGTGCCGGCAAGACTCGGTGGCATGTCCTCCATCAGCCGGTCCTGCACTTCTTCCTTGATCTTCTTGCGCTCCTTGCGCGAGAGGAAGGCACCCTTGTTCTCCTCCATCATGGCGAACTCGGCCATTTTGTATTCCGCCTTGAGCAGTGACGGCGGGATCTTACGCTGCGCACTGCGCAGTACGAGGTGGAGATAGCCGCCCATGTAGGCGGTCTCATCGTCGATGCGGGTGTCGAGCAGGTGGCGGCCGGTCACCCAGCCGAGTTCTTCCTTGTCCTTGACGTACTGCAACGACGACGCCTTGCGACCGGCAAAGCGCTCAAGCGCGTCATCGGGCATTTTGGCGGGCATGTGGCAGATGGAGAATGCGAATGATCCGGAATCAAATCCCATAATGCAGCTGGTGTCGGGTTTCGGGTTTCGGGTTGTCTGAAATCGACGGAAGGGATGACTGAATGTTGCCCCTGCGCGAGATCGGGAATTGCGGCAATAAACATGGCCGTGGCATGGCGTTTTCCAAACGCCGCGAGAGATTGTTCACCATTTTCGTGCCCCAATGGTGAAAAATTGTCTGTTATCCACGGTCCGGAATATCTTGCTGGCGACGGTCAATCCGCAGGCATGCTCATACGGGGCGGTTCCGCGGCAACGCCTCTTTCTCTCACGTCACCCTAACATCATCAGCCAAGCCCATAATAGCTGAATACGTAAATGCTAGAACGAGAACTAACAGAATTTGTGGGATCATACAACAATTTTAATACTTGGTTGGGCCGGTGTCTCCATTCCTTTTATCAGTGGTGACAAAACTTTGTCGCTTTGCCCCGGACAAGTGCCTACGGTTCCCGATAACGAAGACGCAATTCCAGCTTTTCCACCGACAAAGGGCGTGCGGAGGGATCACGCCCCTTCACCCGTACTCCCACGAGATTTTCTCCCAAGGCACACATGTCAGCAGCCACCGGAAATACCAACCAACCTGCACGGACTTCTGGTGTCGGCAATAACAGATTGTTCACGCGCGCTTCAACCTGATTTTCAATTCCCTGTTGGGGCGGTGAATTATACAGAAAGTTTTCATTGGACTTTCCCATACGCTCAGGAATGAACCAATCGCGAATCACAGCCCGTTCGATTTGGCCATCACCCACTGCGGACGGTTGATCCTCACGGAGAACGTTCAGATAAGGTCCCAAATTAGAATCGTGTAACAGCAGCCACAGTTCGAGAGACGCTACCCTGTCAGCGTGGGCCTGCAGATCATCGCCAACGCGAAGTGCGAGTAAGACGTCCGCCTTGCCCAGGTTATCCAATGGAACCGGTAGAGGCGAAAGCAGATTGGTGTTGGCAAACAATGCGCGAGGCGTGGACCAATCTTCCGGGTTAGGATGGACACTCGGACCGTGACCGCCACCGTGTCTTTGCACAACAAAAGTTTTTGCCAAACGATCCCAACGATCCGGATCGCTGATGTCTCGATAAAATTGGCGGTGCATTTCCCACCACGGCTCGTCCTCGCCCCTGGGGCCGTAGGCAAAATTAAACGTCTGCAGCCCATCCACTCCCTGTTGCCGCCAATTAGAAACGACGCCCCGGAGCACCTCGATCCCAGGTGTACAATAACCGTCAGAGGAATGGTGGTCGTCCAGAGCAGGAAACAGCCGGATCGTTTTGCCCGCCGTGATCTGTCGAAAGGCGGCAACATCTACCTCCAGCGAACGACATCCCATCACCAGGATGTCGACAAGCTGTTCTTGTGCCCAGGTTTCGACATCCAGCCCATCGAAGTGGCAACCCATCAGGTTTTCTGGTACGCGAGCTGCCAGCAAAAATGGTTTTTCCCGCCGGGCTTCAACTTCAAGAAGGAACCGCCTCAATTGCCTCATAAAATCCGTCACATGATGACGATTCTGCCAGGCTTCCCCCGGAGGCAAGACTAAACCACGGGCGAAGTCCAATTCGATTCCGTCAAAATCGTATCTCTCGACCACCTCACGGAGATTGCGAAAATAGTATTCGCGTACCTCTTCATATGCATAATTCCAATAACCATTCTCAGACGATTGCGTATGAAACAACCATTCGGGATGTTCCTCCTTGAGAGGGATCCGGTAAACCTTGGGGGCGTTGATGATCTGCTTTCCTGATTCACCCCTCGCGAGGTCACCCCCTGGCGAATCACTCTCACCCTGTAACGTCATATCCATAATCGTTCCCAATTCGGGTACGAACTGAGGATCGTTATCGGCACCGTTCATCCGCATCGAAAAGAAACACTCAATACCCCTGGCGTGCGTCTCGGCCAGAAAAACCTCAGCAATGTCGATCTCATGATCGAACCAATATTGAAATCCGGGGTGATTGTAGCGTGGCAAAAACTGGCTGGGATAAGGCACGACATTACCCTCGCCCCAGTTCCACCAGATTGAATCGATGCAAATCTCAGGATCGTCGGTGAAAGCAAGCCGGTCCCGGGCCAGTTCGCGGGCGTCCTGTCCCGGCTTGGGATCGACAATCATCACGTCAAAATTCAAAACGACTTCCCGGCGTCGTGCAACTGCGGTCAAGTGTTCCTCCGACAGCCGAATTTTTCCAGGCGAGGCTTCACGGCACGCATGCGGTAGAGGCAATTCGCTCGAACCACAAGGCAGCTCGAAAGCAGCGTCCCTATCAATCGGGTAGATCTTCCGCCCGAGACGGGTGACGTGCAGGCTGGCGAAGTCCTGGCTCGTGACGCTGGCAGTGTCGACGTTGAAGATACTCCCGGCGATCGGCCCGAAACCGCTCCGGAA
>CAYWQM010000012.1:0-53301 GCA_964460215.1 uncultured Lentisphaerales bacterium
GGGTCCGGCGGGTCCGGCTGGTGAGACTGGTCCGGCGGGTCCGGCTGGTCCGGCGGGTGATACTGGTCCGGCTGGTCCGGCGGGTGATACTGGTCCGGCGGGTCCGGCGGGTCCGGCGGGCAGCGGCGACTGTGTTGATTGCGCCGGTGCTCAGATCGTTGTGTTCGACGCGGCCTGCAAGATCTTCGAGGGCGACTTGACGAACACTGCCCAGCTCAGCGAATGCGTGGGAGTACTGGCGTCATTCAAGCTGTTTGGAACTGAAGTCTGTGACGGCACATTCGGCGACGAAGCGAATTGCCTCGACTTCATCATCGGTAATGTCCAGGACCTGATCGACGAGAAGGTGAGCCCCTAATCGCCCGCGAATGCGATCGGTCCTTGTGTTTGAGGCCGGTGTTGGATGGAGACGTCCGACACCGGCTCTTTTTATTTTCGGGCTGAAGCCTGTACACCGTTGTTCATCGTCCAGGACTTGATTGACTCGACGTAAAGACGAATTGGCGTTTGCGCAGTCCGCGGCAAGCGTTTACTGACTGGAACAGTCCGCACGTGATTTTCATGTGCGGGCTGTTTCGTTGTTGGCTGGCTGGTTTGCGGAACCGATCGCATTTGAAGCCTTTCCGCAAGGTTTTTTCGGGGTGCGTATCAGAAGCTAAAGTATTCCCGATCCCCGTTATAACCGCCGCTGATAGGCTGCTCGAGTTTCTTCACGTCACTCGGATTGTTTGCTGCTGCATGACCATCGACATACAGGGCATTTGCCCGGCCGTTATGCCGGAAATGAGTTCCCCAAGAGCCAGCCGGAACATCGTGGACTTTATGAATCTGATAACCTGCAAACTTTAGCGTGGCATATTGTGATTCCGACACCGTCGAATCAGTTATAATGAGTACCTGGCTAGGGTTTTGTAATTTATTGAAAAGGAAAAGCTCATACCCATAAGCCGGGTCAGCGGCTTTTTGATAAATACCGTAGCTGCGTGAGGTGTGGAGGTAGACTCTATTGATCTCTGTCGGGCACACAAGCATGTTGGGATCGGTGACATAGCCTTGCACATCAAGGTTTTCAGCCCAAAATAATTCATGGCCGCTAGGTAAGCCACGGTGTACATGGACCGAGCCAAGAGCGTCGTCGTCCGCGTAAGAGTGCATTGAAATATGGACTTGCTTGAAGTGGCTCAGGCAGATAATTCCCCAGGCAGTGTTCTTGGCCCGATTGAGCGCCGGTAACAGCATGGACGCAAGGATTGCGATAATCGTAATCACGACCAGCAGCTCGATGAGGGTGAATGCTGATCGGATTGGCTTGGCGAACAATCTTCGATTGTTGGAGAAACCTGTCACTTGCGAATAAAGACGAATTGGCGTTTGCGCAGTCCGCGGCAAGCGTTTACTGACTGGAACAGTCCGCACGTGATTTTCATGTGCGGGCTGTTTCGTTGTTGGCTGGCTGGTTTGCGGAACCGATCGCATTTGAAGCCTTTCCGCAAGGTTTTTTCGGGGTGCGTATCAGAAGCTAAAGTATTCCCGATCCCCGTTATAACCGCCGCTGATAGGCTGCTCGAGTTTCTTCACGTCACTCGGATTGTTTGCTGCTGCATGACCATCGACATACAGGGCATTTGCCCGGCCGTTATGCCGGAAATGAGTTCCCCAAGAGCCAGCCGGAACATCGTGGACTTTATGAATCTGATAACCTGCAAACTTTAGCGTGGCATATTGTGATTCCGACACCGTCGAATCAGTTATAATGAGTACCTGGCTAGGGTTTTGTAATTTATTGAAAAGGAAAAGCTCATACCCATAAGCCGGGTCAGCGGCTTTTTGATAAATACCGTAGCTGCGTGAGGTGTGGAGGTAGACTCTATTGATCTCTGTCGGGCACACAAGCATGTTGGGATCGGTGACATAGCCTTGCACATCAAGGTTTTCAGCCCAAAATAATTCATGGCCGCTAGGTAAGCCACGGTGTACATGGACCGAGCCAAGAGCGTCGTCGTCCGCGTAAGAGTGCATTGAAATATGGACTTGCTTGAAGTGGCTCAGGCAGATAATTCCCCAGGCAGTGTTCTTGGCCCGATTGAGCGCCGGTAACAGCATGGACGCAAGGATTGCGATAATCGTAATCACGACCAGCAGCTCGATGAGGGTGAATGCTGATCGGATTGGCTTGGTGAACAGTCTTCGATTGTTGGAGAAACCTGTCACTTGCGAAGGTGCTTTGGATTCAAGATGCGTAAAACAATTGGTATTCCGGCAACTGACACCAAGCCGTTCGTGATGCTTTGTCTGTCCGCGCCTTTCTGAAACAATAACAGCTGTAGTCATTTAACGTATTCCACCGTATAGCTTCCCACGGATAAACCGGACAATGCAGCAATGCCTTTCCCAGATTATCTTCGCATGCCCCGGTTAAATTGAGAAGATAACGTTTGTAGTGTACATAATACCAAAGAATAGATCAAGCCGTTCTGAGGGAGAATTGTCATCGGCTAAACAGTCGCATTCCTTTGGAATTCTGGCCGCTGTCTTGATTCTTCTGCGACGGGCCGCCATTGTGTGGTTGGGGAGACCGCTGGCTGTGCGGCCCCGCCTCGACGAGTTTTTAAGAGGCCAGTTGCTTGGGAGAGAAGATGCCATCACCTCACACACGCCAAAAGCTGGTGCAGGACCTGGACAAGCTGGGTGTCGGTTCGGGCGATATGCTCTTCGTGCACTCATCCTTCAAGAGTCTGGGATCGGTCGAAGGCGGCGCCGAAACCGTGGTTGGTGCCTTGGAGGAAGCGCTCGGACCGGACGGTCTTCTCCTGATGCCCTCGTTCAACATGGTGGAACCGGAGCGGCGTGCGCCGACCTGGAATATCTCGACGACGACATCCAATGTTGGATGGCTAACCGAATTTTTCCGCCGGATGCCCGGCACAAGTCGGTCCGACCACTACTCCCACTCGGTAGCGGCCCGGGGAAAAGAAGCCGCGGTGTTGGTGGCGGATCATCTCAGCCGTGAGGGCTACGCGTCACCGTGGGATCTTGAGCCATGGGGGCACACCTACGGGTTGCACTCGCCCATGTATCGGGCCTGGCAAGCCGGGGCCAAGATTCTCATGCTGGGGGTGGACTATGAGTCATCCACTTACATCCACCTCGTCGAGGTCATTCACTGGAACAGGCACCTCGAGTGCGATCCGGCGGCGTACCCTTCGACCGATCGAGTGGCGCTTGGAGCGTATTGGGAGCGGGCGGGATGCTTGCAAAGGGGAGACGTGGGCGATGCCGAGTGCCGGCTGTTCCCGGTGCAGGACTTTGTCAGCTTGTTGCTGGAAGAGGTCGAGCGCGATCTCGAGTCGTATTTAATCTAAGCAGTCACGCCGGATAACGGCGATCCTCACCGTTGTGCAGGGGGGGCAAATACCCGGTCACCTGTCTGGACAAGGGCGCATGCTGCGGCACGGTAAAAGCGTCCCGGTCGACGATGAGAGACTCTGAACTGTTTTACAGGGTCTGTGGTATAGAGAGCTACTGGCCAGCTGCGAGAGCGACATTGGTCATCAGTGATGCTGTGATAGCAGAGGCGGACTGGCCTGTTATTGAAACAAGCACGATGCAAGTCCATGGTCCGTTCAAGCCCTACAGCCCATCGTTAATGTCGACCTCTTCCATGCTTTTGTAGCGGGCAGATTCACGAAACGCCTTTTTCTCCGCTGCCTCAGCTTCGGCCTTTTTCTGGGCTTCATTTTCCTTGGCTACGCTTTTTCTCTGCCTCATGACTTCATTTTCGATTTTGCCGTTGTAGTACGTGACACGGACGATGCCCGATTCGACGTTAGTGGCGCCTACATAGATGCCGGCCGTCTTGAGCGTACTTTTTGCAGCGTCATATTTTGAGGCCAACTTCTCCTTGATAAAGGCCAGGCCGTTTGTGTCCGGGCCATCCTCAGGCGCGCCCGGCATCTTGTAGAAGGCGGATACTCTAAACAGCGCATCATCTATGAATACGTAGTTCGTATACTGGATGACGCCTCCGTCCTCTCCGGGCTGTCGGAGAATCTCAAGATACTGTGAACTGTCGTCTACTTCCAGATTCGGCATCGCGGCCGTGACTTCCTCTTTTGATTGTCCCCACTCCGTACCGCCGTACCCGTTTAGTAAAGCAAGGTCCTCGGCCTGCGACCCGATTGCCATGAAGATGGCAGCGATTAAAATGATGCGTTGACCGGTCATGATTTGCCTCCGATTGGCTGGTTTCAGGAACATAGGGTTTGTTTTCTTTCCAAGAATGCGGGAGGGACTTGATTCCACCAAGTGAAATCAATTGAAACGCATATTTATAAGAATATGGCTGATATTGCGATAAATCAACCGTTCATTGCCTGTCGTTTTTTGCGGCCTTTTCTTAATTGTCTTTCCCCTTTGCCAGTGTGATGTTGCCGGGCACATCGAAACGGACCGGCTTGTGGACTGCCTATTCATGAATTCCCAGAGCGCTAAGCCGATTGAGGTGTGCCTTGGCGGCATGGTGCTGGGGATTAATCTCCAGCACTCTTTTCCACGTTTCTATCGCTTCCGTATACTTCTCATTCTTTTCATAGGCTTTCGCCAAATGCTCATAAGCCAGTGCAAATCGGGGTGCCAGTTCAGTAACACTACCGTAATCCCTTATTGCCTGCCGGAGTTCACCTGATTTTTCATAAGCCAGCCCTCGATTGTAATAAGCCTTTGCATCTTGAGGGCTGAGTTCAATGGCTTTGCCGTAATCTGCCATCGCCCGCTGAAGGTTGCCCAACCTTTGAAACGCGACCCCGCGATTGGAATAAGCCTCTGCATATTGAGGGTTTAATTCAATGGCTCGATTGTAATCTTCTATTGCTCGCCGAGGATCGCCTGACCTTTGATAAGCTGCTCCTCGATTGGAATAGACCGCGACATCCCCGGGTTCCAGTTCAATAGCCCTATCGTAGTCCTTGATTGCCTGCTGGAGGTTGCCTGCTTTTTGATAAGCGACTCCTCGATTGGCATAAGCCTGTGCATATTTGGGCTTCAGTTCAATGGCTCGGTCGTAATCCGCGATTGCCCGTTGATAGTTGCCGGACATATCATAGGCGCCCGCTCGATTGTAATGTGCCTCGGCAAATTCGGGGTCCAGGCCAATGGCTTTATCGTAATCGGCCATCGCCTGCTGATGGTTGCCTGATTTGTCAAAAGCCACCCCTCGATTGGAATGGGCCGAGGCATGTTGGGGATCCAGGGCAATGGCTTTATCGAAATCCGCGATTGCCCGCTGATAGTGGCCTGATTTTTCGTAAGCCGTCCCGCGATTGTAATAAGCCTCTGCATATCGGGGATCCAATGCAATGGCTTTGTTTAATTTCTGCAGGGCTTTGTCTATTTCATGTTTTTTGAGATACGACGATCCTATGGAGGTGATGATTTCAGGGTCATTGGGGCCGCAAAAATCTGCTATCTCAAGATACGTCAAAGCGTCATCATGCTTTCCTAATCCAGTAAGACATTTAGCAAGGTGCACATTCGCCTGGGTATTTCTTGGGTCTATTTGTAATACTTCCCTGAATCCTTCTATTGCCTTGTCGATCAGGCCTTCATTAGCCATCCGGAATGACAGATTCATCTTTTCCATGATCTGAATCTGTTTTCTGGGTACAGGTTCTTCAGAACTAGGGGCAGCGCTGCCGCCGATATATCCTAAGCTCATCAATTTCCGTTTCGTCTCTTCATCCATCTCCACCGCGGTCGCTGGCACCTGGGAAGAACTTGTCTCAGTCAAAAATGTTTCCAGCCGATTATCCAGTTCCTTGACCACGTCCATCCTGCTACCGGCTAAATTGACCAGTTCCTGGGGGTCCTCTTTTATGTTATATAATTCCGGCTCCGGTGATTTTATATACTTCCATTCCGCGGTCCGAAAGGATTGCAGTTCACTCCAGTTATAGCGGAGCTTGGCATGCAGTGACTCGCTATAGGCCGGAAGGTTCAGTGACTTTATCCGTCCCTTCATCAAGCCTATGAGACTCTTGCCCTGGATCTCCTTGTTTTTTTCTACCTGTAAGAAATCCAAAATGGTCGGCATGACGTCGGTTAAACGGACTTGCTCTTCTATCACTTTTCCCTCCGCAACCAGGCCCGGGCAAGAGAATATCAAGGGTACCTTTACGGTGGTGTCATAGACAAACACAGAGTGGCCGAATTCTCCATGTTCACCCAGCCCCTCGCCATGGTCGGCGGCAAAGATTATCAGGGTTTCTTCATCAAGTTTCAGCTCTTTCACGGCGGCCAGAAGCACCCCTATATGCTCATCTGTAAAGGCGATCTCTCCATCATACAGATTATCTTTGTAAATCTCGCTGTAAGGCTCGGGCGGGTTGTAAACGGCGTGAGGGTCAAAATAATGTACCCACAAGAAGTTTTTGGCGGCTTTCTTGTCCCTCAGCCATCTGACTGCGGCATCCGTGACTTTGTCGGCAGTCCGCTCTGCCGCCATATGCTCAATTATATCCGCCCCATATTTCCTTGGCATGTGATCGCCGTAGGTGTCAAATCCCTGGTCCAGCCCGAACTTGGAATCCAGGACAAAGGCACCGACAAATGCCGCGGTCGCATAGCCGTTTTCCTGCATTCGTTCCGCCAGGGTAACGGCCGACTGCTCAAGACGATCCCGGCCATTATCTCTAACCGCGTTAAATTGTGGATAGGTAGATGTGAAGAGACTGCAGTGGGAAGGAAGGGTAAGGGGGACTTGACTGATGGCATTCTTAAACATTGTCCCGCGTTCGGCCAGGCCATCTATGTTCGGGGTCTTTACTCCCCCATACCCGTAGCAGCCCAGATGGTCGCTTCGCAGGGTGTCAACAGTAATAAAGATCACATTTCCAGGTACACTGTCGGGAGTTCTCTTGGCAGTGATGGCAAACCATGCCAACACTGCTGCAACAACTACTCCTGACAAGATGCTGATTTTCCTGTGGAATTTCATTCGCCGAAATTGGCTGGCTGCCTATTGATGATTCAGTGACCTTAGCCGGGTGAGGTTTTTGCGAGCTTCATGATGTTGGGGACTGATCCCCGTCACCTTTTTCCAGGCTTCTATCGCTGCTTCATATTGTTCCAGTTTCTCATAGCCTTTTGCCAAACGCACATAAGCCAGTGCAAACTTGGGGTCCAGTTCAATGGCTTTAATATAATCCCCCATTGCCTGCTGATGGTTGCCTGATTTGTCATAAGCCAGCCCGCGATTGTAGTAAGCCGGCTTAAATCGAGGGTTCAGTTCAATGACGCTATCGTAATCCTTGATCGCCTGCTGATGGTTGCCTGATCTTTGATAAACGACCCCGCGATTGTAATGAACCTCTGCAGATTTGGGGTCCAGTTCAATGGCTCTGTCGTAATCCTCTATTGCCTGCTGATAGTTGCCTGATTGTTCATAAATGCCTCCTCGATTGGAATAGGCCTTCGCGAATTCCGCATCCAGCTCGATGGCTTTGTTGTAATCCTCTATTGCGTGCTGCCAGTTGCCCAATTTCCTATGAACCAGTCCCCGATTGTAATAGGCCTGTGTGAATTCTGCATCCAGTTCAATGGCTTTGTTAAGCTGACCAAGAGCCTTGTTAAAGTCCATTTTTTCGGTATAACAGGTGCCAATGTCATTGATAATTTCAGGGTTGTCGGGTTTGAAAGAAGCTGCTATCTCAAAATGCGTTATCGCTTCATCATACTTGCCTAAGCCTGCATAACATTGCGCCAGGTTTATGTATGCCTCGGTATTCTTCGGGTCAATCTTTACGACTTCCTGGAATCCTTCTATTGCCTTGTCAATCAAGCCTTCATTAGCAAGCCTGGCTGACAGATTTATCTTTTCCATTAGCTGAATCAGTTTTCTGGCTACAGGTTCTTCTGAACCAGTCGCAGCAGCGTCCCCGATATATCCTAAGCTCATCAACTTTCGCCTGGTCTCTTCGTCCATCTCGGCCGTGGCCGCGGTCTCTCCGGAAGAACTTGTCTCAGTCAAAAATGTTTCCAGCCGATTATCCAGTTCCTTGACTACATCCATCCTGCTGCCGGCCAGGTTGACCAGTTCCTGGGGGTCGTTTTTGGTGTTATATAATTCCGGCTCCGGCGACTTTATATACTTCCATTCCGCTGTTCGAAAGGATTGCAGTTCGCTCCAGTTATAGCGGAGCTTGGCATACAGGGACTCGCTATAGGCCGGAAGGTTAAGTGATTTTATCCGTCCCTTCATCAAGTCAATCAGACTCTTGCCCTGGATCTCCTTGTTTCCCTCTACTTGTAAGAAGTCCAAAATGGTCGGCATGACATCAACTAAACGGACTTGTTCTTCGATAATTTTCCCCTCTGCAACCAGGCCCGGGCAAGAGAATATCAAGGGTACCTTTACGGTGGTATCATAGATAAACACAGAGTGGCCGAATTCTTCATGTTCACCCAACCCCTCGGCATGGTCGGCGGCAAAGATTATCAGGCTATTCTCATCAAGTTTCAGTTCTTTCAGGGCGGCCAGAAGCACCCCTATATGCTCATCTGTAAAGGCGATCTCTCCATCATACGGATTATCTTTGTAAATCTCGCTGTAAGGGGCGGGCGGATTGTAAACAGCGTGAGGGTCAAAATAATGTACCCACAAGAAGGTTTTGGAGGCTTTCTTGTTCCGCAGCCAGCTGACTGCGGCATCCGTAACTTTGTCGGCAGTCCGCTCCGCCTCCATATGCTCGATGATTTTTTTCCCGCTCGTGTGTTGCATCCGGTCATCATAGGTTTCAAAGCCCTGGTCCAGCCCGAACTTGGAATCTAGGACAAAGGCACTGACAAATGCCGCGGTCGTATAGCCGTTTTCCTGCATCCGTTCCGCCAGGGTAACGGCCGATTGGCCAAGGTGATAAGATCCGTTGTCCCTTACGTTGTTGAACTGTGGATATGTGGACGTTAAAAGACTGCAGTGAGAAGGAAGGGTAAGGGGCACTTGACTGATGGCATTCTTAAACATCGTCCCCCGTTCGGCCAGGCCATCTATATTGGGGGTCTTGATTTTTGTATATCCGTAACAGCCCAGATGGTCACTTCGCAGGGTGTCAACAGTAATAAAGATCACATTTTCAGGTACACTGTCAGGCGTCTGCTTTGCAGTGATGGCAACCCATGCCACCAGTGCTGCAATGACGACTCCTGAAAGGATGCCGATTTTTCTGCTGAGTTTCATGTCTTGAATAGAATCCGGCTACTCGACCAGTCTTTGGTGATGGGTCATGCCTCACGTACCACTATTGCGGCTCCACCCAGATTTCCACTTCGTCAATCACAATGTCTCCCGTGGCCCCGGGGTCCGGAGTTGCGAGGCTGATGTTCAGCTGGTTCTCACCCCAGTTTGTCGCGGCGGCGGGCACGGGGAACCAACGGACGTTGGGAAACGGCCTGAGGTACCTGTCGTCGTGCTTGCCCAAAGGTCCGGTTGCCAGGGGGACACCGTTGAGTTGTAGATCCACTTCGTCATAGCGGGTCAGGTTACCCCGCACCATCAGCGTGGCGTGGTGGATCAGGTCCCTCTGCTCATACAGCCGGAACCGGAATAGACCAGAAGGTCTCATGGCGCTGCGGTCGAGGACTACCCGCTGCTGCTCCCAGGCTAAATGGTTCTCCTCATCCCGAGTCGGGTCGAAGACATAGTGCCGATCGCCGCGTGCCACCCGCTGCGGATCGCGCAGCTCACGGAATGCCTGCAACGCCTGCGGATAGAACGGCGGCGGCCACAAGTGCCCGACGAAATGGTTGTAGATGGAAATTCCATCGGCGCCGACGCCATAGAAGGTGTGTGCCAGTGCCCTGTCGTTTGACCGTGTCATGCTGGCGCATCCGGGAACGTGTCGTTCCGCGGTGAAATGAACCCGCTTTCTTGCGTTTTCACTAGACCACGGCGCCATTCCCGGATACAACATGCATTCACTCTGTCGCGTCAGGGCGGCAAACTCTGCATACGGTGCGTTGAAGCAGGCGAACATCGGGTCCATCGGGCTGAGGGAGTCTATCAGTCCCTCAGCGATCCACGTCGACACATCGAGTCCCAGGCACAGACACTGCTCGAGCGAGGCGTGCACCCTGGCTGCCAATTGTATCCGCTTGCCGCGGGATTGGCTGTGCTCATCGAGCATGCTGCGGAGACGTCGCACCAGGGCGGTCATCAGGGGAGCACGTTCCTTGCCGTGCGGGACCGGGAAGTATATGTCCTCCCGGAATGTCAGTTCGATTCCGTCCACATCGAAGCGGCTCACGAGCTCCTCCATCACCTCGAACACGAACTGGCGCACCTCGTCGAATGTGAAATCGAGCATTCTTTGATCGGGGTCGTAGTCCTGGCCGGGCTCCGATAATCGACATTCCGGGTGCGACGCGATGAAGTCCACTGGCGCAGGGAAAAATTCACTGCCATGGCTGTCGTTCATGCGAAACCCGGCGACAAATGACATCCCGCGTTTGTGGGAATGCTCGAGGAGCAGCTGCAGCGGCTGAATGCCCGCATCGAGCAAGGGCAGGAACCGCTGGTGCTGCTCGCGCCCGCCATACTCGAACCGGTCTGACCGCCAGTAGAATGTGAATCCCTGGGCGTAGACATCCTGTTGGAAGGTGTCTACGCCGCTGTCGGCGAGCATGTCGATCCACTGCCGCAGATCGTCGGCCTCCACCGGATCGGGCAGCACGCCGCCGGCGATGCTGGACGGGTCGCTGACATAGAGCAGGCGCCGGTTGCCACGCGGTGCCATCGGGGTCTGGGGTTCCTGGCTCTCCACTTTTCTCGGGGTCCCTTCTATTGGGCTGTCAGGCGTCAAGAGTTACTGCAGGCGCAGGAGCTTGCCGCCGCCGGGTACTATACTCACCGTCGCCCGCGCCCCGTCTGTGGCCGGGTGCCAGTTCCGCTCTTCGGCGTCGAACACCGCCAGCGGTCCGGGCCCAACCACGGTCGTGGTGATGCCGATGATATAGTTCAGGTTCACCACCAGCACATGCGTAGCGCCGGCCGCCGTGCCGAAGTAGCCCAGCAGGATGCCCCCTCTTGGCTTGTCTGGCGGTACAGGTGGGTCCACGGTAAAGGACGCGTCGGCCGGCAGCCCCATGCCGCCCGCCGGAACAGTCCCCAGATGATACGCCCCCAGGGAAATCAGTGGCTGCACCTGCTCGCCGACAGCAACAAACTCGGGATGGATCTGACGCAACGCTTTGCCCAGTGCGGTCGGGGTGCGATCCGGATACTCAACTCCTCCCCAATGTTCCGCCTCCTCCCAGGCGTTGTAAACAAACTGGCAGATGCCCTGGCCGCCGTAGGCCAGGGTGGTAAAGGCCAGGTATCTTCCCTCGTCACCGTTGGGCTGGCGCCAGCCCGGTCCCATCGAGGAAGCCTGGATGACGTTTATGAAGGGCAGGCCGTATTTCACCGTCGCCTCGCGGACCAGGGCCAGGTTATGGAAGTACTCACTGGTATCGTGCGCCCTGCTGGTGTATCGCATCTGGTAGTGGTCATAGCTGATCAAGTCGGGTTTCACCTCCTCGATGAATCGGCGGAGGTACTCTCTGTATGCGGTCACCTTATCGCCGGACGTCCCCTGCGCCCCAGGGCTGGCGTACATGGGGAAGAGGTTGATGTAAAACAGGTGGTTGGGATCACGCTTGCGGACGTATTCCACCAGCCTGCCCAATCCCGGAAACTCGGTGGCACCGGGTTCATCGACGGAGATGTAGCCGTACATCGCCGGATGATCCTTGACCTTGTCTATGAGTACATCGAGTTTTGCCAGCCACTCCGGGTCGTCCAAGGCATCCTCGTGAAACACATTCCGCCAGGGAGGCTTGCCCTCATGGACATACAGCATCCCACGCATCCCGTTAGCCTGAGCACTGTCGAAGTCATCGAGATTCCGGCAGAACATCATGTTGAAGCCGCCTTCGGCCAGCTTTTTTGCCACTGCCGGCGAAATGAACTCGAATCGGGGCGGCCCGGCGTCCGGCGGTGGTGTTTTCTTGGGTTCGTCTCCCCACATGCTGTTTTGGCCGCCGGCCCCGGGGCCTTGCATGTACCAGACCATGGGCTTGCCGACTTTCCACAAGCTGCCTTCGGGTCGGCCCGGTGCGGGCGTCCCGACGAACGTGCGGGTCACGGGTTGGTCCGGGGGAGCAGGTAATTCGGTCCCCGATTGTTCGCGTTGGCAGCATCCCGCCAGGAGCACACAGCCCAGGGCTGAGCACAAGCATATTATGACGGCAACCGTCAGGTTGAGGTTTTTTTTACTTTGATTCATTGTTCCCGATCTCCTTTTTTAATTTCGTGTCGTGCTTAGCGTCTTGCGAGTTGGCGGAGAGACCCCACATCAAGATCAATACAGATAACTCTACTCGTGCAGCTTGCGTTTTAAAACGATTTCCCGTGTACCAAGTCGCAGGCGGTGACGATTCGGCTTTGGGCCGCCTCATTTTCCATACACCCGCTTCGCGTTTCCTCCCAGCACCAGTGCCTGTTCCGCGACCGACAAGAAATCGGTGTGGCTGTGGGCCAGCTCGGCGAGGCGTACGTAGGAGCAGACCCGCAGGTTTCCCGGGATGTCGCTGCCCCACATGATTTTCTCGGCCCCGACGAGATCGACGGCCTGCTCGATATAGTCCCGGCAGCTCGGGAACGGATCACCCTCGTCTTGGAAGTAGGCCGGCAGCGAGGCGGTGTCGAAGGAGACGTTGGGCAGCTTCCCCAGTTCGATCTGCGCCTGCCACAGTTCAGTCAGTACCTCGTTCCCGGCGAGCGCCGGACCGGGTTGGCCGAGGTGGCAGATGACCATTGTCAGGTCCGGATGGCTGGTAGCGATCTGCGCCACGGCATCGGTCTGGTATGATGCCGACCCGACGCCGCCAAGGTCGAGTGTCAACACGCGTTTTTCGCGCTGAAGAAGGGCCCACGCCGGATCCAGCTCCGGATCGTCGAGCCGGGCGCCGGGATGGACGCCGCTCAAACCGGTAGGGACGCTGAACTCGATCTTGATGCCACGGAACTCCGCGGTCTCGAGGATCTCGTCCAGGCGCGTCTGCCAGCCGTCTGTCCACGGATCGAAATAGGCCTGCGCGACGAACCGGTCCGGATACCGGCGCACTGCGGCGGCGGCGAAGTCGTTGCATTCGCCCCAGAACGGCCCCTGCAGCAGCACTGTCCGTTCGATGCCGGCCTTGTCCAGCTCCGCGACGGACATGGCTGCGGTAAAAGAGGTTGTCTCCCCGCAGTCCGGAATGACTTGCTGGGCGTCTTTGCCGATGCAGGCGCGGCCGTGCCCGATACCGCGTGTCCGACCGTTGCCGATGTGGCCGTTGACATCGGGAAACACATGGGAGTGTGCGTCGATCATAATTGAGGAGGGAGTGGGGTAGCGGAGTGGTGGAGGCTTTGGAGTCTGCAGGCGTGGAGATAGACTGGCGGGGATGCCATCACCCCCAGTTTCGTCGTCGACTCACTGCCGACAGTCCGGTTATCGCACACCATACACCAAACCTCGATCCCTGCGAATCACATACCCTGTTTTCATATCTCGAATGGTGAGGTACAGCATTCACGTCCATGCTGGTCCTCGTCATTAGAGCAAGTGCATCGGCTGAGGTGTCGATCGATTTCAATGGCTGTAAAACGGCGGTCGTCGGTCGCCATGGAGGGGAGTCCGGGCGAACGGCGTCCGAATGAGGGTGTGCTGTGTCTTTTGCAAAGGATCTTGCGAAATGCTCATTATTTTGTATTGTAACAACTCTTACATAACTTGTTCGTATAGTTGAGCCAACCCCTTCTATTGTCCATGTATATCCAGTCGCCTCAACGTCGATTTACTCTGATCGAATTGCTCCTGGTCATCGCGATTATCGCGATGCTTGCATCGTTGTTATTGCCGGCGTTGTCGAACGCAAAGCGCAAGGCCAAAATCACGCTGTGTCTGTCGAACGTCCACCAGCGCGCCATGGGCGTCACGAATTGGGCGATGGACCATAATGGTAATTACCGAGTGATCAATGCTGCCTTGCATTCCGACAGTCCGTCCGGGTTGTGGCAAAGGGCTGACCGCGCCTACTATAATGTTCCAGCAGCCGAAACAATCGGCGAGATTATCGAAGAGGAATGCGCCGGTTCCTGGGAGGTTCTGTGGTGCCCGTTCTCGATCAACAAACCTTGGGGGCCGACGGATCTCCCGGGCCAGGCATTTGGCGGAAAGACTTACTGGAATTCGTCCCATAATTTCTATGATTCCGGTTACAGTGTCTATGCCGGCTGGGCACCCTACAGTTCGCCGGGTTGGGCCAACAGTGGCGTGGAGATGCTTGATGACGCAAAGGAGAAAGCACACAACAAGTCGGGACCCCCAAGCGGGCAGTATATCCTGCGAATGGATGGTCGCAGTGGCAGTGATCCGATCATATCAGATTGGGAATATTCATACCATCAGGCTGGCAAACATACTATAATATGGCCACACGCGTCAGACGAGGGTTGGCTGATGGCCGCAAATGAACATGTCTCGGAAACCACTGTCGGCTTTGCCGACGGGCACGCGCAGGTCCATCGCCATCAAAACTCACTGGCACATGGTGTTCAGCTGTCAAGTTCAACCTGGGATGGCGAATGGATCGTTCACAACGCCAACGGTCAAACCTGGTTCTACTGATCCGCTCCGTCCGGTAGCGTTCAATGAAACGCGGTGTCCAGCGCCGTCGCACAGACGGCCTAACGCCTGTCGAAGTTTTTGTTAAGCATCGCGATCCGCGCGGTGAGATTGCCAGTTCCTCAGAGTCCCGTGCCCTATAATTCTCCTGTAGGATTTCGCAGGATCGGCCGAGCCGACCGTTCCAGTAGGGACTTTGCCAGCATTGAAACCCGTTTACCGTGTAGTATCGTTGCTGAACGATTCACCAGGAGCACCTTGAAATGATCCAGCCTTTCGTCGATTCTACCGAGATACAGCATGACAGCGCCGCGCTTCGCGAACGGATGCAGGAAGACGGTTATCTCTACGTCCGTGGTGTTTTCCCGAAGGATGAGGTCGAGGCAATCCGGTTGCACTGGCTGGCCTTGCTGCGCGAGGCCGGTTGCGTCGATCAAGATGCGCCATTGTCCGACGGTATTGCCGACCTCAACGGCTTCTGTGTCGAGCCGGAGACACCTTATATGAAGGTGTTGGTCGAGCTGTATCGGCTGCCGCAATTCCTGGCGCTCCCTCACCACCCGAACATTATCGATTTGCTCGGCCGCCTGCTGGATGCCCCGGTGTTTCCGCATCCCAAGGTGATCGCTCGCTATCTTTTTCCACAGAAGACCGAGTTGACAACACCGGCGCATCAGGACTGGTTCCATATACAGGGCACCGAGTCGACCTATACCGCCTGGATGCCGTTCAGCGATTTGACCGAGGAAATGGGTGGCCTGCAGGTCTGTGCCGGCTCGCACCGCAGCGGCATCTACCAGGTACGTCCGGCCCTCGGCGCTGGTGCCGTCGAGGTCACCGACCTGCAGTCCGAGGACTGGCGCTACAATCCCGTGGGGCAGGGAGATCTCATCCTGTTTCACAGTATGATGGTTCATCAGGGTGTGCCTTGTCGCGGTAATCGTCTGCGGCTGTCGATGGACACACGTTACCAGAGTCTGCACGACCCCGTCTCGAAAACGTCATTGACCCCGTATGTCGACGCGCTTGTCGACTGGGACGAGATCTATCGCGACTGGTCGGACGACGAACCCACGCGCTATTACTGGCATCACTTGCCCTTGGATGTCGTCGATCTCGACCCGAGTTATCTCACCCGACGCGACGACATGGCAATCGAGATGGCCGAGGCCGGTGATCGCCGGGCCTTGTCGGCCCTGCAGCGCATCGTCCACCGGAACCCTGATCCGCAAAGACAAAAGCAGGCCGAGCGATTGATTCGACAGTTGGAAGCACAGGGGCACTGACGAAATTCTCGAATCCGACGCCGTGCAGGTCGACGAGCCATCATTGCCGGGTACCGCGACCTGTCGGAAAGCTGGCTGCTTAAGAAATGCGCCATGACCGTACAGGGGAGGGGTGTCTGATCGGGTCAGGCGTTCATCCCCCGTATCTCGTCGCGAGAGAAGAGGGTAGGGGGGCGCATGTGGAAGCCGCCGTCGATCAGCAGTTCGGAGCCGGTCGTATAAGCGCTGAGCTGGTCGGACAGCAGGAATGCGGCGGCATTTCCCCAGTCTTCGGGTTTGCCGGCACGGTGCAGGGGGATGTGATCGAGGATCTCGCCCTCACGGTCACCGATTATGTCTGCCGAGACTTTCGTCGGCAGATATCCCGGGGTTATCATGTTGGCGCGAATATTGTACGGCGCCAGCTCGACAGCCAGCAATTCCATGTACGGCTTGAGCCCGGCCTTTGACACGCGGTACCCGGTTTCGCTGGGCATTGGGGAATGGGCGGCGGTCGAGCCGACGATCAGGATGCTGCCGCTGCCCTGGGCGATGAAGTGGCGCGACACGTCGCGGCAGGCGTAGATACAGGCGGAGAGATTGGTGTTGATACTGTTGAGCCAGCCGTCACTGGTCACTTTCGTCACCGGCTCATCCCAGTGCGCCGCGACGTTGTTGATATACAGGTCGAGGCCGCCGAGGCCGTCAATTGTCTCCTGCACGGCGCGGATGACCTGGCCTTCCTGGCCGACATCGGCGATCACACGCAGCGCTTGGACGCCGTAGTTCTCGATTTCCCGGATCGTTTCCTCGGATGGGTTGCGGCTGGCAATCGCTATATCGACGCCTTCAGCCGCCAGGGAAAGTGCGATGCCGCGGCCGATTCCGGTTGCGCCGCCGGTGATCAAAGCTCGTTTTCCTTGCAGTCCTGTATCCATCGTTGTTACCTCAGTCGAAAGGCGTTGCGCTCGCGGTTCAAGGTGCGGAACACTACTGCGTCAACGTGGATTTGTCTTTGTGTTTGTGGAACGGTGTGGTGCTCACGCCGGTTCATTGCAATCCGTATATTGCCACCAAGATATTGTTTCGCAGCGCGATGACACACCAACGTAGTGTTCGTCGGTCCGGGCAGTATTGCCAGTTGGTGTGCAGCCGGGATAGCTGAATTTCGTTCAGCTGTGGATGGGACTGGAAGATTGATGCCGTCGAGGAGAAAAGGCCGCATGCCCGGTGTGCCCACAAAAAAAAGCACGGAGCCGGAGACGTCGTGTTTTTTTCAAGATTAACTGTCAATCGGCTTTGCGGATTGGGGGTGGCATCGATGGTACTTGTCGCCATGAACGGATGTAGAAATCTGTTCTACTGACCAAACTTCACCCCATACCCGCACTCACTCCCGCCGGACACCGGGACGATCGCCCCGGTCATGAAGGCTGCCCCCGGCGACGCTAAAAAGACGACAAGCGATGCCACCTGGTCCGGGGTTGCGGTGTATCCCAGCAGGTTGATGGCGTTGCGAAACTCGATCACCTCTTCGCTATTCGGCAGCTCGGCGATCAGTTGATCGAGGTTCGGCGTCAGCACGCTCGACGGACACAACGCATTACAGCGGATGCCGTCAGCGCCATAGTCCACGGCCATCGACTTTGTCATGGCGTTCAGTGCCCCCTTGGTGGCGGCATACACGGCGTGATGCCGCTCGCCCTGCACGCCCGCCATCGATGACACATTGACGATGCAGCCGCGGCATTCGCGCAAGTGCGGATACGCATGCTTGCAGAGCATGAACGGCCCCTTGAGATTAACGTTGAGCAATCGGTCAAAGTCGGCCTGCGAAGTTGTGTGTACAGGCTCGTCGACGCTGCAGTAGGCGGCGTTGTTTACCAGGACATCCAGGCCACCGAAAGCGTCCACCGCGGTGCCAATGATCTGCTGCACATGTTTTTCGTCAGCGACATCTGCCTCGACAAAGCGGCATTGCGCCTCGCCCAGCTCTGCGGCAAGTTCCTGCCCTGCTGGATCGATGTCGGCCATCACTACCCGTGCCCCCGTGGCCGCGAACGCCTCGACACAGGCACGGCCGATACCGCCGGAAGCGCCGGTGACCACCACCACGTTGTTCTTTGTGTTCGTTTCCATTTTGACTGTCTCCTTTCAATCGATGCCTCTTGCTCATGATCAAGAGGCGTCGATTAAGAATATTGCGTCGGGCTTTGCAGCACTGTCGGCTGCAGCCCCGAAATCTCCGTGTTCACCGGAAAATACGGTTGCTGCATATGTTTGTATTGTAAGCCCCGCACGCTGGCCGGCGTCGGACCCGGCGTATCGAGGATGAAGGCTGCCTTTGTGATATCGGCATAGCCGAACCGGTAGTTCATCGGGTTCTTCACGACGACAAACTTTGCTCCATCCGGCTCGAGCTGCATCGAGCGGAATTGTTCGTCAGCCCAGTCGTACGTCGCGTGCGTGGCGATAAGGATCTTCACTGCGCCGGTAGCAAACACTGCGGTGGGGCCCATCGACGCTTCGCTGTCGGCCCAGATGCCGCCGTCGTAGCGGAAATTGCCGTCGCTGATTCTTTCGACTGTCCCGGTCACCTCGATCGGTTCACCCCAGTGCGGGTCGAGCTTGTGTCCCAGGCTCAGGCGCAGTTCGCTTCCTGTACCCGCGGCGTGACAGGCGGCGGCAGCTTCCGGATCCACCACCATCGCCAATGATGTTACGTCCAGGTCGGCGTCGAGCAGGGCCCGGATCGACGCAATGCTGTCGCCGGCGGCGCCGCCCCCGGCGCAGTCGGCCGTCTCGATCAGCAGCACCGGCCCACCGTCGATCTCCAGCCCCTTGCGGATCGCGGCATCGGGACTCATTAGCGGCTGCTCGAGCGCCTCACGGCTTTGCCAGTAGCGCTCGGCAATGTCCGTTGACAGCTCGACAGCCAGGTCCATGTCATTGTCGGTGATCACCAACCCGCCGCCACCCATTCCGGCGAAATCCAGATATGGATGAACCATGAACAGGCTCGTTGACAATACGCCTTCGCGCGCTTCAAAAGACTTTGTCCGGCGCATCAGCTCCGGAAAGGCGCCGTCTCCCTCGGTCTGGCCACGGCAACCGCCGACCAGCACTGGCACCTTTGCCACCGCCATCGTCGGTTGCCATTTGCCACCGACGATGCCCATCAGCAGGCGTGCCCCGCGCTGGCCCGTCGAGAAAGCGTCCTTGTGTGGGTACGTCTCCCATGCCACCAGCGCATCGGCATTGTGTACCATTGCCTCACTGACGTGGGCGTGAAGGTCGAGCGTTGCAACCAGCGGCAGGTCCGGGCCGATATGCCGCCGTACCGCTGCCAGCAGGTCACCCTCGAGGTCGATCGCCGGTTCTACGACGCCGGAGCCGTGCAGTCCCAGCAGGACACCGTCGACATTCTCCGGCACCAGTGCCGCGAGTAATTCTGTGGTGAGCTGCTCGTAGCAGTCGCGGGTCACCGGCCCACTCGAGCATGTACTGGCAACCAGCAGCGGATGAATATGGGCTTCGTCGGCATGAAGTACCTTGAGCATGCCGCCGACAACACCTTCGCCAACGCCCAGCATTTCCTTGCCGCGCAGCAGCTCGTACTGCCCGAACCGCGCCAAGTCCGCCGGTGTACCGCCAAACTGGTTGCACTCGATGAAAATTGAACCGACAGCTATGTGCATGGGCGCCCCACTGGTCATCGCTTATTCCATGGTCTCATAAGGCCCGACGGGATTCAGGTGTTGCGTGCCGAAGATCATATCGGAATAATGCCCGTCCGGCATCTGCATCGGATCTGTCATACGATATTGGTCAATCACCCGGTGATCCAGCTCGATGCCGAGGCCGGGTGCCTTGCTCAGCTGCAGTTCACCATCTGCGACACGTAACGGTTCGTGCAGCAGGTCGTCAATGAATGGATTGCCGTTTCGATCCATCTCGACAGTCAGGCCGTTGTCGATGCTTGCCACAACATGCGCATTGGCGACCAGGGCGACGGCGTCGCTCCAGGTATGCGGCGCCACTTTTACCCCAGCCGCAGCAGCATGCCCGGCGACGCGCCGGACTTCGCTGATACCGCCGCAGCGGCTGGCATCCGGCTGCACGATATCGACCGCACCGCAGCGGATCAATTCATCGAAGCCCTGGACCCCAAATTCGTTTTCACCGGCGGCAACGGGTACGTCAACTGTGTCGCGCAGCTTGGCGTATAGCTCGACCTCTTCGGGCGCGAACGGTTCCTCGAGCCAGAATACATTGTGCTCGGCCAGGAATTTTCCGATACGGCAGGCGATGTCGAGATCGTAACGCATCGATGCATCGACCAATAGATCGTTGTCCGGACCAATGGCGGCACGGACCTTCGTCACTGCCTCTACATCGTATGCTTCACTGCGGCCCAGGCGCATTTTCATGCGGCGGAAACCATTCGTGACATGTTGTTCAGCCTCGCTGGCGAGCTCGTCAACGTCGCCCCACAGCAAACCGCTGGCGTACGCCGGGCATGACGCGTGGGTGCCACCCCACAAAGCGTACAACGGCTTGCCGGCAGCCTTGCCGCGCAGATCCCAAAGTGCAGTGTCGATGCCGCCCAGCGCGGAGACCGCAGCACCCTTGCGCCCGTACCAGCGTGTCAGGCCATACATCAGTTCCCAGATATCCTCGATCTCGGCCGTGTCGCGGCCTACGAGCATCGGCTCGAGTTGTTGCTTGACGATCAGGTGCACCAGCCCAGGGTGCGAGTAGGCGCTGCCGATACCGATGTGTGGGCCATCCGTGTAAACCAGCACGAGCGATGTCACTCGCGCGTTGCACTGCCCGCCGGCACCCCGGAAACCGCCGCCATCCGGGTACTGATGGCGCAGGTTGATGACGTCGATATGATCAATTTTCATGGCGCTCGCAGTCCGCTTTGGGTCTCCGTTTTCTTGTCTTAATCTACTCCTCCAATTTGATGTTTTTGATTTTTTCATCCGTTGCCAAATCCGCCACAGGGCTTAGGGTACAAATCCGACTGACCTGACTGCATTGGAACGAGTTTTCGCATACGGGGGATCTCGATGGGACATACGATCCGAGTGATAGGTAAGGACGCGACAGTCCGCTTTGCGGCCACCGAGCTAAAGCGGTATTTACGGAAGGCCACCGGCAAGACGGTCACGGCTGCCGATTCCACTGCGGCGACATTCACCATAGGTCTCTGCGAAGCGCTTGGCATGCAGCCCCCCCGCGGCCTTACAGCGCTCGACGACTGGGTGCGTGTCAAAGAATCGGACAGCGGCTATATCCTGACCGGCGGCAACCCGCGCAGTGTTCTGTTTGCGGTTTATCGCTATCTCGAAGCCTGTGGCTGCCGCTGGCTGCGCCCGGGCCGTACCGGTGAGGTCATTCCGATACTGCGGAGTCCGCGAATTCGCGGTATCAACATCGACGAGCAGCCGGACCACCCCTACCGCACGATCTGCATCGAAGGTTCGTGTTCCGTCGGGCATGTCACCGGCATGATCGACTGGCTGACGAAGAAGTGCATGAACGGATACTTCATACAGTTTCATCACGGCTCCCATTTCTTTAAGAGCTGGTACTCGCATGCCGCCAATCCCGAGCTCGAAAAGGAACCATACGACATGGAAACGATCACCCGGAAGGTTGTCGGAGAGATCACCAAGCGTGGACTTATTTTTGAGCGCATGGGGCACGGCTGGACCTGCATCCCTCTCGGCTTGCCGGGCGAAGGCTGGGCGAAGGAGACGCCCAAACTGACGTCGGCACAAACCCGGCTATTGGCAAAGGTCAACGGCAAACGCGAGCTGCACGAAGGCGTTGCGCTCAACACGAACCTGTGCTATTCGAATGCGTCGGTGCGTCGGACAATGGCAAAAAGTGTCACCAGTTACGCTCGCGAGAACCCCGAGGTCGATGTCGTGCATCTGTGGCTGGCCGACGGCAGCAATAACAATTGCGAATGCAGCAACTGCAGAAAAATGCGTTTGTCCGACTGGTACGTCGAGCTGCTGAACGAGGTTGATACGGCCCTGGACAAGGCCGGCATGGATACGCGCATCGTTTTCCTGATTTATGTCGACCTGTTGTGGCCGCCACAGAAAAGACAAATCAAGACCCCGGCTCGTTTCATCCTGATGTTCGCACCGATCACACGCTCGTATGCCAGTGCCTTTGCACAGGCTGCCGGCACGGATATGAAAATAAAACCGTACCGCCGCAACAAGCTTCAGTTCCCGAAGTCGGCTGCCGAGAACGTCGCATACATGCGGGAATGGTCGAAAGCGTTCGACGGCGACGGTTTCGACTTCGACTACCACGCGATCTGGGCCTGCTTCAGTGATCTCGCGCAGGTGACGATTTCACGGACGCTCTACGACGACATCCGTGGGCTCAACGATATCGGGCTGCACGGATTGAATAGTTGTCAGGTGCAGCGCCAGAGTTTTCCACACAGCCTGAAGATGAACGTCCTGGCCGAGACGCTGTGGCACAAGACTCGGTCGTTCAAGTCGATCTTTGCCCATACCTTCAGCGATGCCTTCGGTCGCAGTAGTGCGAAGGTCGCTACGTTTTTCGTCGAGATGTCACGCCTTGCGAAGCCGTTCTTCGAATGCATCTACATACCGAAGCTCGATACCCGACGCCAGGCCGCCAGTCTGAGGAATCTTCCGAAGATGCAAGCTGCAGTAGTTGCTATCGAGCCGCTGGCAAAGCGGCAGGTGACGACGCAGACCGGCACGGTCGGGCAATCATGGAAGTACCTTGTATACTATCTCAACATCATGAAGCTGCTGCTGCCGGCGTATGAAGCCTATCTGCAGGCGGCACCGGATCTCAAGGAGAAATTCGACATCGTGTTCGACTATCTGCATCGCCATGAATCTATCCTGCACCCGGTGCTTGACGTTGACATGGTCTCGCGCACGTTCAGTTGGAGAATTTTCGAAGCGCAACAGGTAGCAACGAACTCGGAAGAGTGAAAAGGGAAACCCGCCACCGATTACCTACTCAACTGAAAGCCGAAACTTGAAACCCCTGTCATTACCATGAACACTCCCCACGACGATCAATGGCTGCAATTGCGCAGTCACGACAAGGACTTGTCCGCTAACTTCGACACGCCGTTCCCCGTCGGCGTCGAATACTATCGCCCGCCGGTGCCGCCGCCCGAATTCTGGGACGAAGATCTGCGCCGCATCAAGGCAGCCGGCATGAGTATCGTGCGTACATGGTACCAGTGGAACTGGGTCGAGACGATGCCCAACGAGTACGAATTCGATGACCTCGACCTGTTTTTTGACACCGCTGCCAAGCATGGCCTCAAGGTCTGGGCGGATTCGACGCTTGGGACGCACATGGCCTGTCCCGCCTGGATGCTGCGTGAGCACCCGGACATGCGGGCGGTCTGGCGCGACGGCAGTGTCCAGCAGGACTGTGCCGGCGAGTGGTCGCCGCAGGGAACGATGACCCACAATTTCGATCACCCGATGTGGCGCGTTTACTCCGAGCGCTACCTGCGGCAGTTCATTCCGCGCTACAAGGACCACGAGGCCATGGGCATTTGGGGTACCTGGGACGGTATCAGTGCTGCGGCGGCGTGGGCGGGCGGCGGCGGGTACCCGGCGTACAACGACTACACCATCGCCAAGTACAAGGACTGGCTGTACAAGCGCTACACGCTCGACCAGCTCAACGAGCGACTCCTGCGCCGCTACCGGTCCTGGGAAGACGTCGATGCACCGCGCAGCAAGGACGCCCTGATCGAGTACGGGTTGTGGGAGCAGTTCCAAAACGAAAACATGGCGGATCACCTCGGCTGGATGGCCGATCTGATCGACCGACTCGACGGCAAACACGAGCAGCGCTCGCACGGCGGATCGTATCCGGATGTGCGCCACGAGACGATCAGTCCGGTCATCGACAGCTGGGGCCTGTCACATCATTCTGCCGATCATCTGACCACGGACGAGCCGTACAGCATCGCCAACCAGGCGTACGGCTTCCAATGGTGCCGCGCTGTCGGCCGCAACAACCGCTGGTGGAACGAAGAGATCTATGGCAGCTTCGTCGGCGGCTTGAACCCGCGTGAGAAAATGACCACCGGTGAAGAGTCAGCGATCTGTGTCTGGCTGACGCTGATCGAGGGTGGTGCCGGTGCCATGTTCTGGCAGTATCGTCCGGAGTACATGACCTTCGAGGCGCCGGGCCTCAACATTGCGGCGCTCGACGGTGAACCGACCGAACGGCTCGTCGCAGCGACAAAGACGATCGCCGACATTCACAAGATAGAAGACCACCTGCCGGTGACTATTCCGCGCGCTGATGTGGCGATCGGCTACAGCGGGCCGAGCCACCGATTGTTCGACTGCAACGGTGTCTCGAACGCTTTCGTTCGCCGGCATCGCGCCATGTTCCGGACGTTGTGGACTCATAATGTCGCCGTCGATATGGTGACACCGAAGATGGACTGGTCCAGCCACGACCTTATCTATCTGCCCAATTTTGCGGCGCTCGATGACGAGGCACTCGGTGCCATCCGCGGGGTACTCGGGCAGGCGGACGGTCCGAAGCTTGTGGCTGATGGTTATTTCGGCACATTCGCCGGGAAGGGCCATTGGAGCTACAAGCCGCCGGAGGGCCTCGACGACCTGATCGACTGCCGCCTCGCCGACTTCGACGTGATCAACCAGTTCGATGTCAAGGCGGGCAGGAACGTTGTGGCGATGCCCGGCGGCGAATTCGAGTTGCCGGCGGACACGGCCTACGCCATGCTTGAGCCGCGCGGGGACATGCAGGCGATTGCCCACATCGGTGACCGGTGCGTCGGTGTCCAGTCGGCCGACGGTCGATTCACCTGGTACGGGTTCTCGCTGTCGGCGACATCGTCGACAAATGTCTCGGGCATGCCGTACGAGCCGGGCAGCGGGCCGCTGGTGCATGACGATGTGGCGATATCGATGCTCGGCGGCGCCGGTGTCGGTTCGTGGTTCGAGATCACCGGTGATCAGCTTGTCGCATTTCGTCGCGGCTCGAAGCAGGGCGGTTCGCTGGTGTTCCTGATCAATGTCGAAGACCGCATCGCGAAGACGACCGTCAAACCGCGCTGGGGCATCACGACGGCGCACGACCTGCTGAACGACCAGGCGCTGGCGCTTGCCGACGGTGCCTTCGAAATAGAGCTGGCCTACGGCGAAGTTGGCGTCGTGCATTGCGCCGATGCGTGATCTTGTTCCACTGAAACCGTCTGGATCAAACGATGAGTGACCCGTTGGTTCACACGGCGCCGAAAGCGCCGCGGTCGATCAATCTCAATGTGCTTAAGCTGGTGGCTGTTGTATCGATGGTCATAGACCACGTGCACTTCATCGGGTTTGGCCGCCAGTGGTCGTTGGTCACAATGATGGGCTTGGCTGCACTGCCTCTTTTTTGTTTTCTGCTGACGTATAACTATCTGTTTCATTCTCGGAATCGAGCACGCTACATTGCGCGCTTGTGCGCATTCGTCGTCATATCCCAATGGCCTTACCAGTGGGCGTTTGAGAGACCCACCTTTCCGCTGAATCTGAATATCTTCGCGTCGCTCGCGGCGGGGCTCTTGATCATTCATTTCTTCGAGTCGCTTAGGTTCAAGGGCCATCGGGTAGCGCTTTGGGTGGTAACGACTTTTTGCCTCGTGCTCGAATATGTATCGGGTGGTGCTTACGCTAGTTTCCTGGATGGGGGATTCTCGGGCCTACTCCTGATGCCCGCACTTTTTTTCTTGTTTCAGCGGCATCGGTTGGTGAGTTTTTCGGGGGCTGTGCTGGTGGCTTTCGCGCTGTGGATTTTAGATGGCTCCAATTGCGCTTGGTCGATCGGCCCCGTGGTTTTTGCCTATTATCTCTCTGGCTTCATTTCATTGGAACTGGGGTGGGTTCGCCGTGCCAAGTGGTTTTTCTATGTTTTCTATCCGGCGCACCTGATGCTGATTCGCGCAGTGTTTTTGTGGTTGCGTTATGCAGTCCACACAACAGGCTGTGTAGCGTTGCGTGTCATCCAGTCCGCCATGTGGATGCCCCGGTGGCCGTACCAATGAGCCCCAGTCGGATAACGGTCTCTGTCGTTTTTTTCCATTCTGTTGTATCGTGATGGGGTGATGGATTAATGGAGCGCTGGAGCGATGTCAATGCGGTTTTTTCGTGGCCGTCGCTTTACTCTAATTCTCTGCGGGACTGTATTTCCAGATCGTAAATCAACATTTCTTCTGTACCCTCGCGGTTGGCCTGCGCCAGCACTGCTCCCTTGGCCGAATAGACTACGCTTCCACCCTTGCAGTCGTACATCCATGAGTGGCCGGTGCGGTTGGTGACCAGCATCGGTGCATTGATGGTGCTGGCAATGGTGCCGAAGACCTCGAAGCCGGGAAGGACTTGCCGGTTGTTGGGGAAGAACACGACTTCAGGTTGCAGCGCTTTGGCACGCGCAATGCAGCGTGGTGCGTCACCGTCGGCACAGATGAAGCACGTAGCGGCGACATCGTCGAAAGTGAACAGTTCCGGCCCGGCGCCGGGATCGTATCTTGTCCACTCGTCGCGGTACCCCTTGTCGTCGCATTCGTGCCAAAGCCATGTCTTGCGGTATCGATGGACCAGGCCGCCTGGCCCGATAAACGCCTGGGTGATGAAGTATCGGTCGTCGTCTGTTTCGGAAAGGCCGAAACTGACATAGCAATCATGTTCCTGCGCCAGTTTTATCATCGCCTGTGTCGACGGACCGTCCGGGACGGGTTCGGCGAAATCCCTCAGTCGCGGTGTGTAGTCACAGACCGTTCCCTCATGGAACACGATCCACCGTGCCCCATGCCCGGCAGCTTGGCTGCCGAGGGTGTTCATTTTCTGCAAGTTTTGCTGTACGGCTTCCGGTTCTGCGTCGAACTGGATCAAGGCGATACGTATGTTTTTCATATGCTGTAAGCGACGGCGGTTCGTTGCCAGGCCGCTTCACGTCCATACCTGTTTTCTTTACGTGGCAGGATGTCAGGGCAGTGAAGCCGACGCCGTGTTCTCGATCTTCAGCAGCGTGAACGGATAAATAATCGTCACGTATATCGTTCCGTCCCGCGTCACGATCATTGCCAGGTGATTGTACAGCGGCGTGAGCGTGTCGTCCGGCAGTTTGTGGTAACCATAATAGGGTGGATGATCATCGTTCGTTGCCGGATGCCCGTGTTTGGTGCCGGGTGAGTTGAAGTAGAAGTCCGGATTCTTCACCGCCAGCACACCGAGGTCGTCGACCTTCGAACTGGCTGGATCGAACCGCACGAGATGGTGCAGGTAATAAGCGCCGAACCCGGTCTCGTTGTCGGCCCGGATAACCATGTAGACGCGCCCGTCTGGGGCGACGCTGAGCGCACAACGGGAGTCGAAGTTCTTGCCGGTGAGCATCGGCCCGTGGCTTACCGCTTTTACCACCGATCCCTCGCTGTGCAGATCGATGGCGTACAGCGTGGGGTCTGTCATCTGGATCAGGTACGCGGTCCTGCCGTCGTTTCCGAGATTCCAGTTTGGTACCCAGGCGAACTTGGTGCCGGGTTCCAGTTTTCTGCCGCCCACCTCGATCGGCCGCACGGTGAGCTTGCCTGTGTCGGGATCGTACTGTGCCAGTTCGAAGTCGTTGGTGATGGCGCCGGCGCGGCCGCGGTTGTCGATCAGCGTCGTGGAAAAGGGGGAAAGGATCGGGCCGAGCTCGCTGTACTTTCCGGTTTTTATGTCGTACAGCATCCACGGCTTCTCGGCATTTAGGGGCACGACATAGATGATGCCGCGCCCCTCGTCCGCGACGACATCGATGACGCCCTGTCCCGGGTACGGCATGCCTAGGCTCTCCGCGGTATCCGTCCGTGGATCGTAGGTCATGACGTAGCCGCCGGGATAGGTGGTCGGGTCGTCCGCCTTCGGCGACTCCATGCTGCACACGTAGATCTTGCCGGAGCGGCCGACGAAGTTGCGGCTGTGAATCTTCGACTGCGCTTCGTTGTAGCTCCCGGGATCGAGACCGCACACCTTGTTGGTGTCGATCACGATCCGTTGCTTCTCCGTCGCGGGATCGAATTCCACGAGATAGGAATTGATGCCGTACTCCGCGGTCCCGACATAAATCCTGCCATCCAGCCCTTCACATAGCGAGAAGTAACCGGATTCGTTGTTGTGTGTCTCGGGCAGCACATGATAGGCGGTGCCCCAGACATATGGGAAAGGCGCTTTCGGTGGAGCGTCGGCGAACGTGACCGAAGCGAAAAGCAGGAGGATGAATGCGAATCCCGCCGGGAACCGGGATCGAACGTCGAACCTCGAACGCCGATGGGTAGTTTTCATGGGACAAGGCATCTCTGTCATTTCGGTCTCCTCATTAGGCCAATCGACCAGGGTGGATCGGTAATTATTTGGTTGCGGGTTATGTGTCCTGCCTTTGTTGCGCCTCGATCTCCTCGCGCTCTTCCTCATTGACTTTGGCGCGTTCGGCGCGCTCGTCATAGATCGCCTTGTATGCACCGTTGAGCGACAGGGACCGCAGCCACGGTGCCATGTCAGGTGTTGCCGGGTCGATTTCAGTCACCCACTGATCGCGCCACGCATTACACACCAGCGCCAGCCGGGGGATGCGGTTGCTGCTGTGCGAGTCGCTGCCGGCGTGAAACAGGAGGTGATGCACGAACATCACGTCTCCTGCTTTGCCGACAAACTCGTACGGGGCCGGCAGATTACGTTTCAGTTCATCGAAGTACTCGGACGGTTGTTGCATGGTCGGGTTCGCAATCAGTTGCTTCTGAATGTCGCGATGCGTTCCCGGCCAGACAATAGTATTGCCGCTGAACGGTTCCGTATCCGCCAGTAACACGAACAGCGCGAAACCCCGGAAGAAAATCGGTACGTGCTGATTGCCGAAGTCGATGTGTCCCCCATCGCCAACCCGTGCTTCAGCTTCCGGGTCGTATGGCTTGACGAAGAAAAAGTACCGCTTCCGTCCGTTCCAATGCTCGTGTCCCCCGTGCATCGTGGCGATCGCGTCCATGAAGGCGCGCTGCTCGTACACCTTGTCCAGGACAGGATCCGTTTTGCCGGCAAACTTCTCGTGGAATACGCCCGGCTTTTCGGCCGTCCACTGATCGAGCGGCCGGGGATCGCCCACCAGCACCTTGATACGTTCGACTGCCTCATTGCAGAATTCCGGATCGACCAAACCCTTTGCAACCCCAAACCCGTGCTCGACGAAGTGGTCGGTCCAATGCAATGATTCGTCGTAGTTAGTTCTCATGTCAACCTATGACAGCTTCGGGGAGTGTTCAGTGATCGGTGGTGCGTTCTCGCTGTACGGATCGTTTTTTTCGGTCTGAAGACCAAAGCTGCACGCCTGGCAGTCAAGCCGGATCGGGCTGCAGAAAAAGCCAAGCTGAACACGGGACACGAAGCCTCTCAGGGTGCATTCCTTTGTTCCGCCTCGATCTCGTCGCGCACCTCTTTATTGACTTTGGCGCGTTCGGCACGCTCGTCGTAGATCGTCTTGTAGGCGCCGTTGAGCGACAGGGAGCGCAGCCACGGGGCCAGGTCAGGCGTCGCCGGATCGATTTCCGTCACCCATTGATCGCGCCATGCATCACACACTAACGCAATACGCGGAATGCGGTTGGCGCTGTACGAGTCACTGCCGGAGTGAAACAGCAGGTGATGCGTGAACATCACGTCCCCTGCTTCGCCGACGAATTCGTAAAGCCCCGACTGATGACGTTGCATTTCATCGAGGTATTCGGACGGTTGTTGCATGGTCGGGTCTGACATCAGCTGCTTCTGGATGCTGCGGTGGCTACCCGGCCACGCGATGGTGTTGCCGCTGCACGGTTCGTTGTCCGCCAGCAGGATAAACATCGCAAATCCGCGGTAAAAGATCGGAATATGCTGCTTGCCGAAATCGATATGGCCACTGACGCCCTTCTGTGCCGCGACGTCGGGTTCGTACGGTTTCACGAAGAAATAAAACGTTTCCTGCCGGTTCCAGTGCTCTGGGCCACCGTGCATTGTCGCGATTGCATCCAACAGCCGGGGCTGTTCGTAAATTTTGCGGAGGACGGGATCGGATTGCCCGCGGAACTCCTCGTGGAAAATGCCGGGTTTCTCAGTCGTCCACTGCTCGAGTGGGCGGGGATCGTCGACCAATACCTTGATGCGCTCGACCGCTTCCTCGCAGAATGCCGGATCGACCAAACCCTTTGCGACGGCGAATCCGTGCTCGACGAAGTGATCGGTCCAATCCAGTTCAGGGTCTATCTGAAATGTCATTTCAGCCTTTGCCACCCCGTTTCCTCCGTTGCTGTTTCCGGATCTACTTACTCACATTCGGCACACTTGTCGCAGGTTGTCATGCGGACAAAAGCGCGGAAGTTTTGTGGTACTTGTCCAAGAGCTGAAGGAGCCTGAAACGCAGAATTATGGCTGCGCCAGGTCCTGGCCGACTATGACGTCTTGGTACCATGATTGAGAGTAGATAAACGCATTTTTCCCACCGATATAGGACCATTCTACTCTACCATCGGACAACGCAACGTTGACACCCTCGGCATAGATTCCGCTGGAGTTCGTGTGATTGCTTTGCACGTCATTCATGGTGTAACCGTCGCCACCGTATTTGTAAAACCGATGTGAGCCGGACCAAGGGCCTCCTCCCCAGTGTATGTCTCCTTCCTGGAAAGCGCGATCTACGAACATCACCTGATTGTGGCTATCGCTGTCGTTTCGCCGGACGGCTGGGCCACGGCCTTCATTAATGCGTCCCCCGAAACGATTGCCGCCCCTGCTCCAGCCGTGGTAATAAGTCCCATCTGACGAGCACGGTGGTGTGTTTGCGCATTCGGCACCCCGATTCTGATGGCCAGCCTGTATGTAGTAGTCCGTAGTGCTCCAGTATATGCCGCCAACCAATGGCCATTGCGAGCTGCGTCGGTGTTTTTTGTTCTCCAGGCTTGGGCAGAACAGCAGGTCCTGATCGATCTCGTCACTTACGCGCTGTGTAAGCTCTTGTGCCCAAATTGGATAGGAGCCTGATTGCCAGCCGATCATCGACGTATAATGACTCTCTCCCTCCAGGAAGACGATGCCAGGGTAGTACTGGTCGTGGTCGTTCGCCGAGAGCTGGTAGCCGCCGTACCACTGCTTGAGGTTGCTCATGCAGTGTACGCGTTTGGCGATTTCCTTTGAGCGGCTCTAGGCCGGCAGCAGCAGAGAGATCAGGATGGCGATGATGACGATCACCACGAGCAGTTCGATCAGCGTGAAGAGCAACTTGAAAGGGTGATGCCGAAGCCGATGCCGAAACCGGGCGATTTGCCGCATCCCAAGTTGAGTAGATTTCGAGACGTTTCGTTTAGTCATCATTTTCAATGATTACACCCGCATTTGGCAGGTAACAGACAGGAATGAACAAACAACAGGGGTACCTATAACAATTGCAACTACTACTGCAAACTATAGGTTTATCTATAGCAGGATTCAAATGCTTTGAGAATTGCCGGAGGTAACCAGACTGAAAGGAAACTGTAGAAAACGAAGCTACTCGCGTCTGCTGCTTGTTGTGGTGGTTGCCATGGCGTTGGTGCTTTGGCTGCTGGATCGCAGCCGGAGAACCGCGGGACCCGGTGCCGAGACCGCGTCCGGCATTCGCCATGTCATCCTGATCAGTATCGCCACCTGCCGTGCTGACTATTTGTCGTGTTACGGTTACGAACGGCAAACCACCCCCAGCATCGATGCGCTTGCCGCTGTGGGCTGCCTGTTCGAGAACGTCGTCTCCCCGGTGCCGCAGACGTTGCCGGCGCACAGTTCAATGCTGACCGGCACGATCCCGCCGTACCACGGAGTTCATGACAACAAAGACTATCGGCTGGACGGCGCGCAAAAAACAATCGCGGAGATCCTGAAAGACAATGGCTTTGTCACTGGAGCTGCCATTAGCGCGTTTGTTTTAGAGTCCAGTCTGGGACTGGCCCAGGGGTTCCAGACGTATTACGACGACTTCGAGACGGCGTCCGAAGGCGCCATAGTGTGGGAGCGGCAGGCCGACGAAGCCACGGGAATTGCTATTGACTGGCTCGAGCAGCATAAAAACGATCGAGGCTTTTTTTTCCTGCACTACTACGATCCACATAAGCCCTATCTGCCACCCGAGCCGTTTGCCAGCCGCTACGCCGACAACCTGTATGCCGGTGAGATTGCCTATACCGACCATTGTATAGGACGGGTCATCGACAAGCTCAAAGCACTTGGGATCTATGAATCGTCGCTTATCATCATTACTGCTGACCACGGCGAGATGCTGGGCGAGCATGGTGAGGACACCCATACTTATTTCATCTACGAGTCCGCGATCAAGGTGCCGCTTATTGTTAAAACGCCGAGCAACAGGGAACCGCGCCGTGTTTCCTCCATCGCTGGCATCGTGGACATCGTCCCGACAATTTGCGGCCAGCTCGACATCGATGTTCCGCAGCATGTCCAGGGCCTTGACCTGACGCCACAGATCGAGGGGGAATCCGCCCCCCAAAAACCGCGTCAACTATTTTGCGAAAGCCTGTGGGCAACGAAGTACCAAGCCAATTCCCTGCTCGGCGTAGTGACTGATCGGTTCAAATACATCCAGACGACCCGGCCGGAGCTCTACAATCTCATCAAGGACCCGGCCGAACAACACAATCTGGTTGCCGATCACCCGGAACAGGCCAAATTTCTCCAAGCGACTCTGGCGCAGATGATCGAAGCCGCTGCGCAGGCTGCCACCGACGGTCGAACCGAGTTCGACACGGAGACGAGGCGTCGCATTGAAAGTCTTGGATATATAGGTGGGCCGATCGAGGAGGAATTTAGCTTCGACCAGTCGAAGGCAGATCCCAAAGATCTCATCGCGTACCACGAACTGGCAGAGGCGGTCCCGTTCGCCTACGAGGCCGGGGAGTATGACAAGGTGCTGCAGATCTGCGAGGAACAGATCCGGTTGCAGCCGGATCTGCCGTTTCCGTGGGGGCCGATCGGCAAGATTGCACTGACCCGGGGTGAACTCGACAAGGCGATTGGATGTTTTTCCCGGATTCTCGAGCTCGATCGGAATCACTCGGCGTCTTATGATGCCAGGGGCGACGCTTATGCACGGCAAGGGCGGCATGAGCTTGCGATACGCGACTATTCCGAAGCGATCGAGTTGATTCCGCAAGCGTCGTTTTTCAACAAGCGCGGCCAGGCGCTGATGGGCCTGGGCAAGTTCGACCGGGCGATCCCGGATTTCCACCGGGCGCTGCAGCTCGATGGTGAATATGCCAGTGCCTGGAACAATCGCGGCCTGGCCTATATGCGCCGAGGTGAAATGGTTCGTTCGACCGAGCACGTGCCGCAGGCACTAAGCGATTTCAGTCGAGCGATTACGCTGGAACCGACGAATAGCGCAGCCTGGTATAATCGTGGTTTGCTTCACGCCAACGTCGGTGAGGAGGGGCTGGCCATTGGCGATCTCCGCAAAGTCATCGAGTTGACACCGGACAATGCGGTGCCGTATGCGGATCTCGCCCGCGTCTTGCTACGGCAGGGGAAGGCGACGGAAGGCGTGGCGTCATACCGGCAGGCACTGCAGCGTCGAGCGGAGTGGCCGCAGGTGATGAACGAGCTCGCCTGGCGCCTGGCGACATATGCCGACCAGTCGTTGCGCGACGGTGCCGAGGCGGTGCGCCTGGCCGAGCGTGCTTCGGTGCTGGTCGAACACAAGCACCCGGTTTTTCTCGATACACTGGCAGCTGCCTACGCGGAGGCGGGAGAGTTTACCAAGGCCGTGGAGACCGCGGAGCGGGTGCTGCAGATGGCGGTTGCAGCAGGCGATACGGAAGTGACGGCGGATATCCGCAAGCGACTCGATCTGTACAAGGCCGGCAAGCCGTATCGGGTGCCGTGATGATTTGATCGTGGGTGGAGCCTCCCACGTTTCTCGAAGCCGGCAGGATGCCAGGATGCCATGCGGCGCTACTGTGGCTTTTTGTCGAGCTCGTCGAGATCGAGCAGGTCGTCGAAGTATTCCAGGTACTCCGAGTCATCGACTTCGTCCTCGTCCAGCGGTTCATCGAGATCGCCGAGATCCTCGAAATCTTCGAGATCGGCCTCCGGCAAGGGTGCCTGAACCGAGCTGTCGTCCAGGACGCAGGTGCTGAGTGCGGGGCAGTAGGTGATCACCGCGAGCATCACCAGCAGCAGCAGGATAAAGGGAATGCAGGCCCAATACAGCTTGAGGATTGGTTTGCTGAATCGCACTGTCGCAATAAAAAGATTCATTCCGACCGGCGGTGTGGCGTAACCGATACCTAAATTCGTCAGGAAAATGATGCCCAGATGCACCGGGTGGATGCCGTAATACGCCGCGATCGGCAGAATTAACGGCACGACGAGAACGACGGCGGCGTAGATATCGATCATGCAGCCGACGATCAGCAGGAAGACATTGAGGCAGAGGAGGAAGGTGATTTTGCTTTCCATGTACGGTTTGATCTTGGCGAACATTTCCTTGGGAATTTCTGCGTCGATGATGGCATTGTTCACTGCCAGCGTGGTTCCCAGGATAATTAGGATGCCGCCGATCAGCACCATGCTTTCGCGGGCGATGGCGCCGATCTTGCCCCACTTGATGTCGCGCTGGATGATGACCTCGATGATGAAGATGTAGGCAGTCGCAATCACCGCCGCTTCGCTGACGACAAACACGCCTCGATAGATGCCGATGATCAGAAAAATCGGCAACGGGATTTCCCACTTCGCCTCCCACAGTGCGCCACCGAGTTCCCGCCATGAGAATGGCTGGCGCGGCACTTTGCATTGGATGCCGCGAACGGCGGCGTATACCGACAGGGTCGCGATGATCATCAGGCCGGGGATTAGTCCGGCCTTGAACAGGTCATCGGTGCTGACACCTGAAACAACGCCGTAGAGAATGATCGGCAGGCTCGGCGCGAACAGCACGCCGCGGCTGCCGCCGGCGGTAATTGTTCCGAGGCTGAAGTTCTCGGGGTACCCTTGTTTGAGCAGCGCGGGCAGCAGCAGCCCGCCGAGGGCGACGATGGTGACGCCGGAGGCGCCGGTGAGCGCCGTGAGGAAGGTGCAGCCGACGATTGCGACGATTGCCAGGCCGCCGGGCAATCCGCCGAGCACGGCGTTCGACAAGCGAACCAGCCGGTTTGGCGCACCGCTGTAGGCCAGCAGATAGCCGCCGAAGGCGAACAGCGGCAGGGCCTCCAACAACTGCATTTTTGCCAGGCTGTTGACACTGATGACGATGCTGCCGAACGGCACTTCATCCTGTCCGAGTGCGACCGAGAGCAGCACGGCGGAGACTACCATGACCACGAACAGCGGTACTGTGCCGAGCGCCAGGATTACCGAAACGATACCGCTCATGCCGCAGGTTCCTCCTGATCTTTCGGCTGCCGCCGAACGAAGCCGGAGATGATGTCCTCGTAGGTGCTTGCCATGAAGCGGAGGGTCAGGATCAGAAAACCGACGGGAAGCACCACACTGAGAATCCACAGAGGAATACCGAAATGCCAGGATACATCCGAGCTGAACTCCAGTTCGCTCTGAACGAAGCGCACGCAGAGAACGAAAAGGAACCCGCAGGCGGCGGTGGAGATCAACCCGGTCAGGGCGCTCAAGCGGAACTTGTTACGTACGCTCAGGAGATGGCTGACGGCGTCGATGACAATGTGCTTGCGATCGCGAGTTGCGGCGCCGGCACCGAAGAGGGCGATCCACAGGACCAACTGCCTGGAGACGTCGACTGACCAGGTGATAGAGCCCAGGTCAAAGCGTCGTGCGATAATCGGAGCGAGGCCGACGCCAACGAGGGCGAGGAGGATGGCGACGAAAAACCACTCTTCCGTGCGCCGGATCAGTCGTGCGAACCGGCCCTCGTGTGGCGGTGGCGTGAGGGGATCGTCATCGGGTTGAACGGGTTCTCCACTCACGCTGTGCCTTGCTGTTCAGGTTACACTGGGGTTCGTGGCTGGAAAGCTAACCACGGCCGGCGAACTGTAACACTGAACCCGGCATCCCGCTCACTTGCCGGCGTTCTTTTCTCGATATTCGGCGGCGGACTTGAGAACCCGATCGTGGAAGCTTTTGGAAAAAGCCTTGTCGACCAGTCGCTGCGCGACCTGTTCGCTGGCATCAATGACGATTTGGGCTAACTCATCGTTAACCTGGATCGTTTCCATACCGCGGCGTTCGAGAACTTCAATCGCTTTGTCGTTGGTCTTGAGGACAGCTTTGTTGAGGCGCGTGATTTCGCGGTCGACGATCTTCTGGACCTTTTTTTGTGTCTCCCTGGGCAGAGTATTCCAGCGTTCGAGGTCCACCAGCAGGACACCCATGGTGGGGATGATCTCGCGTGACAGGCGAAAGGACAGTTTATCGTGCCACTGCATGGCGATGACGGCGGTAGGTGGTGAAAAGACCAGGCGAATCATGCCTGAATTGAGCGCTGGCAGCACTTCGCCGACGCTGGCGGAAACTGGTGATACGTCGAGTACGTCGAACAGTTCGCTGCTCATGACGTCTCCCTGGATGAGCCAGGGCTTGGATGATTTCAGGTCGTCGATGCTATGGATCGGGTCGCGGCTGAAGGCGAAAGCATAACCGAGTTGCGGGTACGAGAGGACCTGATAGCCTTTCTTTGCACAGGCCTGAGAAATCTCCGCCCCGACCTCGTCGAGGACATACTCGAACTCTTCCTGACTCTCGAACAGCGCCGGTAGCGTCAGCGCCAGGGCATCCGGATTGATGATCGACAGGCCCTGGCCAATGAAGCCGGCTCCGTGCAATTGCTTCACACGCATCTTCCTCAGCACGGTTTGCTCATCACCCTGTACGCCGCCGTGGAAGATCTTGAATTCAACTTCACCGTCGGTGGCAGCGGAGACGTTTCGGGCGATCTTGATCAGGGCCTTGCCCCAGATACTGCGTTCCGGGGCCTGGCTGGATATTTTGAAGATTTTCTGGGCAACACCGATCTGGGTGCCGCCCAGAAACAGGATACAGCAGAGGAACGGAATCAAGCGATTGTGCGGCATGTGACCTCCGGAAGGATAGTGCGCATGATTTGTGGAAAATGAAATACGAAGAAGCGTTTGTCAACGATCCCGATAATATTGGTCGCCTAAAGCAGAACTTTTATTCACTGCGTCGGCGCCATCGGCCGGTGCCCGAGTAGGTTAGAAATAATCGTCCTGATTGAGCAGCAGCATTCTGGCGCGCTGCAATGCCAGCTCGTTTGCCAGCCGATGCTCGGGTGCGACGGTGACGTCGAATTCGAGAATGTCCTCAAGCTGTCCGGAGAAAAAATCGCGGTCGAGTGTGGCCTTGCCGATGAACTCGGCATACAGCAGGCGGGCGGTGAGATCATTACCCCCGCCCAGCTCGATCGCGCGGTTGAAGTGGTGTCGGCTCTTAGCCAGATCCTGGCCGGCGCCGGCGGGCTGGATCGCGTAGTAAATGCCGAAAGTGAGGTGGGCGCTGCCGTTGCCGTAGCCTTCATCGAGCTCGAGGATTCGTTCCATCAGGTCGAGGGCCCGTGGCAGGTCGGCCAGTGCCTCGATCGAATCCGGTTTGGCGATGATCCAACCGAGCCACGCGGTCCCGGCGACATAGAGGTCTGGTACGTCCTCTGCCGAACACGTGCGAAGGGCAAGTTCGAAGGCGTCACCGCTTTTGCGCAGGGTTGCCGCCAGGCGCTTGTGCCGCTGCAGCAGGCGCATGCCGTAGTGATGGGCGCGATCATACAGGCGGGCGGCGCGCTCTTCATCCTTGGGGTCGGCCAGGAAGGCCTGGGCGTAAGCGACATACGATGTGGCGGCTGCCCGCAGCAGTTTCGGGTTTTCAGGGGAGGCCTCAATCAACCCGTCGAGCAGCAGGATAAAAGCCGGCAGCCCCTGCCGGACCAGCTCGGGGTCGGGCTGAGCCTGCACCGAGGTGAGCAGGTGGGCCATGGTGTCCGTTCCGGAAGAGACCAGGGTGTGTCTGACGATGCCGCAACCGGTCGCGATAACCAGAGCCACGGTCAGGACCAGGGCCAGGGTCAAGGGCCGGCACGCGGCAGCCAACCGGCGGCGGGTGTTCACCATATCGTTTGCATAGGTCCGAGCCATATATCAGTCCACCAAGCCGATGTTCCAGTACATTTTCCCGAGAAAATCCTCCCAGGACTTCGGTACATTCGACTGCGTCGGACGCTTGAGTTGCGACCAGTTCGGTTCAAACGGCTGGCGCACCAGTCGCATGTGTGCTTCAGTCGGCGTCCGGTTGCGCTTGCGATGGTTGCACGGGATGCACGACAACACAACGTTCTTCCACGACGTTTCGCCGCCGCGTGAGATCGGCATGATATGGTCGATGTTGAGTTCCCTGGTGTTGAAGCGCCGGCAGCAATACTGGCAGGTGTAATTGTCCCGCTCGAAGAGATTGCGGCGCGAGAACTTTACCTTCTTGTGCTGATAACCGGCGTAGTTCTTGAGGATGATGATCTCCGGAACAACCAGCTGGAAGTTTGGGCATGCGACGATCCGCTCGGTCGAGACTACGGCCAGGCAGGCGGCGTCGCGCCATGTCTCGATCCACGACTCGAAGTCGTACATGGCGTAGTTCTCGTCAATGATCCGCGCCTTGGCCTGGTATACCTTGCATACCGCTGCCAGTGCAGTCACGATATTGACCGCCTGCCAGTGCTTGTTGAGCACCAGGACGCGTTGTGCCAATGCCGATGCCATTGCCTACCTACCTTTCGCTTTCGTCCGGCCAGTTGCAGTAGAAACAAAAAAGCCCCTGAGGCCGAAGTCTCAGAGGCTGTTCCAGTCGAATTGACGCGTTATTTGTTTACACGACACCACGCCGCGACACCTGGTTCGCCACAATTGGGCGATCGATGTTCCCGAAACATGATTCAGATTGTGTTGGTTCGCAGTCACAGGTGTTCCCATTTTCAAGTTTGCTTACCATAGCGACAATAGCCAGGCCTTTCAATTTGTTGCCGTTCGAAAATTCGTCAATCGCCCGCGGGTAGGGGGATTGCATCACATGCAGCCGGTTCCGATGGATGAACGCGGGAAACGCCTACGGTCTTGTCCTTTAGATGAGTATTTCTGCAAAAAGTTTCCTATTTTCCTTTGCAGCGGCCGGCGGACTTGTTAGATTCAACTGCCATGTCAAGCGATGATTTATTGAAAATCCGCAGCCTCAAACTGGATCGTCCCCTCGCGGTATTCGATCTCGAATCTACTGGCATAGCCGTCCAGTATGACCGCATCGTTTCTATCTGCGTCGCAAAGATTATGCCGGACGGGGGCATGGAGGTCAAGAGCCGTTTAGTTAACCCGCAGGTCCCGATACCGGCCGAGAGCACCGAGATCCATGGCATCACCGATGACGATGTCGCCGACCAGCCGTCCTTCCGGCAGCTTGCCCGCAGCCTCAGTGACTACTTCGACGGCTGTGACCTGGCCGGGTTCAATATCATCTACTTCGATATCCCGCTGCTGTTGAGCGAATTCAACCGGGCCGAGTTGCCCTTTGATATGCGCGGTCGCCGTGTGCTCGACGCGTTCCAGGTCTTTCGCCGCCGCGAACCGCGGACACTCACAGCCGCGATGCGCCACTACTGCAACGCTGAGCTCGAAGAGGCACACAACTGCGAAGCCGATGTGCTTGCCACGATCAAGGTCCTCGAGGCCCAGCTTCACCGCTATGAGGATTTGCCGAAGTCGATCGTTGAACTGGACGCCCAGTTCAATCCGCGGACCAATTCTTTCGTTGACTGGGACGGCAAACTGCGCTGGGAAAAAGACCGGGTCGTCATTGGCTTCGGTCAGAAGCGCGGTACAGCTTTGAACCTCTTGGTAGAGGAGGACCCGTCCTATCTCGAGTGGATCCTTGGCGGTGACTTCAGTGCCGAGGTGAAGACGATCGTTGCCAACGCGCTCAAGGGCGAATACCCGGATCCCCCCGGCGGCGGAAATCCCGAGGCTGCGCCGGAGCAACTTCCTCCGCCGCATCCGTAGGCACTGCCAGCGTCGCTTCTATCGGTGCTGGCCAGCTTAATGTCGCCTGGCGCCACCCTGGCGTGGTTGCCATTTACTCGACCGGCAGCGACTCGATCCCTTGCGCTTCCATCAGACGGTGCAGAGCGAGAAACGCCTGCAGACTGTGCTGCACGTAGTCGATCCGTACGCTGTAGCTTTCCAGATGTTTGCGGACACCGCCGAGGCAGCGGTTCGGCAACTGTGCGTACATCGCGTTTTCCGGGCGGAACTGATTCTGCATCTGGAAATGTACGGCCCGTACGATGACCGGCAGCATTGCGTCGGCCTCTGCCTCGAGCCCGTGATCGCGGAACAACGGGTAAGCCGCCAGCAACCCCTCCGAACGCGTTGCGGTCGGAGTTGCCTGCGGCCGCTTGTTGAAGCAGCCGTTATAGTCGGGAAACTCCGAGTCGACCAGTTGATGATGGATAATAGTTTCGGTGATGCGCCGGGCGTGCTCGAGATACAGCGGCTTCGGACGCTGCCGGTAGAGCTCGTTGATTCCGTACAATAGCCAGTGGTCATGGATCAGTTCCAGGGTCTCCTTGCCCGCGTCGCGTTCAGTGATAAGAAACGATGCGCTGCCTTCGGCAACGTCGAGCCATTTGTCCTGCGGATCGATGCCGTAGATGCGCGTCAATGCCAGAATCGCTTCGCCGGGATAATACTCCGACATGAAGGGCAACTCGATACCAGTACCCGGACGGCGTTGGTGGACGAAACTACCGTTTCCCCGCTGTGAACCGCGGATGTATTCGCCAAGCCCGATCAGCTGAGGCTGGTAAAGATCGTTGCCGGTCACTTCGATGTGCTTGGCCAGAGCGACGGCAGCGAGCGCCACGCCGCCGAGCTTGATTTTTCCCTCGTAGGCGAGGGCGATCATGCCGCTGTCGTTGTCACCGAACGTCTGCATCTGCTCGACGAGATAGCCGGTAGCCCGTTCGGCGGCATGCAGCAGCCGTTCATTCTGGGTGCTGGCATACAGGTCCAGCATCGACAGAATCGTGCCGGCGTGACGTACGATGTTGTACTCCCTTGCCCGGGCGTGCTGCTCGCCGAGATACCTGTAGACGAAACGGCCGTCGGGCAGCACGTTGATCCGAAGGTAGTTGCCGGCGTTGCGCGCTGCTGCCATAACGTCGCTGCGTTTCAGTTCGCTCCACATGCGATGGCCGCGATAGAGGTCGAGCAGCTCGCCGTCGTAGGCGTAGCTGCGGGTGGTGAACCTTCGGATCCCGAAGCGCCGATCCAGAAAGCCCAGGCCGCCACTCCGGCCACGTTCGTTCAAGACGTTGCGGATCTCGCCCGTCAGCAGTGTTTCATCGTCGACCAGGGATAGGCTGTATAGCTCTTCAGGCAGGAACGCGATGCCGGTCTTGCGTTCGAAAGCCAGGCCGTAGAGGCTGGGTTCCTTGGTCAGCCTCATGGTGTTTCGCCCCGGCGCCTGAGCCTCGACACGGTCGACGATGTCCAGCTTCAGTATGATCGGGATTTTCGGCTGTCGGGCGTTGAGCTGCGCCCACGCATCCAGCAGCGCGGCACCGAGGCCGTTGCCGGCGCCGATTGCCGGCTGTGCCCGCTGTCGCCCACTGGTAATCGACAGGAACACTATACGCGGTGCCTTGTCTGCGGTGACAGCGGCTGGCAGCGAGCCGGGTGTTTGCTGCGCCTTGAGGGCGGTCAGCAGTGTTGCCATGGCGCTGCCGATCTCACTGCGATCGGGTAAAGGTGCCGGCGAGATCGTGTCGAACCAGGTGCCGGTGCGCGCGAACACTGTTTCGACGGGGGGGCTGTCATCCGGCTTGTCTTTCGGCACACTGACCGCGTGCAGTGCTTTGCGTACCAACGACGGCACCTTCATGCCTTTCTTTTCATGCCCCTTGGCTACATACAGAAAAACAGCGGCGAACACCGCCATCATCCCAACCATGACACCCACCGGTAACATGGTTTTCGGGGTCAGCAGCTGGGATGCGAGTTGCAGCCGTTTCTTGCGCTCATCCGACAGGTCCAGAGCGATGTCGATGTTGTAGTAAACTACGGAAGCCATCAGAAACAGGGCACCGGCCATCTCGAGAATTTCCTCAGCCAGGACCTGTGTCGAGTACCAGGCGTCGCCGTATTCTTTGAACAGCAGGCGCAGGCCTTCGAGGAAAAACGCCAGCAGCCAGCAGCCGAGACCGGCGAAGGCGCCTGCCTTGGCGCCGCGACTGGAATTGAAGCGGTTCGAGAAAAACAACAGCATGTACACCGCCATGAGCAGGACCGGGACGGCATAGAGCACCTGCCATTGTGTCAGATAACGCCAGGCGCTGTCGACTTCCGCGGGCGCCTGGCGGACCTCCTTCCAGAACATGTTTTCATGAAGGATGGTGATCTCGTCCAGAGACATCCCGAGCCCTGCCAATCCAACGCCGAGCCATAGCAGCGGCATTTTGAACAGCCGTGCCTGCGCCCGGTTGATGCGGCTCTCCCAATAGCACGCAACAAAGGCTGCACCACCGAAAATGAAGAACAGCATGCCGGAGAACCAGGTCGGGAGGTTGCGCTCCTTGTCCAGGTTGAACCAGTAGACGCCGCCGGCCCGGAGGTCGGCGAAGAAACAGTGCAGCAGACCCTGCACCAGCACTGCCAGGATCAGTACTGCGAGATAGCCGCGCACGGCACGGCGTATGCTGTCGCGAGCCGTTGGATTTATAAATGTTTCTTCCTTCATAGTGTCGCTTCGTGGGGCGAGCTCAAAGCTGCGGGTCGATTGTAGAGATCTGTGTGATGCCTTCCTGGACTTTCGGAAACCATTTCATGACCCTCGGATCGTGGCCGGGGATTATCAGGAATGGTGTTGCCGCCTGGCTGTGGAGCTTACGGATAGTCGCGAGGTTTTCCTGTGTGTCGACGCAGACACCGATCGGCTTGTGCCGGCGGTTGTTCTCATAGAGATACGTGATGTCGCCGGCAACCACAACCCGGCCATCGACAGTTTTGATATTGATGTACTGGGTGCCCGGTGTATGGGCACCGCCGAGATGCAGCTCGATACCCGGAAACGCTTCGACATCGCCGTCAACCAGCTGCAGTCGTCCCTGTTTCTGCACGTCGAGTATTTGCAGCAGATCACTCCAGCGCATGCCCTTGGCGTTTTGCTTCTGTGCGCTGAGCCGATTCTGCGCATGCTCGAGTTCGGTCTTTTGCAGCCAAACTTTCGCATTCGTGAAATGCTGGATAGCGCCGACATGGTCCCAGTGCATGTGGGTGAGGATGACGTCTGACACCGACTCGGGTTCGATGCCGAATTGACGCAGGCGCTCGATCGGGCTGATGTAGTTGTTGATGCGCCAGCCTTTCGCAGTCCTCTTGTCATCGAAGCCGGTGTCTATGAGGATTGTCTTGCCGCCGCCTTTGACGACCCAGAACATCCACTCGAAATGGTGCGCCTCCTGTCGCGATCCACCAGAGAAGATCTTGTGGTCACCGTAAATCGATCGGCCGTAACTGAGCGCGTAGATTTCGTAGCGGTCTTGTGCTCCGGTCTCGATTTTCTGCCTGCTGATCCATGGTCCGGCGAAAATAGTGCCGGCGACCACGACTGCTATTGCATTGCCCGGCAACTGTAGTCCCGGCTGGTGCATCGAAGCGAGTAGCAGCGCGACCACCAGATATACCACGATGCCGGCAGTGAACGTCGTGTTCAGACCGTACGACGTCGAAATATTCATCGATAGCGGCACTGCCAGGGCACTGGCCACCGAATTGAAAGCGAACAGGATGCCAACCGACGACTCCTCATAGCGATCCTTGCCCAAGCGCAGGACGAACGGAAACGGTACGCCCATGCAGAAGGCCAGCGGCGCCACTGCAATAATCACCAGAATCACTTTCGCTACCAGTGGCAATGCCGCGGCCATCGGAAAGAGATTCGGCAGAAACTGCTGCACGATCAGCATGATGAATACCGCGCCGAGGGCCATGTACGCTTGTCGTGGCTTCACCCGGCCGCTCCAAAGACTGCCGAGCCCGGAGAAAATCAGCAGGGTCCCGAGAATAGTCGAGAAGGTGATGACCGGCGATCCAATGAGTATTTCGTAGCGTTCGATCAGCACTACCTCGATCAAAAAATACCCCAGCCCGGTCAGCCCCACCGCCAGGACGAACGGCAGAAGTTTACGGAGCTCGCCACGGCGGCGCATCAGGAATCCAACGAAAAACGGCAGCAGCAGCAGCGACATCAGCATGGCACGGATACAGGCTTTTCGGATATTCGGATGGCGCGGGTCGACGTCGAAATGGAACGGTCGATTGTCCGTAGTGACTCTCAGATTGCGTGCCTGTAGTACTGCCTCGTCGACCTCGCCTTTAAGGAGCCGCGTGTAGTTTGTGTCGTAGTCGGCATAGGGCATGTGCAGGATTGTCGTTATCGACCGGATCGGCCCGAGCTTTCGGTTTTGTTCCCGTTCGATCTGTCGCACCCGATCGACCTCGTCGAGCCAGCGCTGCAAATTGCTCAAATCGGTCTCAGTCAGGGGCGTTTTCTTGACCACTGTCTGGATGTAGTTGTTGGTCGTTGTGCGCCATTGGAAAACGAAAAAGTGGTTTTCCGGATGTTCGATGCCGCGGTCGATCAGTGCCTGGCGGATTGTTACGATCATTTTCCATACGGGCGGTTCGCGGCGCGGCCGGTTGATTGGTTCCTCGATGTTGAGGATGCCTTGGTCGGTCATGTGGTCAAAGTACGAATGGAACGCCTCGAGCGTAAACAGGTATTCCGGGCTCGGTGCGCTGCCTTCCGCTGCGCCGCGGGCGCCGTGAGCATTCATCAGCGTCACGATGTCGAATTGTTCATCGGTCGCTTCCAGATAGCTGCGACCGTCCATGGCATGCACTTCGATGTCTTTGTAGCTGTTGCCGTTGTATGGAATCAGTTCGTTCGACTGCAGTTCGACGATGCGTGGATTGATCTCGATACCGACGACCCGGTCGCTGAGAAAACGCGACGTCTTGGCAACGCCGTCACCGGACAAGCCGAGGATCAGGATGGAGGGGTTGTCCAGATACGTGTGCGGCATGCGCGGGTCGATTTGGAACTCCTCTGGCGGGGTCGGCCGCATGGTGTCGATCGTCCGGCCGTTGTTGTAGGCTTTTATCGTGTTCGAATTCGGGCTGCGCTTGACGATGTCATAGCGGCCGACAAAAGAGGAGCGCGAGTACATGACGTTTGCCTGGGGATGGAGCCGCAGCACCTTGTAACGCACGACATTCAATATGTCGTTCTGTAGGTTCCAAACCCCGACCGACACGAAGCCTACGCAGAGGGCCGAGGCGATAGCGATAGTCAAGCCGCGCCCCCATGGCGATCGTAGATAGATGGCATAGCAGATTGCCAGTGCGGCCGTGAATGCGGAAAGAAACAACAAACTGCTTTCTTCACGAAAAACCCCGAGTGCGAAACAAACCGCCAATGCCCCGATGGCCGCCCCCAGCAAATCGATGAAGTAAACGAGGTGCGATTTTGCCCGAGCCAAGGCCACTGTAATTACTGCACTGCCACAGGCGAACGGCACCATCATCAGCAACGAGGCGAGCAGTGGCGTCGCCATGAATTTTACTGCCGTACCAAATGCCAGCATGACGCCGAACGGCAGGATCAGTGCCGCGGCAGTCATCGTCGATATGGCTGCGCGCCCGGCGCAGTAGGCACCGATCAGTCCGCCTACTGCGAGGCCGAGCAGGGCGATCGAAATGACGAAAGTCGCAGTCAGGTAATCGGCGAAAATCATCATCATCTGGAACAGGATGATTTGCAGATAGATGATCGAAAACGTCGTGCCGCCCACGCCTATCAGCAGCCAGATGCTGCGGCGTCCAGAGGGGAAGGCAGAACTTCCTGTCGTTGCCTGATAGACTGCTGCACCCAAAGGCTGCAGCGCTATGGTGCCGATCGTCGTCAGCAGCATCGTTGTTCCGACCAGATGGCCAAGGCCGCGGAGAATGCCCAGGTTCTCTGTGTTGCCCGTCAGCCCGCCGCGGATCAAGGCGGATATCGCAATGGCGACCAGCCACGCGACTATCCAGCCGACCAGGCAACGCAGTTGTGGGGCTTCTGAATCTTTTAGGCGAGTCCACAGAAAAGCGGCGATCACCACTGTCACGATCAGTGCCAGGCCGACCTGTGCCAATAGTGAGTAGGCATCCGGATCGGTATAGTCGAGGAGCTCCAGGCGGTTGTGGATTTGGCTGACTTCAACAAACGACCAGAGCAATGCCCAACCCGCAATCCCGAACCACATCCATGGACGTTGTTGTCGATCATTGCTGTAGTGACATTCTCGAAAAAAAGCAACCAAGGCCAGGATTGCGAGAGTCGTCAGCTTCGCCGCCGTGTACCACGAGGCCAGCGTCAAGCGGTTGCCAAGATTGAAATACGACTCGCGGCCCTGGCCCCATTGATATTCTGGCCACAGTAGATGAGCCACCACCAGCAGGCAGTCGATGACGACAAGGCTACAACAGATCCGACGGAACACGTGTGGTCTCCCCTTTACCCGATTGAGTAGGTGTAACTTAGCTTGCTATAAAGGGTTGGCAATACCCCGGGCAGGCCGCGGGAGATCGCGGCGCCGGCGGTGGATAAAAACTCGCAGGATTCGGGCACAGTTGTTGTAAGGCGTCCCTGTTCGGGGCTCTTGAAGCAGGGAGGTGCAACGTCCGATAAAAAAAGTGGGAGCGGCCTGGGGAAGGGCCGCTCCCGGGGAGGTATGACAGCTAAATCGCTGCCATAGGGGAACCGTGTGATTGCGTAAACAGTGTCTACTCTACCTTAGGATGCAAAACCGCCTCGAAAGTTTCCAATTTCTTAAAGAAATAGACTGGATATTAATATAAATTTATCTAAATGATTAATTAGTAATAACTTACATAATCCTTGTGTTTTTTCGTCCCGAGTCAGAAAATGAACTTCTATTCGTGCTTCCAATTTTTGTCCTTGACCTAAAAAGCGTAAATAGGACCAGTGACAGGTTAAGGGAAGATGGCTCGTTAGCAGTGAGCTTTGGAATATTTGGCGTGAGGATGTCAAGTGTTTTGGCGATCTTTTCGTCCAAAACCCTTGTCAAGTGGGCGTAGCGGCGGTATCTTTACTGTTTGCCGCGCCATAGGCGGTAGCTTCGTAATGTGAATGAAGAATGAATGAATGCGTCGATCGCTTCTGGTGGATGCAGTGAGATGCCTTCTCATCGCCGGCTTGGTTGCGCTATGGATACTGCTGGGCGGTTGTCAGTCGCTTTCGAAAAAGCACAAGTCCAGCAACGTTGTCAGTCTCCATTACTGTGCTATGAAGCCGTCGCTCGACATCAAACATAAGGTTTACTACGGCGGTGGCCGGCAGACCTACATCCGCAAGTCGCAGGTGCTGGCATCCGTCAATATTCCACGCATCGATACCTATGCGGTTGACGGTGGTTCGGGGCTGCGGCTCTACCTTGACAACCACGGACGTTTCGTGTGGACCCAGATTTCCGGCGGTAGCAAAGGTCGCCTGTTGGCGCTGATGGTGGGCGGCGAGTTGATGGCTTTTCTGCGCATTGATGCTTACAACGATCGTGGCATCATTGACATCGCCGGCCCGTTCAACACGGATAAAGCCGAGACAATCGCCCGGGATGCGGAACGCAACTATGAATTGTTCAACTGATCCGGAAACCAACCCGAAACCAACCCGAAACTGAAGGCGTATGGAAGTCAACGACCAGCTGCTCACTACTATCGAGGAAACACTCGTCGCCATCTCTGAAAAGGATCAGGGGGCTATTGGCGAGTTACAGAAGATTTTGTCTGGCTGCGATAATGGCGACATGCCTGCCAACCTCAAGTCGTTGCTCAGTGAAAATCTCGAATTGCTGATAACCGATGCAAACAGCACGACCGTCGGGACACCTTTTGCTGCCCTGATTGAGAGCCTCGCGGACTGCGGCGTCGACGGCATGCCCCTGCGCGATGCGCTCGCTGCGCTCGGTCGCCAGGTTTTCTCAGAGTATCCCGATCCGGCCGGCATGATCCGCGCAATCTCTGTGCTCAACGAAAGCACCGATATCGTGACAGTCCGCACGCGCTGGGCCGCCTTTGGCAGCCTCAAGGAAGGTGTGCATGCCTGGCATGGTGCCTTTGGGCTTGGCCAGGTCATCGAGATTGATGCGTTCAGCGATCTGGTCTATATCCAGTTCGACCGGAAACAGAACTTCACCCTGGAGCAGACGCTCAGCACCGTTTCTATTGCCCGGCCCGACAGCCTCGCTGGTCAGCTCGCAGCCGACCGGAAAGCCAACTTCAAGCCGACCCTTGCCGCTGATGAGTTCGATATTGAGATAGCCAACTCCTTTGTGCCGCCTCTTGAGGTCGCTGCCGGCACCGTCGAGCAGTTACTGGTTCCCGGATTCATGAGCAAGAAAAACTTCGATGATTGGCGCAAGGGTTCCCGCGGCAAAAACGCGACCACGCAAAAAAAACGCACGTGGAACGAGGCCCGCAGTCTACAGGAACTCAAAGGTTGCCTGGAAGGGGTCAAGAAGATCAAGCCGAACGAGGAAGAAGCTGCTCACCTCGCCAAGTTGTTCAACTTCGCCGCTACCCGCAACACCCTTGTTACGGAGTTTGCAAACAACTTGGCGACCGTGTGGTCGTTGTCACAGGACGTTGCCTGGCTCGAAGAGATGATCCGCGCCTTGCCCGAAGACACACTCATCTGGAGTGGCATCGACGAGTTCTCGCCGGTGACCCAGAAGTTGCCCGCCAAGCTGATGCCGTTCTGGCTGCAAGCCACATATGTGGCCCGTGGCATGGAATGGCTGATCGAAGCTACGATGGCTATGCCGTTGCGCTTCTATGATCCACTCGATGTTGTTTTGCAGGGGCGCGATCATGATGTGGAGGTGCTGTTCCTCAACGCTCTCGAACATGTGAAACGCTCAGACTCCCTGCCCGACACCTTCGTCTGGCTGTGGAAGCGGCACCGTGACAAATGCATGGAAAGCTTCCGTACGCCGCGGCCGATTTTCCGCTCGCTCGCGATGCCGGCCAAAGGCGAATACCTCAAAGCCAAGAAGGAATTGCACAAGCTGTTGATGAACGATGCCGAATTTCAGACGGCGCTGATGGACGGCGGTAGCCGCGAAGGCATCGGGCGTCTGGTGCAAATGGTCAAGCATGCGCACCTGTTGAACAAGGGTGAGAAACAGAGCCTGCTTGTCAAGATTGTCCGGCTGTTTCCCGATTCCAAGGATCTTGTCGAAGATCGCAAGCCGATTGAAGTCGCCATACAGAAAAAGCTCACATCCTATCGCACGATGGAGCAGTACCGGCAGGAGTTGCTGGATATCATCAACAAGAAGATTCCGGAGAACAGCGCTGCCATTGCCCATGCCCGCGAATATGGTGATCTGCGCGAAAATGCCGAGTTCAAGGCCGCCAAAGAGAACCAGCGGTTGTTGCTCGAACGTCGCGCCTATCTGGAAAGTGAGCTCAACGAAGTGCTGCCGACCGATTTCTCCGACGTCGAAGTCGACAATGTCGTCGTGCCGGGCACCAGTGTTGTTCTGGATGTCGATGGTTCACCGCTCACTTACCACATCCTCGGACTCTGGGACAGTGAGCCGGAAACCGGTATCATCTCCTACGACACCGATATTGCCAAGGCACTGATCTCACGGAAGAGCGGAGATGAAGTTGAGTTGCCGCAGGGCGAAAGTGCCGTGATCCGCAAAGTCACCAAGCTTCCGGCACACGTCAAGGCCTGGGTTCAGCTTGAATCGGCCACGCCTGCCGCAGTCTCCAAGTAACGTGACTGAGTGTCCCATTCCAATGCGCGATGTGGGGCCGGTCAGGATTACCGGCCCTGTGGTCGATGACGAGGTGATGGTGCCGCTGGCGACCTACGAAGCACCTCTTTGGCCGTCCACTGATCGTGGCGCCCGCGTCACCAGTCGCGCCGGAGGCATCCGCACGATTATCGTCGACGAACGCATGTCACGATCGATCCTGCTCGAAGCGGGGTCTGCGGAGTCCGCGCTCGCCTTTACTGCCGCATTGGCGGCCCGCGGCGACGAGCTCGCCGAGATCGTCAAGGGAACCAGCCGTTTCGGGCGCCTGCGCGATTATCATGTGCAGCTCACCGCGAACCTCATTTATCTGCGCCTCGAGATGACGACCGGCGATGCTGCCGGACACAACATGGTGACCCTGGCCGCCGACCACGTCATGTCCTGGATTCTCGAACAGTGGCCAGAGCTCAAGTACGTCTCGGTCTCCGGCAATTTTTGTACCGACAAGAAAGTGTCGGCTGTCAACGGCATCCTGGGCCGCGGCAAGCATGTAATTTGTGAGACGGTCATCCCGCCGGACCTGTGCCGCAAACTTCTGAAGACGTCGCCGGCTGCCATGGCTGATTTGAACGTCAAGAAGAACCTGATCGGCACCTCCTTAGCGGGCGGTGTGCGCACCGCCAATGCGCACTTTGCAAACGTTCTTCTGGCAGTTTATCTGGCCACCGGCCAGGATGCCGCGAACATCGTTGAAGGGTCCCAGGGCATGGTGCACGCAGAGTGCCGGGGCGACGACCTGTATTTCGCGGTCACCCTGCCGCACGTCATTGTTGGTACCGTCGGTGCCGGCAAGGACTCAGGGTGCGTGGAGGAAAACCTGCGCCGGCTCGGCTGTCTCGAACATCGCGAGCCTGGCGACAATGCTCGGCGCCTGGCAGCGATCACTGCCGCGGCCGTCCTTTGCGGTGAATTGTCGCTGATGGCGGCACTGACCAACCCCGGTGAACTGATGCGTGCCCACGTCGAGTTCGAACGCCAATGAGTGACAGCACAAACCAGCGGAAGTTCGAACACATCGAGATCATCACCGATGATCAGCAGGTCGATCGGCGCAAGTATTATTTCGATGACATCCGCCTGACCCATCGTGCCTTGCCCGAGATCGATCTGGCAGACGTTGATCCGGCCGTTGACTTTCTCGGCAAGCGTTTGTCGTTTCCACTGGTCATCTCGTCGATGACCGGTGGCGACCATGAGGTTGTCTGCACGATCAACCGCAACCTGGCGACTGCGGCGCAGCGCACCGGTGTTGCCATGGCTGTGGGGTCGCAGCGCGTCATGTTCACCACTCCGTCGGCCCGCGAAAGTTTTGAATTGCGTCAATATGCTCCGGATGCCTTGCTGTGTGCGAATATAGGCGCGGTCCAGCTCAACTGCGGCTTCGGCATAGACGAATGCCGCGAAGCAATTGCCGTGCTCGATGCCGATGCACTGTACCTGCATCTGAACCCCCTGCAGGAAGTGGTTCAGCCGGAAGGCAACACCAATTTCGCGGGCCTTGCAGCCCGTATCGGTGATGTTGCCGTGAAACTCGACCGCCCGGTCATCTTGAAGGAGGTCGGCGCCGGCATTTCTCCGGCCGATGTCGATCGCGCCATTGCTCGTGGCATCCGCTACATAGACGTTGCCGGCGCCGGCGGCACGAGTTGGAGCCGTATAGAGAATCAACGCGGCGACAACGACGATGACCTGGGCTTGACCTTCCAGGACTGGGGCATTCCGACACCGACCGCACTGCGCCTGCTGCAGCCCAGGTGCCACCAGCTGCAACTGATCGCTTCCGGCGGTATCCGCAACGGTATCGACATGGTGAAGGCGGTGGTGCTCGGAGCATCGCTCTGCGGTATGGCCTCGCCCTTCCTGCAACCGGCGATGCGTTCTGCCGATGACGTCGTCGCCGTCATCGAGCGGCTGCGCCGCGAGTTTGTCACCGCAATGTTTCTCCTGGGCGCGGTAACATTCGATGACCTCTTCGACAACGATCGGCTGCTGAGCGCATGACGTTCGTTCATTACCTGATCATGTTCACTTTCGGTGTCGTCCTGATTCTCGGCGTCGGTTTCCTGCTTTTTCGTCGTGTCTCGGTGCCGTCGTGGGCGGTTTTTTTTACGCTGGAGGAATACCGCCAGTTCACGCAGCAGGTTAAATCGTGGTTCGAGGCTCGTGGCCTGTACGCCACTATCGACGAGGGGATTGTTACCGCCGGGACCAAGCCTGCCGATGACCGCAAGCTGGAATTGGCTGACCTGGCACAGAGCTGTGATGCTGCGGATCCGTCGTTGTGGCCGGAGATCATTGACAGCCATTTCAGTTTTCAACTCGAGGCACTCGATAACACCGAAGCACTGCAGGCTGATATCCGCCACTTCGACAGAATCAGTCACTTGCTTGCAGTGCGATTGATGCCGCGCGGCTTCATTGATACTACCGGCGACGCAGCGGCGACACTTGTCTTGCGCGAGGATCTCGAGGATGTTTTTACCGTGCTCGTGTTTGACCTGCCGAACCGGGTGCAGACCGTGCTGAGGTCGGAAGCCCGGTTCTGGGAAATTGACGATGAAAAACTGTTCCGTCTCGGTCTCGACAATGTGCGGGACAAGTGCCGGCCTGACGCACGTCAGGAGACGCTGCCCCAAGATGTTGTCATCACCGCGTTGACCGGCAGTACTCTGTTTGTCTCGACCCATGCGCTGCTGATGCAGGACCACCCGGAGCGAATCGGCTCGGGCGGTACACTGGTCGGTATTCCGGACCGCGGCAACTTGCTGCTGCATCCGATCACCGACCGACGGGTGGCGGCCGCCGTCGATGCCATGATCCCGATGATCTATGGCATGCACCGTGATGGGACGAAGCCGGTCAGTGCGCAACTTTACTGGTACCGGGATGGGAATTTTACGACGCTGGCGTACTCGGGCGATGGCGAATCTTTCAGTTTCGAGCCGTCCGTAGAGTTCACCGCGATGATCGAGCAACTGGACGGTTGAGCCGCACTACGGAATTGCCGGCGTGGGCATTTTCGGCGCGCGGCCGCACCGTTCGATTTTTATAGGGTCTTGCCGCAAGTGTGACAGTGGCAGTTCATCGGCCGCGGGCCCTAAGCTTCTTCCAACGTTATGTCGTCGAACCACGCCTGGCCGCCGCCTTCAAGCTCGAAGTGCAACCAGGCTGCGTCGGTTACCGCCGTGAACTCGCACTCGACGCGGACAAAATCGACATCACCGGTGACAGGACCGATAACATGTGACGGTTTCTGCTTGGTCGAGCTGAAGCCGATTTCGCGCAAGCGGATTTGCGCGCCGGTACCAGCACAGCTTTGGCATTTC
>CAYWQM010000012.1:53311-65927 GCA_964460215.1 uncultured Lentisphaerales bacterium
GGGTGGCTGATCCAGGTTTGAATCCGCTGATCTGCTGCTCAGTTCCTCCACCAGTCACTGTTAAAGATCAAGCCCTCACGGGAGCTTGGCGCTCACGCCCGTCCGCATCGGGCATGGACCACGGCAGCAACATCGATGGCCCGTTTAATTGCCCCTGGCCGGGTCGGCGATACCTGTTGCGCTGCTGCCGTTCTCCCGTCGCATTCGACTATGTGGATTGTCGCCTTATCTTACTGGCCGTTTCGTTACGAAACGACATCTTATAATCTTGGCCAAATCCCGAGGAGTTTCATCTTGTCCGATACACACAGCTTAAAGGGCGTTGTGGTCCCCGTGATCACCCCCCTGTCCGACGACGAAACTGTCGATGAAGCAGCCTTTCGCGCCCAGATCGATCGCCTGATCGACGCCGGTGTGGGTGGACTCTTTGTCGGCGGTTCCGCCGGCGAAGGACCGTTGCACACTGAAACGGAATGGCGGCGTATGATCGAGATCGCCGGTGCCGCTGTCGATGGACGCGTGCCGCTGCTCGGTGGTGTCGCAGACACTTCCACTCGCCGCGTTGTTGACAAGATCGAGCGAATCGCCGCGACCGGTGCTTATCAGTTTTTCGTGCCTACACCGACTTTCTACCTGGCCAACAGCTGTGCTGCCGAGCATCTGCGTCTGCACGAGACCTGCTGGCAGCATCGTGGCGGGATGGAGATGATCGCCTATAACATTCCGAGCTGTGTCGGTTCTGCGCTGGCTCCTGATACGGTTGTCACCATGGCCGCAAATGGCTGGATCCGCTATTGCAAGGAAAGCTCGGGCGATCGTGATACGCTTTTGCACTACCTGAACGATGGCGGTCCGGTCGGACTGCAGACGCTGGTCGGTGACGAACCACTGATCGTTGCCGGACTGATTGCCGGCGGTGTCGGGTTTGTGCCGGTTCTCGGCAATGTCGTTCCCGAGCTGTGCGTCGGCATTTTCGACGCCGTCAGCCGCGGCGATTTGGCAGATGCCGTCGAGCGACATGCCCGCCTGATGCGTATCCGCGATGTGCTGCTGCTGGCGGACGACTGCTGGCTGAGCGGTATCAAGTATGCCGTATCGACGATGGGCATCGGCAATGGCCGAATTTCGTCGCCGCTGCAGCCGACCGGTGATCAGCATAAAGAGGCGATTGCCGCCGTGCTTGCTGAGGCCTGAGCCGGACGCTGCGAATTCGCAAGTATGCGGTATCTGTGAGGCCTGGGTGGCAGTGCCTTTTCGACTTATGGCGAAGGCAGCCGTACATTCTGCCGATCTGCCAAGATGGGAGCGAAATGTGTCCAAGAAATCCTTGAGTGCAATTCCCGGCGTCGATACGCTTCTCGATGCCCTCGATGATATCGACTGTCCGCGACTGCTTTTGCTGGCGATCATCCGTGAGCATCTGTCGTTGCTGCGAAAGGCGAAGTCGATTCCGTCGTTCGAGCAGATTGCCGGGGACATTCGTGATCGTGTCGCGGCGTTCCTAAGGGCGCAACTGCAACCGGTGATCAACGCCACTGGCGTGATCATTCACACCAACCTGGGGCGTGCGCCGATGAGTGCCGAGGCGATTGCCGCTGCCGCCGCTGTCGGCGGCGGTTACAGCAACCTCGAGTTCGACCTCGACAGCGGCAAGCGCGGTGGGCGCTCAGCCGGCATCAAGCGCAAACTGGCACTGCTCTGTGGTGCGGAGTCTGCAACTGTCGTCAACAACAATGCGGCGGCGCTGGTCCTGATCCTCAAGCATTTCTGCACGGCGGCACGTCCCGAAGTCATCGTTTCACGCGGTGAGCTGGTGCAGATCGGCGGTGGCTTTCGCATTCCCGATATCCTCGAGAGCAGTGGTGCGGTTCTGCGTGAAGTCGGCACTACTAATCGTACCGGTGTAGCGGATTACGAGGCGGCGATTGGTGAGCAGACGGCGATGATTCTCAAGGTGCACCGCAGTAATTTTTTTATGGACGGGTTCGTTGCATCGCCGGCGACTGAAGAGCTCGCGGCGATCGCCAAAAAGAAGCGCGTGCCGCTGGTCGAGGATCTCGGCAGCGGCGCAATGGTTGCAACCGATCAGTTAGCGGCCGTCGAGCACGAGCCGACACCGAAGGATGCGCTGAAGCGTGGCGTCCAGCTGGTCTGTTTCAGTGGCGACAAACTTTTCGGTGGCCCGCAGTCGGGCGTCATCGCCGGTAAGAAGCGGCTGATCAGCAGTATCGAGAAGGAACCGTTTTATCGGGCCCTGCGCTGCGACAAACTTATTCTCGCGGCGCTTGAGGCGACCGCCGATACGTATTTGCGGAGTCTGCAAACCCGTGACTTGCCGGAGATTCCGGTGGTTCGAATGATGTCGGAATCAGTGGCCAAACTCGAAGCGCGGGCTAATAAGCTGATCGCGGCGCTCGCAGAGCTGCCGGTGGCCAGCCGCTGTGTTGAAGTGAATTCGCGGATTGGCGGGGGGGCGATGCCGCGTGCGGCGATACCTTCGGTTGCCGTCGAGCTGGTGCCCGCGAATTGCACGCCGGCTGAACTCGCCGCGAGCCTGCGCATGGTGTGCCCGCCAGTTATCGGGTATATTTCCGGCCAGTCTTTTCGTCTGGACTTGCGGACCGTACTCCCGGAGCAGGACGAATTGTTGACCAGCACGTTGCAGTCGGTAATCACGAACAGTGGGTCAGCCCCTTGAAGTATTTTCTGTGGCTTATTTTCTGTGCCTCCTGCACTGTTGTTGCGGCTGTCGGCTCAACGCCGGCGGCGGCGTTCAACTATCTTGCCTATCCAGTACTGCAGGTTGACAGCCGTTCCGTCGATGTGGTGCATGAATTTCCCTTTAAGAGCCAGCTCGACTGATGCTGCGTGACGCGAACTTTGTCATCGCCACTGCCGGTCATGTCGATCACGGCAAGACCGCCCTTGTCCAGGCACTCACCGGCACCGATACAGACCGCCTGCCGGAAGAGAAGGCACGCGGCCTGACCATCGACCTGGGGTTCGCTGCGCTCGAGCTTGCGACGCCCGATATCGCCTTGCGAATCGGTATCGTTGATGTGCCCGGCCACGAGGACTTCGTCAAGAATATGGTCGCCGGCGTCGGCTCCATTGATCTGGCACTGTTTATCGTTGCCGCCGATGACGGCTGGATGCCGCAGACCGAGGAGCATCTGCAGATTCTCTCGTACGTCGGTGTCCGTGACGCGATTGTCGCAGTGACCAAAGCCGACCTGGCCGACGCCGAGACGCTGGAACTGGTGATCGAGGACGTCCGCGAGCACCTCAAGCATACGCCCTTTGCAGATGCGCCGATCATCACGACGTCATCACAGACCGACAGCGGCATCGACGACTTGCGGCAGGCCCTGGCCAGGGTCCTGGGTGGTTGCCCAACGCCTGCTGACTTCGGCAAGCCGCGGTTATCCGTCGATCGTGTGTTCACTATCGACGGCGCCGGTACGATCGTCACCGGTACACTTGCCGGCGGTATCTTGTCGGCCGGCGACTCCGTCGTTGTCCAGCCCGGCGGTTGCCGCACGCGCGTCCGGACGTTGCAGACGCACAACGCCCAAGTCGATACCATCGTGCCGGGCATGCGGGCGGCCCTGAATCTGGCAGACGCGACCGCCCATGTCGATGTGTCCCGCGGTGACGTGGTCACGGTGTCTGGAACGGGTGAGGCTGTCGATACGATCGATGTACAACTCGAAATGTCGGCGCGCCTGCAAGCGCGGAGCAATCGAGCGCATGTCCTGAAAGACGAGACCCGCGTCAATCTGCACCATGGTGCCGGGCACGTACCGGCTTTGGTGCAGTTGCTCGGCAGTCCGGGCCTGAAACCCGGCGAACAGGCACTGGCCCAACTGCGGCTGGAAGCGCCGGTGTGCCTGTTGGCCGGCGATCGTTTCGTCATTCGCGACTGGCCCGAGCGCGTCACGCTCGCCGGTGGCATCGTACTCGATGCCGATGCGCAACGCGGCAGGTTGCGCAGCGAAATCCGTCACAATTTCCTGACGTCGCGCCTTGCCGCCTTGCACGATGCTGCTGCATGTTTGCGTAGCCTGCTGCAGCGGGACAGTATTCTGCGGCTCGATTCCGCGCTGCAAAAATCGAGGTTTAGCCGAGTGCAGATCGATTCGGCCGTTGACGTACTGGCAGCGGCTGGTGAGCTCGAGCGGTTGGAATCTGTTGCAATCGCCACCGCTGTCTGGCAGACCGCGGGCGCTGCAGTCGCTGCTGCAGTGGATGCGTGTCACCGTGACTGCCCGGAACGCGCCGGGCCGGAGTTGACGGAATTGTCGTTGCAAGTGGCGGAAGTGCTGCGGGCACCGGATCTTTTTCGGAGCCTGATCGCGAGCCTCTGCGATTGCGGATTCGTGCAGGACGGGAATGTGCTGAGGCGAGCAGCCCACGTTTCCGAGCTGCCGGAGGCATTGGCCGGGGCCAGTGAAAAGATTCGTGAGATGTTGAACGAAAATCCTTTTGAACCGCCGGCACGCAAGGAGTTGCTCCAATTGCCCAAGGCACCGGAGATCGTCAAATTCATGATCGAGTCGGGCGATGCGGTACAGATAGGACCGGACCTTGTCATGTCGGGTATAGCCTATGCCGAGGTTATTGTACGTGTTCGCGCCCACATCGAAGCAAACGGGCCGGCGACGGTCAGCGATTTAAAAAACGCGATTGGTACGACTCGTCGCGTTATGGTGCCGTTGGCCGAGAAAATGGATCGTGATCGTGTGACCGTGCGCGTCGGCGACAAGCGGAAGATTGTGTAGCCTATGAACAGCAACGTGAAAATCGAACACGATATCGTCCTGCTTGGTGCCGGCAACGCCAATTTGCAGGTCGTCAAATGGTGGGGCATGCAGCCGCTGCCGTCGGCGCGGTTGACACTGATCAACGATACGCCGGTCGTGCCGTATTCGGGCATGATCCCCGGATGTATTGCCGGCCAGTACAATTCCGATGAACTTTCGGTCGACTTGCAGCGCTTGTGTGCAGTTGGAGACGTGCGCCTGGTTCTTGCCGAGGCTACCCATGTCGACATTGCGGCACGCCAGGTGCATCTGCAGGATCGGATGCCGCTGGATTATACCCTGTTGTCACTCAATATCGGATCGCAACCACTGATCCCGGCGAACGATATGCTGCCGGACAGGCAGTTGTCGCTCAAGCCACTCAACTCCTTGCTCGATCGTATCGAGCCGCACGTGGCTCGGGCTGAGCAGGGCGGCGAACCGTTCCCGATCGTTGTCGTCGGTGGCGGTGCCAGTGCGTTCGAGATTTGCCTGAGCCTGCGGCGGCGGCTTGCGGAGCTTCCTAATGTTTCGATGCAATTAGTGACGCGTGGCAAGCGTTTGCTGGCCGGTTGTGCGCCGGCGGTTTCAAAATCGTGCGTCGGCGCGCTGCAGGCGCTCGGCGTCGAGGCACGCACCGACACGGAAGTCGTCGGTGGCGATGCGGACGGGCTCCACCTGGCCGATGGCGGACGGCTGCCGTATGCGCTGTGTATCTGGGCGACGCCCGCGGTGCCATTGCCGCTGATCGAGCGCTCGGGATTCGAGACCGACGAGAGGGGCTTTATTCGAGTACATGACTCGCTCGATACAGTGTCGGACGCAGCGGTTTTCGCTGTCGGTGATTGCGCCTCATTGGCGTCGCGCCCGGACCTGGCCAAGGCGGGAATCTTTTCGGTGCGTGCCGGGCCGGTGCTGTGGGAGAACCTGCAGGCCCGGATAGGCAATGAACCATTACAGAAGTATCGGCCGCAGTCGCTCTTTCTTTTTCTGCTGAACTGTGGTGACGGTACCGCAGTCATGAGTTACGGGCGCTTGGCTGGTCGTGGCAAGTGGATGTTCAAGTGGAAAGACTTCATCGATCGCGGCTGGATGCGTAAGTTCCACGAGGCGTACGAAACACCGATGGCCGCTGCCGATATGGTCGAGATGCGTTGCGGCGGCTGTGGTGCGCTAGTGGGGCGCACTAATCTCGATCGCGTCCTGCAGCGCCTTGAGATACCGTCGCACCCCGATGTGTTCATGGGCTGTAGCGCCGGCGACGACGCCGCGGTGCTGCGATTGCCGGATGGCAAGGTGCAGGTGCAGACGACGGATTTCTTCCGTGCCTTCATCGACGATCCCTATCTCTTCGGGTATATCGCTGCGACCAATGCGACGAGCGATCTGTACGCCATGAACGCGACGCCGTTCGCCGCGCAGGCGATGGTGACCGTGCCGTTTGCCGGTTCCGCGATCTGCGAGTCCGATCTGTATCAGGTGCTGGCGGGCGCGCTGCAGGCGTTTCGCGAAAGTGAGGTTGTGCTGACGGGGGGGCACACGTCGGAGTCGACGGATTTTCAGGTCGGTTTCTGCATGACCGGGTACGCGGTAGAAGCTGGGCTTTTTCGCAAGGACGCTCTCAGTCCGGATGACCGGCTGGTGCTGACCAAACCGCTTGGCACTGGCGCCTTGATGCGCGCCGCCAGCCAGGGCGTATGTCGAGGGGACTGGTACGAGGGCGTAGTGCGCGGCATGATGGCTTCGAATGGAGAAGCGGCTGCGATCTTCGCATCGCATGCGGTGCGGGCCTGCACCGATGTCACCGGGTTCGGTTTGGCCGGACATCTGCTGGAGATGTTGACGGCGAGTGATGCAGCGGCCCGGCTCAATGACGAAATGCCATTGTACGACGGCTATCGTGCCGTGGTGGCAAAGGGGATTCACAGTACATTGCACGATGCCAACGCCCAAGCGTCGGCACACGTGTGCGGCGATGCCGGCGACTGGTTGTTCGATCCGCAGACCTCGGGCGGGCTGTTGGCCGGTGTCGCACCGACTGCCGTCGATGCGGTGCTTGGCGAGTTGCATGCCGCCGGGTTGACTGCGGCGTGCGTGGTCGGTAAAGTTGTTGAGTCAGGCGGGAACACAACCATAAAAATTGGAGACTGAAATTATGAGTATCGGTGCAGACCTTGCAGGCAAGAAAGTACTGGTTAGCGGTGCGGGCACGGGCATTGGGCGTGGTGTGGCGTTGACCTTTGCCGAGTATGGCGCGGACGTGGTGCTGCATTACAGCCACAGCGATGCGGGTGCCAAGTCCGCAGCCGAAGAGATCCAGGCGATGGGGCGACAGGCGAGAGCTATCCAGGCGGATTTCAACGACGTTGATGCGGTATGCAACCTGGCGGTTGAGGCGGAGTCGTTTCTGGGGCAGATCGACGTGTTGGTCAACAATGCGGGTATCACTATGAACCTGCCGTTCATGGAAGTGAACCCGGAGCAGTTCGACACGTTGTTCAACGTCAATATCAAGGCGATGTTTTTCCTCACCCAGGCCGCCTGCAAAGGAATGGTCGAGCGTGGCAAAGGCGCTGTTATAAACCTGACGTCTGTACACGCGAACTACGCAATGCACGAGCATTCGATCTACGCTGCGACCAAGGGGGCGATCGTGTCGTTTACGCGCACGACGTCAATTGACCTGGCACCGTTCGGCGTGCGGATGAATGCGATTGCCCCGGGCTGGATCGTTGTCGAGAATCATTACAAGGCGGTCGAGGGGCTCGACATCAGCAATGCGGCCCAGTCGATACCGGCGGGGTTCGTCGGCGAGCCGACAGATGTCGGCTCGCTGGCGGTATTTCTGGCATCGGACGCGTCACGGTATATCGTCGGTCAGACGTACATGATCGATGGCGGGCAGGCCAGCAACATGTACGGCAGCGGCGATTTCAGAGAGCCCCGCGAGGACAAGTTCGGCCGGGACTACGTGAATGTAGCGGAATGAGAGAAGAAATATGCCAATCGAGGTTGCCCGGTTCGAAGGCGCGTTCAGCCGGTTGATATCTCGACGCATTTTTGATGAATCGACTTCAGCGCTTGTGCCAGCATGATGACGTCGCATGCGTGGCTCACCATGCGCAGGCCCTTCGGCACGTAGCTCTCGAGCAGTGGCAGGCCGGCATGCATGCCGAAAATCTTGCCATAGTCAGTTGCGGACTTTGCAACCTTGTCGATGGCCTCGTGCAGTTCGGGGGCGTCCATCTGCATCGGACAGCCCAGCGAGGTTGAAAGGTCCCCGGGGCCGACGAGGAGTACGTCGATGCCCGGTGTCGCTGCGATCGCCTCGACATTGTCAACGCCTGTGGTCGTCTCGATCTGGGCAATTGTCAGTGTATCAACATTCTCCGCGGCCATATATGCTGTCGGCTCCGTTTGCCCTTTATAGCCGGTGGCACCCAGCCCGATCGCCAGGCCGCGGTTGCCGAGCGGTGTGTATTTCGCCCAGTACGCGAACTGCTTTGCCTGTGTCTCGGTCTCGACCATCGGCAGCATGATTCCGTCGGCGCCGGCGTCGAGGACGCGTGACACCCAGGCTTTCGAGAGCTCGGGGATGCGGACGAACGTTGTGAAGGGCAGGGCGCGCGAGACTGCGAGCACATCGGCAATGTCAGACATTGAATAGGCACCGTGCTCCATGTCGAAGATTTGAAAGTCGAGGCCGGAGTCTGCGGAGATCCGAACGTAGCCGGGGTTGTCGATCAGCCGACTCATTGTGCCATAGGCAAAGTCGCCGGCGCGCATTTTCTCAACAGTATTCATTTTTTCGGTCCTTAGTGTTTGTGTTCAGGCACTATTTGCCAATATCAGCCGGGTCGATCATCGGGCAATCTTCTCCGCCCAGGATACGATCGATCGATTCGGGGTCCTTGAAGCCGGAGCCTGTCACCAGGCACACGACATTTTCGTTTTCACCGATGTCCGGTGCCGCCCGGACAGCCGCGGCGAGTGCCACGGCCCCGGCTGGCTCGCAATAGACACCTTCTTCGGTCAGCAGGCGGTGGTACACGTTGCGGATCTCCGCGTCCTCGAGCAGATGTCCGGTGCCGTTGCTGGCGCGGCAAGCTTCGATGACCCTGTCGCCGTCGACTTTGGTTGGTACCTGCAGACCGCTGATGTCGGATGTACATTCGACCTGCTGCCCGATTTCGAGGCCGTCGCGCAGCGGACCGGCCATCGTGTTGTTGCCGGTGGGCTGGACGCATTCGATGCGTGGGCTCCGGGCGACTTTTCCGGCAGCCGCAAGCTGCTGAAACCCTTGGGCCACAGCCAGCGTCAGGCCGCCGCCACCGGCCGGGACGAAGACGCGGTCGATCGGCGTCTCGGCCTGTTCCGCCAGCTCGTAGCTTATCGATCGTACGGCGCCCATGCCGAGCGGGCTGAATGCGAAGGCGCTGATCTGCAGCGAGGCATCGGGCGCGGCGGCCATGTCGTTGAGCTTCTCGAAGACGCCGGTGGTGACGTCCGGATCGAGGCCGAAGTCGCGGACCCGAAAGATATTGGCGCCGTATGCCATCATCTGCTTGAGCTTGCCGGTGGGTGCTGCTTCACAGATGGCGATATCGCATTTGATGCCGGCGGCGGCGCAGTAGGCGGCCAGGGCCGAACCGGTGTTGCCGCTGGAGGTTGCCACGCAGTGGCGCTGCCCGGCTGCCACCATATGCGAAACGGCGCTGGCGGCGAAGCGGTCCTTATAGGAACCGCTGGGATTGCAGCTTTCGAGCTTGAGCCAGAGGTTCTGCAGCCCGGCTGCCGGGCCGATACGATGCGAACGGATCAGCGAGGTGTTGCCTTCGCCCATCGTGACACGATGCTCCGGCGGCACAAAGTCGAAGGCTTCCTGATAGGTGAAGATACTCATGTCGGACAATGGTTGTGGAAAATCGGGCACCTGCAAGGCAATGCTGGAACATGCCGCATGATGGCAGTCGAAGCAAGTGTTAACCCGATGTAATCGGCGGGGTAAAGTCGAAGTTTATCCGCATTCCGGACCTGCAGGATGAACACATGAAGTCAGCCTAACATGGCGTCCTGCGTGGCCAGCAAACACGGTGTCTTGGGGCTCACAAAAACGGTCGCACTGGAATATGATTCATCATCAATTCGTGTCAACGCGGTCTGTCCCGCCATCGTCGACACACCCATGCTGCACCGCTACACGAAAGGGGACACACAGTTGCAGGTATTGTCGGCCCAGTCATTAACCTGATCGTTCGACGGATGCTTCAGTACGGTATTATGGCAGAATTCTGATCGGCCCTGTATCGTAGTAGACATGATGAAGTAATGTATATTGCCAGAGGTTCCAATAGCGATGGTTAGAGGACCGTTTCGCCCGGGTCAATGCCGCAATGGCAAGCCAACTCAATTCCCAGAAAGGCAAGTCATATGATGACACGAAAGGAACATTTTCGCGATGAGGGTTTTCACATCGAGCGCGGGGCTCTGGCGCCGGGTGAGGTGAACGAACTTCTCGAGACATTGCGGGGTGTCCATGGTACCTGCAAGACTGATCCACGCTGCACCAGAAACGGCAAATCGCTGGCGCGCCCAATTCTCGATATCGAGGGAACGTTTCCCGACAACCCACACAAAATCTGGCTCTTGTATGTACTCGAAGAAATTCGGTTAGAGTTTCTGGAATTGTGCTATCACGACCGTGTATCGGCCATTGTCGATGAGCTGGTCGGGCCGGACACGCACGTCCTCGAGGCGGTAGCGATCACCAAGCTTCCCGGCGTCAAAAGCAGCTTCCGGGGTTGGCACCAGGATACGGAATATTTTTCACGTTGGATGGACGAGCGACGCCTGGTGACCGTCCTCTATTACCTGACCGATATGGATGAAGAGAGTGGAGCCACGGCCATTGTCCCGGGCTCACACAAGGGCCCGGTGCACGCCCGCACCGAAGTCCATCCCGAGGGCGAGAGATCCAACGCTGCCAGCAGTGGCTACGGTCAGATGGAGGAGCAGGAACGCTGGGAAAATGACCCACGCCGCCTCATCCTCGACGTGAAGGCTGGAGACGTCGCCTTCATCGATTCGAACATCGTTCACCGCGCTGGCGGCAACAAGAGTGCTGAATGTCGACACAACATTGTCTATACCTTTGTCAACTCAGAATTGCGGGGTGCCGATCTGAGCAAGACAGACACTGACTTCAACATGTTCCCCGTCACCAAAAACGGCCAAATTAGCCGCGATTCAGAAATGTACCGAAGACTGCGGGATTCATTCGCTGAGTCGTCTTGATAAGGCGGCACAGCCACAAACCAAAGGCGCCCGCACCCGTACCCGAATCCGGGTGAATGATCGGGCTATGGAAAATTCGAATCAATGCCAATTTGCGGGTGTTTTAGGGCTGAGAGTAGGCGCCTGTATCGACTGATGCCCGAAGGTAAGAACCAAGAGGAATCCGGGTACGGACACGAAGTCCGGAAGAAATTAACTTTAATGCGACGTGTCGAGGACAGACCGGAATACGCGAACGCGGAACGACGCTAAGCGCCGCCTGGCAGGTCACCGGCACGTTGTACATCGTCGTGCGTCGCGTGAACGTGCCGGCGAGATTATTGTGCGTACGTGCAGGATCACCATCGCCACTGCCAGCAGGGACAGTCCGCCCAGCCACTGCATCGCCGGGATACAGTCGTAGTTTCGCTGCATTCCGGACCTACAGGATGGATACATGAAGATACCGCCTTTTGCCGCTCTGGCGGTTGCCGTGGGGGCTTTCGGCTCGGTACCCGTTTTTGTCCGGTACTTCGCCTGGCACCTCGACGTCTGGACGGTGAATGGCGTGCGTTACGGTCTGGTTGCCGTGGCTGCGGCGATATACATCGCCGTAGAGCACCGGCGTCGCGGTATCGCCCCGGCGTTGTGGCGGTGCGCCCTGGTACCGGCAGCGGTCAATATATGCGGCCAGATCCTCTGGGGACTGAGCCCGTACTTCAATACGGCGCCGGTCAATGCTTTCGCTGTTCGTTCAGCGTTTCTTTTCACGGTTGTCTGGAGTGTCCTGCTGTTGCCGGACGAGCGGCCGATTGTTCGGCGCCCGCTGTTTTGGCTGGCGACGCTGGTGACGATCGTCGGGATGTGGCTGCTGTTTCACCACACGATCCTCGAACCCGCGTCGATGACGGTGCGCGGCGCCGTAGTGATTCTCTCGTGTGCGGTCTTTTGCGGCGGGTACGGCGTTGTGGTGCGTCATTACATGCCGCAGTTTCCGGTGCTTCTCAGCTTCGCGGTTGTCTGTGTGTATACCGCGGCTGTGCTGCTGGTGCTGATGCTGTGCTGCGGTGATTTTCGGGTGTTGGGCGGTTTCGACGCCGGCATGTGGGGGCTTATCGCCGCCTCGTCCCTGCTTGGGATTGCCATTGCCCATCTGGCATTGTACCGGGCGCTCCATGCCCTCGGCAACGTACCATGCGCCGGCGCCCTGAATTTTAGCCCGGTAATCTCGTACGCGCTCGCCTGGCTATTCCTCGACGAGACATTTACGACGACACAGTGGACGGGTGGCCTGTGTCTGCTGGCAGCGGCGATGGTACTCCTGCACGTGCGCACGGTCAGCGCCGACGGAAAATAGAACGGCTGTCTTTTCCCGCTTGTTTAGGTAGTTCTTACGAAAACGACCCTTCGTCGGACTGCCGTCGGATTTCGGATTCGAGCTTGGGTTCGGGCGGTTGCCAGTTTTCCGGTTTCATGATCTTGCCGTCGTCGCGGCGCAGGACCTTGCCGTTGATGACTTTGGTCATGTTGATCACCTGGGG
>CAYWQM010000012.1:65937-66875 GCA_964460215.1 uncultured Lentisphaerales bacterium
GGTCATGTTGGCGCCATGGACGATATCGAAGAGGTTGTCGAGGTTCATGCCGTGGCGTACTGCGGTGTCGCAGATGTAATAAATGGCGTCGACCAGTGCATCGGCCTGGTCGACGACTGTCTGGGCATCGTCTAGTTCGTCCATTTCGTCGCTGACCATTTGCCGGATGAAATCGACCCGGTCCTTACTCATGAGGATCGGGTGCTCCGGCAGCTCGTCGTTGCATGCCATGGTGAATTCGCGGACTGTTCTGGTGTAGCTCATGATCATTGGGGTTGCTGTATGGAGGAGTTACGTGAAGTCTCCAAGCTACCGTGTGGTCGGCTCGATTCAAAGGGATCATGCGAATCATGCCTTAACCCCGGAAACGTGGTTGCGCGTCAGGCCGGACGACTACCTGCCGGTCGCCTCGAGCGCCTCGCGCAGGCTCTTGTCGATGAGGCCGCACATTTCGTCGATGTCCGATTGCCCGGCGATCAGTGGGGGGGCGACAGCGAACCAGTTCGGATCGACGCGTATAATCAGCCCGTTGGCGACGGCGGTTTTTTTCAAAGCCGCGCCGAGGGCGGGGAAGGGCGCCATGGTTGTCGTATCGGCAACAAGCTCGACGCCGCGCAGAATACCCATGCCCCGGACTTCGCGGACGACGCCGTACTTTTTCAGATCGTTCAATCTGTCGGCGAGATAGTCGCCGAGCTCGCGTGCTTTGGCGCAAAGATCCTGTTCGACGATTTCGTCGATCACAGCGACGCCGACGGCACAGGCCAGCGGGTTGCCGGCGAATGTATTGCCATGGGCGAACTCGACACCGTCTTTGGCAGATCCGAGAAAGGCCTGTCCCATGCCCTCGCGGGCAATCATGGCGCCTATTGGCATGTGGCCGCCGCCCAGACCTTTGCCGCTGCAGATGATGTCCGGCGTGACACCATACGCCTGGG
>CAYWQM010000013.1:0-36662 GCA_964460215.1 uncultured Lentisphaerales bacterium
GTTCAAGTCCGCCCGCTGGCTCCAATCCTAAAGTATTGCAATACAATAATTAATGCGGATTCTCTCACGCAGGGGAAGGCGATGCTTCAGGACAAACGTCATTTCACGCTGATAGAATTGCTTGTGGTAATCACCATCATCGCCATCCTGGCGTCGATGCTGCTGCCGGCGTTGTCGCGGGCCAGAGACAAGGCGCATATCGTCCTCTGCATAGCCAATTGCAAACAGGTGGGCACGGCGTTGTCCAGTTACGCCGACGACAGTTCGGGGAATTATCCGCATCGCACGACTTTCTATACAATTGATGTCGCAGTAGAAGTCCCGCCGGGCTCAGGCACATTCAGGTGCGACATCAGAGACGCGCTGCTTGAGTATGGTGGTTCGTCGGACATTTATTATTGCTCGATTACATCCAGAACAGATTCGAACGACGCAGTTTATCCACCGGGGACACCGATGATAAATGAGCGTATAAATCCGGACAGCCAGTCGTTTTGGTTACATGAGCCGGCAGGAAACCTCTGGCAGTCATCTATTAGTATTCTTGCCGGCCTCGACCCACAGGCACTTGGTACTGACTTTTACGAAGTTTCCGGAGGTGCCACCGGCCCGGCCTTCGAACCGATATTGACAAACCGTTCAGTCGATGCCGATACGGTTATCGCCACTGAATGGTGCGAGTCCTACACTATAGAAAGCAACGGCGACGCGTTCAATCCCGGTTACGGGATGCATCACGATGGGCCCCTGGACTGTCGCGGCAGCGCCCGCGTCCATGCCGATGGTTCGGCAAAGTGGCTGAAGCGTACCGATCCGGCGTATGAAGCGCAGTGGACTCGGGGGCCGGGGCAGATTTATTGGTTTTGGTGAGACGCTCCTGACGCACGAAAACCCGAGCCGGCAGTCTCGCGCGATCTATCAGCACATTGTTGATCCGGATCTGCAAACGGGCGAACTCTTCGGATTTCCGATCGGCGAGCTGCTATGGTGCGGTGCGGTGCTGACCACGCCGCAGCGAACCCACATCCATACAGTCACGTCAAAGCACGTTATTTTTTCACGGTTCAAACTCGTACACATGGGGCTCATAGGCAGTAAACGTGTCATTGAAACGGTTCCCCTGCGGATCGATGTCCCGGTTCTCAAAGCGAAGACCGATTCGCTTCGGGATAACCCGGACATCTCCGATCGAGACAGTTGCCTCCACAAGATGGTCGGCCGTGTTAACGGCAATTAAATAGAGTCGGTCGTTGTATTGTCGCACACGGTAATCGATCGAGTCGGGAACAACCGTGATTTTAGGTTCCGGTTCCTGCTGCGGCGAGGTCAGCATGGCAAATACCTCCGCAACCTCCCGCGACAGGCCCGAATAAACCGACCAATGCCTGGTAAAAGTTGGATCAACGCCGCGATGGCCCATATGAAAGACGATGCCGGCCGCGCCATACATCAGCGCCAGGTAGGAAGCGCAGCGAATTTCCTCGGCTGTCCTCTTCTCCGGACTGGGAATGGAACTGCCGATCCAGAAGAAGAACGGCTTGCCGGGTCCGAGGACCTTCCTGATCTCCTTCAGATCCCTGGTCAGATGCGGAAGCAACCGATTCTCGAAGGAGGAACTGGGATACCCGACCTCAATAATATCCGCCGAATCCTTAAAACGCGACACATAGTGAGAATGACTCACGTATATGGAAGTGAGGTGAGTCGGTGCGATGCTTTTGACAAACTCCCGGACCTTCCGGTACTCTTCGACGTTGTTCAGCGGCACCCGCTTGCCCTCAACCTCCCTGACCATCGGAATGATGGCTTCCGTCTTAATCAGCCAGCAGAGCAGTGACGGATCGGACTTTCGCGCGAGAACCTTCCCGCGAATGCCGCGCAGCATCCTTTCCTCGTCCGGCAGCACAACGAACACCTTGTCGTCTTCCGTAGTGACCCATGGCAGGCCCACCTTCGGCCTATCCAACGGTTTCGACACAAGCCCGGCCTTACTGTTGCCGTACCTGGTGTTGAAGCAATCGGTGGCTAACGGCGATGTCTGGCTGGACATGCCAAAAAAGGGACAGAACGGCTTGCCGTCGCGAAGGAGAATGCCGTCCGAACGGATGTCGACCGTTACCGTGTGCGGCGGCATTTCCGCCGGGTCGATTCTGCGCTTGATAAAGACTCGATGGATCGAATGAACCCGGGAGCCGGCGTCGTCGACCAGATGAACCGAAACGATATACCGGCCCGAATCCAGATCGGCGATGTCGATGGGTAGGCTGTAATCTTGCTTTCCTGGCACAAGCGCAACGTCCTGACGCCGCAGGTTCGCGGGCCATACCCCCAGCTCGTCGTCCATAGGCCAGTTCTGCAGCCGTTCCCTGCTGATGACCAACTCGGCGCGGACTGCCACATCGGTGTGCAGGCTCAGGTCGATCCGCATTTTTCGATCATCCGGCGTGTAATAGTAGCGGTCCATGGACAGGTCCATAACAGGGCCCCAACCCCATTCGAATGAACCCTTTTTGATATCGACACTATTGCCGGAGACGGCATCAGCCACTTCGAGCTTAAAATCGACGGCTCCCATGGGCCCGAGAGGAATGTCGTCCCAGCTTCTGGCCGGCACTTCGTATGGGATGACGATTTCGCTTTGTGCATGCTCTGCGAGGTGCGTAGTCGCGGCTTCAGTCGCTGTATCTGCCCATGAAGGCGAGACGCCCCATTGCGTCCGAACGGTCGCAGGTTCGTCTTTACCGTTCCGCAGTATCATTCGAAGCTTGCCGCCGGCCACAGGATCTCCCAGCGAAATGACCGAATAAGAAATGTCCGCGGGCGCCCCGAAGATCAGCTTGCCGAACGCATCGGGCCGATTGAAGCCCTGGTCAATGGCAGCCCAGCTCGAATAGGTACCGTCTCTTGCATCGAGCCGCTGGGACCGATTGAGATTGAGTCCCCAGACAGAGCCCGGCTTCGGGCGAGCGGTCCCCAAAGCCGCAAAGGGGATTGCGATCTCCGCAACCCAATGGTCGATGCCGACCCTGGTCGTGAGTTGCCAATCGGGATCCCAGTCTTCTTCCCGAATCGCCTCCTTGTCGCTGGTATGGCAGTAAGCCTCATAGCTCTTGCCGGCGGGGTTAACGACAAAATGATAATACGTCTCCCGATCGTAATTGGTATCGAGAAAAAACTCAACATTGTCATCGCTGAATATCTGGTTCGAATCACGACGCACGGCTCGGGCAGTCAGTTTTTCCGGCGTCGGCTCTTCGCAGCGGAAGGCGAGGTACAAAGAAGTGTCGTCATAGGTGACCAACGCCGTAGTCTGCCGCCCCACCCACTGTGCAAAGGTGGTAATAAAACCCGAGGCCATCGTCGCATCGCGCCAGCATTGATCCGAGAGCTCGCCATCAACAGAAGGCGCACGCACAGTCGGCCCCACGTGCAGGGCTGTGCCCGACGATATGTCGGCAACGGCAGTCAATGCCGTGAGCAGACCAATGCACAGAATGTCTCTAACACCACCGCGTCCAAACATACCTGCCCCCTTCCCAGCGAAAGTTTTCAATCGTGCTCCTTTTCTGAATAGAAACAGGCGGGTGATGCTGCCCCACGGCAAAAAAGCAGATCTTGCCGGAATCGTCGCAGTTGATCACCCATGACAATCAGTCAACACATGCTTTGCAGGAGACTGCCCAGCCGGGAACGGGTATCCTCCAACACGATCAGTTTTTCTATCAACTCGAGCGAACGATATAAATACCCGTTCGAGCCTTCAAAACCAATGCACGCATCCTGTGCCGCTATCGGCATAAGACGCTGCCTCGTCGTCAATGAGCGAGATCATGCGCCGCTTCTCCTGATAATTCATTGATAATTATTATACACCCGCACATGACCGCTTTGGATGCCATTGTTGTGTCCTCGTGTTGTTGGTGCTGCTATGCAGGAATTTCCAATTCCCGACGAACAATGGAAAAAGCAGCATAGAAAATACAATCCTAAATCAATTTAAAATACTAATAATAAGGTGTTTACGACGTCAAAAAAGGGCAACTCTCAGCCAAAGCAACGAAGGCAAATTCGGGTCACATGATTGCCGTGCTGGATTGCCCGTTAGTTGACTGGCGTGACTTGCACTTGCGAAAACGTAGGGCGCTCCTCGGCACCTGTCCCAGACATTCACCATGGCGATCCGCTGCGGTTGACGAGCGATAAAAAAAAGGTTGCAATTTCCCTGCGTTTTTCTTATACTGGTAGCCTTATCCATATAACTGATACAATCAATGCTGAAACTGGCATACAAATGGAGAAAAGCCGATGACTAGCCGATTGCTTAAAACGATTATCTCGGGCATTGCCCTGCTTTTCCTGTCCCTGTCGACGATCCACGCCCAGTGTGTGATCTACTCGGAGGACTTTGAGGGAGGCACTAATTCACAAAACATCTCGGACTCGCCCTTCTCCTATATTAAGGATGTAGGCCTTTCCTTCACATTAGGGGTGGCTTCGGGTACCGGACTTACCGGCCAGGCAGTGGACGGTGCTACGGCCGGCGCGGGAAATCTCGTGGTGCGTACGCGGCCCATTGACGACATACCGTACCCGGGCCTGACCCAGAAACTCACCCTTACGGCCGACATCGCGATCTCGTCGGTGGGTGTGGTCAATGATTCTGGCATCGGCCTGGCTGTTTCCAGCTTGCCCGGGGTAATCGTTTCGAACCATGGCGCCTTTATCGTGGCCGCCAACGGTTTCAAATGGAACTACGATTTCCGTGGCCTGATGGGCAATGTCGACGGGGGAGCAGGCACGATTACCACCGACGGCTATTCGGAGATCGTGTTGGCCTCCATCGAGATCGACTATGACGCCGATACGGTGACCGCGAGCATCACCCACAGCGGCGGCACAGATTCCGTCACCCAGAGCTTTCCAGCCGGTGCCGCGGATGCGATCGATCGATTTGCTATCCAGCAAAACGGTAACGCGGGCGGCTACGGCGTTGACGTCGACAATGTCGAAATCGAAAGCACCCTCATCCCAGATGTCGTCTACTGCGAGACCTTCGAGGGCGGCGATAATGGCCAGGACATTACCGATGCGCCGTTCGGTTACAGCAAGGCCGCCGGTCTGGCATTCCCGATGACGGTCAACTCCTCGACGCCGCTAACGACTTCATACACCCTCGCTATCGACGGTGATTCCCCCGGCCCCGGCAAGTTACTGCTGCGAACAAAAGACGTCGCGATACCGACCGGTATCGGCAAGTTGATCACCACCGCGCATCTGAGACAATCACTTCCCGGGCCGATCGGCGACTCTTACATCGGCCTGGCCAAAGCTGGCATCGGTTCACCGTACAACGATAGCGGTGCGCATATCGGTGCCGCCGGCACAAGAGGCGGTTGGGTCTATGATTTTCGAGGTATCGGCGGGACAAGCGGGCAGCTCTCGACAGCCCCAGTTTCTGAGAACGTCGAAGCCGAGATTGAAATCGACTACGTCACCAGCACCGCCACCGCCCGCCTGACACACAGCGGCGGCACCGACACCCACTCCGAAAGCTTCCCGTCCGGCGGAGCTGACACCCTTGACCGCATCGTCTTGCTGGCCAACGGCAGCCTCGGTGGCTATGGCCTGGATGTCGACAACATCCTGATCCGCTCCTTGCAGCCGGCAGCGGCGCCCTGCGAGAACTGCGAGGATTTGGCATTAGCAATTGCCAATAGCCTCTGTGACAGCCTGGCCCTGTCGCCGCCAAGCAGCGTTGAAGAACTTGAGGCCAACGCCGCCTCTACGATTGACGAGGCTCTCTCGGCTGTCAACCTGTGCGGCGGTGACACCGCGGGTTGCGCCTCAGAGATTTTGTCGCAGCTCCTGCCGTAAGTCTCGGCAGAATTGCGCTCGTAATTCAACGCCCGTTTGCCGAAATTCGGCAGACGGGCGTTTCTACGTCCGGCCATGTTTGGACGGTCTGCCGTGGGTAAGGTTCTCTATGCTCAGATGCACAAGGCCGCTGGCCTGGACAACTGCGCTCTGGCTGGGAGACGTGAGTCTGAACGATTCAGACTCTAATCAACGACATCGAACATGCCGTCACCGCCGGCAATGCCTGCGTTATGGATCTCGCTGGCCGATACAGACCTGGCGGACGCATCGGCAAAGAGGGCATTCGAGCTCGCCCTATGGCGGTCCTGCTCCATGCCGGAGAAATAGGTGCCGAATATATTGTGCGAATCGAAATAACCGTCGTTGTTGCGGTCCTCGTTCAACGGTGCATACTTCGGGCTGATCATGTAGTTAGATATACCGTCTGCGATCAAAAATGTCTGGGTGGGAATGCTCCCGAGCTTCTGGTGCGGCGAGTCGTTGGATTGTGCGTGCCGGTATGGCGCGATTGTCGTGTCGCCCTGGGCACCATGCGCGACATACGTGTTGCCGCCGCTGTCGCCGTCGCCGTTGGGTGGAAACCAGATGTCGGGGTATAAGTGCCCCATGGGCCGTGTCGGGCAGAGAAGTGCATACGGACTGTTCTGGCGGGTGTCGGCAAAATACCGTTCCGTGGTCCAATTCGGATCGCCCTCACTGCCGCCCAGGTACAACGCATAGGCGGCGTCCCAGACATAATGCTCTTCAGAGGCGTTCTCGATTTTCCCGGACGGCATGTAGTCGTCATTATCGTCCGCGTAAAACTGTGCGGCCAAGCCAATCTGCTTGATGTTATTCATGCAGACGATACGCTGCGCTGTGGACTTTGCATGCTGCAACGCCGGCAACAGCATGCTGGCAAGGATAGCGATGATCGCAATCACCACGAGTAGTTCAATCAGCGTGAAAGTACGTAGCTTGTATCTTGTAAGATTCACGGTCATAGGGCTTGGCGTGGGAATCAGGATCGTATATCGGAAAATGTACTTTACGGTGCCCTGGGCTGTGAAGCAAATCGGCGCCATAGCGGCGCCATAGCGCAACGCATTATTTACATATTGACCGTTGCCCTGTCGATGTCATCGCGCATCAACGGGTTTTAACCGGATCTACCAAGCTGGTTAACAATGATCAAATTAACGCCACGCGGAGTACGGCCCACAATCGCACTCAACTGCGATGCCAATCGCACTGCGGTTGCCGGTCAAGCAGCTTTTTCAAAATATGCGAACGCAAAGGCGGTGACTTGAGATACCCGTCGAGGTCGCTCACCAGCTCGTCCGTATTGTTGTAGCGTTCGTCCGGCTCTTTCTTCAGCATCCGGGCAAGAATAGACTGCAACCGCAGAGGAAAATCCGGGCGCAGCTGCCGCGGCTCTATCGGCAGTTCGTTCTGGATGACGTTCGCGTACTGCGCAATACTCTGTGCAACAAACGGGCGCTGCAGCATGAACAGTTCATAGGCCACGACGCCGAGCGAAAAAATATCCGCCCGCCGATCGACCTTCGAAGAATGGAATCCCTCCGGTGACAGATACATCGGGGTCCCCACGAGATTCGTAGAAACCGTTAAACTGGAATCCGGCATCAGGGCGATGCCAAAATCCGTCAACTTCGTATCGTAATTGGCATCGACCAGGATATTTGCCGGCTTTATGTCACGATGGCAAATGTCGTGCTTGTGCACCGCTGCGAGGGCATTGGCAACCTGGCGAATCATCTGTGCCTTCTTCATGTACGTCAGGTCGTCCGCGTCGGAGATAACCTCACGCAATGACTTGCCATCGACGTACTCCATCAGGATGAATGGGACCAGATCTTCTTCCGCAAGGCCGTACTGGAACACCCGGACGATGTTCGGGTGTTCCAGGTCAGCAATGGCCTCCGCCTCGCGCAGCATGCGTTCCAGCGCGTTGCGCTTGGTCTCCTCGGTCCTAAAAAACGGCCTGAGAACCTTCAGCGCGTATCTGGTGGACGAGTCTGCGTCACGGTCGCGGGCCAGGTAAACCGTGCCGACATTGCCTTCACCAAGAGGCTTGATGAGCTGATAGCCGGCAAGGATGCGCCCGCCATTCTCTGACTCCGGTGCATTTGTATGCGAATTTGTTTCATCCGGATGCTCCAACGCCTGCGAGATGACGGCCTTGAGCTGCTCGATCCGGAACGGCTTGCTGACGTAATCGACCGCCCCGACCTTCATGCTCTCGACGGCATCTTCGATCTCCGGCATCCCGGTAATAATAATCACCGGCAGATCCGGGCAAATGCGCTTGATCTGGGAGAGCAACTCGACCCCGGTCATGCCCCCTAGTTCGACATCGGTGATCACCAGGTCAAGATCGTTTTCCTTGACGATCGGCAGCGCTTCCTCCGCCACCGCAGCCTCCAGGATCTCGTAATTCTGCCGCGTCAGATGCGTTCGCAGCAACTGGCGCATGGTGGGTTCGTCATCGACGATTAGGATACGGGCGCTCATATGCAGCCAGAACCAAGTAAATAATCAAACTCGTGATGCGACAACAACGTAAAGCCAATATAGACCGCAACAAAAAGAATTCGACCGAGGCCTCACATCTCCGTTTTGCTCCACAAAATGGCTCGACCTGATTTACGTTGCCAAGTTGAGTCGCCTTTGCGCCTTTTCAGTTGCGTCCGTTTCAAGGCAAGACAGCAATATCAATACGGTGCTCACCATCCCCGCCTGTGCTCAGAACACTGTCCGCCATGGGGTCACACCCGACACAGAGATCTGCACGCCGGTCTTGACGTTGTGCCGCAGGCGCCATAATTTTGATCATGGCGCAGAGCTGTCCGAGCGCTGTATCAACAGAAATCTTTGCCAATCAAAAAAACTCATGAGCAACAAACAAATCGATAACCTGTCAGTTGCCGAGCCTCGGCCGCTCAGTCGCCGCATCGCGGCCGTTGCGGGCATGCTGCTCAGCGGCCTGTATCTGCTGAACATTTCCTTCGGAGTCCTTTTTGAACTGCCGGACAATCTACCATTTATCGGCAATCTCGACGAGGTCGCGGTCAGCGCCTTTTTCTTCGGCTGCCTGAGCTATCTTGGCATCAACCTTGTACCGTTCCGAAAAGGACGAGAAAAAGAAGCTGTCGAGCTGAATACGAATGTCCGCGAGGATCGATGACGAAGCCCTTCAAACTTCACGCTGACTTCGAACCAGCCGGTGACCAGCCGGACGCGATCAAGGCGCTGGTCAACGGTCTGCAGTCCGGCCGCGAACACCTCACCCTGCTCGGCGTCACCGGTTCCGGCAAGACCTTCACGATCGCCAACATGATCGAACAGGTGCAGCGTCCGGCAATTATCCTTTCACACAACAAAACCCTGGCCGCCCAGCTGTACAGCGAGTTCAAAGGCTTCTTTCCCGACAACTCCGTTGGCTATTTCATCAGCTACTACGATTACTACCTGCCGGAGGCGTATATCCCGCAGACCGACACCTATATCGCCAAGGACGCTCACGTCAACGAAGAGATCGAGATGCTGCGGCTCGCCGCCACCAGCTCTCTGATGGAGCGACGCGACGTCATTATCGTCGCCAGCGTCTCCTGCATCTACGGATTGGGCGCACCGCAGGACATGGAAGAAATGTCGGTGTCGCTCGAAGCAGATCACGAACTCAATCGCGATGAGCTTCTACACGGCCTGGTCAATTTGCAGTACTCCCGAAACGACGTCAGCCCCGGGCGCGGCGAGTTTCGGGTCACCGGCGACACTGTCGAGGTCTATCCGGCATATCGCGACGATTATCTGCGTGTCGAATTCTGGGGCGACAGCATCGAACGCATTAGCTGCCGCGACGCGGTCACCGGCAATGAGAAGGACGAGATCACCAGCATTCGCATTTTTCCAGCGTCCCACTTTGTGCTGCCCGAACACCGAATGAAACGTGCCGAGTCGCTGATCATCGAAGAGATGAAGGAGCAGGTAAAGAACTTCGAATTGGAAGGACGCCTGGTAGAGGCGCAACGGATTTTCCAGCGGACCCAGTACGACTTGGAGATGATGCGCGAGGTGGGGTTTTGCAGCGGCATCGAGAACTATTCTCGCCACCTCTCGCAACGCGCACCAGGCTCACGGCCGCATTGCCTGATCGATTACTTCCCCGATGACTACATCACCATCATCGACGAGTCACACGCCACCATCCCGCAGGTGCGCGCCATGTACAACGCCGACCGCAGCCGCAAGCTTACCCTGGTGGACCACGGCTTCCGACTGCCGTCGGCTCTCGACAACCGCCCGCTGAGTTTCGACGAGTTCGACAGCCTCACCGGCCAGAGCATCTATGTCTCCGCTACACCGGGCGATTACGAGGTCGAACTCGCGTCGCCAATCCTGCAGGTTGTTCGCCCTACCGGACTTCTCGACCCGGAAATCATCCTCCGCCCCCTCGACGGTCAGGTCGACGACCTGATCGCCGAAGTACACGCCGCCGCCAAGCGCAAAGAACGCGTACTGGTCACCACCCTCACCAAACGCACGGCCGAAGACCTATGCGACTATCTGCGGGACATCGACATTCGCGTCTCCTACCTGCATTCCGACATCGACGCCATCGAACGCATCGACATCCTGCGCGACCTGAGGGCCGGCAGCTTCGATTGTCTCATCGGCGTCAACTTGCTGCGTGAGGGACTCGACCTGCCCGAAGTCGCGCTCGTGGCGATTCTCGATGCCGACAAAGAAGGATTCCTGCGCTCTGAACGCGCCCTCGTGCAGACGGCCGGACGTGCCGCCCGAAATGTCGATGGCCGCGTCATCCTTTATGCCGACACTATGACTGACAGCATCAAAGCGATGATGCGCCTCACCAATGATCGCCGCGAACGACAGACAAAATACAACGAGCAACACGGGATCACTCCGCAGACAGTAAAACGCCCTATTCAGCAAAGCCTGCACGCCTACGAAAAAGCCAAGGAAACTGAAGCCACGATCATGTCCGAAGTCGGCGAAGAGTTTGACGTTGGCCAGGTGACGCGTGAACTCGAAGCGGAAATGCTGGAGGCCGCGGAAAAACTCGAATTCGAACGGGCCGCCCTGCTGCGTGACCAGATCGCCACACTCCGCGACGACGATGACGGCACAGCAGAACCCCGGTCGTCGCATTCAACGCAACGTCGTCGCGTGCGATATTAGCGGCGGCGGCCACTGTGGCGATTTTTTAATGCCTAACCATGCTGACAACCTGGCTGAATCACAGCGACGCCTGCAGCGCAACGCCCTGCGCGCAACGTTGGCCGGAGCTGCCGGCTTGCTGCTGGCCTTCGCCCTACTGCAATTCATGCAGTTACTGGGGCAGGACGCCCCCCGGGAAGAGACGCTCTATGACCTCACGGACATCAGGGTCCAGCCCTATACAGCAGCACCTGAGGAATCAACACCGAAAGCCCCGGACGCTGTCCCGGCGCCCGCGCCAACAGCACCGCTGATGCTGCCGCCACTGGCACAGCCAGCCCCCCGAAAACAACCGACACCGCGGTTCGAAATCAAGCTGCCCGAACCTTTGCCGGATTTCGCTGCCATGCCCGAGCTCGCCACGCAAACCCCTATCTCCCCGACCCCCCTCACCGACGAACCCGCTGCGAGCAACAGCACGCCGGCGGCGAACGCCCTGGACACAACCGCCTCCGAGCCCTGGGCACAGGAACAGCACGGCGACGCCCTCGAATCGTGGACGGCGATCAATAAGCCGCCTCCAATCTACCCGCCGAGTGCTGCGCGGCGGCATCGGGAAGGTGCGTTTCTCGTGGAGTTCACAATTTTCGAGGACGGTGGTGTCGGGGAAATAACCCACGCCCCTGCGACACCAAAAATCTTCAGCCGGGCGATCGACAAAGCCATCGTACAATGGCTGTTCAAACCGAAACACGATACCCAGGGACAGCCGGTGCGCAAACGTGTAAAGACCACGTTCAACTTTGCAATCGAAAAATAGTTTTCAGCGTATCGGGAAGGTATAAAAAGGAGAACTTTGCGCGACCAGCATAGTGCAAACGAGAATGTGTAAAGGATGGTCGGCACTGTAAAAATTACATATAACGGCTCAGACGCGACTACAGGTTCAATCAAGACGTCTGCTCGCCTTCGCCTGGCAGCGGCTCAGTCTCTTCATACCCGCGGATCGCCGCCCGCGCCTTTCTGGTGATCATCACCGTGACGACAAATGTCACGGCCAGACCGACAGCTTTGAAAACTGTCTCCGCTGTCGAACTTCCCGCAGCATTGGCGATATAACCGATGTAGACATACAACACAGTTCCCGGCAGCATTCCAATCCAACTTGCCAGCACGTACGGACCAAAGCCCACCGCCGTCAATCCGTAAAAATAATTGCTGAGATTATACGGCAGAGCCGGACTGAGCCGCAACAAGCCAACGATCTTGACGCCTTCCTCGCCGATGGCCCGATCGACCGCACCAAAGCCGGGATATTTTCGGGTCATACGCAAAACTGCGTCGCGAGCGACGTACCGCGAAATCAAAAAAGCACAGGAAGCACCGATCGTCGAACCGATTGACACGATGATCGTCCCCTTGACCAGGCCAAAAGCCGTGCCGGCACCTATCGTCAACAATGAACAGGGAAAAAACAGGATAGTCGACACGATATATCCGGCAACAAAGACCGCCATTCCCAGAATGCCCTGGTCAGCGACCCAACCGCTGAAGCTCTCCAGCCTGTCGCCAATGTTGAACTTGACGCCAAGCACCACGATGACCACCAACGCGGCCACCAGCATGATCAACTTCCATGGTATTTTCTTCACTACTTCCCCTTGATCGCGGCCAATGGCTCGATGATTCATTTACCGGCACGCCAGATCAAGCCAGCCGCATCACCGTTGGTTGAGCAACGCTGACTGCTCCAACTGGTCCAGGAATTTCTGCTGGCGATGTTCGGACATACCCGATTGCTCGATCCAGTGTGTCGCCGCGGCACGATCCTGCCGGGCCCATTGGCGCAACACCATCCTGAACCCTGTATCCTGCAAACCTTCATCGGACATAGTTGCCACCCATTCAGCGGCCTTTTTCGGCTCCCTGAGGGACCATGACGAGGCAACACTGAATAAGACGGTGATGGTACTCTTGTCTGTAGGCGGCAGGTCGTTGAACCACGCAGATGATGCCGCCGGATCAAGTGCCGTCCAAGCCGATGCGGCATGGATCATCGCATTGGTACGGGTTTGCCCCGGGGGAAACTGGGCAGCCCACGCTGCTGCAGCTGCCGGGTCCTTGTACGCCCAGCCCTTGGCCACGGCAACCAGGGCTTTCTTCTGGGCCAGACTGTCTGGCAACTGAGCCGCCCATTCATAGGCATCAGCCATGTCAAACTCGGCTATGTCGCCGGAATCAATCCTCTTCCACTCGGCTGTGAACCAACCGGCAATAATCGAATCCACGACTATTCGCTGGTCCTGTCCAGGCAGCGCCGCCGCCCAGGTTGCAGCCGCCTCATGATCTGCCTTCGCCCAGGTCTCCGCGATGCCCCCCATGACATGGGTTCTGTGCTGGTCGTAAGACAACTTCTCAGCCCACTTCAAGGCACCCGCGACATCGACCTCCGACCACTCGGCCGCAAAAACCTCGTACAGCTTCGGCCGGATACCGCGGGAAGCGATCCCATCTATCCAGTCCAAGGCCGCCTGTGGATTACTCTCGATGACCTGTGCCAGCACGCGCCGGACGAATGCCACGCGGTCATCGATTCCGGACAAGCGACGATAGACAGTGGTCGCGATTTCGAGGTCGGCTATTTCGAACTCTTCGGCGATCGCATCGAGAACACGATCGCGCTGGACCTCGTCGGCATCGCTCAGGGACTGGATAAGTTCGCTTCGTGCCACCATCGAGCGCCTATCGACAACGCCGCCATGCACCCGGTCGGGCTGCCGTACCGGCCGCGATACATCCACCTGTTCGGAACGTGTCGGCAAACGTTCGGAGGTCTGGGGTGAGGTTGTTCTCTCGGAGACGAGAGTCGCTGCCGCGGCCGTCTCATCGCCGCCCCGCTGCAAAAGCAGCACGAGCGGGATAGTTAGCAGCAAGACTGCAATAATAATGATGGTACGGGCTCGACTGTCCATACGCCTTGATTACATGAGTTGTTTCGCCGGGCTCACAGCTTGAAGCGCAGTAGAAGCACCTTGTAAAAAGCTTCAAGCACGATGCGCTTCGACATCTTCGACTGACCGAGGCGGCGGTCCTCGAATATAATAGGAAACTCTGTGTAGCGCATGCCGCCACGGCATGCGCGCGTCTTTAATTCAATCTGAAAACAATAGCCTTCCGCGACGATCCGGTCGATACCAATCACCTCCAGCGCGCGACCAGTCCAGAAATTGAAACCACCAGTCATGTCCCTGATCGGGACACCAAGAATTGTCCGGGCATACTGACTGCCGAAGCGGCTGATCAGTTTCCGCATCAACCCCCAGTTCTTCGTGCCGCCACCGGCGGTATAGCGCGAACCGACGAGAAAGTCATAGTCTCCGGATTCCAGTAGACGCCGAACTTCGCGCAATGCCGCGGGTGGATGCGAAAAGTCCGCGTCCATCTCACCGACAACATCGTAACCGTGCTGCACACTGTAACGAAAACCCGCAACGTAAGCCGACGCCAGACCGCCCTTCTCTTCGCGCTCAAGCAACTGCAACCCCTCGTGCGCCTTCATCAATTCGCGGACCATCTCAGCCGTGCCGTCGGGACTGCCATCGTCGATCACCAGAATGTCGAAACCAACGTCCAAAGCAAAAATAGCCTCGACAATGCCGGCAATATTCTCGGCCTCGTTATACGTCGGGATACAAATCAGGACTTTCAACGTTGGCATCACATAAGCTGGAAATCGAAAATACGGAAAGAGAATATGTCAATATTGATCAATCTGCGACGATGACCAATATTCAACAACAACAAACAATCCTTTCGGTGCAACGCTTGGGCAGACAGCTCCGCGCTGCCGGGATAGACGGACACCGGCGTCCGTCCAGTTTACCTCTTTCTCCGCGCCCGCATCTTTTCGAGGCCGCCGCGAAAAAGCAGACGATGGACCGCCTTGAAGTCATCGACGAAGTGGGCGCGAATACCCTTGCGCACACTTTCCGGAATCTCGTCGTAGTCTGTCCGGTTGGTCGCCGGCATAATGACATCGACAACCGATGATCGCTCGGCAGCAACCATTTTTTCGCGGATCCCGCCAACCGGCAGCACCGCGCCGGTCAGGGTGAGCTCGCCGGTCATCGCCACATGCGGCGGCACCGGCTGCCCCGTCGCCATGGAAATCAACGCGACCGCCATCGTGATGCCAGCCGACGGCCCGTCCTTCGGCGTAGCACCGGCCGGGACGTGAAGATGGACCTTGTGTGCCTTGAAGAATTCGTCGTCAACCTTGTACTTCGCGGCATTGGAATGTACCAGGGAAAAGGCAATGGTGCTGGACTCGGCCATAACATCGCCAAGCTGGCCGGTATGCTGAAGACCACCGGTGCCGGGGATAGCCATAGCTTCGACAAAAAGGACGCTGCCACCGAAAGCCGTCCAGGCCAGTCCCATGACAACACCCGGCGTCCCCTGGTGTGCAAGGACGTCGTCGGCAAACGATGGGCGACCGAGATATGTCTCTATCTGGCTGCGTGTCAGCACAACCCGATCGGCGTCCGGGTCTTCGGCTTTGCGAGCCGCCACTTTGCGCAGGCACGTGCGAATACACTTTTCCAGGCCACGCACACCCGCCTCACGGGCATAGCCTTCGATCAGGCATTTTATCCCATCCTGGCGGAACCCGACGTCGGCACGTTTCAATCCGTGCTCCTTGATCTGTTTCGGGATCAAATAGTGTTTGGCAATCTGTAGCTTTTCCTGTGCGATATATCCAGCAAGCCGGATCAATTCCATGCGATCAAGCAACGGTCCGGGAATGGTGTCAAGCACGTTGGCCGTGGCAATAAACAGGACCTTCGACAGGTCAAACGGCAGGTCGAGGTAATGATCGTGGAACGATTTATTCTGTTCCGGGTCGAGGACCTCCAGCAATGCCGATGCCGGATCGCCGTGGAAGGAAGCTCCTATCTTGTCGACCTCGTCGAGCATGATCACGGGATTCTGCGACCCCGTCGTTTTGATCGTCTGGATGATCTTGCCGGGCATGGCCCCGATATAGGTGCGACGATGCCCCTTGATCTCGGCCTCGTCACGCATGCCGCCGAGGGAAAATCGAAAGAACTCGCGACCGAGCGACTCCGCCACAGCCCGTCCCAGCGACGTCTTGCCGACACCGGGCGGGCCGCTCAGACAGCGGCTCGATCCGCCCATTGAGCCGCGCAGTTTCGACACGCCGCTGACCTCAAGGATCCGCTCCTTTACGTCGTCCAGCCCGTAGTGGTCACGATCAAGAATCTGGCGCGCCTCCGGGATATCCAGCCGGTCCGTAGTCAGGATCCCCCAGGGCAACTGTGTCAGCCAATCGAGATAATTTCGCACCACGATGTACTCAGGCGACTGCGGTGGGAGCAGCTGCAGTTTCTCGAGCTCCTCGTCGACGCGAACCAGCGCCTCTTCGCTCATCTCCAGTTCGTTGATACGTTCTTCATAGCGCTTAAGCTCTTCTTCCTTGTCGTCTTTCTCGATGCCCAGCTCTTCCTTGATCGCCTTGAGCTGCTCGTGCAGGAAAAATTCGCGTTGATGCTGGGTGATCCGCTCCTCGATCTGCAGCGTGATCTTCTCCTTCAGCTGGTTGATGTCGATTGCTTTGCGCAAAAGGAAGAGCGCCTTCTTCATGCGCTCCTCGATCTCGATTGTTTCGAGGATCTCCTGCAGCTCATCCGGACCCGCCGAAGTCATGGAAACCGAGAAGTCCGCCACCTCCCCGGGTTTTTCCCAGGTATTACGCGACAGGAACATCTTGATTTCTTCGGAGAAGATCGGATTGGATTTCATCAACTCCCGCATAGCCTTCATGATCGCCAGCGCCAGGGCCTTTATCTGGTCGTTGTTTTCATCGGTCTCCGGATCACTGATGTAGGTCACCCGCGCATACATTTCCTCGCCTACCACTCGAATCCGTTGAATCTCGAAGCGCTTAATGGCCTGCATCAGTGCATTGACAGTCCCGTCCTCACCCTGTTCAAAATTGACGATTTTCGCCAGGGTACCGATGCTGTACAGGCTGTTACGGATGGCTGCGGGATCGATCGATTCGGTATCCTCACGGGCCAGCACGAAACCAATCGACTTATTCTCCTTGGAGAGCTTGGTAAAGACCTCTGAAAGCTCCTCGTTGTTCAGCACAACGGGAAAAACCATGCCGGGGAAGACGGGCTTGTTGGTACCCGAGATTAGGGTGATTTCCTCTGGCAACTCAGAAGCCCTGAGAATCGCCGTAGCCTCGCCGGGGCGCTTGGCGGCAGCGGGACCCGCGGTTTCCGCTTCGGAGGACACCGGTTCCTCATCGAGGACCTCAGCCTCCGCCGCTTCAATAACCCTTTCAGCGTCGTTGTCGGAATTATCGTCGTTCGCCATAGAGATGAATTGCTGGTTGCAGCGTTGGAAATCGTATAAAATCAGTGCGCAGTCCATGTCCATGCGCGCCCTGTACTCTATAGTCGAGGACTTCTCATAACAAATGACAAAGGCAATACTGTACGTATCGGCAGGGGGCGGGATGAAGCCTATTGGAAGGCGTAAACTGCACCGTAGCTGTTCTCATATATGAGACGGAATTGCTCGGGGCGATCGCGAATCCATGTCTTCTCGATTGCTTCGCTGGCGTTGTTTACTGCTATCCAGTCCACATTGCCTGAAATCAGCCCCTCCAACCAGACCTCCACAGATGGATTGCTACGGTAAACGCTCTCAATCTGAGGCAGTGTCCATGGCGCCGGAATCGTCCGGCGCGGGTACTCATGCACCGGTAAAACTTCCGGGCTGTTTACTGACTGGTATACGACCGTATTCTGCAACTGGCCGCCCCGCAACGTGTAGTTGTAGAAAAGACCAACGTGGGCAATTCTCTTTCCCGCACCGGAATTTTCGTCAACAAACGCCCATATCGCGCCGCGGTCGCCGTAAACCTTACGGAAAAAAAAGTTGCGGTTCTCAGGGTATGCCCGATCAAGCAACGGGATCTGCCAGACGATGAGAAACAACAGTCCAACAGCGATCGGAATGATAATGCCGTATGCCGTCCGTTCAAACTTTCGACACACCCAATACACACCGGACACGATGACCAACATGATGACTGTCCCTGCCAGTACACTCCGGTTTTCCAAGCGCGGAACAAACAGGATCAGGGGCACGAGGTAGGCGGCCCAAGCAAAACGGTGCAGGCGCTGCAGCAAGTACATCAAGCCGATCAAGCTCGCCGCGTACGCAGGAAGGAGATGGCGAACCTGCTCTCCGTGGTAGTACGGTGGCACCAGGATTACATACAAAAAGATGGCGACCCATGGGGCTGCAATTACATACAGCAAAAGCTTCGATTCCCGATATGCAAAAGCCACGGAGACCAGCACGGGAAACGGCAGCAAAACGGCCAGCGCCGGCACCGATGCACCGGTCCACCCCAGGTTATGCCGCATCAATCCCGCGAAGGCTGCAAGGATGGACTCACGGACGTACTCGTAGAGCCCGGGAAATACCGTAACCCCAGCGATCGACACTTGCCCCGGATAAACCGGGTTGCCGGTAAGAAACAGGTTCTGCCAGTAGTTGTAGCCAGCGATCACTATGAGAAATGCACCACCGCACCAGATCCAAGGCCCACGCAGCTTGTCGCGGAAACGTGGCAGCAGCAACGGCAGCACGACGAACAGAAACAGCAGGGCGAACGACTTCGTGCCGATCAAAAGTCCACCGGCAAGCAGCGCCAGCAAAGTGTCACGCCGCTCCTGGGTGTACAAATAATAGAGGGCCGCCATAAAGGTGGATGCCATCATCAAGTCGACAAAACACAAGCTCGCCTGCGCCATGACCGGCCCCAGCAAACAAAAGGAAACCGCACCGGCAACTGCAATATCGCGCCGCCACCCGGCATGGCAGATCAATGAGTAAACGGACAAAGCGCCGATAAGCACAAAAGGCAACTGCGCGAATTTCAGCAGGTATTCCCGCTCCCCATGCATCAACATGAAGTACGGCATGACGCCGGCCTTTGGGTAGTACGTCATCCCCAGGTCAGTAAAAAACAGAAGCGGCAACGACAGGTTCTGTTGCTCATACAGGTGGCGTGCGAAGGGCAGATGATAGAGCAAGGCGTCCGAATTTAACGGCGGCAGAAAGGTCTGGGGATACAATGTCACGGCATAGACGCAGATCACGGCCGCACAGAGAATCGCAGGTGCCGGCGGCAACGCACTCACACGCGGCCAAGACATGCGATTCGGTCGTGCACACACCACAGTCGCGATGAGAATAATCAACAAGACAACTGTAATCAGGCCAGGTCGCAGGATCGAGAGAGCACTTAGTACGGTCACAGTCGCAACCATGATGGCATAGAACAGAATCAGCGCGTCGAGAGCGAGCCGGGGCCACGTCGTTTCAGGACGGAGTCGGCGCGCCAGCAGAAGAGCGCATGCAGCGAGAATGAGATGCCAGGCAAGAGCAAGCATAAAGTATCAACTGGGCAGGGGTATGGACGCAAACGCCAGCACAAGATTCCTCCCAATGCATAGGCTGCATTCGAGCCCGTGCCTGGGATTGACAGAGTTGCATGATGAACCGCTCAGGATCAGCGGTGCCGGGATTGTCGGGAATTGAAAGGTTCGACTATGCAAGAATATATTACGTTGTCATCGGGTGCGAAAGAGAAAACAATCTACCGCGAACTAGGGATGCGGCGAATGCACAAGAGACATCTGAACGATACTGGCAACAGGCATACGGTTAATGCTGGCAGAATACCGACGACACAAACTGTTGACAAATTATTGCGGCTTTCATTGCATCCATAGAAGCCCACGCCATATTATTCGTTTCGAGTTTTTTGAACCTCTTTTACAAGCACAAGCGTACTCGATTCCATCTGGATATACCGGTGCGCTTATTTCCATCCGGAACTTCCCACAAGACCACAAATCAAGGGCCCCAACCACCCATGTTATACCGTATTTCTCTTGGCATAACCGCTATGCTTGCAAGCCTCAGCACTTTCGCCCAGGACAACACGGAAGCAGTTTCAGGCACAGCCGTGAGCCTTGTGGCCGCAGGCGAAAACCTAACAGCAGACACGGAGACTGTTCCGATGGATCAGATTCTGAGTTTGACGTTTCTGATCCCCGTGGCAGGCTTGTTGGCGTTGCTGGCGGCTCTCATCTTTTTCAAGAAGATGATCAAGGCCGACCCCGGCACAGAGATCATGCGTGAAATTGCCCAGCACGTACGAGACGGTGCGAAAGCCTACCTAACCAGTCAAACGCGTGTGGTGGCAATTGTGGTTGTCGTGGTCGTCGCGCTGTTCGTGCTCATGGTCACACTGGGACTGCAAAGCCCGCTGGTGCCGATCGCCTTCCTCTTCGGGGCTTTCTTTTCCGGATTGTGCGGTTGGCTTGGCATGCAAACCGCAACGCTCGCTTCCTCGCGCACCGCACAGGGTTGCAGCCAGAGCCTGAACGCCGGCCTGCAGGTCGCCTTCCGTTCTGGCGCCGTCATGGGCCTGATCGTCGTCGGCTTTGGCCTGCTCAACATCGTCGCGATGTACTGGGTCCTTTCGTCCTTTGTATTCACCCCTGAGCATGTCGAGGCCGGCCAAGGCGGACTTATCGGCTTCCTGCTGCCTGACGGTTTCAGCATGGTCAACCAGTGGCAGGAAATCACAGCGATAATGCTGACCTACGGTATCGGTGCCTCGCTGCAGGCACTGTTCGCCCGCGTCGGCGGCGGTATTTTCACAAAAGCTGCCGACGTTGGTGCCGATCTGGTCGGCAAAGTGGAAGCGGGCATCCCCGAGGATGACCCCCGCAATCCCGCCACGATCGCCGACAATGTCGGTGACAATGTGGGCGATGTGGCCGGCATGGGCGCCGACCTCTACGCATCGTACTGCGGTTCGATCCTGGCAACCGCGGCGCTCGGCGCGGCGCTGCCGGCCACCATGAATTTCAGCGGGCAAGCTGCGGTCATCGCGCCGATGGCAATCGCCGCCATCGGGATCATTATCTCCATCATCGGCGTGCTGGTTGTCCGGTGCAAAGATGATTCTTCAATGAAAACCCTGCTGCATGCCCTCGACACCGGCATCTGGGGTGCTACCGGCCTTATTATCATTGCTGCCGGCGTGCTCGCCGGGGTCGGCTGGATTCCCTGGGGCATCTTCGGTGCCATCACGACCGGGTTGATCGCCGGCACCGCCATCGGCTGGACGACAGGATATTTCACGTCGGACTCCTACCCGCCGACACAGGGCATCGCCAAACAGGCCGAAGCCGGCCCGGCGACGACAATCATCGACGGTATGGCGGTCGGCATGTACTCCGCCTGGCCGCCGGTGGTCATCATCGTCATAGCCATCCTCACCGCCTTCGGCTGCAACGGCGGTTTCGACACGGCGACATTGGGCGCTGACGCAGTCGCCAGCGGACTGTATGGCATCGGCTTTGCCGCTGTCGGCATGCTCTCGACCCTAGGTATCACCCTGGCGACCGACGCCTACGGCCCGATCGCCGACAACGCCGGCGGCAACGCCGAAATGGCCGGGCTGCCGCCGGAGGTGCGCGAACGTACCGACGCTCTGGACATGCTCGGCAACACCACGGCAGCGATTGGCAAGGGCTTTGCAATCGGTTCGGCGGCGCTCACCGCGCTGGCGCTTCTGGCCGCCTATATCATGGGGCTCGATTTCTGGGTCAAAAAGTTCGACGTCATTGACGCCGACACCGTCACCAATCTGAATTTCTACGTCAACTATTACAGTCTCAACCTGATGAATCCGCTGCTCATCTGCGGCCTGTTCCTCGGAGGCATGCTCGCCTTCGTTTTCTGCGCTATGACGATGAAAGCAGTCGGTCGCGCTGCCGGCGCCATGGTCGACGAGGTGCGCCGCCAGTTCAAGGAACATCCTGGCATCATGACCGGCACCGAAAAGCCGGACTACGCTCGTTGCGTCGCCATCTCAACGCGCGCAGCACAAAAGGAAATGATTGTTCCGTCCCTGCTCGCAATCGTCGCGCCTATAGTCATCGGCCTGGGACTCGGCGTGGCCGGCGTCATGGGGGTCCTCGCCGGAGCATTGGCAACCGGCTTCTCCTTTGCATGCATGCTCAACAACGCCGGCGGCGCCTGGGACAACGCCAAGAAATATGTCGAAAAGGGCAATCTCGGCGGCAAGAATTCCGACGTCCACAAAGCCTGCGTAGTCGGCGACACTGTCGGTGATCCCTTCAAGGACACCTCCGGACCGTCGCTGAATATTCTGATCAAACTGATGAGCATGGTCTGCGTGGTGTTCTCGCCGGTAATCGTCGTTTACTCACCGAAGGTCATGGCCCTTCTGGGCCTCGCCTGAGCAGGAGCGGGTTGGTTTGAGCGAACTCAGTACGGTTGAGGCCCATGTGCTTCGAAAGACGCCGTACTCAGAAAGCAGCCTGGTCATCGCCACACTATCGGAAAATGGCCAGCAGCATTTCATCCTGCGCGGCGCGTTGCAGACTGGCAAACGCCGCTTCCCCGCCGTCGACCTCTTCCGCCTGATTCGAGTGGTCTACCGACCGGCTGCCCGGAGCGATCTGCACACGGCCCGCGAAGCGGAGTGCCTCGATGCTTACAGCCAGATTTCGCGCCACGCTGCACACTATCAGGCAGCCGGCTGGCTCAGTCGCCTGGTGCTCGACAACAGCGGACTGGAAGACCCCATGCCCAAGCTGCACGCAGCACTCGCGGCAGCCTTTCGGCGCTTGGACACGGCCACACCGGCTGCCTGCCTGCCGATCATACTGGGAACCACCTTTGTCCTGCTGCACGAATCCGGCAACCTCCCAGCTTTCGACGATCAACCCGAAATCCGCCGGCAAGTGGAACAAATGCGCGAATGTGCTGTTGATCCGGCGACCCCGTATCCAAGCTATGAGGCCGCAGTCTGGCGACGACTCCGCGACTGGATACAAATGTTTCTGTTGCAGCACAATTTCAAAGTACCACAAAATTTCGACCGTATCGAACTGTGATGCTCAACCGCCGTCGACTGCGGCTATGCCCGTTAAAAGCTGGGCCATCGCAACCTTGAATTTGTCAGAATTGATTCTACCGTAAGCCCGCGTTTCAGTTCTTCGGGGTGTGGCTCAGTCTGGTTAGAGCGCTGCGTTCGGGACGCAGAAGTCGGAGGTTCAAATCCTCTCACCCCGACCAATTCCCTTCCGTCCTGTCTTTATTGCTAACTGGACCTTACAGGTGGACTGTTTATATGAGTACCGAAACTGAATCTGTCGACTTCATTCGCGCCATGGTTGCCGAGGACCTGGCCACCAGCAAATGGGACGGCCGCGTCGTTACCCGATTTCCTCCGGAGCCAAACGGCTACCTGCATATCGGCCACGCCAAGAGCATCTGCCTCAACTTCGGTGTCGCTGCCGAGTTCGGCGGTTCCTGCAACCTACGATTTGACGACACCAACCCCGTCAAGGAGGAGTCTGAGTACGTTGAGGCCATCAAGGAAGACGTCCGCTGGCTTGGCTGGGATTGGGCCGATCGCGAATACTACGCCTCCGACTATTTCGATCAGCTCTACGACTGGGCTGTGCAACTGATAAAAGGCGGCAAGGCCTTCGTTTGCGATTTGACCGCAGATGAACATCGTGAATCCCGTGGCAACCTGACCACACCTGGAAAGAACAGCCCGCACCGCGATCGTTCGGCAGAAGAAAACCTGGACCTTTTCGAGCGCATGCGGGCCGGAGAATTTCCCGACGGCAGCAGGGTGCTGCGTGCCAAAGTCGACATGGCCGCGCCCAATCTCAATCTCCGCGACCCCGTGATGTATCGCATCCTGCATGCCACGCATCACCGCACGGGTGATCAGTGGTGCATCTATCCGATGTACGACTTCACACACGGCCAGAGCGATTCGGTCGAGAAGGTCACACATTCGTTGTGTACACTCGAGTTCGAGGATCATCGACCGCTGTACAACTGGTATCTCGAAGCGCTGGACATCTACCACCCGGCGCCGACTGAGTTCGCCAGGCTGAATCTGACACACACCGTACTGAGCAAACGCCGTCTGAGCCAGCTCGTATCCGAAAACCACGTCAATGGCTGGGACGATCCCCGCATGCCGACAATCTCGGGTCTGCGACGACGCGGCTACACGCCGGAGGCCGTGCGCACCTTCTGTGAACGCATCGGCATTACCAAACGCGAAAACCTGATAGAAATGGGGCTGCTCGAGTACTGCCTGCGCGAGGACCTCAACAAGCGTGCACCGCGACGCATGGCAGTACTGCATCCTTTGAAAGTAGTGATCGACAACTATCCCGAGGACCTCGTCGAGGAGATGGAGGCGGTCAACAATCCGGAAGATGCTGATGCCGGCAAACGCCAGGTCCCGTTCTCACGTGAGCTCTACATCGAGCAGGACGATTTCCGCGAAGATCCGCCCCGTAAATATTTCCGGCTGTCACCCGGCCGCGAGGTGCGGTTGCGCTATGGCTACTTCGTCACCTGCACCGATTTTGTTAAAAACGACGCCGGAGAAGTAATCGAGGTGCATTGCACTTATGACCCGGAGACCCGCGGCGGCAACGCCCCGGACGGGCGAAAGGTCAAGTCCACTATTCACTGGGTGTCGGCTCGGCATGCGGTGAAGGCGGAAGTGCGCCTGTACAACGAGCTTTTCACCGAGTCCGACCCCGATAACGTCACCAACGAAACTGACACTTACCTGGACAACCTCAATCCGGCATCGCTCGAGGTACTGACCGGCTGCTACGCCGAGCCCTGCGTCGCGGCGGCAAGCGTTGGAGACAAAGTGCAGTTTGAACGCACGGGTTATTTCTGCGTCGACCCCGACAGTACCGCGGAGCACCCTGTCTTCAACCGCACCACAGGACTGCGCGACACCTGGAAGAATATCCAGAAACGTGATTGAGAACAGAGCAGCAGCCACATGCCCCGAAAGCGGCAGCACGCCGCCCGTTACTTGAGGAGGTCACGGCGGCTGTCTGGTCATCAAGGCGACGGCAAAGCCAGCACTCGCCGAACAGATCGAAAGGCTTCCGAGTCATGATGTACCCCGAGCTTGACCGGGGGATCTTTCAACCGCCACCGCGCACACAATCTGCGGCAGCTGCCAGAGTACTGGCGTTGTCAAAGTAGCTGAGGCCCATCGGCGTATCACGTGGCCCCTCCGGCATCGACTGCAAACTTTCCAACAGCACCGGCATCGCCCGCACAAGATTGTCGACAATCGTAACCGACGCCAACTGCGCTGTCCGTGACAGAGGATTGAGATCGACCGTCACAACATCCTTGCCCATCTTGCGCAGAGCCTCACAGCGATCACCGTCTTCCAGCGGCACGAACACCACGTCCGCCGTCAGAATACCCTCGGGATGCACAAAGCGGCGGTTCGAATCGATATAGTCCAGCGTCGCGTCCGTCTGCGGCAGCAGCACATCGGGAGCCCCGTGCCTCTGAAGATGTCCGCAGATGGCCTGCTCACGGTCCTTGGAACTGTGAAAGATGTTCACTTCCAGCGGCGCCCCGATCAAACCGCCCAAGGCGACCAGCTCACTCGGCACCAGTGCTGCAGCATTTCCGTTGATCGAAATAACCGGACGCCTGGCAGATCGCAACATCGCTGCTGCCGCCGCAATTGCGGATATTGCAAAGTTATGTGTGCGCTCCCCGATCAGATAGTCGAAAGCCTCGCCACGACCGTGCGCTATGAGGCCGTGGACCGATGTCACACCGGCTTCGACGCCGGCGACGATACGGTCGCGCATCATCAGCGAAAGGTAACGCGGATGTGTTTCCGGGACATCACTCATGGCAGCAGACGACCGCGTTGCCTGGTTAGCCGTGTCTCGATGGCGCCGGTAAAGGCAGTGGTGCTGAAAACCGCATTACCCAGCATGATCATCGAGGCGCTGCCGCCGTTGCCTTCGACTTCCGCGATCGATTGCTGCACGCGTGCATCGCTCAACAGACCGCTGTCCACAGCAAAATCTTTCGACAGTCCTATACACGCATTGAGGTCTACCGAGGTTTCTTCCAGTAATCCCTCGATCTTACCGAGCACGGAGTCCGCCGCCTGATTGATCCGTCTTTTCTGCTCCGCGCTGCACAATACTTCTTCCGTACGGATGGGACCGAAATATCGATAGTAGATCGGCTGCTCCGCCACTGGCAGCGAAACGGCAGAGAGGGGGTTTCCGACATGAAGTTTGGCGAGACAACCGCCATGGAACTGGGCGCAAACATCGCCAAGGCCGGTGAGATTTTCTACTTCGGCAATATGCGCGGACATAGCCAATGCCTCCTCGGCAATCCCCAGTCCCTGCAGTTCGTTCACAGCATATGCCGTTGCCAGGGCCGATGCCCCACTCAATCCAAAGCCTGTACTCAACGGCAACGGCGTTGAAATATCAATTTTCAGTGGCGCCGGCGTCAACATCTCAACCACACGCACGACAGTCGGGAACTCCAGCGGTTTGCCATTAAAAGAAACCACTGCCTCCGCTGCAGGCGCAACTGTGACTGTTGCACCTTCGGCCACCGTGAAACCCATGCCGAGCGAGTGCATACGGGCAGGATCATCGTGTGCAACGATCTTAAAGACGCATGAAATGTTGCCGGGCGCAAATGCGCGTGCTGAATCCATGGACAAGCCCCTGAAAAACGGTCATGATGCTCTCAGATAATATTGCCCTTCGGTGGCACCGCCTACAACCGTTTTTGTTGAAAAATAAAGGCGCAGACCAAGCCACTCATCTTCGACAGAGTCGGTCTCCGCGGCTTCCTAAAGGCCGTGGCCCAATTTATCACCATTCAATCTCGTGCATAAACCCGGGGATTCTCGGCTTCGTCGTTTAGGACGTCACCGACTTTTAAGCGCTCGAACACTTCGGGCGGATACGTGTTCTGCTGGCCGTTGAACGTTGCCCCATCCGGCATGTAGATCGCGACCATCGCACGCCGGCTGCCGGTTGTCATGTTCGGCCCCGCGGCATGTGCCAGCAGCGCGTTGTGAAATGAGCAACTCCCGGCCGGCATCTCCACCGGCACCGGTACGATGGCTGCCCAATCAGGGTAATTCTCGAATAACCGGTTCATGTTCGGCGTGATCAGCACAGGCTCAAACCGGGCATTTTTATGGGTGCCTGGCAGGAAATACATGCAACCGTTCTGGATAGTAACATCGTCCAGCGCCAGCCACATGCTCGTCGCATGATGTGAATGGAACTGCCAGAACGGATTATCCACGTGCCAGGTGGTGGCATTGGCCCAGGGCGCTTTGCACAATGCCTGGTCGTGACACAGCCGCACCGCCTCCAGGCCTTCCAGGTCCGCAGCCAGCTTGCCGATGCGGGGATCAAGAACCAGCTCCCGAACCGTCTCACTGTCCTTCCAGAGATTAACCCGCTGCTGAAAAACATTGTCGTAGTATTCGTTGTTCCGCGCCGGCGGACACTTGGCAGCAACGGCGTCATCCACAGCACAGCGCCAGACCGCCAGTTCTTCTGGTGTCAGGAATTCGTCGATGACCAGAAAACCGTTTTTTCGGTAGTCATCAATCTGGGATTGAATCAAGGTTGTTTTCATTGGCCTACCTCCTAACCGAATCCCTGCCAGCGTCAAATCCGCCAACATCCAGAACTTCTGTAAGGCATCGATACACGCACGTTCACGCTTCAGGTGACAGGACAAACACGTCCCGAAAATACATAGCAAAGCAAGTGAATCAATACCATGTCCAATAGCTATAACTGGCAGTCGGATCCGAGTAGCCCGCTTGAGAAAGCTTTGGCCATTTATGCTGCACCTCATCGCGTGGCACCCACTCTACCGAACCGTCTAATCGGAAAAATAGAATGTGATCACACATAAGGAGAACATCCCCTTCGGCTTGTGCTATCCGCCTACTGCTTGAAACCGTAACGTTCCAAGGCCTTCGCCATTTCTTCGCGGCACCTGGTGCTGTCGACATCCGTGCGGCGCCATATCGCGTGCACCGCCTGTTCAAAGCCACGCATGTCCGGAGCCTTGTCAATCAGCGGTTCCGCCATTTCCTCTGAAATGCGTATCACGCCTTCGCTATCGGCATGGATAATATCGCCGGGATTGATCGTCAGCCCGCCTACTGCAACAGGAACATCCACCTCTGGAAACCGCATGACTTCGTGATGCGCGATCGTCCCCAGGCCGTACACCGCAAACGGCACGGCCTTACAACCAGCGATGTCCCGGCAATAGCTATCGCATACAGCCCCGAGGCAACCGGCAGCGTGCAGCATCTTAGCCATGCCGTCACCCAAAACGCACTCGTGATCTGGCCGTGAGCCGACAGTCTCTACGACCCAGATCAGCGGCAGGTCCATCTTGCGCATACGATCGACCTGGTCGAAGTAGTTCTCCATCTCCGGCTTGCCGCCCGGCGTGCTGCTGTCCATCTTTGCGGTGACCGCAATCCCGGCGATCGGTCCAATCCCCGGTGTCAAGGAATTAATGGCCCCGCTCATGTACCACTCTGCGGGTGGGATCGGGTCAAGATAACCCCTCGCATTGGCCAATAAAGCGGTATCGAACTCGCACAGTGATTCAAGTGTCTGGCGCGTAATCAAGATGTCCTCCGATCGGGTGATTTTGAAACTAAATAAATCCAAGAGACACAGTAACAGCATCGGGGGAATTGTCGAGTGATTGTCCATTGCTGAGGGCATCTGTCCCATTCAACGTTGCCTCTGTTGCACTTTGCATAGCTGCAACTATCTTGGACCAGAACTTCACCAACACCTCTGCGAGACAGATATGAACAGGCCCAGCACCCACCTCTTCCTGATCCTCACATTCGCTGTCGGCATCATCAGCGGTTGTCGGTCCACGCCGAAGCGTGCCTGGATCGACCCAATCCACCTGGACAACTGGCCGAAAGAACTCCGCAAGCATCCGATGCCAGCCGGGGCGAACATGCACAAGATCGATCTGGGCGGCACGAAAAATGCCTCGCACCATCTCGTGCGAGTCCGTGATCGTGAGCCATATCACCTGCACGCCGAACACGATCTGACAGTTTTCGTGCTGTCCGGTCACGGCGATATAATTATCGACGGCAGGCCCCGGGCCTGCACGATCGGCAACGTCCTCTTCATCCCGCGCGGCGTCCCGCATGCTTTCGTCAACAAGAGCGACGAGGTCGCTGTCGCTTACGCCGTCTTCACCCCAGCCATGCGGGTCAAAGATTTCGTCAAGGTCCCGGCGGTGACCGGCAAGTAGCGACAGCATGGTCCCCGCGGTGTCCGAGTAAGCAACGTGCAGCCTATTGCAAACTGACTACTTGAGTCTTGACAGGGACAAACCGCGGACGCATCATAACGGACGCATCAATCCCACCACTATCACCGGTCCATCATGCCCATCAAATTCAGATTTGAAGAATTTTCGCTGTCGGAATCGAACTGGAATCAAGTGATCGACGACGTACTGGCCCAGGAAAAAATCGAGCCGTACAGCAATCCACACTTCAGCGAATACGGCGGCGGCGTGACAGCAAAGATCTGGAGCCCGGGCTCAACACGAGGCGTAAGCATTTTCCGCGGTGCTGACGACAGTGTCGACCTGCGCTTCATCGCCCTGGCCAGCCGGCGGGACTGGCAGACGGGCTTCGCCCTTGCACGCGAGGCACTGGCGCGAGGCGGCGGGCACCTGGTGCATGAGAACGGCGAGCAATACACCGAGGCGAATCTGACCGAGGAACAGGCGATTGAAGACGCGATTACGGATTTCGTCGAGACGGTCACCAGGGTAACCGCCCTACTAGAATCCGAGGGCACCGATGAAATGCCATTGCCGTTCGATTATTTCACCCTCGACTGCAAGACGGGGGATTTCGACGGTTGCACCTATGAGAACATGCCGGTATTCGAAGAACAGCTGGCACTGCGCGTCGGGAAATACGCCAGCGCCTATCACGCTGATGTACTGATGGTGGAGGAGCGCATCCGTGTTGCCAGCTGGACGCTGCTGCCAACAATTATCGGCAAGGTCGACTACGTAGTGGTCGACTACAAGGATAAGCTGACCCTGCCCTACGACCGTCTGCTGGCGATTCTCGAGAGCCGCGCCGCGCGCCTCGGCAGCGCCACGTACCTGCCGGAACTCGACATCGGCAGGGATTTCAATATCCTGATGCAGTTCGAGCATGCCCAGATTCCGATGGAGGATATGGTGCCGGCCACCAGTGTCCTGGAGGATCTGGGTAACGAAGCATCGGAAACACTGGTCGAGACGATAGCAGCAATCGTTTACCTGCTCGTCGCGCAACAGGACCTGAGTGACATGCGCCAGTCGATGATGCAGGGAGGCTTTGACGAGGCACAGGCGGACGCGCTGATTGCAGCGGTGCGATTGGCACTCGACGCGATATTCGAAAAAAACCTGGGCCCGGACCAGGTACATCAGACACTGCTGGATGCCGACCTCCCGCCGGACACCGCCAAGGCGATTGTCGCAGGCGTGAGTCAAGCACTGCAGGACATGCGGCAGACACGGGCGGGTGCAGGAAAAGGTTGCCTCGGGATGGTACTGCTGCCGATCGCGATCTTGATTTTATGGATGCTCTGATAGCCGACCGGCAAGATCCTGGACAACCCCGCACGGAGTGACGGCAAGCAGGCAAACAAGGCAAGCGGAAGCAATGCTATGCTGCAGTGTCGCTTCAGAGATCCTCGCGCCAGAGATCGTCGACCGCATCGGACGGCATCCGCCAGTCGCCACGAGGCGACAGGGAGATGGTACCAACTTTCGGACCGTCCGGAATGCAGCTGCGTTTGAACTGCTGCGAGAAAAAACGCTTGACGAACACATCGAGCCAGCACTTGATCTCTTTCGGGGTGTATTTGCCGTCGAAAGCATGCTCCGCCAGGAAACCGATTTTTCGCGGGCGCGCACCGTACTTGACCGTATGGTAGAGAAAAAAGTCATGCAGCTCATAGGGGCCGATCACCTCTTCCGTCTTCTGCGAAATTTCACCATCCTCGTGGGCCGGCAGCAGTTCAGGTGTGATCGGGGTGTCGAGGATGTCGAGCAGCACGTCGCGCACCTCGGCACTGCTTTGGTCGGCTACCCAGCGAACGAGATATTGGATCAACGTTTTCGGGACCCCGCTGTTGACCGCATACATGGACATGTGATCGCCGTTGTAGGTGCACCAGCCGAGTGCGAGCTCAGAGAGGTCGCCAGTGCCGACAACCAAGCCGCGCTCGCGGTTGGCGATATCCATGAGCAATTGCATGCGCTCACGGGCCTGCACGTTCTCATAGGTGACATCGTGCTGCTCCGGATCATGACCAATATCCGCGAAATGCTGGCGGCAGGCCGGGACAATATCAATCTCCCGCACTTCCGCACCGATCGCCCGACTCAGAGACACCGCATTCGTAAAGGTGCGCTTCGACGTCCCGAACCCAGGCATGGTGACAGCGATGATACGGTCAAGGTCATGCCCCAGACGTTCAAACGCGGCACGGGCAACCAACAACGCCAGCGTCGAATCGAGACCGCCGGACACACCGATGACAACGCTGTGCGCGTGGGTGTGTTCGAGACGTTTGGCAAGACCGCAGGACTGGATGCTGAAGATTTCATTGCAGCGCTCGTCGCGTATGGACGGTTCCGACGGGACAAATGGCAGCGAAGTCACCTCGCGGCGCAATACCGAAGGAACAGTCAGCGAAGAGAGTTCAATGCTCCGGACCTCGAGCGTGTCATTGTCCGGCATTACCGTTTCCGAAACACGCATCGCGCGCAGGCGCTCGCAATCGACATCGCCGCACAGCAATTGATGGCTGTCTGCGAACCTGACGGTTTCGGCCAGCACGATACCGTTTTCGGCGATCAGCCCGTGGCCGCCGAAAACAACATCGGTGGTGGATTCACGCGGGCCGGCACCGCTGTATACGTAGGCCGCAACACAGCGAGCGCTCTGACCGCGAACCAGATCGCGCCGGTAGTCAGCCTTCCCGACAAGCTCGTTGCTGGCCGAAAGGTTGGCAATCACTGTGGCACCGGCCTGGGCGAGACGTGAGCTCGGCGGTACAACGTTCCACAGGTCCTCGCAAACCTCGACACCCAAAACCAGATTATGCTCGCCGGCAAAGACCAGGTCGACACCGAACGGAATCTCTTCGCCGTTGAGTGTGATCCATTCGTCGAAAACATCGGCACCCGCCGTGAACCAGCGTTTCTCGTAGAATTCCTTGTAGTTCGGCAGAAAACTCTTGGGTACGATGCCCCGAACCAGACCGGACTGCATCACGATGCCACAGTTGTAGAGCCGGTTGCCATGATACAGCGGCGCACCGACCACGATAATCGTGTCACAGGATTTAGTTTCCTGCGCGATACGGCCAAGCCCCTCGAGGGCAGCGTCAGTGAGGCGACTCTGAAAAAACAGATCGGCACAGGTATAGCCGGTCACCGACAATTCTGGGAAAACCGCCAGCGCCACGTCCTCGTCCGCCGCCATACGCGCAAGTGCAATGATCTGCTCGACGTTGTGATTAACGTCGGCAACCCGCACATCCGGGACAGCAGCGGCAAGGCGAAGGAATCCGTGCATGGAAGATCAATGGTGCGGGTTTGCGATCAGAGAATTTCGGTGATCCGCTCCGGCGGCCGACCGAGACAGGCAAGGCCGTTACAAACAACGATCGGGCGCTCAATCAGGATCGGGTGCTCGACCATCAGGTCGACGAGGGCATCATCGTCGAGCGCATCGACATCAATGCCTTGCTCCGCTAGCACGCTTTCCTTACGGCGAATGAGCTCATTCGGTTCCATGCCGAGCTGTGCCAGCAGTGTATGCAGTCCATCGGCATCGGGCGTAACCCACAAGTACTCGACAATCTTGGGTTCAATGCCTTTGCTCTGCAGAAGCTCGAGGGCCTCGCGGCTCTTGCTGCAGCGTGGATTGTGGTAGATGGTGACGTCCGGCATGGCAGGAAGGTACAAAGGTTGATGTTGATAAAACTTTCTTGGCTGCCCAATGCGTAAAACTAAAATATAAATAGACGGGCACAGGAGTCCGTCAGTTGTTGGCTCAAATCAATATACAACAAAGAAACCGCCTTTACAGGCAATCTTATGGAACGAAACAAACAAAATAAACAGACCAAAAGCTTGGATTCCTGGCACGGTTTATTGCTACCGTTTCACGGGCAGGCAATACACCGTGACACAAGACGCGAATCAGTACCGTTCGGCATTAGAGGTAGTCGTCGAAAAACCGGCGGCGACTCGGATGGCGCAGTTTATTGAGCGCGATCCTTTCAATCTGCCGAATACGCTCGTGCGTGACATCGAACTGGGTGCTGAGTTGCTCGAGGGTAAGGATCGGAGAATTATGCAAGCCAAACCGGTGAGTAATAATATTACGCTCACGCTCATTCAGCGTCTCCAGGACATCTGAAATCGTCTCCGACAGGAGATTGTCGGATGCTTCTTCCGAGGGCGACTTCGACGAACGATCGAAGATAATATCGAAAACGTGGAAATCGTCTTCATATCCGAGATCGGTCTGCAGCGAAATCGTCTGGCGTTCCATCTTACGGAGAGCACGAACGCGCTCAACGGAGATATCAATACACTCACCTATCTCCTCAGCCGACGGCTCCCGGCCCAACTTCTGCAACAGCAAGCGCTCAGTCTTGCGGATACGATGCAAGGCATTAGCCATATTGACAGGGATCCGAATAGACAGCGAATCAATCGACAAGGCGTGAGAAATGGCCAGGCGAATCCACAAGAAGGCAAAGGAGCTGAAGCGATAGAAGCGCTGCGGTGCAAAACGGTCAATCGCCTTCATCAAGCCGATATTGCCTTCCTGGATCAGGTCAAGCAATGGCAGTCCACAGTTAAGGTATTTCTTTGCAACGCTGATAACCAGCCGGAGATTCGCCTCGACCAGCGCGTTACGGGCGCTTTCCATTTGGCGGGCGCAATGGCTGACACGCGGCATGACCTTCATGAATCTTTTGATCGGCATCGAGATGATATCGACAAGCTCATCGGTGTCCACGTCATGGTTCTTGCCATTGACTGCATCGACGTAGCAGTTGAGCTCGATGATACAATCCTGATACAGCTTGCCATGGAAGTGGAAGCGCTGAATAAGTCGCTCCAGTGACTGGTACATGAGGTTCCGCTTGCCCTGCGATTTTTCGCTCACCTGCTTGCGGATGACGTAAAGGTGCTCTGCGGTCTTCTCAAGGGCATCAATCAGATGCAGGATACGCTTTTTCTTGCCGTCGAGCGTGTCATATTCCTCGGAATCCCCCTCACCAATCACTTCAAAAATTTCGCTACTCCTGCACTCGCTGACATTTTTCTGCAGGACAACAGGAAAATGGCACAGGAGCCCATCGAGCTCCAGGCGTTCCTGGTAATACGCGTTGGTATAGAAGACTTCTTCCTCATGCGACAGGCGGGGCAAAGTCCCCATCTGGCACAGATACTTCTGAATAACGTCCCAGTCGTCGTAATAATCGGTACGACGATCAGTCCGTGAGCGTTCTTCCGCTACGTCTGTTGAGGTGCTTTGACGCATTCGCCTCTGTCCGGCCTCTGTCTATCGGTGACGTCACCTCTGGGAACACGAGGCTTCACCGAAAAACCGGTTCTGTTCGATCGGTTGATACAAGACTTAAGATACACTCCCAAGTGCATACAGTCAAATGGCACCGGCAAACCATCCCGGGTCGGCGCCACTGTCAAAAGTCAGTCGACTTCGTGCTCAGTAACCTTGTCGTCCAGGACTTCGCTGACATTCGGCGCGTCCGGAGTTTCTGGAAAAAACAGCAGTTTTTTACTGTCGGGTTCAAGGCGTACAACTGAGCCTTTCTTGATATTCTGCCGCAGAATCTCTTCCGCCAGCGGATCCTCGATATAGCGCTCAACGACACGACGCAAGGGCCGTGCCCCATATTCGGCCTTGTAGCCAACCTCGATCAGGAACTCACGAACCTTGTCGCCGTAGATCAAACGAATGCCGTGCTGCTCCAGGCGCTGGCGAATCTTTTTGACCTCCAGTTCGATGATCGACATCAGATCGTTGTTCTGCAACTGATTGAAGACGATAATGTCATCGACACGGTTGATGAACTCCGGACGGAATTTCTTCTTGGCTTCCGCTTCCAGGCGTTCCTTCATCAGCTCGTGATTATTTTCGAGTGCGGACTCGCTGGTAAACCCAAGCGACTGCTTCTGCAAATCGCTGGCACCGACGTTCGAGGTCATGATCACAATCGTATTGCGAAAATCGACGCGCACACCGAGGCTGTCGGTGAGCTGGCCTTCTTCGAGAATCTGCAGCAACATGTTGGTGACGTCCGAGTGCGCCTTCTCGATCTCGTCGAACAGTACGACCGAATACGGACGGCGTCGCACTTTCTCGGTCAACTGCCCGCCTTCACCGTGGCCAACATAACCCGGTGGCGAACCAACGAGACGACTGACATTGAACTTCTCCATGTACTCAGACATGTCGATCTGGATCAGCGCATCGACATCGCCGAACATGAACTCAGCCAGGGACTTCGCCAGCAAAGTCTTGCCAACACCCGTCGGGCCCAGGAAAATGAACGAACCAATTGGCCGCCGCGGATCCTTGAGATCGGCACGGGAACGGCGCAAAGCGCGAGAGACCGTATTGACTGCGATGTCCTGGCCGACAACCACTTCACATAGTTTTTCCTCCATGCGCAGGAGCCGCTCAGCCTCTTCCTCTTCCATGCGCTGCACAGGAATACCGGTGAGTTTGGCCACGACTTCCGTGATCTCCGTCTCCTTGATGGCCACCACGTGTTCGTTGGTCTTCTGCTCCCACTCGCAGCGTCTCTCCTCGAGAAGTTCCTTGAGCGTTTTTTCCTTGTCGCGCAGCGCCGCAGCCTCTTCATATTTCTGCTGGCTCACCGCCAGCTTCTTGTCTTTCTTGATCTCGCCAATGTCGTTCTCAATATCCTTAAGATCGGGCGGCCGGCTCATGGTTGAGATCCGAGCACGCGAACCAGCCTCGTCCATGATGTCGATGGCTTTGTCCGGGAGATGACGTCCGGGCATATAACGGTCGGAAAGCTTGACAGCAGATTCTACTGCCTGGTCGGTGTACGTAACGTGGTGGTGTTCCTCGTACTTGTACTTGACACCGCCCAGGATTTCGATGGCTTCTTCGATCGACGGCGTGTTGACGACAATAGACTGGAAGCGACGCTCGAGAGCAGCGTCTTTCTCAACAAACTTGCGGTACTCATCCATGGTCGTGGCACCCACGCACTGGATCTCGCCACGGGACAATGCGGGCTTGAGAATGTTCGAAGCGTCGAGCGCTCCTTCAGCACCGCCGGCACCGACGATGGTGTGCAGCTCATCGATAAACAGGATGACCCGGGTCGAGCGTACAATCTCGTCCATAACAGCTTTGATGCGGTCCTCGATCTGGCTGCGGTACTTGGTACCAGCCACCATGAGCGGCAGGTCGAGTGCAATTACCAGTTTATCACGCAGCAGTT
>CAYWQM010000013.1:36672-66244 GCA_964460215.1 uncultured Lentisphaerales bacterium
ACCTCCCCCTTGATGATGGCCTGTGCCAGGCCTTCGACAATAGCCGTCTTGCCGACACCGGCTTCACCGATCAGCACGGGGTTGTTCTTCGTACGGCGACAAAGGATCTGAATGACCCGTTCGATCTCATGGGCGCGGCCTATCACGGGATCCAATTTGCCGGCCACCGCGAGTTCAGTCAGGTCGCGACCAAACGCTTTGAGAGCGGGCATTTTTTCTTCGGCGGCTGCAGGACCTGCACTCATTTCGTTTTCCTCTTTCGTTTCCGGTGGGATAAAATTGGGATCCAACGCCCTGAGCACTTCCGTTCGAACAGTATCGGCGTCGACATCAAGACTACGCAGGATCTTTGCCGCAACGCCCTCACCTTCCTTTAAAAGTCCCAAAAGAATGTGTTCGGTGCCGATATAATTGTAGTTAAGCGACCGTGCTTCACTGGCTGCAAGCTGCAAAACTTTCTTGACTCTCGGCGTGTACGGGATGTCGCCTTCCTGCATTGTGGCGCCGCCGGTGCCGGAATGTTTTTCCACTTCCATGCGCACGGTATCGAGATCAAGGTTCATAGATTGCAGCACACTGACCGCTACACCCTGTCCAAGCTTGATCAGGCCGAGCAGAATGTGTTCGGTGCCGACATAGTCATGCCCGAAGCGGCGAGCTTCCTTCTTCGCCAGGCTCAACACCTGCTGGGCCCGTGGTGTGAAATTATTCATCGGGAAATCGTTGTTTTCGTCCTTGGACATGATCTTCTCCGTTTATAGCTGGGTCTCGGAACCGCTCTTCCGGCTCCTTCAGCAGTTCAATGAGATTGTTCGTCGGTTGTTTCGCGCTTACTGCCATTGAGCCTACCTCGGACAATGTCGGCGCGGGCGGTGTCACGCTCGTTTTCATCGAGCGTCCGATTGTGAATTTTCTGGAGATGCCCCGGTTGGATCATCACCAGCAGCTCGTTAATCGTGTTCGCATCGATCGATGAGAACATTTTCAGGTCAATGCCCAGTCGCAAAGCAGACAACTGACGCAGCGCCTCCGAAGATTCGAGGACATAGGCATGACGCAAAATGCCGTAGGCACGGCCAATGTGATCGTAGAGGTATTTCGGCTTGCGCTCCAGCAGCACCTGCCGGGCATTGCGCTCGTGCTCAACGATCTGGCGGATGATCTTTTCGAGCTTCTCGATAATGTAAATTTCGCTCTCGCCCAAAGTCGACTGGTTTGAGATCTGAAACAGATTGCCGTCCGCGTCGGAGCCTTCCCCGTACAATCCGCGTACGACAAATCCGATCGAGTGCACCGCCTGTGTAATTGCTTCGATCTGGTTGGCAAATACCAACCCAGGCAAATGCAGCATCACTGAGGCACGGATGCCGGTGCCGACGTTGGTCGGGCATGCCGTCAGAAAACCGAGGTCATCAGAATAGGCGTACTGCAGTTGTTCGGTCAACAGTGAATCAACATCGTCCGCCAGTTGCCACAATTGTTCCAACTGCATGCCGGCCGTCATCACCTGCAACCGCAGATGATCCTCTTCGTTGACCATGATGCTGCAGTTCTCGCCACGCGCTACAAACACGCTGTTACCAGTCTTGCGCGTACTGCAGTGTTCACGGCTGATCAGATGACGCTCGAGCAGGAACACGCGGTCAAGTTCCGCCAGGGACGACATCTTGACATCGATACATCCATCCATCAACGGCACTCCGGCCACCGCTTCACGAACCATCTGCAGCACCGCCTGGCGATGGCGTGTAGCCGCCTTCGTCGGAAAGGGGATGCCCGCCAGATTACGTGCCAACCGAATGCGTGTGCTCACTGTGATGCCAGCATCTGGGCCATCGTCACTGAGCCATTGCACAGGCTGATCGGCAAGTTGGTCGATGGGGTTTTTCGCTTTCATAGCAGATGCCCGTCGGCGGCTCCGTCTTCCGACGGTTCGCCTTCCGTGAGATTTTTGATTTCATCGCGCAGCGCCGCGGCTTCTTCGTAATGCTCGTTGCTGATCGCCTGGCGCAGGGCCGCCTGCAGGTCCTTGACGCGGTTCACCGGCGCTTCGACAGCGAAAACAGGCAAACTACCGTCATCTGGAGATTCAATCATCTTGCCGACATGACTCACGCCCTTGTGCAGCGACGGCAAGGCCTCGAGCAGGAAAGGCTTGAAGACTTCATAACAGTCAGCACAGCCAAGCAATCCGGACTTCTGAAACTCGGTGCTGGTCAACTCACAGGTGGGACAGCTTAGCTGTGGTACGATCTCGGGTTGTTCTGGCGGGGCCGCTTTGGTCATGTCCGCGAAATTGTTCAAAAGCTCCGTCAGGGCCACACCCTCGAACATATCCGGGTTGACCTTCTTCTTGTTGGCGCAGTGCGAACACAGATGTAATGACTTCTTATCACCATCTATGACCATCTGAATGTGATTCGTCGCCTCGTTGTCGCCGCACAAATCGCAGTCCATATCGAATCCCTGCCTCGGTGGATTGTCATCAGTGCCGAGTCTTCTATCATGCGCATGCACACACGTATCCTTACATGTGTAACATACTGTGTCTGCGTCGACTTTCACATGCTTCCCCAAAAAGAGTACCGCCTTAGACAACCGGTGCGCGGTTGTAAAAATGTATATTTCGTTGGATCTCATACATCAAAAAGCGTTGACTTCCTTGTCTTCTTCACTGGCGCGTCTATTTTAGCGTCCCTGCAACTCCAGTTCATCGGGATGTAGCGCAGTTTGGTAGCGCGTTTGACTGGGGGTCAAAAGGTCGCTGGTTCGAATCCAGTCATCCCGACCATCTTCACTCTTTCTCCCCGGCATCTTCCTGTGCCGCAGGAACCATGCCGCTTTGGCGCTTACGCCAGAAAACGCCTAAAAAAAACAACGCCAGCCCTGCTGCCAGCGAGCCTCCAGCGATTGTCAGGCCACGATAAAAGGCTGCCGGACGGTAGAACATCTCGACAGTATGATTGCCTGCCTTGGGGATATAGACGCCGCGCAGGACACCGTCGAACAAGGGAATCAGTGGCACCGGTTCACCGTTCAACGTTGCATGCCAGTCCGCAGTCCAAGTGTCTGACAAGACCAGCATGCGGTCTTTGAATCTCGTTGCGACAGAGAACGCCAGGCCCTCCGCCGTTTCATTGAGGACCCGCACGTGTTCAAAGGGCGCATCGACCGACCCACTCGACTGCCGCAGCACAGCCGGACCGGTGAATGCCACGCCTGCCTCAGCCCGGCAAAGCACCACGTCCTTCAAATCGACTGCCCCCAGATCCTTTAGCGGTGAGTCGCTGTGCCGGACCGTATTTACCAGGCGGAGACGCGGCATATACTCGGGAATCGTAAAGATCGTCTGAGAACCGACGGCATGCCTGACGCTCACCAGTTGTAAATGCTGACGCGTCAAACCTGTTCCCCGCTCACCGAATAGATCGAGTGGCTCCGGCGGCGGGATGCCCAGATAGCCACTCGCCTGCCGTATGCCCTGCCACCACAAAACGTTGAGTTTGCCAACATACCGGAAATCCGACTGGTCGGCGGCCAACCGCATGCTCTTGGTTTTCTGTAGAAAATCATCGAAACTGGTACGTGCAGCGGTTAACGGAATCTGGAAGTTGCAGACCGCAATATCTGACACACAGATAACCAGCAGCAACCCGCCGAAAAGCCTGGCGACGCCTGAACGCTTGTCTGGACAACGATTCAACACGATCACCGTGGCGGCAGTCAGTGCCGCAACCACCGGGCCGACAATCAACAGCGCGACTCGATTGAACTCGACCACCATCCCGTCGATCTGTAATGGCCCCGTCAGTATGGCATATAAAAGCAGCAGTGACGATAGAAGCGGCATTGTAAACACCGCAATCCAAGCAACCCGGTCGCATTTCGACGGGCGTGTCGTGAGCCAGTGCAGCGCCAATCCCGCCAGCAACGCAATTGCCGCGCAAAAAATCGACATGTAACGTCCCGGCGCCCGAAACTGCGAGATCAGCGGTATATACTCAAGCAGTGCGTTTAGCCCGCCATACCTGCCGAGCATGAGCAGAACGGTCACCGCCAGCAACGCCACGGCCGCAATCGATTCCTTCCGGCAGGCCGTCTGCAGTAACTGACGATGCAGGACAAAGGCAATGACGATCAAAGCCAGGGAAGCAATTCCGAAGTAGGCAGGCGTTTCCTGCTTCGACGCGAATACGCGCCGCTCATCGCCCTGCCCTTGCCAATGCCCGACGACTTTGCCCTCGAACAGAAACGGCGACAAGTTGGGCAGCAGATTGATCGGCTCCAGCGAGTACACCTGCCGCGCCTCACCGACAATTTCGCCGCGCGGTGAGGTGCTGACATAATCCACGGACGGTACAAGTTGCGGAGCACCCAGCGCCGCGCCGAAGATCACACCCGCTGCAACGAAACCGGCACCCCTGATTACCCGCCGACGATCAGTCTCACGGACCAGCACGAAGACGCCGTACATGACGATGGCCAGTGAATTGATCCACACCTGTTGCGGATGCCCAAGCAACAGCGCGGAAGCATACAACAGCGCTAACAAGGCGGCATACGACATCCGCCGTCTGTCGCACAGACAACGGTGCACGGCCAGTAACATGTACGGCAAATGCACGTACACCCAGACCATATTAATGTGCGGAAAATGTGCCAGACTGAACGTACAGAACCCAAACAGCCCACCCGCCAGAAGCGCCGGCAGCGGCAGGAACCGCAGGCAACGGCGTGCAAACAGATACATCCCAAGAATCGCCACCGGATAGTACGCCAGCGACTCCAGGATGATCCCAGCCCACAACGGCAGGTATTTGTAGGCCAGGATATGGACCGGATGCAGAAGCCCCCCCTGCCCTTCCCCAAGGTGATTGTGGCCACGGCCCAGCCATGGATTCCACAGACCGAGGGTTCCTTCTTCCAGGCAGGCGGCATAGAATGCGCGGAACGGCAGAAACTGTTCAGCCAGGTCGTAAGCCGCCAGTAGCTCGCCCCTCATAAAGGGATACGCCAGGATCATCAAAAGGATCGCGTAAAACCCGAGCACCGGTGCGAGCTCCGCACGGCACGATTGCTGGTCGGTATCGGACATGGTCTAATGTACGCGCAGCGGCAGGTAAATTGCAGGAGAGAAGTCGTGAAGACTCAACTAACGCAATTGAATTGACAGGGTGATCTACCAGCTCGGTGGCTCACGCCGGCGCTCCGGCCGTAAGGCATCACAGATGCATCCGGAGGACTATCTCTCTCGTCAACCGACCGGATCCGGATAACGGAAACCGTTGCGACCTTCATAATTGGTAATCAGCAGATCATCACCGTCCCGGCCATCGATATGGGCTGGGACCAACGAGAACTTTCCGCCGCCATCCGGCGTGTCAACAATAAAGTGGGGCACGGCATAGCCGCTGGTGTGCCCCCGCAACTGGGAAATGATCTCGACACCACTGTCGACCCGCGTCCGGAAGTGGGCGGATCCAGTAATCGGATCGCATTGCAGCAGATAATACGGACGCACGCGGATCTTCAGCAGTTCGTGCATAAGTCGGCGAATTATTTCGGGATCGTCATTCACCCCTTTCAACAGCACCGTCTGGCTGCCGATCGGGATACCGGCATCCGCCAGGCGCTCACAGGCCTGTATCGACTCGAGTGTGAGCTCGTCCGGATGCGTGGCATGCAGGCTGACGTACAACGGATGGTAACGCCGCAGCATCTCGCACAGGGCCGGAGTTACGCGCTGCGGCATGGCCAGTGGGATCTTCGTGCCGATGCGAATCATGTCAAGATGCGGAATCGCATGCAAGCGCTGCAGCAGCCAGTCCAACCGTTCGTCACTGTAGATCAGAGGGTCACCGCCGGACACCAGGACATCGCGCACCGACTTGGTTTCCGCGATGTAATCGATACCGCGTTGCCATTGTTCGAGATTGATGTCGAACTCGGCGTTGCCACCGACCAACCGGGAACGCGTGCAGTAACGGCAGTAAACAGGACAAAAATCAGTGACCAGGAAAAGCACCCGGTCCGGGTAGCGGTGAACGATACCCGGCACCGGTGAGTGCCGGTCTTCGGCCAGCGGGTCCGACATCTCGCCGTGTGACGCGACAAACTCGTCCGGTACCGGCAACATCGTGCGACGCAAGGCCGACAACGGGTCGGCGCGGTCGAGCAGGCTCGCATAATAGGGCGTGATGCTGACCGGAAACGCACGCCCCGGCTGGGTCAGCGCCTGGTGCTCGTCCGGCGACAATTCGAAAACCTTCGCCAGGTCATCTTCCTCGCGCAAACGATGTCGCAGTTGCCAGCGCCAATCGCACCAATCCTCCTCCGATGCCGAAGGAAAGAACAACTGGCGAAACTGCCGTGAACGATCACTGATTGCAAACTGAGCAGATTGCGGCTCGGGTTGTGTCATGTTCTGCACTGGCATTGTTATATTGTAGTCGTCTGGGAGCGCGAACATTTGCCGCGCCACAGGGAGAAAAGCCAAGGGAAGTTAGCGCTGCAATGGAACCTGTGAAACTGAATATTGTCCTAGTGGCTCCGGAAATCCCGCAGAACACGGGATCGATCGGGCGCATGTGCGTGTGTCTTGACGCCCGTCTGCATCTGGTCGAACCGTTAGGATTCAAGCTCGATGAAGCGCACCGCCGGCGCGCCGGGCTGGATTACTGGCAACACCTCGACTGGCAGCAGCACGCCAGCTGGGACGAATTCGTCGCGGGTGAGCAGCCGCAGCGGCTTTTTTTCGCAAGTACGAAGGGGGCGCGACCTTATTGGGAATTTGAATTCGCCGAGGGTGATTATCTGGTGTTCGGCAACGAAACCAGCGGTCTGCCAGCGCGCCTATACGACGAATATGAGGACCAGCTTTATATACTGCCAATGCCCGGCCAGCATGCCCGCAGCCACAATCTGGCCAGCAGCGTCGCCGTCATCGCCTATGAGGCTCTGCGTCAAATCAGTTCACCGTAGCGCTGGAGCCGCAGAAGCGCAGATAGCCGGATCACGGTACCAGAGCCGCTTCGCTGCTGATCGCCCGCTGGTATATTCTCTGGAACTCGGGCAGTTCTATATCGACGGGGTTGAAGCGGGCTGTGTGTTCATTGGCATACTGAATGTCGCAGAAGTGAAAACCGCCGGCCTCCAACCGCTCCATGAGATAAATCAGACAGACGTTCGACGCGTGGGTGACGTGATAAAACATCGATTCGGCCAGAAACGCAGCGCCAAAATGTGTTCCAAATATGCCGCCGGCCAGTTCACCGTCCTCCCAAGCCTCGATCGAATGCGCACATCCGCGATGAAACAATTCGACGTAGAGCTGTACCTGAAACTCGCTAATCCATTCTGGGCGCCCGGCCCGACAGGCGCGCACCACAGACTCAAAGGCGTTGTCAATCTTCAAATCGAAGGTGTGTTTGCGGTACAAGCGACGCAGCTTCGTGGACACGTGGAAAGAGTCAAAAAAATACAATGACCGCGGATCGCAGGTAAAGTAATCGAGTTCACCATCCTCGGACATCGGGAAGTAGCCGGCGAGGTAGGCAGCCACCGTGGCTTCCACTACTTCCACCGGAACCACCGCTTGACTGGAAGCCAGGAGATCTTTTCTTTGACTTGACATCATGCCGAACTGGCCCTATACCTCACAAGGTACTGTTATCGTAACCCCGACAGCAATATAGCGTTCCGTCGCTGCCGACCCAAACGATTGCAGTCTTTCTGTGAAACACCCAAGCAACTGGACCAAACCATGAGCAAATTTGCCGAGCAGATCCAGAATGCAGTGAATGGCCGAAATCCATTGGTCTTCCTACAGACGCCGGAAGAAAACCGCGTCGAGGAGACCCTTCGCGCCATTGCCCCTGACTGTTACGAAAACGCGCAGGTGTCCACTTGGTCATGCACATCCGGCATTCTCCCCTCGCCTGGCAACAGCAACACCAAAGACCCGGTAACCGCGATCCAGACGATTACCAAAAAACCGCACCCCGGCTTCTACGTCATGAAGGACATGCCCGACTTCATGGATCAGCTCGAAGTCGTGCGGGCGCTGCGTGACGCCTATTACGAATTGACCGGCAGCGGCCAAACCACCATCGTCCTGGTCTCGCCGGATGCGACGATTCCGCGGTCTATCGAGAAAGAGGTCACCCTCGTCGATATCGGCCTGCCAATGCCGGAGGAGCTCCTCACCCAGTTTTTGCGAATCCAAAAGACCTATCCCGACCGCCAGATCCCGGACACGCTGCACAGCGAAGTGGGGATGGCGCTGCGCGGCCTGACGCTCAACGAAGTCACGCACCTGGCACACCGGATTCTGTTGGGCAACAAGCTCGATGAAGAATCGATCTTTGATGAAATATTCCAGGAGAAAAAGATCCTCGTGAAAAAAGCCGGCTTTCTGGAATTCGTTCCGCAGAAACTGGGCCTTGAGCAAATGGGCGGCATGGAAAACCTTAAAGACTGGATCATCAAACGCGAATCGTCATTCACCCAGGAAGCCGTCGACGCGGGCCTGCCGATCCCCAAGGGTATCCTGATCATGGGTGTCTCCGGCTGCGGCAAGAGCCTATGTGCAAAAATTGTCTCGACTTTCTGGAAGCTGCCGTTGTTCAGGCTCGACATGAACATGGTCAACTCGGGCGTCTACGGCACGCCCGAAGCCACCTTCGACCGGGCACTCCGCACCATCGAGTCGGTGGCACCCGCGATCATGTGGATCGACGAGATCGAGAACAGCCTGAGCATGGCACAATCCGGCAACGCCGGCAACCACGTATTTTCCGCATTCCTTACCTGGATGCAGGAGAAACCGCCCCTGGTATTCGTCGCCGCAACGGCAAACCAGATTCAGCATCTGCCGGCGGAGGTTATTCGCAAGGGTCGTTTCGACCAGGTATTCTTCTGCGACCTGCCGGACGACGATGAACGCAAAAAGATCATCGAAATCCACATTGGCAACCAGGGCGGTGATCCGAAAGAGTTCGACCTCGACTATCTGGTCATGACGACCGAGGGCTGGAATGGCGCCGAAGTTGAACAGGCCGTCATTGCCGCCCGCATCGCCGCGAACCAGGATGGCGGCCGAAAATTCAACAACAAGGATATATACCGGCATACGCGCAGCATTGTCCCGCTTTCGGAAACCATGCGCGAGCAGATCAAGGTCATCCGCGACTGGGCCTGGGGCCGCGCCACGCAGGCGACAAAGACAAAAAAACGCGCCCCCGTATGATTATAGTCCGTGGCTAGCCGCACGACAGGATCACATATCCCCGGAGCCGTCCTGGAACCGCAGCGGGTGTGGCAGCAATCCTGATATTGCTGGCGTTCATCACCCGCCTGGGCTTGCAGCCTGTTGACCGGTGACCCCGTAAAACTCACAATCCTCACTGGCGGAACACTCGTCATCGCATTTGTGTTGGACTTGAAGAACTCCGACAATCCAACGGCATGATCGGATTCATTCACAAAGCCAAAAAGCGTTTTTACGACGGGCCCGCTCTATTCAACTATCCCGGCCGCCGCATGAGTGGCTATCGTTCACCGAACCTGTTAATCGGCCAGTGGCTGCACGCGTTCACGGTCAAGCACTTAACGGTGTCCGGGCGTATGCTGATCCTGATCACGGGGCCGTTTTTTGTCGTCGGGCTAACGACATTGCTGACCCCGGTGTACTTCCTGTCGTTCACACTAGCCTGCCTCTTCATCGTCGATTTCGTCATCGGCTGGCTGCTGCGCCCGCGCGTGGCAATTACACGCGCGTTCCAGGAGTCCTCCGATTGCCACGCACCGGTCCTCATCAACTACACAGTTCGTAACATCGGGCGGCTGCCGGCGTGGAATCTATACATCGACTCGGTACCGCTGCCGGCATTCCTGCGTCCGGTTGATGCAGCCATTCCCTACGTCGATCATCTGATGCCGGGTGAGGAAGTACAATTGACCCGCGAGATCGTTGCGAAGCAACGCGGCAGCCATCTGTTACCTTTGCCGACGGCCGACTCGGCCTTTCCATTCGGGCTTTGGCGCTGGGGTTCCCACGGGCTGCCGTCCCATCCGCTCCTGGTGTATCCTGAGTACACGAGATTGTCCCAGATTGAGATGCCAAACAGCGATCGAGTCCAGCGTCGAGGCGTATCCACCGGCAAGTACGCTGGTCACTCCATGGCGTTTTCCGGATGTCGCGAATATCGTCATGGCGACAATCCCAGGCACATCCACGCCCCGTCATGGGCTCGACTGGGCCAACCAATCGTCAAGGAGTTTCTTGAGGAAACCATGGATCGGATCACGCTGATCGTTGACGTCTATATGCCACCGCTGGCCCAGTGGTATAAACTGACGCGCCGCATCAACATCCAGTTTGAGGCGGCCATGTCGCTGACGGCGGCGGTCGCCGATCATCTGCACGAAGACAATTTCACTATCGACCTGCTGGTCCCCGGCTATGAGGATTTTCGCCTGCAACAAAGTGGCCGCGGGCACCTCTGGAATATTCTCGAAGTGCTTGCCTGTCTCGACGAAGTGACGGATGCCCGTTCCCCCGAACTGTCAGAGGATGACATCGCCGAACTAGCGGAGATCGGTACAGTGATCATCGTCCTGCTGGATTGGGACGCCCGGCGCCACGCACTGGTTCAGAACATGCACGCCGCCGGCATTCAGGTCAAAGTCATCATCGCCAGACGCCGCCGCACAACACTGCCGATCGACGTACCGTTTGCCACGGTCGTGTCGGCAAAGGATATCATGGCCGGGCACGTGACGGAAGTATAGCGGGTGAACGGCGCCGGGAATCAGCAATCCAATGCCTATCTGGAATTTGCCCTTGCGGCATGAACTGCCGGGTTTCCGGCACCGCTATGAGGGAGCTTCTCCTGCCGCAACCGGCAACGACTCTGCACCAATACCGATTGTGCGGGCGGCAAAAATCAGGGCTACTGCCGCGTTGAACTCCAGAAGTTCCTCGACAAAAATAAGAACGCGCACCTCGACAAGGTCCAGGTCGAGCAACAGCGCCACGCACACAAGGCAGCCTGAAATCAGCAAAAACCTGACCCATGTTCGAGGATCAAGCTCACGCAGGCGCGACTTCGGCGAACCTATGCCAAGCCGCCGCCAGAGTATCCAGGCAACCGCCACGGCAACCAGCAGGGCAATGCCATAAACGGTCAGATACAACGGCTTGTCGGTCTCGAGAATCGACCAGGTCAGCAACACCAGGTCGTGGACCCCGTCGATCTTGAATCCGTACACCTTCAGGGATGGAACAGTTAAAAGATACTCGCGCTTGCCAAAACTGATTTCGTCCAGTGCCGCCAGCCCCGCGAGAAATGGCACGAGCAACGTAAGCCACGCATACCGTCCGTTACCGCGCCAATGGAATATCGCCATGATCAGACCGATGACTGCGGCCATGGCAAAGGTGCTGGCAGTCAAATTCTCCAGCAGCATATCCTCTTCGATCAGGATCTCTGGACATCTCACATAGATCGCCGCAAACAGCAGGATGTTAAAAACCGTGACTGTCAGGTAGATCTGCCGAATTCGATTCTTCACGGGGTCTCCTCCGCAACCGGTTGCAAAAAATTTGCCGTCACGAAGTTGGCAACGAGTTCGGCTTTAACAACTGCACCAGCTTCATTGACATGACGGCCATCCTCCCAATACTCCCGATCGTGCGGCATGGCCACAGCGAAATCGAGACAAGGAATCCGGCATTCGTCGGCGAGCGTTCGGACAATTGCGTTCTGCTCGGCATAGGCACTGGTGTATTCCTCGCTGGTCACTCGTGGCTCTTCTGTAAACTGCGACGATACGGCAAACGTCATTATCATGCAATCAACATTCTGGACCTGGCAGATACCGGCGATGTTGCGGAGATTGCGTTCAAAGAAAACGGGTGGGTTGCTGGCCAGCATACGGCCCCCGGGCACGGACTCAAAGATGCCGGCGGGATATGTGCCTCGTTTCTTTTGCAACTCGAACTGATCGGCATGGTTTGTTTTAACACCGTGATACGTTTGAAACACGCCCATACCGGCGTTGCCTCGGCGTTGCCCGCATACGGTTCGCACGACTCGCAAGAGCGCCAAACAGTCCCAGGCACTCTGCGGTCGGTCGATGAATGCCATCCGGCTGCCGCAGTTGTCGCCGGTATACGCTGATGCCGGATGCACAAATCGAGGATGCACGTCATTGATCCCATGATACACAATTACCAGATCCGGTTCCAGATCAAGCACACGAAACTGGAAATTGATCAGGCTTTCCCAGGACGAATACATCGAGCACCCGGCATTGACCACCTCGACCTGTCTATGACCGGCCGCACGCAGGCGCTGCTGAAGAACAACCGGATAGGACCTGACATAGTCGTCGACGCCCGTCGAATAGGTTGTCGAACCGCCAAGCAGGACGATACGATAGCCCCCAACGGGCTTCGGCACAGCAACCTCGTCGCCGCGAAAACCGAGGGTGTTGTGGCGGTTCGGTCCCTTGGCGTAATTTGGCGCCGGAATGAAAGGCAGATACGGATGCGCCGCGAAACGCAGGGCAGCGGCATTGCGGATCTGCATGACCGACCCGTACTTCTGCAGCAACCGCGGCGATGCCACGGAAGTCAGCCACCAATCCAGTACGAACTCCGCAGCAACGAGAGCAATTATCGTTGCGCAGGCAGCCAGCAGAATCCTGGCAGCAGTTCTGTTGTTTATCCGGTGCTCGGACATGCAGCGAATTCAGTTATGAATGACTCGATCTGGTCTTAGCGCAGCTCAAGACCGTGAAGTTCGCGATTGCGCAGGAAGTACTGCGATTCATCATCGCCGCAGCAGCGGTTCAACAGCCCGCTTCCGGCCAGGCCGAACAGCGCGAACCTGGCAAACTGACATGGAATCCAGATATCCATCCACTCTTTCAACCTGCTGTAAAGGGGAAGCCAAAGTAGCGAACCATAGTATAGTACATTTTTCTCTACGTGCCGAAACTTGCAGATTCAGGGAGTACTAATGGCAGGCGGAAAATATTCGATGACACCAGTGGACGTACCCGCAGTCGACACGCAATACCGGAAGATCCGGACACCGCTGCCGGTGCCGGAGTCCTTGCCGATCTTCGAGGAGCTGGCGAGATACGAGCCCGTTTCCATGCAGGGGCAACCCCCGGTTGTCTGGGACAGCGCCAGCGACTTCCAGGTACACGACGCCTGGGGAAACACCTGGCTCGACTGGTCTTCCGGCGTACTGATCACAAACAGCGGTCATGGACACCCGGAGATGGTCAGGGCCATCCAGCGAATCATCGAAAAACCCCTGCTGGCGACCTACTGTTTTCCTCATGAAGGCCGCGCCCGTTTGACGAAAATGCTGGCGGAACGTGCACCTGCCGACCTCGACAAGGTCTTCCTCCTCTCCACCGGCTCCGAAGCAACGGAAAATTGCATCAAGCTGGCAAAAACCTGGGGCCGTGAACAGGCCGGGCCACAGAAAAACGTTTTCATCACCTTCGTCAACACCTTCCATGGCCGTACAATGGGCGCTCAGACAGCAGGAGGCATGGCCGGCGGCAAGACCTGGATCGGCAACCTCGACCCAACCTTTGTGCAGGTGCCGTTTCCTGATGGCTTCAAGAATGAAAATACCGATTTCAGCCTGTTCGAGTCGACCCTGGCAGACGCCGGCATCAACCCCACGGAGGTCGCCGGCGTCATGTCCGAAACCTATCAGGGCGTTGGACCCGACTTCATGCCGACCGAGTACGCGCAGCAGCTCAGAAAATGGTGCGACGATTGCGGTGCCCTGTTGATTTTCGACGAAGTCCAGGCGGGCTTCGGGCGCACAGGCACATATTGGGGAATCGAACATTATGGCCTCGCGCCGGACCTCATTGCCTGCGGCAAAGGCATTTCCGGCGCCCTGCCCTTGGCTGCGGTTATTGGCCGCGGCGATGTGATGAATTTGTATAGCCCCGGCTCGATGACATCAACGCATTCAGCAAGCCCGGTAGCAGTCGCCAGTGCGATCGCCAACCTCGAAGTAATCGACAAGCAGAACCTGGTACAGAATGCCGCCACTCTGGGCCAGGTACTGGCCACCGGGCTCAACGAAATCCAGCAAACCTGCCCGCAACGGCTCGGTTGCGTCCGGGCCCGCGGCCTGGTCGGCGGCATTCAGATAGTCAAGCCCGGCACGAGAACGCCTGATCCGGACACTGCTTTCCTGATCAATGAAAGCTGCTTTCACAAAGGCCTGCTGATGTTCGCACCAGTCGGCATCAGCGGCGAATGCATCAAAATCAGCCCACCACTGACAACGCCCCAGTCGGCGCTCGAGGAGGGACTGGAGGTTCTGGCCGAAGTCTGTGCCGAAGTCCTGGACTGAATTTCGCGACGCAACTGTGCGCATAATCCAGCATAATGATGGTGTCCGGCGCAGCTCCCCAGTGCCTGACGCCATGGAACCAAACCCCACACCCGGCAATCAAAACGGTTCCGGACTGAAGCCCGCCCGGACTTGACGCAATGACAAAACCGCGCTGCAAAACGTCCTCATTCTGCCTGCTGCTGATCGCACTGGTGAGCGCCTCTGTCTCGGCAGCCGATGACCTGACAGAAGTTGACCGCATACGCCGCGCCCCGGGCAATCTCAACTTCACGGCCAGATGGCTGAGCAATGACGGTCTCACACTGCAGTTCGACGGCGACCAAGGCACAGCAGTCGAAATCCAATTGCGTCGAGAAGCTCCCACAGCAGTTTTCCAGACTGAAGATCACGACAAGGCCAATACTGCACAGTTCGACATCGCCGGCATGCCGACGGACGAGCGCGACGTCGACGTCCTCCTGAAGGTGCGACCGGCGTACTGGAGCATCTATGTCGACAACCGCCGCATCGCATTGCTCCCCGTTGTGCTACCCCCACCGTTCACCGTATTGCTGCCGACCAGTCAACTGCCAACGGACAAAACGGAGCCTTATTTTCAGAAAACCGGCCGCGTCGAAGTCCAGGCCGATTTCATGAACGCCCTCATCCGCGAATGGGACATCATCGATACCGGCAAATTCATCGGGGAACTCACCGGGATACAAGGGGACAACGCCATGCTCGAGGGCATCGGGACCGCCGGGAAGATCACGCCGAAAATCAGTTCGTTGTCAGCCGACGACCAATCCTGCATTGCCCACTACCGCCGGACAAAAGGCACTAATCTCGGACCGTTCAGTCGAATATCCGGCGACTGGGCATTACGCTCCGTCCGTGACCGGGTACTGGCCGCAGGTGATGACAAGCGCGCCGAAAACTATCCGCCACAGGAGAAACTCAGCGCCAACTTCTACAGCCTCGCCGGCAAAGGCACCAACGCTGTGGTAATCGACGGCGAAGACTTCCACGACGACTACGCGGTCAGTGCCGCTATCGAATTCGTGCCAGGGACCGAAAGCGGACTGGTCTTCCACTATCAGGGACCGGACGAATACTACGCTTTCACAATGGTGACACCCAACAGCGGCAGCGACGAGACAATTCTCACGCTCTGGCGCCGGCAAGGCGGCAGCGACGAGCGCCGCCCGCTATACTCCGTCGCCATGGACCTCACGCCCAACCAATGGGTCATGCCGACAGTCGAAGCCCGGCAGGATCGCATTGTTTGCTACCTGGACCGAGTCAAGGTCATTGACCTGCCCCACATCCTGCCAGCGGGCGGACGCTATGGGCTGTTTGCCAACGCCCCCTCCGAAGTGCGATTCGACGACTTCGAGGTGCATAGCCTCGGCGAACTCGATCTGCGCAACCCCCGGGAAATTCGCTTTTATACCGTTCTTGAGCATGGCGATTTTTTCCCGAAACGTCGCAAAAATATCGAAGGCCCGGGTGAACTTTTTCCGGCCATTTCACGCAATCCCCAGTGGCTGGTGCTAGGTGGAACCGCCGACCGGCCGCATGTATTCAGTGCCAGCTTCAAGTCGATCATGGACGGCGGCAGCATCGGGTTACTGGCCGGCTACACCGGCAGCGACGCCCCACACTATCGGTTCACCTATGAGCAGGCTGCAAACGCCGAAACCTTCGGGGTCTACGAAGTACTTGACGACATTGGCAAGCCGCTGCAAACCTGGCAGAAACCACTGAAACCCGTCAACCAAAAAGGCAAGCCACCGATCGTCAACCTTATGGTCGACGCCAGCGACGGGCGTGAAGTACGCTTTTACCGCGACGGCGACCTCGTGCTGGTCCACCAACATGACCGCCGCCTCGATGGTGCTTCCGGGGTATTTGTCGGAAAAAACACGCGAACCTCCGTCTCCGGCATGCAGTACGTCTTCGAGCGGCAGTTGTATCGCAACCACTTTGAGAAGAACCGCCGTTTCGCGGCCGACCCCTATATGCGCCACTGGTCGTCGCCGGAAGGCGACTGGATTATCGATCCGAACGCCGATACGGCCTGGCACAAAAGCGATTTCTTCGGCCGCTTCGAGGTAACCTTGCCGATCGTCGAAGCCGGCAAATTATTCATGGGGATTCTGGAAGATCGAGAAATCGGGCCCTTGGTACTGGAACTGAAGGGCGGCAATATCCGGCTGACCCGCCCGGGCGACCGCGAACTGATCGACATCGAACTGGCCGCCGGCAAGATCGATGCAGTTCCACTGATGCCGCAGAAACGCAAGGAAGAGATGCCGCCACTCATCACGATGCACTACGAAGGCTATACGGCATGGGTCACATACAACAGCAAGATCGTCTGCCGCGCCCAGCTCGACCGGCCGCTGAAGGGCAGACGCATGCGCCTGGAAGGCTTCGCCAACAGGGACCTCTCCGACAGCCGAGTCTACCGCTACCAGGTGAACGACTACATGTTCAACCGCGCCCCCAGCGACTGGCTGGTCAATGGCGGTAACTGGCAAGTAACCAATCGGTTCCAGTGTAATCCGACCTGGTCACATATGAATGGCCAGGCCGCCGACAGTTTCGGTGCCATGTGGACAAAGTTCCGTTACGGTGGCGACTTCTGCGTCGAGGTTTACGCCGGGGTGCGCGAAGGGTTTTACAGTCGTTGCGGCGACATCAACATCTCGATGTTGAGCAATACCGCCTCGACGAGTCGCGGCTATACCGTCACCTGCACAGGCTGGGATTTCGACCACTCCCAGCTTTACAGCAAACTGTTTCGAAACGGCAAGGAATATGCACGTTCGGAAAAATACCTGGTGCCCCGCACCCGCGACGGCCTGCGGCAATTAAACCCCGACCCCCGGATCAAGCACGACCGCGGCGTCCACGGTGCCTGGTACTATCTCAAACTGCGGCGTATCGACAACAAACTCGAGTTGTGGTTCGACAACGAATTGGTCTTCGAGAAGACAGACGCCGAACCGCTCGACGAAGGCATGATGGGGTTGTGGACCTTTCTCAATTCCATCGTCGTCGCACGAGTTAAGATTGCCGCCGAACAAATCCACCCGATGCCCAGGCACTTCCGTAAATACAATGCCCCGATCGCATCGAAATCGGCAACAGCGCTCAGCCGCGAAGACCAGTACTGGAAACTGAAGGAAAGCGACCATCCGGCCATGCCCATGCTGCCCCATCTCTGGACGGCGGAAGATCCGGTGGCCTACGGTGAGATTGCCTGGCATACGCGCAAATGGGATGGGCCGTATTTCGTTTTCACCAATCGTCTCGGCGCCGGGGCCATGCATGCCCGACCGGAGCTGCCTATAGAACCCCTTTCGGAGTTCGCCGGGTGGTCATTCCTCATAAAACGTACCGATGACGCCGAGTTCAATTTTCACTACTCGATCGGGCATCAAGACGAAACCGGAGAGTTCGTACCTGAAAGGCATTTCTTTCACCGCATCAGCGGCACCGACTTCGGCAAGGACCACACAACCATGTACGGCGAGACCTCAGTGCCCGGCACCAAAAGGCGGCGCAGCAACTGGCACGAGCGCGGTCGTTGGACCGAGGTTTTCGTCTGGCTGCCTCTCGATGAAATTCGATCGAGCCTCGATCAGGAAAATATGATGGTGCGCCTCGACGGCTTCGGCAATCTACAACCGAGTTTCGTACTGCAGGGACTCACCGGCAACCGACCCGGTGCCGCCTATGCCGTAGCCCAACTCACACCTATTCGTTATCGTAAGCCGAGACTGCATGAAGCTGAGTCCGCAGCAGATTCATCGGCTGCGAGGAAAACCTCGTACGTCTTGCTGCGCCAGGCTCACGGCACAACACTCGCACGCAGTAGCGACTTATCGGAAATAAACTCAGCTATCGACCAGCTCGACAGCAAGGGACTAACCACTGTGTGGCTGCGGACGGTTACCCCAGGTGATGCCGTCATGACACTGCGACTGTCATGGATCGATGAGCCGGAGCAGGTGGAGATCGACTGTTCATGGGACAAAAATGTCGCCGGTCGAATTCGCATACAGCACACCGCCGACTATCGAAATCGCAGGTTCAGGCCCATGCAGGCCCAGGCCAACGGCGTCCAGCTCGATCTTGTTTCTGCCGGCTTTGGCACTTATACAGCCATGCTGCCGCGCCTCGAGAAACTGGCCGACACTGACGAGCTCGTCCTTGAAGTCAGCCTCTTGCCAAGCGCTCACGGCGGTGCCCCGCAGTCGGTCACGACCATCCTCAAATGGGCTGATGCCAAACCCCCGACACGGCCCGTCCTGCTCGGGATCAACGGGTTGACCGAACTGCTCGAAACCTTCGAGTCCAATGCGCCCAAAGGCTATACCGGCCAGGCACAGACGCGCTTGATCTACGGCAACTCGATACAGGACACATTCATGCAATGCTACAACTCAGATCCGGAGCATCGGCTTGCCTTCGACTTGCAGGTGCCGTTCAGCCTTGCCAAGTATCCGATCATGCAATTCCGGTATCGAGCCGATGCCATGACCAACATCACTTTGCGACTGCGGGAAAAATCTGACATCCGGCTCGGCGAGAACAATTACGAAAAAGCCGTCAAGGTACGTCACGCCACGCCTCTCGACCGCAGCGGCCACTGGAAAGTCTGGATGGGCATGGCTGCCGACGGGTTGCGAAATCGAGCCTATCTGAAAACACATTTTTTTCCAGGAACCCTTCGTTTTCAATCGATGCACCAGACCAATCAGACCGGCCGCTTCAGCGACTGGAATATTGACGATATCGTCTTCGGCCCGGCGGTTTCATCGCCCGCAGCCCTGGCATTCACACCGCGATACTTCGACTTTGCGGGAATCGACCGTGTATACGTCGCAGTGCTTCCGAACAGGACACCTTATGACCGGCTCGACGATGAACAGCAACAGGCCATCGAGTGGTCGGAGATCAAGAATCATGAACTGTACACACCGCAGTTCCGTCACTTCAACGGCATCGGGCATGTACTACTGAAGGCCGTCAATACACACGGACGCCAATCAAGTGTCACCGACGTTCCGTTCATGCTGGACAACACACCAATCAACTCGAGTAAAATAAAAATCGAACCATCAGAGCACCCTGCTGGAAACGGCACCGTGCTGCGCGTCACCTTGAACACTGCGGGCGGCGCACCCCTGGCGCTGGAGAACCTGCGCTTTCGCGTTGATGGCAAAGCGATCGAAATCGAACCGCACCTCAGCGAGTTTCTCCACCAAAGCAACAGCGAAGTACTGCAGCTGAACTACCCGTACATTCTGCGACAGCAAATCAACCAGTCGGCAAACGGTTCTGCGCTCACCTTTACGATAGACAACATCGAGGACGGGGCGGGCAACCAGATTGCAGCTCGAAATTACACAATTCCGATCAATTACGCCGATGACAAAACAGGCCCGGCATGGCTACCGGCGAAAATTCCCGACAACATGTTCTGGCGCTGCGAATGGGAAGGGCGCAGCACGCTCGAACCAACGTTTGAAGGTGCCAAGGGCAATGTTATCGACATGGTCCACAAGCTGGGCGAAGCGCCTTATCTCATGACCCGCAGCCACGGCAAAAGCGGCCATATCTGGCAAGCACTCCGCTGGGATGTCAATGCATATCCGTACCTGGCGCTGCGCATGCGACAACCGCAACTGCAGGAAGGTGGCGACATCTCGGTGCGCCTGCGCTTGTCGACCTCCGGTGAACACGTGGTGATCCCGATCAGCGGCAACGATGGGTATCCACATGTACTCAAGCACGACGCCCCAACCCAATGGACCGCCGGCGAATGGTTCTCGTTGATCATCGACGTCGCAGCAGCAGTCCGGCAAGCCGCCGGAGATAAGGCCGACTATGTGCGGATCAATCAGATCGAGATCCAGCGGGACCACGAAAATAAAAATGCCGAACTGCATCTGGAGAACCTCTGCATCCTGGCCGACTGGCCGGCAAAAGCCACCATCCAGCTAAACGCCTACGATGCCAGCGGCATCGGCAAACTGCACTGGCAGTTCGTCACAACCAGCGGCAAGGCTGTACGCCAGGGAGAGAGTCGGGAGCTGGCGATTCAACCAGCCCAGCTTGACCTGCCGCATGACGTCCCCGGCTGGCTCGAGCTACGCGTCCACGACCGCGCCGGCAACCGCTCGAGGCCGTTGCATGTCCCCCTCCCCTGACCGGCATTTTAGTGACAAAACGTGCTCCTGTCGGTGCAAGCAGATCATCGAGTACCGATCCATAATTTCTTTTCTACCGGGCAAGCACCATACTTTCACGTACAGTTATTCATTGTATCCTCCACATTCATTTTCCGCGTTGTAGCACAATGGACAGTCCGTCAGGTTCGGTTACATTGACGACAGCGCCACCCATCCACTGATTCAGGAGACCTGACATGTACAAAGTACAATTTTCCATCGTCGGTCAGGACAGCCCGATCAACAGCTTGTCCAAGGCCTTTCCGAACCTGCAAATCGTGAGCCTCGGCGGTTTCGATCTCGACGAAACTTCCGCCGAACAATTCGCTGCCATCCGCCCACGCGACGCCGACGAACTTAAAGCCGTCCTAGAATACCTCGCCACCGCCCCAGGTTTCGAAGGATTCGAGTTACTCGAGCAGACCGACAACCAGGCATTTCTGCGCTGGCAGGCCGCATGTGCCCCCGAAAACTTCATCTCCCGTGTCGTACAGGAAAATCAATGCTTCAAGATCGGCATGGAAGAACTGCAGAACGGCGAGGAGAAATGGACAGTCGGCTGCACCACGGAGGAGCAGGCGCAGCGGTTACTGGATGAACTCGGCGAACTCGGCGAACTGACCTCCAGCAAGATCAGTGAGGACAGTTGGCAACTCGTGCTGAGCAAATAGATGCACAACCGGCAATGGGACGCGATCATTGTCGGAGCCGGGCACAATGGCCTGACCTGCGCCGCCTTCCTGGCGCGCGCCGGCAAACACGTACTGGTTCTCGAAGCCCGTGATCGGATCGGCGGCGCCTGCACCCTCCACGAGCCATGGCCGGGATACAGGGTCTCTCCCTGCGCTTACCTCTGCGGCCTGCTGCACCCACTGATCATCGACGAACTCAACCTGCCGGCGCACGGCTTCGAATGGCTGCCTGCAGAGTCCGGAATGTTTGTCCCGTTCGACGACGGCAGCAGCGTCCAACTGTGGGCGGACGAAGAGCGTTGCACCGACGAGTTGCGCAGGTTCGCGCCGGGTGATGTCGATGGTTTCCGAGCCATGTACGCACTCATGGCCAGCGTACGCGACGCTATCCGCCCGCCGGGCGCTGAAGACCTGTGGATCGGCTTGCCCCCGAGTCGCGACGAGCTGGCCGCACGCGTCGGACACGATCCCGACGCCATGGGACTGTTGTTCGAGTGGTCGATGGCCGAGTATGTCGAACGCTATATCACCGACGAACGCCTGCAGTGCGCCCTGCTCGGTCAGGGCATCATCGGCACCAATGCCAGCCCATTCATGCCGGGCACCGCCTCGATTCACTTCCATCACGCCTGCGGGCGCATGTTCGGACAGCCCGGCATGTGGGGCTACGTCAAAGGCGGTATGGGCCGGGTTTCATTCATTCTGGCGGACATCGCACGGGACGCCGGCGTGGAGATCCACACCGGCATGCCGGTAGCACGTATCAATCCAGGCGCCGGCGTCGAACTCGTCGACGGCAAACAAATCAACGCACCGATCATTATTTCAAACGCCGATCCACAGGTCACCCTGTCACTCCTCGGCGATGCTGCCCCCGCTGATTGGCGAACCCAGGTGAATGCCATCCCGATTGAAGGCTGTACCGTCAAGGTCAACGTTGCCCTGCATGAACTGCCAAGTTTCACCGCCCGCCCCGGCACCGATTGTGTGCATCACCATGGTCAGATCAATACACCATTGACGAAGGCCGAGTGGGAAACCGGCTTCGACGCTGCACAAGCCGGACGTCTGCCGGCACGACTCTGGACGGAGCTATACTTTCACTCTGCCCGCGACAGTTCGATCGCCCCCGACGGCAAGCATCTCATGAGTATCTTTGCGCAGTATGTACCGTACACGTTCGCCGATGGCGACTGGGACGCCCACCGCACTGCGGCCGGACACCTGGCCGTCGACGCCGTGGCACGATTCTGCAGCAACCTGCCGGATGCAATCATCGATCTGGAGATCATGGGCCCGCCGGATATCGAACGCGAGGTCGGACTGACCGGTGGCCACATTTTCCAGGGCGAGTGCCTGCCTCCTTGGATGTGGGACCAACGACTGTCATCACGAACGCCAATGCCCGGCCTCTATCTCTGTGGTGCCGCCACCCACCCGGGCGGCAGCGTCATTGGCATCAACGGCCGCAACGCCGCGACCTTCGTATTGCAAGACACCTGATCGACAGCACCGTACGTACACGTATAACGGTCAAGCCATCGGCGTTGCAGTGCCGCGAAAAAGCTACGCAACGCCGCAGATGTCCTTCAGCACATTGTACAGGCGCATGAACTCGCGAAGCGACTGTTCATCCGGAGTGTAACCTACCGGCGGCCGAATCAGGGTGTTGGGAAAAATGCCCTGCTCATGCAGAAACAGCTTCTCGACGACGATGAACGCATCGATATTGTTAAGCATCGCAACGAGCGTCGACAATGGGCCCTGGATGCGCTGAGCTGTCTCCATGTCGCCTTTCTCGAGGGCCTGCCAGAGCGGCATGATCGCCCACAACATATCCGCCCCCGGCATGGTGCCACAGATACCGCGCTGATAATTGTCGACCAAAGTCAGACCGCCCATACCTTCGAAGATCGGCGCACCGCCGGTACTCTCATAGAGCTTCGAGATCGTCGCGCCGATCGGCTGCGCTTCAGGCTTGAACTTGATGCGGTCCGGGTGCTCGTTGTAGAGATCGATCTGCAACTGCAGCGGAATTGAATTGCCAAGGTAACCGCTGGCGTCCTGCATGAAGACCGGGCCATCGACAACGTCAAGCAATAGCTCGTAATACCGACGCAGCGCATCCGCATCACACCTGGCCAGCGTCGGCGGAATCGCAATCACACCACTCGCACCGGCATCGACGGCGGCCTGGGCATTGCGTCGCAACTGAACGAAACTTTCGGAGCCAACACTGCTGATCACCGGCACACGACCATCGGCGGCTTGTACAGTAGCGGCGACAAGAGTATCGCGTTCGGCATCGGTCAGGCGGAAAACTTCGCTCACCATGGCAATCACGAGCCCATGTATATCATGGTCGATCGCAAAGTCGATTTCTGCCTTCAGCGTCGTTGTGTCGATGGCGAAGTCATCGGTGTACGGCACCGACAGTACGGGAAAAACCCCGCTGTACTTATTTGAATTCGCACTCATCCTGTCCTCCTCTGCTGGGATGCAACGACAGTTACGTCGCGACGTATCGGATTGTACCGCTAAGATATTGCCTGCGATTGAAGATCCCAGTATAGAGCGACCAAAAGTATCGACTCTTAGCGGGTAACGAGTTCGGAGGGATCGCAAGATTCCCTTGGCTGCCCGCGGAGTCTGTACCGCGTCTCCATTACGATCATGGACTGGTGGCTCGATATGGATATCAGGGAAAAGTTAGAAACGCAGGAAACTTCCATCAAGACTGTAAAAAACGCTCATCCCAATGCCGAAAATAATTTTCAACGGCGCAGCGGGCCAACTGGCCGCCATCAATGCGAGCGACATCATAATAAGTTCCTTTGAGACACCTCAAAGCGGCTGCAATCAGACGGCACAGAAACTGCGCGTTCCAGCAGGGACTTCCCTTGCAATTCGTTTGCGAGTCGATCATATTATCTAGGAAATTCTAATTACGATCCGTGAACGGATTGTACCAAATTTTGGAGAAACACATGACTAATCGAAATCTCGTACTGACAACCCTGTTTGCATTGTCCTTAGTCGTAACCACCAACGCCCAGGACGACGGCAGCAGCCTGGCAATCTGCAAGGGCTACGGCAAGTCCATCTGGGGCGAAAGCCCGGATGATACCGCTGTCAACGTGACGGACCTGACGCTGCATCGCGCGACCGGCAACTTTGAGTTGCATCAGTCGGAAGATGGCCCGGCCATGCAAACGACCTACCAGTACTTCAACGATCAGCTCTATTATATCATGGCGGAGTACAAGCTCCCGGAAGCGCCTGAACAAGGTGTGGATGAGGCTGGTGTTGCAATCCTCAAGGACATGGTCAAGAAGAAGTACCACGATGACCCGGCTAGCGCCACGGCGTTGCGGAAGGCGATGATCGTGATCCATGTCGTACCCGGACAGAACGGCAAGGTCAATGTGATTTACGAGAATCGCGGAGTCCGCGTGGAAGCCGAGAAAGCGATGGAAGAAACGCGACTGAAGCGCATCGAAAAAGCCCGTGAAGCAAGCGGTCAACGGATTAAGGCAATCGAGGATTCCGGTATCGGCGAACAGCTCTGAGGCCAATTCACGTCAGATTCATCAAAACGCCCTGTCGCAACCGCGACAGGGCGTTTTTGCTGTAAAAATGACATGCTGCTGGCTGAAGACTGGCTATGAACGATTTTCGGCCGCATCCGTTCGGATTTGAACAAATCGACGGTACATTGCAAGTTTTCAACTCACGGAATCCCAATGCCCATGCCATTTTCACTTGTCGCCACATGTCTTCTGCTGATCCTCAGCACTACCCTCAACGCCACCCCCCCTCCGGCTGATCCTGTCGGCTACTGGGCGTTCGATGCAGCAGATATAGATGGCTCGGCAGTGGCGGAGAAGAGCGGCAGTGGCGCAACCTGCCAAATTCTTGAGGCAACCCTCGGTAGCGGACGTGTCGGGGAGGCCCTCGCTCTCGACGGCGACGCCGACGGTATCACGATCAACGGTCTCGACATCGCCAGCAAACAGATTTCTGTGTCGATGTGGATCCGGCGCGATTCGTCAGTTGGCGCTCGCCGATTGCTCAATTTCTGCACCACCCAATTGACCGGCAACCGGGACGTAGACATCTACTTCTCGAAAACCACACAGGTCGGTTTTTCCGGCACCGAACTGTTCGTACACTCCGGCAAGGAAGGCAGAGCAGATTACAATCAGCCGCTCGTTGATCCCGGCATCATCAACGGCCGCTGGACTCACCTCGTCATCACGTGGGACACCGCGGCGAAGAGCAGCAACGTGCAGATCTACGCCGATGGCAAGCTGCGTGTCAAGGCGGACCTGGACACGGCACGCGATGTCGAGATCAAGGTCCGTTCAATCTTTGTCGGCCACATCAACGACCCGGATTCGCTGAAACAGGTTTTTCACGGTGCCATCGACGAGCTGGCCGTATACGATCGCGTGCTGAGCGCGGAGGAGATCGCTGCCTATCACCTCGCCGTCAACGAAGCCCACGGCGCCGAAGCCGTCATTCCCTTCGGCCAGGTGATCGAGATCAAATCCAAAGCGGTCGAGGGACCGCCCTATGTGCCCGAGCCCTTGTTCTCCGGCCAGCGCAAACTCATCCGCTGCGCCAGCGAACTGTGCAGCCGGCTCCTGCATTCACCATCAATCGCCGCGACCGACCTGCCGGCCAAGGTAAAAATATGGCAGGATACCGGGCTCGATGGCATGATCTTTTCGATGGCCACGCACAACCCGCCAGTCCCGGTGCGAGGCACCAACATGACCGGCCAATGGTGGGGGCTGGAAAAACGCCATTACGAAGAGTTCGAACCGGAGATCAAGGCCTTCCAGTCTGTCGAAGACTGGGGACGTCTCACCGACAACTTCCTGTGGTCATCCTATGCAGTCTGGTGGGACGGCCCGAGAACCCGCTGCCAGAACTGGTTCAACGACGCGGACTGGGAGATCCTCCTGCACAACATTGGGTTGCACGCACGCATTGCAAAAGAATGCGGGTTCGTCGGCATTCTGTTCGACGTCGAGCAATACAGGGGCCACCATGCAAACGGCACCTGGCATATTCCGTTTTCATATCCGGTTTACCGCGAAGGCAGCTACAAGCTCGACGGTGAAGAGTCCCCGCGCCCATTCAAGGAGGTGCAGACGCAGGTGCGGCAGCGTGGCCTTCAATACGCCCGCACAGTCTGCGCCGCATTCCCCGGCGCCCGCATCCTGGTACTCCCAGGGTTGTACGAGTGGACAGCACGCTTGGGCAACGGACCACTCGAACATAATCACAACGGCCTGTTCCCCGCGTTCCTCGACGGCATGCTGCTCGGTCTCGACAAGAACGCCATGATGATCGCCGGCAACGAACTGACCTACACGAAGACCGACTACCGGCCGATTGCCAGTGTCCGCAAAATGTATGATGACGCAATCGAGGACCTCTGCAGCGTAGGCGCACTCAAGCACAAGCTCAGTTTCGCCAGCGGCATCTGGGCCGACACCGGCAATTGGAGCGACACCGACGTCACGGTCAATGCCCGCGACTACAACAATCACCGGCGCGCCCTGCAGCACGCCTTCATGGTGTCCGGCGAATACGCCTGGCTCTATGGTGAAAGGTCATTTTTCCTGACAACCGAACCGACCGATGTGATGAAGGGCTATTTCCAGGCCAACATCGACGCCCACACCTTCGACGGCCCACCGCCCCGAGAAAAACCGAAAGAATAGTCTCCATCTTTCTGAACCAAAAGGGAATCACCCCCCATGCCCCTCGACCTTTTTCAACTGATGCGCGAGCTCGCCGACTTCGACACGGCCCTGCTGGCCAACACCATCAACTACATCGACCACACCCCGACGCACGACTATTACATGAGCGGCGACATTCAGTCGCTCACCCCGACCATCAGTCCAACCGTCGGCGTTGCCGTGACCTGTGAACTCGACAGCAGTTCCCCGGACAATCCTGTCGCGCTGGAATTGTACTGGCAACAACTCGAGCAGATCGAGGCGATGGACCTGCCGGCCGTCTGGGTCATAAAAACCGTCGGCGAACGACCAGATCACGAATGCGTCATCGGCGACGGCATGGCAAAGGTTCTCACCCGCGCCGGCTGCATCGGCGTCGTCAGCGATGGCCGGGTGCGCGACGTTGCCGGCGTCACCAGCGCCGGTCTCGCCGTGTACGCCCGCGGCAAATGCGTCCACCACACCGCGCTGCGCTTTACCAAAATCAATGAACCGGTCAGCATCGGCGGCATCACAGTCAATCCTGGCGACGTCATCCACGCCAATGACGAAGGGGTCATCGTCGTACCGCCCACCTGCCTGGAGATTCTGCCGGAGCAGCTTATTTCCATGCGCGCCTTCGAGCACGACCTGCACCGGCAATGGCGCCGCACCGATTTGTCAATCGCCGACAAACGACGCATCGGCATCGAGTTGTTCGAGCAATACGGCTTCACGAAATTCAAAAACGTCGAACTGTAGAGTTCGTCTCATGGAACTCGACAACGACAAGCACATCGACATCAGCGGCGGCCTGCCGCCGACCGACGAGGAAGAAAGACGCAACAACCCCCTGCGCGCCGGCTACGATTACACCCAGTATGCCGCTGCCATCACCGGGTTCACCGGCGTCAACCTCCAGCGTATCACCGTCTCCAACTACTCGCCCGCGGTCCGTATCCGCATCGGCCCCCGCGGCAATTTCAAGGGAGCGATCGCACAACTTTCCGATCACACCCTGATCCTCGCGGTCTGTCGCCGCGTCACCGCCGCCGGGCTCTTCGGCATCCACGTCTACACCAGCAGCGATCGCGGCGATACCTGGACAGAAGTCAACGAGACGGAGCTTTTCGGGAAGGAGATGAGCCTCACCGCCTTGCCCGACGATTCACTGCTGATGACTGTCGAGTCCAAGGCCTTCGTCGAGGATATCACGCAGATGGCCTACTACCGCTCCAGCGACCGCGGCCGCACCTGGCGAACGGATACGATCAACAACCCGACAGTCCCCAGACGGCTTGTCGTCGAGGATGACGGCAGCCTGCTGATGGTGCGCGCCCTGCGTTCGCAATATCTCGATCACCTCTACAGCGGCGTCGACGTGCCTTTCGCACCCTCACCTCACCTCGAGCTCGCCCGCTCGAGCGATGGCGGCGACACCTGGTCCTCCTCCGAAGGCAAAGTCGACTGGGACAACTGCCGGTTTGGAGAGACCTGCGCCGTCCGCTGCGCCGACGGCACGCTGCTCTGCGCCCTGCGTTCCAATCCACCAGGCACCCACGGCGAGGGTGGACAGCTCACGTACCTGAGCCGCTCTACCGACCAGGGTGCCACCTGGAGCACCCCCTGGATCATGGGCAACACCGCCGAGGTCCAAGTGCATCTGCTGCTGCTCGGCGACGGGCGGTTGCTGGCGACCTACACGAACTATCACCTGCCCTTTGGAATCTGGGCAATCGTCAGCAGCGACAACGGCAACACCTGGAGCTTCGACCGGCCCATCCAACTTGCGATGTCGGCGGACTGCTACACCGGCTGGGGTTCGACCGTCGAACTAGACAACGGCGAACTGGTCACCTGCTGCTGCATCTGTGCCTATGTCAACGAGCCAAGGGAGCCGGGCGGCGCCGAACGCAACGTCCACGAAATCGTCCGCTGGCGCCTGCCATACTGATTTGCAGCGTCTGTGTTAACACCACCCGAACAGCAGGGATCAGATCATGCCCACAATCCAACATGACGGCTGGACGTTCGAATTCGACCGCACCCAACTGCGGCTCCTGAAAGACATGCAGGTCGGAGCCACGCTGCCCCTGGCCCCGCTGCTCAACAGCCAGCCAACCAGCCTGGGCAAGTGGCGGGATGCCGGAGCCGATCACTACCAGGCAACGGTCAAAGGCCTCGGCACCGCACACATCGCTGTGCGTGAATGCCAGGTCGCCTTCTGGATCGAAACGAAGAAAAAGCAGCTCGACTGCCTCACCTACTTTCCCGAAACCACCTGGCGGGGCGACCGCTGGCAAAGCTACGTGTCCGACGAATGGGACCGGCTCTGGGAAAAGGACCGCGACCAGGAAATCGGCGTCTCCACCGCGTACATGCACATGATCAGCGTCTTCGGCGCCGACCCCGGCGGCATGCCGGACCCGCGAGAACGCCCGCCCACTTATGTCTGGAACATCCCGCCACGCGCCTTCAGCCTGCAGACCGAGAACGGCTTTGTCGGTTTCTCGATTCCCGGT
>CAYWQM010000014.1:0-65421 GCA_964460215.1 uncultured Lentisphaerales bacterium
GTCGGAACACGGCTTACCGTAACATTTTTTTTGCCAAGGCGATGCCGGCAAACGCTCCCAAGTCGTCGAATCGGGGTGGATCGATACCATCGACGAAATCGACGACGGCGAGCGTTACGGCGCTCGGTCGGAGACCCTCGCGCCACTTCAAGGCAGACCCCGGAATGATTCTATACCGTACTGCCAGCATCTATTTGCAATCACCCTGTTGCAGGCTTTATTACAACTCATATTTATAATAGAGGACAACTTCGTTCATCGGTAAAAGCCACAGGAGAACTCATGGCAACTGCAGGTATTCCCAAATTCATCGGCGCCGAAGTCAAACGGCGCGAAGATCCCGCCCTCGTCAAGGGCCAGGGCAACTATGTTTCCGACATCATGCTCGATGGCACGCTGCAGATGGTTATTCTGCGCAGCCCGATGGGCCACGCGAAGATCGAGTCGATGGATACTACCGCAGCTGCCGCGATGCCCGGTGTGCATGCGGTGTGGACCGCGGAGGATGTCGCCAAGCATTGCGACAAGCCGATCCCGATGGTCGTCGACATGGACGCTTTTTTCTCGGAATACCAGACGACCGAACGTTTTCTGCTGACCTCCGGTGAAGTCCTCTATGTAGGTGACCCGATAGCGCTTGTCGCGGCCGATGACCTGGTCACCGGCCTCGCTGCCCTCGAGTTGATTGAAGTGGAGTATGGCGATCTGCCGGCCGCTGTCGGTATCGAAGAATCCCTTGCCAGCGGTGCACCGACGGCCTCCGAGGCATACACCAGCAACCAGGCCTTCTACTCGACCAAAGATGTCGGCGACGTAGACAAGGTTTTCAGCGAGGCCGACGTTGTGGTTGATGTTCGCGTTGACAACCAACGCCTCATCCCCAGCGCTATCGAGCCGCGCGCCGTAGTCGCGAAGTATGACGAGGCGGCATCCGAATACACGCTGTGGTCGACTACGCAGATGCCGCATCTGCTGCGCGGCGAAGTGGCGCCACTGCTTGGTGTCGATATCGAGAAGCTGCGGGTCATTGCACCCGATGTCGGCGGTGGATTCGGCGCCAAGGCGAACGTTTATCAGGAAGAAATTCTCGCGCCGATCGTGGCGAAAGCCCTCGGCCGACCGATCCGCTGGGTCGCCTCACGCCAGGAAGATAACACCGCTACGGTGCATGGCCGTGCCCATGTCGACTACATGTCATTCGCTGCCAGCAAGGACGGCCGTATCGAGGGCGTCAAGTACAAGATGTTCGCCGATGTCGGTGCACGTTACACGCGCATGACGCCGTTGATTCCGCCGCTGGCGATGTGGATGTCTACCGGCTCGTACGATGTGCAGACGCTGCGCTACGAGATCATCGGTGTATTCACCAACACGGTGACGACCGAGGCTTACCGCGGCGCCGGTAGGCCCGAAGCTATTCATATTGTCGAACGAACGGTTGATAAGCTGGCGCACACGCTCGGTCTCGATCCGACCGAGGTGCGGCGGAAGAATTTCATCCAGCCCGATCAGTTTCCGTACGACACGCCTTCGGGCATGCGTTACGACTCCGGCGAGTACGAGCGTGCCCTGGACAAGGCTCTCGGGTTGGTCGACTACAAGGCCCTGCGTGAGCGCCAGGAAGAGCAACGCAAAGCCGGCGGCCCGCTTATGGGTATCGGCGTTTCCACGTACATCGAAATCTGTGGCTTCGGGCCGCATGAGTATGCCAACGTCACCGTCGAGAAAGACGGCGCTGTGACGGTGCTGACTGGCAGTTCACCGCATGGACAGGGACATATCACGACCTGGTCACAGCTGGCGGCGGAGACTCTGCAGGTGCCGATCGAAAAAATTACTGTGAAACATGGCGATACCGGTATCGTTCCCGACGGCGTCGGCACCTTCGGCAGCCGCAGCGCGCCGGTTGGCGGCGTCGCGGTGTTCAATAACGCCAAGGCCGTGGCGGAGAAGGCCGGCAAGATCGCTGCCCACCTGCTCGAGGCTGCAGCCGACGACGTCGTCCTGGAGGACGGCAGTTTTCATGTGAGTGGTGTGCCGCAGCGCGCGATCTCCTGGGATCAGGTAATCGAGACTGCCAATTCCGGCAGCCTGCCTGCCGACATCGACAGTGACTTGAGTTCCGAAGAAGCTTTCACCGTCGGACCACAGGGCGAGACCTTCCCGTTCGGCTGTCACGTCTGTGTTGTCCAGATCGATCCGGAAACCGGCGTGTTGACGATCGAGCGCTACGTAACGGTTGATGACTGCGGTCCGGTGATCAATCCGATCATCGTCGACGGGCAGGTCCACGGCGGTCTCGTCCAGGGGCTCAGCCAGGCCTTGTTCGAAGGTGTGATTTATGACGACGACGGCAATCTCCTGACCGGTTCGTTCATGGACTATGCCTTGCCACGCACGCAGATGCTGCCGCACTTCGAGACCCACCGTACCGAGACCCCGTCGCCGAATAATCCGTTAGGCGTCAAGGGTATTGGCGAAGCGGCAACCATCGGTTCGACTCCGGCCGTCGTCAATGCCGCAGTCGATGCCATGGCCCATCTCGGCATTACCCATCTTGACATGCCGCTGACGCCTGAGCGCCTCTGGCGTGCCATTCAGGACGCTTAGAGCGTCTGGCGGCGTGCCGCAAGACGTGGGATGTGTGGAATCTGCAAGCATCAGCCTTGGCTTGCAGCGTTTAACTCGTTGATTTGAGGAAAGAGCCATGGGCCGGACGCTTTTGGACAAAGTCTGGGATGCCCACGCTGTGCGTGAACTGCCGAATGGGCAGACGCAACTGTTCATCGGGCTTCACCTGATTCACGAGGTCACCAGTCCGCAGGCCTTTGCCATGCTGCGGGACCTGGATTTGCCGGTACGCTATCCCGGCCGCACATATGCCACCATCGATCATATCGTCCCGACCGATGACCAGGCGCGGCCGTTTGTTGATTCTCTGGCGGAAGAAATGACCAAGAGCCTGACCGACTCCTGCCGCGATCACGGTATCGAGTTCTACGACCTGGTGAGCGGCGAACAGGGTATTGTCCACGTCATCGGCCCGGAGAAAGGTCTGACACATCCCGGCATGACGATTGCCTGTGGTGACAGCCATACGTCGACACATGGGGCTTTCGGCGCCATCGCCTTTGGCATCGGGACCAGCCAGATCCGCGATGTGCTTGCCTCGCAGTGCCTGGCCATGTCGAAGCCGGAGCTGCGGCAGATCAAGGTGACCGGCGCTCTTCAGCCCGGCGTCTATGCCAAGGACGTCGTGCTGGCGATTATCCACGCGCTCGGCGTCAAGGGTGGTGTTGGCTACGCGTACGAGTACGCCGGACCCGTGATCGAGACGATGACTATGGAAGAGCGCCTCACGGTGTGCAACATGAGTATCGAGGGCGGTGCCCGGTTTGGCTACATCAACCCCGATACCACCACCTTTGAATACCTGCGAGATCGCGAGTTTGTACCGACAGAGAAATTCGACGCTGCCACCGATTACTGGCGCCAGACCGCTTCCGACCCGGATTGTAGCTACGACGACATCTTCGAGCTCAAGGGCGAGGGCATCGAGCCGATGGTGACCTGGGGCATCAACCCTGGACAGTCCGTCCCGGTCAGTGACCGATTGCCGATTCCCGAGGAACATCCCGATGAAGCAGGATCGTACCAGGAAGCGCTGGAATATATGGGCTTTGAACCTGGCCAGTCGATCAGCGGCACACCGGTCGACGTTACCTTTGTCGGCTCCTGTACGAATGGCCGTATTTCCGACTTGCGTATCGCTTCACAGGTGGCCAGGGGCAAAAAGGTGGCTAAGGGCGTCAAGGCGTTGGTTGTGCCGGGGTCTATGAGTGTGCGGCGCCAGGCTGAGGCTGAGGGATTGCATGAAATTTTTCAAGAGGCCGGCTTCGAGTGGCGCCAGGCTGGCTGCTCGATGTGCCTGGCGATGAACCCGGACAAGCTGCAGGACCGCGAGGTCTGTGCCTCGTCCAGCAACCGAAACTTCAAAGGTCGGCAGGGCAGCCCTACCGGTCGTACGCTGCTGATGAGCCCGGCCATGGCCACCGCTGCCGCGATTGCCGGTGAAGTCGTCGATGTCCGCACAATTATGAGCGCCGTTTAGTCATGAACGATACGATCATCGAAAAAATTAGTGGCACCGCGATGCCGTTGCGCGGGGACGATATTGACACCGACCGCATCATCCCGGCGCGGTATCTGCGCTGTGTCACGTTTGACGGACTCGGTGAACACGCCTTCGAAGACGACCGCAAGCAGGACCCCGGCCACCCATTCAACCAGGCACGTTTCGACGGTGCCGCGATCCTAATCGTCGGCCGTAATTTTGGTTGCGGATCATCGCGCGAGCACGCCCCGCAATCCCTGTACAAGAGAGGTATCAAGGGAGTCATTGGCCAGTCCTTTGCCGAGATTTTCTTCGGCAACTGTAATGCCATGGGTATGCCTTGTATGACGGTGGATGCGGACACCTGCGAGGCACTGTTCGTTGCTGCCGAGTCCGATCCCCCGCCGAACTTCGAAATCGACGTGGCCGGCGGCACGATCCGTTTCGGCGACTGCAGTGTCCAGGGCGGCATGCCGAGTGGGCCCCGCGAATCATTTCTCGCCGGTACCTGGAATGCCACGGCAGTTCTGCTGGAGTCTGCTGATCACGTCGACGAAGTGGCGGCGAAATTACCGTACATCAATGGTTTCTGATGTTGTGCGGCTGGCCGCGCATTGTCATGGTACCGCCACGAGTGATTGGTCCGAGTAACAACCTGTCGATATCGAATTCACCGTTACCGGTACAAACCTCAGTAGCCGCTGACCCATGCAGCCTTCGCTGTCTGCTACTGCTCTCCCTCATCGGACTCGCTTGTTGGAAGTATTTCACCTGACTTGGGGCGTCGTGGACTTGTTGCGCGGTGCATGCCTGCCTGCGTTTCACCATGATATTGTTAGGTGGATGACATGACAGGGAATTCGGCGCATATTGCAGCCATGGAACCACGCTGGATTATGAAGGATACAGATCGCCATCGCCGGACTTTTCTCAAAGGAATCATTGCCGGTCTTGCAACCCTGCCGCTGGTGCCGCGCGTCGACGCAGCCTTGACCGCCTGGCTCGATGGTCTGGCGAACGATCTGGCTGCCAACACCGCAACTGGGGATTACTGGCAACGTTTGCGTCAGGAGTTCCTTACCCCCCCGCACCTGCTGCATTTCAATACGGGCAGCCTGGGGGCCACGCCGCGCGCGGTGATCGAGGCCGTTGCCGACTACATGCGAGAGCTGGAACGGGACCCTGTCGGCCAGGCCTGGGGGCCACTGCGGGAACTGACCGAGGCGGTCCGACACGAGGCGGCGGCTCTGATCGGCGCGGACCTGGAGGAACTGGCGATCGTTCGCAACACGACCGAGGCGATGAACGCGATCGCATCGGGCGTCGATCTGAGACCCGGCGACGAAATCCTCACGACCGACCACGAGCATGCCGGCGGCATGATCTGCTGGCAGTACCTGGCGGAGCGGACGCAGGCCAGGATCGTTCAACTGGAAATGCCTGTCCCGGCGACCAGTGCGGATGAGCTGGTCGCCCGCGTCGCTGAACATATCAACGAGCGCACGCGAATATGCAGCTTCAGCCATGTCGATACGTTCACCGGCGTGTGCCTGCCTCTGGCGCGGATTGCCGAATTGACCCGGCCGCGCGGTATCCTGCTGGCATGCGATGGTGCCCAGGCGCCCGGTATGCTGCAGGTCGATGTTCACGCATTGCAGGTCGACACCTATGCTTCAAGCAGCCACAAGTGGATGCTCGCACCAAAAGGCTCCGGTCTGCTGTACGTGCGTCGTGCCGTGCAGGACCGTGTGCGGCCGCCGCTGCTGCGATCGGGGTTCAGTTGCTACTCGGGCTCGAGCGGTACCCGCAACGTGCCCCACATCATCGGGCATGGTCTCGCAGTCGACATGCACCGACTTTTGACGCCGCAGAAAATTGAGAACCGCTGCCTGGCGCTGCGCGACGGATTAGCGCAGCGGTTGCAGGAACTGCCTGGTGCCCGTATCCTCAGCCCCACCGCTGCCGAGCTGCGATCAGCCCTTCTCGCGGTGACTTTCGAGGGTCGAGATGCCGGTGACATTTATCGTGCCCTGCGTGAGCGGGACATTGTTGTCAAGGCCTTGCCGGCCACCATGGTCGTTACTGACGGATTGCAGCCGCGCAGTTACAACGCTCTGCGTTTTTCAACTCACATCTACAACAGCGAAGCCGAGCTCGACCAACTGACAGAAGCGCTGGCGCAGTTGACGAGGTGACTTGCGACGCTCAGGCCCTCGTCGTGTCGGGGCACGCGTTTGCGTTTTTTTTTGTGTTGCCGTCCATCGCTGCGTTTGAGGGCATCACCGCCGCCCAGTGATGGGCCAGCAACAGCATCGCCACGGGCGCGATATGGAGCGTCAGCCGCGGCTGCGTGCGATCTACTATAATGTCCCAATTGCCGGGACGAATCACGTAGACGTAGAGGTACAATGCGAAATGGGCCAGCACGAAGCTCCATAGCACCAGGATCTGGGCCTTGCCGGATCGGCGGGCTGTGACAACAGCAAGTATTGGCAGGACGAACCAGAGGCCGTTCCAGCTTCGCCAGTCACCGATGTAACTCCACATTTGCTCGAGAATCAGCGGTAGACGCGACCATGGAATTTCAGTGATTGTTATCGCCGGCAGGTATATCGGGGCTTTCGGTAAAGCCGAGGCAAACAGAAACCAGGGTGCGGCAATGGCGATGACGATTGCGAAGAAGGCTGGAAGCCACTTCAGTCGTTTGACGTCCCGGCTTGCCAGTGCGACGACGCAGATGCCGCCAGCGAACAATCCCATGAAAGCGATACCCTCGCGCTTGCAGAACAGACAGCAGGTCGCGAAGAACATTGCCTGCATCAGATGCCGCGGCTGGTTCGATGCAGTCCAGCGCACAATGAAAAGCACTGCACCAAAGTAAAACATCGACAACGGTACGTCGGCCATGCCGGTACCAGCCGACTGCAGCAATACGGGCATCAGTGCAAAGAGCGATAACAGTATAGCTGCACGCCAGGCCGGCAGCTTGTCGCGCATGCCGGCATAGAGCATCAGCAACAGCGCGACGTAGATCAGCGGAAAGACTGCTTTGACCAGGACATCCTCGATGTTGCCCGTAAACCCGTTCACGCCTGCTGCAAGAAAAGGAACCATCAACGGATAGCGTTGATGCAGCGGCTGGAAATGCGGATTGTGGAAATAGTCTGCCGCCAACAGTGGATCGGTAGTCACGGCCCGGGTCTTCATCCCCCAGAGCAGATAGCCGTCCCATTCGTAGCAGACATGGCCGAGTGCATGCACGGAAATGATCGTCAGCCCGAGCAACACTGGAAGCAGCAGCACAAACACCGTGACCATTTCCCGCAGAGAATTCGACGATTTCTCTCGTGTCGGGGTCAGCTTGCGTCCGCGGCCTACGAGGACAGCGATCAGGGCGATCGCAACGATAGCGATGATCGCACCGCCCAAGCGCGAGGGGATCAGTCCGATCAGCGACAGCCAGAACCAGCAGAGCCCCGCGCCCCCGAGACCGAAGGCCAGCACGCGTGCCGCAAGTTCATGCAGCGGTAATGTCGGCGATTCCGCCAGAGCCAGGGCCAGAGCCATGCCAAGTACAATAAAAACAAGCAGATACAGCATCAGCCAGATCATTGCGGCACCGTATCGACGCGGCGGGTCGTCCTGTGGATCTGGCCGTCCTTATAGTAGAAAGTCATGACGTAGTGAATGCCGTGCAGCCTCAGCCAGTTGTCGTCCGGCAAGTTGTTATTCGCGATGATCGACTCAGCGCCGGTCAGGGTGGCCTCAGGCGGTGCCACGTAAACCTTGCGTGGATGCAGAACGTAGGTGCCGCGCATGAAAAAGACGTAAATCTGTTTTCCGTCCTTCTCAGGGTCAATGCCGTCGAAGTGGATGAAGAGGTTGCCATCCGGTGCCAGGCGGCGGAACAGATCGTCGATCGCGGGCAGGTAAGCCCGGTCGAACCGATCGCTCTTGAGTTTCTCGTCGACAGCCAAGCCCGTGGTTTTCACCCCGAGCATGTCCCGGTTGAACGCCACCCCTGTGACACTGTGCCAGACACTGAAAAGCAGCAGTGCGACAAAAGCAGTCGTGAGTCCCCAGTCGAGCTGTTTTACTGATTGTTCATCCACAGTTCCAGCACCATCAGTGCGAAGATCGCATAACTGTAGTCTGCCCGGTTCGCGCCGTGTTCGTTGATCAGCCATTGCAGACGTGAGCGGTCGAAAAAACCGTCGTTCACCAATTTCCCCTCGGTCAGCAGCGCCTGTGTCTGGTCGCGCCAGTCGCCGCGCAGCCAGCGCGCGATCGGCACGCCGAATCCCATTTTACGGCGCGAGAAAATTTCTTCAGGGAGCAGGTCACGAAAGGTGTCCATAAGAATGCGTTTACGCGTCATGCCCTGTTGTTTCCAGCGATCCGGCAGTGCCAGTGCGAGCTCGACGACGTCGGGGTCCAGGAACGGGCTTCGCACTTCGAGTCCGTGCGCCATCGATGCCCGATCGACCTTGACCAGGATATCGTCGCACAGATACGTCTTGAGATCTACTTCCATGATGCGGTCGATCAGCGCTTTCGGCGGTCCGGGATCGTGGTCCTTGAGAAAAGACACGGTTGCGGGCCACTCAGTCTCCAGCAACTGCGGGCCGTAGAGTGATTGCTTTAACGGCGATGGACACCGGGAAATGAGGCGCAGATAACGATCGATACCGTCCTCCTCGGAAATTTCCAGCAACCGCTGCAGCCGTCCGAAGAACGTACGTTCCTCGGTTTTCGGTGGCAGCATCCGGCGCATTGTCCGGCCGATGCTGCGGCGCATGGCGCGCGGCAAAAGCGCCATGCACCGGCATAGCTTCATTATTCGATAGCGATAATAGCCGCCGAACAGCTCGTCCGCCGCATCGCCGCTCAGCGCCACGGTCACATGCTCGCGCGTAAACCGGCTGAGCAGCGACATGGGCAGCATGGAAGCGTCACAGAACGGCTCTTCGAAATCACCGACGATACGCTGCAGGTGACTGAAATCGTTGGGTGCCACTTCCAGGAAGTGGTGGTCGGTAGACAGGTGGCCGGCAACCATTTCGGCATAGGCGCGTTCATCGTATTTTTTCTCCGGGAACCCGATCGAAAATGTTTGAGTCCGCGTCCCTGCCTGGTCGGCGAGCGCACAGATCAGGCTGGAATCGACACCGCCGGAAAGAAACAGTCCCACCGGCACATCTGCCACCAGTCGCCGTTGTACGGCAGTCTGCAGCCGTTCGCGCACGGCTTCACAGGCGGCGGCGTAGTCCCCTCCGAAATCGCTGGTGACCGATGGTTCCCAGTAGCGGGTCATCGTCAGTGAGGCGCCATCCCAGAGGGCATAGTGCGCTGCCGGAAGTTTGTGGACTCCACAATAAATCGTCCGCGGTGACGGGATGTACTGATATTCGAGATAGTCATGGACCGCGGTGCAGTCAACGCGGGTATCGACCCAGTCCACGACGCGCAGCGATGCCGGACCGCTGGCGAAGGCGAAGCGGCGGCCTTCCTGTGCATAAAACAGCGGCTTCTGTCCGAGGCGGTCGCGGGCGAGAAAGATGTGGCCGGAATCGACATGCACAATAGCGAACGCGAACATGCCGTTGAGCTCGTCCAGCATCGCTGGGCCGCGTTCCTCGTACAGGTGCAGCAGAACTTCGGAGTCGGTTTCGGTTTTCAGGGTGTGGCCGTTGCGTATGAGCCGCTGTCGCAGTGCCGCGTAGTCGTAAATTTCACCGTTGAAGACCAGTGCCAGGGTCCGATCTTCGTTGTACAGGGGTTGCCGCCCGCCGGCAAGGTCGATGACCGACAAGCGCCGATGCACCAGGCCGATGGCATCATGAACAGCGGTGCCACCATCGTCCGGGCCGCGCTTGACCAGCGGTACAGCCATTGCCGCGAGCAGCTCGATGTCGGGCGGACGTTCAGGATTAAAAATGCCGGCGATACCGCACATGAGGATTTGCAGATTTTCGTTTTGAATTTCGTTTTGAAAACCAGGCAGAACACAGGGTTACACCATAATGCGCCAATACGCTTTGGACTATCGGCGACGTAACAACGATGTAACAGGAAATCTAAAGGATGCTATAGTTTAACTCATCCAGGGGAACGAATGGAAACGTACAAGCAGCAGTTTATCGAGTTCATGGTGGCTTCCGACGCCCTGACGTTCGGAGAGTTCGTAACCAAGAGCGGTCGGCAGACGCCGTACTTCATCAACAGCGGTAATTTCGCGGACGGCCCGCGCATTTCGCAGCTTGGGGAGTGGTACGCGCAAGCCATCAACGACCGGGTTGGCAGCGGCTGCGACAATCTGTACGGCCCGGCTTACAAGGGTATTCCGCTGGCGGTGACGACGGCCGCGGCGCTGTGGAACTTGTTCCAGCATCGGGTCACCTACACGTTCAACCGCAAAGAGGAAAAGGACCACGGCGAAAAAGGCGCGCTTGTCGGGCATCGCTATGTTGGCGGCGAGAAGGTCCTGATCATTGAGGATGTGGTTACTGCGGGTACATCGGTACGCGAGTCGCTGTCGCTGCTCAAGGCGATCACCGACGTTGAAATCGTCGGTGTAATTGTCTCGGTAGATCGCCAGGAACGTGGGCAGGGCGAGCGCTCGGCACTGGACGAACTTCAGGACGAACTGGGTATTCCGACCTGGGCGATCGTTACGCTCGACGAAATCATTGAGCACCTGGACGGCCGTGAAATTGCCGGTCGCGTCCTGATCGACGACGAGATGCGTGGAAAAATCGCTGCCTACCGCGACCAATACGGCGCCCAATAGAGCGGGCGATGGCAATCAGCTCAGTACGGCCTTTATTCGGCGTACACCGCGGCTCGAGCTCTCTTCTTTCTTGATCTTAAAGCTGCCGAGTGTGTTCGTGTTCTCCACGTGCGGGCCGCCGCAGATCTCCTTACTGTAGTCGCCGATCGTGTAGACACTGATGCGTTCGCCATAACGTTCCTCGAAGAGGCCGATGGCGCCGCCTGTTTTTGCTTCGTCCACAGTCATCTCGTCGCGGCTCACCGGGTGGCCCACCTCGATATGCTTGTTGACGATCGTTTCAACTTCCGTTAGCTGCTCCTTCGTCACCTTTTCCGGATGCGAAAAATCAAAACGCAACCGGTCTGCCGTGATGTTCGAGCCTTTCTGCGCCACATGATCGCCGAGCACGTCGCGCAACGCCTGGTGCAGCAGGTGGGTGGCTGTATGCAGGCGGGTGGTGTACTCGGAATGATCCTGAAGACCACCCTTGAATTTGTCTTCGGCACCCAGGCGTGAAGCGTCCTGATGTTTTTCGAAGGCCTTGTTATAGCCCGTTTCGTCGACCGTGAAATCGCGCTCACCGGCCATCTCGATGGTCAGTTCCAGGGGGAAGCCATAGGTCTGGTAGAGGTCGAAGGCTTTCCGACCACTGATGATTTTCTTTTCGACGTGTGGTGGAAATTTATCGACCATTTTGTTGAATTCGCGTTCGCCGCGCTCGAGTGCGGCGGCGAACTGCTCTTCTTCAAGCTCGAGTTCTTTGAGGATGACATCGTTGCGTTGTGCGAGCTCCGGATAGATATCGGAGTACTCTTTGATTACGACCTCTCCTATCTGGGTACAGAACGGGCTGCCCGTAGCGATCCCCAGCCGGCGCCCTTCACGCACTGCCCGACGGATGAGGCGACGCAGGATGTATCCCTGGCCGAGGTTGGACGGCGTGATGTCTGTCGACAGAATGAAGGTCGCCGACCGCAGGTGCTCGGCAACGATGCGGCCGCTGCGGTCCTGGCGCGGATCGGCATGGCCGGATAACTCCTTGAGCCTATCGAACAGCGGCGTGAACAACTCGGTGTCGTAGCAACTGGCGCAGCCTTGCAGGATGGCAGTAACCCGCTCGACGCCCATGCCGGTATCGACATTCATCTGCGTGAGCGGTTCGAAGGTGCCGTCGGCCGTCTTGTTGTACTGCATGAAGACATCGTTCCAGATCTCGACCCACTGCTTGTTTTCGGAATCGAAGGTCTCGGGCGCCGCCCCGTCGCCAGTCCAGTAAAACATCTCGGTGTCTGGTCCGCATGGTCCGGTATTGCCGGCGGGCCCCCACCAGTTGTCCTTCTTTGGCAGTTTGGCGATACGGGTTTCGGCGATGCCGAGCGACTGCCATTTGTCGAGGGACTCCTGGTCGAGTGGTGCATCCTCGTCACCGGCGAACACGCTGAAAGCGAGACGGTCGACAGGCAAGTTGAGGTAGTCGCTGGAGGTCAGGTACTCGAAGCTGAACTCGATCGCTTCCTGTTTGAAATAGTCGCCGAGCGACCAGTTGCCGAGCATTTCGAAGAAGGTCAGATGCACGTCGTCGCCGACTTCCTCGATATCGCCGGTCCGGATGCACTTCTGGTAGTTCACCAGGCGGATTCCGGAAGGATGCGGCTGTCCCATCAGGTACGGCACCAGCGGATGCATGCCGGCTGTCGTGAAGAGAACCGTCGGGTCGTTCTCCGGCACCAGCGAGGCACTCTTGATTTCGCTATGGCCTTTGCTTTTGAAAAACTCGATGTAACTGCGTCTGAGTTCCTTGGCAGTCATAAAAAACCTCGATAGTCAGAGGGATTCACAGGCAAATCGCGGCAAATTTTAGTATAATGGTACATCGCTTGTGATGCAACGGATTAGCGACGACCTGCAGTACTTGTGTTCACTTTGGGAATCCAGGCATCTCGCCTGATCGTGGGAGATGTGCTTTTTAACCTAACCCAACATACCGCAGTGCGGGGAGCCGCCGATTAACACGCGGATATTGTAAGGCGGGCATAAAAAAGGCTTTCAGGAATTCCTGAAAGCCTTTTTGAAAAGTTTTTGCCGCCGACTTTACGGATTGAGGATAGAGGCGATATGATCGTCGATAACTTGTTGAATATAGGCACCGCACTCTGTCGTATCGGCAACGCCGGGGACGGCGCTGTCATCGCAGACGTCGAATGGGGTGGTGCCGCTACTGATCAAGCTTCCAATCAACACCTGGGCGCTCGTCAGGTTTGACTGGCTGGCGAGTTGCACGCATAGTTCGGCGAAAACACTGTCAACCAGTACACTGCAGGGTTGGCAGGCGCAACCATAGATCGTTTGTGGGATGAACGTCGATTCGATTGTCTCGCCGTCGGCAATAGTGCTGGCTCCACCGGTGCTGGCGATGCTGCCGTAGATGGAATAACTGCCGTTGTCCGAAGAACCGCCGCCGCCGGTAACCGCCTCTGGGCAAATGGTTTCGTCGGAACCCAGTACACCGCCGGGTGCACAAAGGCATGCTGCAATAACAAATCCGAGAACCTTTTTCATATTTTTACCCTCGCAATAACCTGGTTAAACCGCGGGTTCTCCCGCAGGTTAATACAGAAAGTATAAGAAATACCGCAAGCGATTGCAAGAAAAAAAAACAAGCCTGTTTCGGCGGCCTCCGCTGGCCGCCCATTTTTCTTGCCTGCGGGGCCCGGAGAGCAGGTAGAACAGGGCTTTTGGCCGAGTGGCGGTACGACGTCACGTCCCAGCGTTCGCGGGACTTGTGCTGCCAAGGGGTCAGTCGCTGCCGGCGAAATTCGAGGATTCGCCCAGGCCTTCTGGGCCCATGGCGTTATAGCCGCCGTCCACAGGCAGATCCGTGCCGGTGATGAACGAGGCGTCGTCACTGAGCAGGAAGAGTGCCGGGCCGGTCATCTCGATCGGGTCGGCACAGCGACGCAACATGGAGAATTTACCCCACACCGGATCCCATTTCTCGATTCCACCACCGGCGGTCTCTGCGGCCTTGATCACCTCGCGTGTCCAAGTCCAGCCCGGGCTGATGCTGTTCACACGGATATTGAACGGCGACAGGTCGAGCGCCTGGCACCGGGTCAATTGCGACACGGCCCCTTTGGAAGCGTTGTAGGTCCAGCGGTCGCCCTGGGCGATATTGGCGGAGATGCTTGAGATGTTGAGAATGGCGCCGCCACCGGCGTTTTTCATTGGTGTCGCGGCAAATTGCGTCATACGCGCATAGCCGACGGGGCCGACGAACAGGCTGCGCTCCCAGTCTTCGCCAGTGGCGTCGAGGCCGGCGGCATTGAAGGAGAATGCGTTGTTGACCAGATAATTGACGGCACCGAATGTCTCGACGGCCGTATCGACGACTGTGCGGCAAAAGTTTTCCTGCATATGATCGCCCAGGCAGAACCGGACGTTGTATCCAGCCGCCTTCATCTCGGTCTCCGTCTCGGCGCCTTCCGGTTCGATCCCGGAGAAGACCACGGCGGCACCTTCGCGGCAGAGATCTTCGGTTATCGCGCGACAGATCCAGAAGGATCCGCCGGTGACGATCGCGACTTTACCGTCGAATCGATCAGTGATTGCCCGGCGTTCCATGTTTACAATTCTCCGTCTTTGCAGATCAGTTCCATATGTGTGGGTCGCCACCCTCGACCACCGGCATTTTCGGCTTGATGCGTGACGGCGCTTCGGCCGGTGCAGCCTTGACCGGCAGGGTGCCGGTGGGGGTGAGTATGCTGTTGAGCGCATCGACTCCCGGCGCATCGACCGCCAGCAGCGTGGCCGTTGTCGAGTTCCGATTGAACCCGACGTAGACGCGGCCATTGTCTTCAATCTCGCCATGCACCTTGTCGATGTGCAGAACGCCATAGGTCAGGCGTTCAACCCGGTCGTAATTGCGATTACCCTTGCCGACGCCTTGTCCGGTGATCGCGACGTAGGCCGGGCCGTCGGTGGAGAAATGATTCTTTTGACCCCCAGTGACATCGGCACGGCGCTTGAGCTTGGCACCTTTGATCGGGTGGTTCTTGCCAAGCTGGGCCCATACCCAGCTGCCCAGGGATTCGGCATTGGCGTTGCGGTGATTGGTGAAATCGGCCGCGGACTGTGCAGCAGCGGCCCGTGCAGCATCTGCTTTCTGGGCGGCGGCAATGCGCGCAGTTTCGTTCTGCGCTGCTCGGAGCTGTGCTTCATTGGCTGCGGCCAGTTGCGTGCGTGAATATTCGCGACCGTCCGCGAATACCATATCGGTATCTTTGGTGAGGCGGGTCAACGCAGTCTCCATGGCGCCCTGGTAAGCAGCGCGGATTTTTGTTTTGGCTGGGGCGCTGCCCGAGCCGTCGCAGCGTCGGCACTTGCCGGGTCGTGTGCCGGAACCGCCACATGCCTGGCAGTTGCCGCTGCCATGGCACTTGGGGCAGTTGCGTGTTGTCGCCTCCAGCCCATCGGTCGTGGTCGCAACCTGGCCGTTCTTGCACGATTTTCGGATGCATTTGCCATCGGTAATGGGCCTCCCGGTCTTATACGATGTGCACTTGTCACAGCGTCGCGAGCCTTTGCCGGTGCCGGTGCATTTTGAACAGGTGTCGTGGATGTTCATCTGATTGAGGAGCGTTTCGTAGCCGACGTCGGGCAACAGCTTATCGAGGAATTTACCGACTTTCTCCGCGGCCTTGTCCTCGCCGTGCAGCGTACAGCCGAGCGCCAGCGCGATGAGGACGTCGGTGTTTGCTTTGCCGTCCTTGCGCTTGAGCATGGTACGATACAGGGAGCTGACAGCATTTTTGTCGTCCGGGTTCAGGTAGGCAGCCTTGGCTGCCGGCACGATGACGGCCCTGGCCTCGCTTTCCCGATCGGCGGCTGCCGGTAGAGCGGCCAGGAGGGATGCGATGAAAAGGATAGAAAAACAGGTGGTTCCGAGGTTCATGAAGCTGTCTCCGTGCATTTGCCGAATTTACGCAATTTCGGAACAGAAAAATATAGAGTTTTGCTTCGAAATGCAAGGTCTTCCCGGGCAGACCGGGGCCAGTTGTTAAGGATCATCATTGGCCACCGTCAGCTCCATGACATGCACGTACATTCCGGAAAACAGGTACAGCCTCCCACCGATACGCCACGGGGAGATACAGCCGTCGGCAGGCGACCAACGTGAATAACCGCGTGGATCTCGAGTGACGGTTTTAAAGTCGGATGTCCTGCCGAAAATGAGCCGGTTGTCGCCGTCAAACCGGACGCTTTCCTGCCAAGCCAGCAGATATTCGGGATGCCCCGCGGCATTTGTGCCGAGATAGCCAACAAATGCCGGCCGATAGACCCCGTCGCGGCCATCGCCGCCGTCGTTCTGGTGGATGACGGGATTCTCGGTGAAGTATTTCCAGGTGCGGCCGTCGGCTGAGGTGCCGAATCCGAGGGACGGCGGTGTGCCGTCGGTCGAGGTGCCGCGCAGGAAAGCCAGCCAACGGCCGTCCGGCAGACATTGGACGGCATGGTATGATGACGCCTCGTTCATCCATGCGGCGTCGGTCACTGGCAGCACCGGCCGCCACGGCGGCATCGTACCGTCGGCGTGCTCGACTGTCCACTGGTGGGAGGCGAGATCCGCAGTCGTTGCCAGGGCCGTGGTCTGGTAGTTGGTTTTGGTGTGGGCGTGATTGAAGTAATGGAAGTACATGAACCAGAGCTGCGCGGCCTCGTTCCACACCACCCATGGACTGGAGTTGTGTGAGGGGTCGTCCGGGTTAGGGTTGTCGGCGTGGAAGCTCGGGACCACCTGGTTGTCATTGCGGCCGGGGACTCTCACATCTTTCGAATACGGTCCGGCTATCTGGTCGGCGACCGCCACGCCGATACCGGAACGCGGATCGTGGTGGGCATAGTAGAGATAATATCTGCCGTCCGGCTGTGGTCCATGGTCGTTGCGCGCGACGGTCGGATATCCGAGGCTGGCGCCGCCGCCGGCCGGCCAGTTCGGATTTTTCCAGGTCGAATGCTCCCAGTCCTCGGACTGTCGTAAAATCCGGTGTGTCTCGACCACTTCGAGCGGCAGGTCACCATCGAGGTCCGACAAGTCGACACATTTTAAGTTGTTATCCAGCACCATGCGAGGCAGCGTATCGCCGACACTGGAACTCACGGCCATGAGGGCTGCGAGCAGGATAAACAAGCGATTATACTGCATCGAAATAAGTCAGGTCCGCCCCGAAGTTTTCCATCGTTGCAACGCTGTCACCGCGTAGATCGACGCAGATCGGCTGAATATGCAGCTTGCCGGAGAGGGTGAGCTTATTGCTGACCAACGGCATCTGCAGGCGGATCGTCTCGCCGGCGGCGACGTTGCTGAAAAACAGATAGCCCCCCGTCCGCCGCTGCGGCGGTTTGCTGTTGGCGATCGTGATGTCGTCGGGCCGCAGCCATGGCGGCATCCGCACCGACAGCGGTCCGGAGTGTTTCGGTGTGATCGCCAGGCAGTCATTGGTATATGGCGATTCAAGACGGGCAGCGTCGTTGTCGACGTCGAACAGCAGATTAACAGAGATGCCGGCAGGCCCGCGTCGGGCGGCTTCGCGCCACGCCTCACACAGCGAACCTACAACGCCACCGACGATGTCCATGTTGAACGAAATACGACCGTTGTCCTTGCCCGCGCCGACGGAGGAATGGCCGTACGGTGCCGGGAAGCCGAAAGCGCCGAGGTGGCGGTCGGCGACGTTGCGCAGGCCGTCGAGTCCCTCCGGGTTCGGCGGGTCGACGATCCACGACGTATCGCGCACCTGACACGGCAGCAGGTGACAGCGCAGGATACGCTCGGCATCGTGATAGCACTCGGCATAGCCCCAGCGCCCGAGAATCAGCGCGGTCTCGAGGATGTCACCGCTGTTGTTGGCTTCGCCGTGATCGGATCCTTCCTGGCCGACAATTTCCGGTGACCAGCCGATCTCGTCGCGCATCTGTAACAGGCCGTTGTCATAGAACGCCTTGACTATCGACATCAGGTTGGCGTCTCTGAGCAGGTCCGCCAGTTGTGCCAGCGACGAAAGCACACAGGTGATCGAGTGGATGTGATTCGTTACGAAGCGGTCGGGATCAAAGCTGCCGTCCGCCGTGAAGAACCGTGTAACGGCTATTTCCTTCATGACCAGCGCCAGTTCGAGTGCCGGGCCGTAACCGGTGGCCCGGTAATACTTGACCAGCGGCCCGATCATGCGTCCCTCGCCGAGGATGAAGTGCCCGGCTCCCTGTACGTTGAGTCCGAGCATTTCCAGCCTCGGCACGTCCCATCCGTCCTCTGCGGTCCAGTAGTCGTTGACCGTGTCGATACAGCGTTCGGCCAGGGTGCGAGCATCGTTGTCGTCGCGGAAAGTCACCAGTGCGCCGAGTGCGTGCATGCCTTCGCGCAGGTTGTGCGGGACGAAATTGAGCGGCTCCGCATCGATCGTCTGGCGATTGAGTGGCAGCGGCAACTTGCCATTGAATGACAGGAACGCAGCGCGCCGGTGGTTATCGACGGCTTTCTCGTCGATGTCGATGCCCAGGGCATCCTCGGCGTTCAGCAAGGCATTGAGGTGGCGTCCTGGTACATGCGCCTCGCTGTGATAGGAACAGCTGCCTAAAGCCGTTTCCGGCCGCACTTTCGAGCTGAAAAACGGGACGTTGTCGTCATCGGCGTTGAAGACGCAGTGCATCGTCCGGCAACCCAGCTCGATAGCGGCGGGGATGCTGGTCGTGTTGACGCTTTGAACTCGGGTCATTGGCATCTTGTCCGGCCGACTGCGAGGCGCGCTATTTCCCTGCCGCTTCCTGCGGCAGCAGGCGGCGGAGAACATCCTCGATACTCAACGGATCCATAGCCCCGTCACGATTCGAGTTGACGATGATGCGATTGAACTGCAATCCCTGAATAGCCTGCATGGCGTTGTAGTAATTGCCGCCCGGCTCACTAAGCGCGGCGGTCAGGCCTTCGATGCGCATCGCCTCTTCGAGCTGCAGCAACAGCTTTGCGCGTGCCTCGGACTCGGTGTAGACGCGATCGGCTTCAGCCTGTGTTGCCTTGACGTACAACACGGTCTGAGCATCAATTTCGGCAATGGCGATCTCGTTGGCGCTGCGTAACTCCTGCAACTTCTTGTCCCACTCGGCTTCCGCGATCTTTACGGCGGCCTTGATCTCTCGCTCCATGCCCTTGGTGACCTTCTCTTCCTCGAACTGTCCGAGCTTCGCCTCCTCCAGCTTGGAAAGCTGTTTCTGCAGCTGTTTGTCCTGCAGTTTGCTCTCGTACTCGGTTTGGAATTGCAGGCCCCGGATGAGGATCGACTCTGCCTTGAGATGGAACACTGCCAACTCCGCGTTGAGGACGGTTACGGTGGAGCCCTGGAGTGCCATGCGCATATCGGTGTCCTGATACTCTTCCGAGGTCAGCTTGGCGAGCTCAGAGCGCAACACGCCTTCCATCGTCGACTGTGCGCGGTCCTGATAACTGCGCTGGATACCGTCCTGGACGATCTGGTGAGCTTTATCGGGGATGATACTGTAGAGCACGCTGACGTCGAGATACGCGATGTTGTTGTCCCGGGTCCGAATGTTCATTGTCTTGCGAAGGCGGATGTTGTGCGACACCTGCTGCTGAGCGGTATCCTTGCCGACGAAGTGAATCACGTGCATGCGCTGGTCAAGCATGTGCCAGCGGTACAGCGGGCGAAACGAGAAATGATAGCCCATGCCATGGTCCTCGGCGACGACACCACCGGCGCCGAAGAGATGTTGTTGCACACCGAAGGTGGCAACGGGCACCTTTTGGAAGAACATGCCGAGCAGCACCAGTTTGATGAGAAGGGCGATCAGGACGAGACCGGCGATCGTATAGAGGACTTTTCTCATTTTGCACCTCCCGCAGGCTGGTTCAGTCGATCATATACACCTTCGACTGCCAGGCGGTCGGGGGTGGGGTCCTGCTGGTACGGTACAACATCGATCTTCATCTCGGCAATCTTGCGGGCGTATTCGCGCCAGACGATGCCGCGCCCGTCCGTGGCGTAGGCGCCGATTTCCTTGCGTAGGCCGTCGATCTCGTTCCGGTACTTGACGTTGAGGCCCTTCGCTTGGATCTCTGCCTCGCGCAGCAGTGCCGCAGCGGCATTCGTCCGTTCGATCTGATAAGCGTCCGCTGTTTTTTCACCCTTGATTCGAGCCTGTTCCGCGGCCAGCCTGGCCGACTCCAGGTCTCCGGTCAATTCCTGCTTGGCCACTTCCTTTTCGCGATTGACACTGGCCAGTTCCGTTTTCCGTGCGTTCGTGAGTTTCTCGCGCTGAGCCTTCAGCCGTTCGACTTCCTGGTTGGCCACTTTGCGTTCTTCAATCGCCTTTTCGTAGGCCGCATCAAACTTTGGCTTTGGACAGATCAACTGGACGATGAGAAGCCCGTGCGGTTGGAGCATGTCATTGAGGCGCCGCTGTGCAGTCTCGATGGCGACGCCGTACTTGGTCGGGTCGGTCACTTCCGCGACAGAGAAGCGGCCGAACTCGTCCCGCAACACCGACCGTGCCAGGCTACGGATCCAGAACTGCTTGAACTCCTCACCAGGGCCGGACTCGTTGAGTACGTGCCCGGCTTCGGCGGTCAGGATCTGGTACTGAATCTCGAGCGAGTCGAACCAGAAGTTGCTGCCGTCCATGGCGCGCACGGTCAGCTTTTGGACGCGGTTCGCGTCCAAATCATAGGAGCCTTCCATGACGAACTTGTTCGGGGTCTTGTCGAGAATGAAAATCTCCTGTACAATGGGCAGGTGAAACTTGATCCCCGGCTGGGTGATGATCTCCTGGTTCCCAGACAGATAGTTCACTTTGATTCCGACCTGCTCGGCGGAGATTTCCCGGTACATCCGCAGGTTGATCACCAGAAAGATCAGCCCGATAAAAATGATGAAAAAGGGGATGATCCGCCTCGCGCCATCAAGGTCAAGCTCAGGTGGTTTGAGTCGTTTAATGCTGATGTTGAGCCTCCGCAAATAATTTTCTGCCAAACCTACACATTCTCTCAGATTGCAACGGGCCCTAACTTAGGGTCGCTTCCACCAATTGCCACAACGTATGGTTGCATTGCGCCAAAAATATAGGCGACATTGACGTACCGATCAGCTGCAGCCACGACAGAAACCGGCGCGCGTGGAAATGTCTACGCACCTTTATTCGCGGGACTTACAATGGTGGCGCCCAGGAATAGATCGAATACGGTTTTCCCGCGTAGTTGTATGGACGAAGACTGTGTTTTCCAGTGCCGGACCTTGTTCGCCATTCACTCGCGACGCGAATCAGAGCGCGTCGCGGTCGGCCAGCGCCTTCAGTTCACCCAGGTCGCCGGCGCGTTCGGCCAGGGCTTCGGCTTCCCTGGCAGCCTCGGCATTGGCCTGGGCTTTTTCGATCTGATTGCGGATGGTGCTGTTGTAGTAGATAACGTATGCCGTGGCATTCTCGGCCGAGCTTACCGAAATCGAAATATCGGCAGTAGTCAACAGCTTGACGATCCCCGGATCAGTGAAGTATTTCTCGGCCAGCGTCTGCTGGATCAGTTTGATGCCGAGCGGGTCAGACTTTGCTGTCTTATCCTCACGCAAATCCATTGTCAAACGGACGTGGAAAAGCTGATCGTTGAGGAATTGATAGCGGATCTCCGTGATCGTGCCGTCGCCGGATGCAACATACTGGGCGTATCCACGCTTCTCCTTCACCAACTGTGCGCCTGGGACCACCATCTGCAGCTCAGCAGGGCTCTGTCCCCATTTTGTCTGATCATAACCTTCAATGATTTTCGGTGGATCGACAATCGGTTCCGGGTCATCGACTTCCTGTGCATGAAGGGCAACGCAGCTGGAGAATAGGATGAGTGCGAGCATTCGGTTCATGGCGATTATATCCTGTTTGGTTTTTTGGCACCAATAAAAAGCCCGGAAGCCAAAATATGACTTCCGGGCGTAGGAATTGAAATGTCTTCGCCAATTATTACGGCGTCTTCGAGTCGATCAGCCCTTGGGTGTTGCTGAGCATGGATGCCAGGCAGTCCGCTTCGTCGCCGAACGTGCCGGGGCAGACATTGACGCTGATCAGGGCGAGCTGGCCAAGCGTGTCGACGTAATTGGTAACCGCTGTAAAGTTGACCAGGTCCGTGCCCAGCGTACACACGGCGTTGAAGACGATCGCCTCGATGTCGTCGCAATTGACACAAGCCGTGCCGGGTCCCTGCGGCCCCTGCGGCCCCTGTGCGCCTGTGGCACCGTCGTTGCCGGTCGGGCCCTGCTCGCCCTGCGGGCCTGCCTCGCCTGCCGGGCCTGCCGGTCCCTGTTTGCCCTGCGGTCCCTGCTCGCCCTGTGAGCCCTGCGAGCCGCCGCCGGCCGTTTCCCATGACGCCAGACCATCACCATCGGAGGTCAGGACTTTACCTGCGCCGGGTTCGCCGCCGGTAATTTTTATCTGCCCGGCAACTTCAAGCTTGGCTCCCGGATTCGTTGTTCCAATGCCGACTTCGCCGTCTGACATGATACTGAGATGATGATTGTGACCGCCGCCACCCGACAAGCTTAGGAAGTTGTCTGATGCCGAGCTGCCCGCCGCGCCAAAGACCGCCGCGGTCGATTTCGCGTTGTTGTTGGCTTTGATCACGAAATCAAGCGGCACATTGTCACCGCCGCCGTTCGCCTCCAGCGTAAGAGCCCTGCTGTTGCTCAGTTTTTTGAGGTTGAGTCCGCCGCTGGGCAGCAGTACCATGTGAGTATCGACGGAGTTAACGGAGAAGACCAGTGAATTATCGCCCGCCGAGCTGCCGGCTGACCCGTAAATCCTGGCAGTGGAAGCCGCATTGTTGTTGGCCTTGATCACGAAATCAAGCGGCACACTGTCACCGCCGCCGTTGGCCTCCAGCGTAAGAGCCCTGCTGCTGCTCAGTTTTTTGAGGTTGAGTCCGCCGCTGGGCAGCAGTTCCATGTGAGCATCGCCGTTGTTAGCGGAGAAGACCAGGTAGTTATCGCCAGCCGAGCTGCCGGCTGCCCCGTAAATCCTGGCAGTGGAAGCCGCATTGTTGTTGGCCTTGATCACAAAATCAAGAGGCACATTGTCACCGCCGCCTTTCGCTCTGAGCACGACGGTCTGTGAATTTGTCAAATCGCCGGCAATCAGCGAACCACCGTCGCGAATCCAGTCGCCATCATCGCCGCCGCCGGCGCTGCCGATGGTGCCGGCATCGCGGGCGTGCACTGTGCCATCGGCGTCGACTACCAGGACACTGTCCAAGCTGTCGTCGGCCGGGATATTCCCCAACTGCACGTGCTGGGTGTTGGCAAGGACTCTGATCGCCGGACCACCGACACCGCCGCCCTGGCCGAACATAACCATGCTGCCCGCACCAGAGTTGCTGTAGCCAATGCCGCCGCGTCTGGAGCCGTCTTCCTCGAAGGTGATGATTTTGTTGTTGTCGCCTTCGAGAACCAGGGTGCCGGTGCTGTTGGAGATGCCGTTCTGCGAGACCACCAATCGGCCGGTCGAGTCATTGCTGCCACCGATCAGGGCATCGCCGTTGGCGACGTGGAAATCGGCCGCCGGATTGATTGTCCCGATACCGACCTCGCGATTATTGTTGATTGAAATATCCGGGCCGCCGACACCAGCGCCCTGGGCGAAGATCACGACCGCATCGGCTCCGGCATTATGGCCGATACCGCCGCGGCGGGTGCCGTCTTCGTGGAAGTTGATAAGCCGGTTGCCGTTGCCCTGCAGGATCAGCATCGGCTGCCCGGTACCGCTGAGGCCGTCTTTCGAGAGCACCAGGCGCGGCACGAAATCGCCGAGCTCACCCGGATTGTCGCCGATCAGGACGTCTCCGCTGCCTTGTCCGTCGGCAAAATGATAATTGAACTGGTCATTGGGGTTGGCCGTACCGAAGCCGATCTGCCGTTCATAGCCGCCGCTGATCGAAATGTCGGCATCATTGATGCCACCTTGATTGGCGAAGAAATTCAGGCTGCCCGAACCAGAGTTGTTGTGACCAATACCGCCGCGGCGCGTTGAGCCTTCGACAAAATTGATCTGCCGGTTGTTGTTGCCGTGGATGAACAGAGCTGCATCGTTGTTGCCGGTCGCGCCATTCCGCTCGATCGTTACGGGGCTATCCCCACCGCCGAATGTTGTCTGACCATGGGCGGCAACGCCGATCAGGCTTGCTCCAATGAGTGTGACGATAAGTTGGGTAGTGCGATTCATGACGATCTTTACCTTTTCTAGTTGTTTAGTTGTGTGGATTTCAAACAGACAAAAATCCCCGAAAAACCCGGGGTCTGCTGTCAGTCACCGCGTTGCGGCAATACCGACAATCGTGGTTTCACGGCTCAGTTATTCCTATGGTATAAGAAATTCCCCGACAGATTGCAACCCCTTTCCTAAAAATGTTCCACTTAGCCGGAGGCGGGCGTCGTCGTCGATCAGACCGGGTGAGGTCGACGGCAAATGGCCAGGGGGATCCCTTTGGCGCCGCTTGGGATCAACTGTAGGTGGCGCCTGTTCAATCAAAGAGTCCGTGGACCTTCGTGAAGCGGGAGATATCGCCGGGATCACCGTTGTCGAGGTGGACCGGTCGTCAGAATATCGTGACCGTCGAACCGCTGCCGATGTCGCGAATGTCGGGGCCGACCGAGTCGTTCAGGTTGATCACTCTCTATCGCTTTGACCCAGGCCGGCGGTCTCCAGGACCTCGGATATACAGGTGTTGATGGCCTCGGCGGGACAGTGGCTCAACAAGGTCTCAACAGTTGTCTTGATTCCATCCCGCATTTCGGACACGCTTGTCGGCGGGACCAAGGCGAATCCGTTGCACGCCTCAGCGTAAATCTCGGCCGCCGGGCAAGGTTCGCACTGAGCCTGCAGGCGCAACACCAAGTGCAAAGTCGACTCCTTCTGAATATTGTAATCGGATAGTGTGCGGCCATCCTCGAGCTGTTTGCCGGCGAAGATCAAGCGCTGCTGGTCTGGCGGGATGCCCTCTTTGTCCTGGATCTTTGTCTTGATGTTCTCGATGGAGTCGCTCGGTTCCACCTCCAGGGTGATCGTCTTTCCGGTCAACGTTTTAACGAAAATCTGCATACCTGCTGCCGAATCGGCATACAGCCCTAGAAACAATCCCATCGTTACAACCATTGCCCAGTTTCTCATCTCAATGCCTTCCTTTTTTTATTGTCGGCAGAAAAAAAATCCTGCTGATTTTTTTGAATCCAGAGGCGTAGTCTTACCCCCCATTTTCCAGTATCCACCTTATTGTAGAAAACTCCCCAAATTATTGCAAGCTTTTTTGGGTATGGCGCTTCCTTCCCATAATATCGACGCGTTCGATCCGAAGATATATATATATCATAACTATCTATATATAAACATTTTAAGATTCTCATAAATGGGGTGTTGGGTTTGTGGCAAGATCATTTTTCACTGGGTTTTCCCGGATAGCTGTAATGTGAATAATGCAATGCCCTCCCGCGTTGATTTCGTCTTCCTTGCCGACACCCCATCTGCAGAAGCTGATGCCGGGCAGCATCGCTATCATGTAGGCATCGGATACGGCTGGCGAGGCCGGCTGCGCCTGCGGACGCTCCATCCAATATGTCCATCGCAAAAAAGACGAGATCACTGGTGCCCGCTGGTCAGGCCGGTCACCTGTGCGCTGTTATTCGCGACGCTCGTCGGTTACTTTTCCCAGGCTCATGGAGACCTGACCGATGAACCTGATTGAAACTTTTCAGCCCAGTCTGCGCGGCAGGGCCGACAAGCCGGCGCTTTGGTTCGGTGACCGGTGGTATACGTTCGGCGAGCTTGATCGCCAGTCCGATGCCGTGGCTCACGCGTTGGTCAACGACTATGGTGTCGGCCGGGGCGATCGGGTGTCGATGTTTCTCGGGAACTGCCCGGAGTTGATCGTCTTTTATCTGGCCGGCCTCAAGACCGGCGCCATTGTGGTGCCGATAAATATTCTCTATCGCGACCGGGAGCTGACGCATCTGCTCACCGATGCTGAACCGCGGGTGCTTTTATGCGATCCCCAGCGGTTTGAGGTGCTGGCGCCATTGCGCCATCAATTCGATGCTCTCGAGCAGATCTTTGTCACCGGGGCCGATACGCCGGCGACGACGCGGGGGTTCGGTGAGTTGACTGAATCCGTTCCCGATACGCCATTGTCCGTTGCGGGGATCACCGCCGATGATCCGGCGCTGATGATCTACACCTCCGGCACTACCGGACGTTCCAAAGGCGCCCTGCTGACGCACCACAACCTGGTCTCGAACATTGTTACGCTGCTGCAGTGTTGGCAGTGGACTGCCGCCGATCGTTTCCTGCTGGCGCTGCCGATGTTCCATATTCACGGCCTCGGCAACGGGCTGCACGGTGCGCTGGCATCCGGCTGCACGACCTTTTTGCTACCGCGGTTTCACGCGGATACAGCGTCTGAGCTGCTGAGGCGCGAGAAGTGCACGCTTTTCTTCGGCGTGCCGACGATGTATGAACGCCTGCTGGAGCATGCAGACGCCGATGGCGCGGTGCCGGCGGACATGCGGTTGTACGTGTCCGGCTCGGCGCCGCTGTCCCCCGACACCTTTGCCCGTTTCAAGACGGTGTTCGGCCACGAGATCCTGGAGCGGTACGGCATGTCGGAGACCGCGATGATCACTTCCAACCTCTATGCCGGGCCGCGGGTCCAGGGTTCAGTCGGCAAGCCGCTGCCGGGTGTGTCCGTGCGCATCGTCGACGAAGCGGGCGTGTCGGTTGCCGGTGACGAAACGGGTGAGATCCAGTTGCGCGGGCCGAACGTGCTCAAGGAATACTGGCGCCAGCCCGAGAAGACGGCCGAGGCGTTCCAGGACGGTTGGTTTCGCACCGGCGACTTGGGGCGCTACGATGCGCAGGAGAACATCATTATTTGCGGCCGAGCCAAAGAGCTCATCATCTCCGGCGGCTTCAACATCTACCCGCAGGAGATCATCAACTGCTTAGTCGACCACGCCGGTGTCGTCGAGGCCGCCGTCATCGGTGTGCCGGATCAGCGGCGCGGCGAGCTGCCGAAAGCCTATGTAGTAGCCGCCGAGCCGGTGCCGACCGAGGCGGAGTTGACAGCCTACTGCACGGCGCAGCTGGCCAGCTTCAAGGTGCCGAAGCGGATCGTTTTTCTAGACGCCCTGCCGCGTAATGCGATGGGAAAACTGCAGCTGCAAAACCTGCCGGAGCGCGATTGCATCTGAGTGGGCTTATACAGTCCGAGCAGCGGGACGCCGCGCCATCATCCTACCCGGCGGCTTCGACAACGTCCCGCCTCTGGTGCAATCCCCGCCTCAACGCACGTTGCTGAATTGCTGGTGACCAGTCGCCTGATCGATGCCGTCCAGGGCCTGGAAGGAGGAAGGGAGAAGGAATTCCCATCTGAGGCCACGATTATTTGACTCCCAAAGTTGAGCGCTTAGCCTTACCAGAGGTTCAGCCCGACCGGATATCGAGCCGACTGGCCGAGCTCGGGTTCGATTTGGAAATTCCGATCCTGGACCTTTTGCCGGGGCTGCAGCAACTTGACACAGACAGCCTGTACCATCAGAGGGACGGACATTGGACACCGGCCGGCAATGAGGCTGCAGCTGCCATTATCACGCCATTCATTCACTCGCTGACACCGTGAAGAAACAGACCAAGCGTCGTCTGAAGATATCTGCGATAGTAGTGACCGCTGCGGGAGCCGTGGTTATTGCCACCGCGCTCGCGCTCATTCTGCCGCATTGACCGAGGCCCAGGCCTGTGCCGTCGCGGCAAGGCGCACGTAATATTCTGTCATGCCAGGCCCGCCCCGAATGGCACTATGACAAGGGTTGGGAAAAGATGGAAGAAACAGTGCCAAGTGGCGTTCGTCTGGTGCCGCGCTGAAGGCTCGCCAGTAGTCGCCCGGGATAAATGCCGCCGCCAATTGCCAACCCCTTGACGTCGGGTCCGCGCACTGCGATACTGTTATCTCGATTCATCCTTCCCAACCAAGAACCCGGAACCTTTCTTATGAACTGGCAAGCAGGCATTGGACGACGCATCATCACGCCGGAGACGCCGGTATGGCTGGCGGGATACAGCACGAAACGTGCACCGGACGGCAAACTCCACGATCTCTGGGTCAAAGTGCTGGCACTTGAAGCACCGGACGGCAGCCGCGCTGTCCTGGTCACGACCGATCACATGGGCATGACGACGGCGATTTCCGACGGCCTGTACGCCGAAGTCAACCGCCGCTTCGGTATCGAGCGCTCGGCGTTTATGGTGACCTTCTCCCACAACCACTGCGGGCCGGTACTCGAAAACGACCTCTTCGACTACTACCCGTTCGACGACGAACAGATACGTTTGGTCGCCGAGTACACCGACTGGATGTCGCAGCGCATCGTCGACGCCACAGCGGATGCAATCACCAGTCTGCAGCCGGCCGAGCTCGCAACCGGCGAAGGCACATGCACGTTCGCCGTCAACCGCCGGGAGAACAAAGAAGAAGAGGTCGCCGTCGGCAAGCCGCTCAAAGGTGTCGTCGATCATTACGCGCCCGTATTGACGATCAAGGACGGGGCGGGCGGGCTCATGGGTATCCTGTTTGGCTATGCCTGCCATCCGACGACGCTGAGCTTCTGCACCTGGTGTGGTGACTATCCCGGGTTCGCTCAATTAGAGCTGGAAGCCGCACATCCCGGCGCTACCGCGATGTTTTTCAATGCCTGCGGTGCCGACATGAATCCCATCCCGCGGCGTACCGTTGGGTTGTGCGAGAAATACGGCCACATGCTCGCCGAAGCTGTTGAGGACGTGCTGGCAGGGCCGCTGCAACCGCTCTCTGCCGGCCTTGGCTCAGCATTCGAGTTCGTCGATCTCGACTACGACGAGATGGTCACGCGCGAGACGCTGCTGCCCATCCTTGACCACGAGTCGCAGCTAAAGGTGCGGTGGGCAAAGCGCATGCTGAAGTTGATCGACGACGGCGTCGAGTTCCCGACTTCATACCCGTACCCGGTGCAGGCGTGGCGCCTCGGCGAATTGCTGTTGATCGGCCTCGGCGGCGAAGCCGTCGTCGACTACAGTCTGCATTTCAAGAAGGCGTTCGGTCCCGGGACCTGGGTGTGCGGCTATGCCAACGACATGGCGGCGTACATCCCGTCACGCCGTGTCTGGGAAGAGGGTGGCTACGAAGGAGGCCCTCACCTCGACGAATACGGTCGCCCGGCCTGGCGTTGGGCCGGCGATATCGAAGACCGGATCGCTGCCACCGTGTTGCAGGTCGTGACCAGCGTACGAAAGTAGAACGGAACTTTGTGTCCGTTCGTTCCGTCACCGACCACTTCCTCGCCGAGTCGATCGAAGTGGCGTCGAAGCGACGTGCGTTTTCACTCTGATGGGATTCTACGGCGATTGTCCGGGTGCGAATGAACGCCTTTTGGCGGAAGTGAGAAAGCATCCGGAGCGGCGCATCCCGTTCGTAACTGTAGACCCGAAACTCGATCAGTCAGCAGTGGAAGAACTCGAACGTTGCCTGGCCGACTACGTCCATGCAGCAGCAGGCCTGATCAAAACGCAACCCAACCTTTATGCTTGTACATGCGTTCCACGCGCCGGGGATTTTCGCTATCTCGTAAAGATGGGCGGAGCCGACAATTCCGGCCTCAACGCTTTTTCTCGAAGGTGGGCAGCATGCCGCGGGAATTGGCCATGAGCGACTTCAGCATCTTCTCGGCGCGTTGCGGCGGGATGGCGCACGCATCGACCTGCATCGCCTGCAACGCCAGTCGCCGGTCGCCGGTCACCGCCGCATCGACGACGAGCTCCTGCCAGGCAATAAGCTGACGCAGCATCAGCTCGAGCGCCGGCGGCGCCGTGCCGGCATGAACCGGACGGACGCCGGCCGAATCAGTGACTGCCTCGAGCTCGAGCACTGCTTCGGCAGGCAGGTTCGGTACGGCGCCGCGGTTCGGCACGTTACAGATGTGCACGCGCCGCCGTCCGGCCGCGATATCGGTGATGAGGCGGGCGGTGCCCTCGGCAGTTGTTTCGCTCTCCGGTTCGTCCGGCAGCTCGACGCGGGCCAGGCCGGCGGCGTAGTCCTTCAGCATCTGCTTGCGGCTGACCATCTGATCCTGCTGCCGCAGATTCTCCAGTGTCTCCTTGCCGTTGTAGAGGGCCTGCACGGGTTGGGCATAGTAGTTGTCATTCAGGGCGAACGGCAGGTTGTTCTGATCGGCCTGCGTCAGATAGGGGTAGAACTCGATCAAATGGTCATCTTTCGGATATACGAGCCAGTGGCCGTACACCTCGCTGAGTGCGGTCGTCATTTGGTGTTCCGGGTTCGCTTTCAGACGACGCACGCACTGGCGAAATCGCGGTATGACATCCTTGCCCCGGTGCCGCATCCGGGTAAACCAGTGGTAATGATTCGTACCGATCCAGACCGTCTCTAGCTCATCCGCCGGGATACCAAGAATGCGAGCCGCATTGGCGATGCCGTTCTGGACGCCGTGACAGATTCCGACGATGCAAGGCACATCGGAATACTTCTCCATCGCCCGGCACAACGCTGCCATGGGGTTGGCATGGTTGAGCAACAAGGCGCCCGGCGCATGCTTCTCCATGGCGCGACAGATCTTCATGTGGATCGGGATGCTGCGAAACGCCGCCATCATCGCTGCCGGTCCGGCCGTGTCACCGACGACCTGGGGCACGCCGTGTTGCGAACAGATCAGCTTGTCTCCGAGGTGTACCGGTGAACTGTAGTAGCCGGCACTGCCGGAGGCGCCGGCACCGCCGATCGACGTCAGAACGAAATCACTTCCGTCAACTGCTTCCGCCAGGGTTTTCGCAACGCGGAGCCTGAGGCGCGCACCGGTTTCGCGACTGAAGCGGCGCGCAGTCTTCGCCATCAGTTCGGCGCGCTCGTGGTCGATGTCGTACAAGACAATTGTGCTGCCGCGCATCTCTGCGGTCAGCGCAAAATCAGCCAGCGGCCGGACAAAATACAGGCCGCCGCCACCTAGGCAGGAAATTTTCATGGTCGGTTTTATCCTCTTGGTCCGAGTCAGATCCTAATTTCTCGTCTTCTGTAATGAAAACAAGGAATTTAACCACGGATGAACAGTGATGAACACGGATCATGTCGAACGGTGAAGTCATCAATGAACAGCAATTTATATTTTTTCGGGCTGTCGGTGTCCATGCTTTATAGTGAGCCATGAAGCGTTTGACCCTTATCGAGTTACTTGTCTATCACTCCGAGAACTGGTTCGCTGCCGGGCCCGATGATTCCGGGACAGCACTCAGTTACGGCTGGAATGTTTTGACTTTCGCCGACTTCGGCGGAGTTGACTGTGGGTAGACCTGTTGGGAGCCGGCCCCGAATATCGTGAAGCAGTGCAAGTTTGAGAACTCATCGGAAACGATGCACGCGATGGATATGGACAGTGCTTACGCGGGAGCGTATATCGAGCCGACGACGTGGTCGGCGATCTGCATCGCCTGGCCGAACTTTAAGACAGGAAATTGGTGGGATGCGACAAACACCCAGGCGCGGGATTAAATGGTGGGCGGTAATGGACTCGAACCATCGACCTCCTGGATGTAAACCAGATGCTCTAGCCAACTGAGCTAACCGCCCGCTGTTTTGGGTTCGGCAGGCACCGGTGACAGTGCTGGCCGATTGTTAGGATAACATACCCGAGGTCGGCTGAAATTGAACCGAGCCCCGGGCAATCTCGCCGGCCGTAGGCCGAGCCGATCGTTCGCCAGGTCCCGATTGTGTGCCGGCACAGGCATCGAATACTCGGGATATCACCGCGTTGCGACCTTCCCCGCCCGCCTGTAAAATGTTGAGATCGACAACGACTGCTGATTCGGGGCAATCCCCATCTCGATTCCCCACAGGTCACCGATAACTCGACAGATTGCAAAGGCCGTCCCGTAGAATTCCATCAATCTGCGGGTGAATAATTCTGTGAGCAATAGGATTGCCCGCTTGGTTGCTTTCGCTTCTTGAATGGTGGAACAGGGGCAACTAATTTGAATCCGCCTTATCACATCAGCTCAACAAGGACATCCAAGACATGAACGTATTAGTTATCGGCGGCACCGGGAATATCAGCCTTGGGATTGTCGCGGCGTTGCTGAAACAGAATCACGAGGTTGTGATGTTCAACCGCGGACAGAACCCCGATCCGCCACCACCGGGTATAAGGGTTATTCACGGGGATCGCTACCGGCGCGAGGATTTCGAACAGAAGATGCAGGCCGAAAAGTTCGACGCGGTCATCGACATGATCTCCTATAGCGCTGATGATGCTGCCTCGGCTCTTCGGGCGTTTCGCGGGCGGGTCGATCATTTCATTCACTGTTCGACGGTGATGACCTATGGTCCGCCGTTCCCGTGCAACTGCATCAATATTGAGGAAAGCGCCCCGCTCAATGGTACGTCCGATTATGGTCTCGGCAAGATTGCTGCCGACCAGTTGTTGCTGGAGGCGCACGCCGAGGATGGATTTCCGGTGACTGTTCTCAAGCCCTCCTATACGCATGGGCCGGGCATGAAGGTGTATCGGCAGCTCGGGAACGGTGGGGAATGGATCGATCGTCTGCGCAAGGGGAAGCCGATTCTCTCAGTGGGCGACGGGCTGAACTATTTCCAGTTTCTCGCTTCGCGCGATGCCGGGGTTGGTTTTGCCGCCGCGCTCGGGAGATCGCAGTGTTTCGGTGAGGTTTACAACATCGTTCACCCGCAGGCGCGGACATGGGACGAGTGGCACCGTATCGTTGCCGAAGCATTGGGCGTTAAAGCCGAGATTGTCCACGTCCCGCAAGATACGTTGATTGCCGTTGACCCTGAACGGTTTGGTGATTTGCGGCAGAACTTCGCACACACGCAGATATACAGTGGTGCGAAGCTTGCCAGGGATGTCCCGGAGTTTCAGCCGACGACGCCTCTTGTAGAGAGCGTTGCGGCGAACATCGAGTGGATGGACAAGCACAGTCTTGTCCCCGACAGCGACGCCGATGACCTCGAGGATCGGATCATCGCAGCGGTCGAAAACCTTCCAACCAAGGTCGCATCATGAGTAACCGGCGCGTGTTGATAACCGGTGGTGCGGGATATTTGGCAGGATTCATCGTGGACGCTTTGCGTGACACCTGTGAACTCACTCTGCTGGACCGGGTGCCGCCGCCGGACTCGGATCCACGGGCGGACCTCCCGTTCGTGAAAGCCGACATCACCTGTTACGACCAGGTGCAGGCGGCCTGTAAAGGCCAGGAGCTGGTGATTCATTTGATTGCCCTGGTTCGTGATCGATTCGGAGTGCCTGCCGATGTTTACTGCGATGTGATGGTGAAGGGTACCTGGCATGTGGCGCAGGCCTGTGTGGAGCAGGGAATAAAACGACTGATCAACATTTCATCTATTGTTGCTTTGGGTTGGCCGGCTCCTGAGGATATACCAAGCCGTCCGGAAGCCGGCGGCAGATTCGTGGATGGCGACCTGTTTTACGCCCTGTCCAAAGGCCTTGGGGAAGCCGTTGGCAAAGCTTATCACGAAGCGTATGGGCTGGAAGTGATACACCTGCGTCCGGGCGTCATTGCCGGCGACGGTTTGAACAAAGGTCCGCAATTGCCATCCGAGCCAACCGATCACTGGTTCCTGTATGTCGACCCCAGGGATGTGGCGCAGGCCGTTGCCTTGGCCGAAAAGGCAGCAATAAGCTATGGCACCTACAACATTGTGGCCGGTCGCGCGGATGGGATGTTTGACTGGTCCGGTGCCGCTCGGGATCTGGGCTATTCACCACAGCATAACTGGCCGGAAATTCCGGAGAGAGGCGGTTCATGAATCTGACAGGAAAACGCGTGTTGGTTACCGGCGGTAATCGTGGGCTGGGTTTATCGGTGGTCAAGGCCATGGCCGCGGCCGGTGCAGAAGTTTTCGCCTGGGGACGTAATCAAGAGGTATTGGCAGAAGCGGCTGAATCATTGAGGGAAATGCCCGGTACCTGCTCCTTTCACCGGGTAGATGTTTGCGATGAACCGGCAGTGATTGCTGCCGTCGAGGCGATGGGACCGGTCGATGTGCTGGTCAATAACGCAGGGATCGCTCGCACAAGACCGGTCCTGGAAACTTCGACCGGAGAACTCGAAGACGTTCTGGCGACAAATGTGGTAGGAGCATTTGTTGTCATGCGCGAAATTGCCAGAGGGATGGTCGACAATGATGGCGGGTTGATCATCAATGTGGCATCGGATGCCGCAATCATGGGGATCAGCGGGATGGGGCCCTATTGTGCCAGCAAGCACGCGCTGCTTGGCATGGGGCGGAGCGTTTCCGCGGAATTGCGGGAGCACGGTGTTCGGGTTACCACCTTTTGCCCCGGGCCGATCAGTACCGACATTCTGGGGCCGGGAACAGCAAACCCGGACAGCATGGACCCGGACGCTCTGGCCGAATTTCTCGTCGGCATCGCCACCCTGGATGCAAGAATTGAGATCCAGGATTTACTGGCCGAACCAATGCCGCCAAGGGCATGATTCTTATCACTGTCATCCCATGGGGCTGGGTGTTAAGGATTTGTGGTCGAGTATTGGTAGGCCGGGAACGGTGTTCCACGTGACGTCGGCTTGCCAAATCGATGTCGCAAGGCGAAAGGGGCGTCGACGATACACGCCAGCTCTCAAGAGTCAATTGCCGTACTTGGGATATGGAGGATGAAATGGATGCAAGGGACCAGGTGAGGGAGAAAATCCTCGGTGACGCAGGCGAGCAGTTTTCCTTTGTTTAAGATGGGCGGCGGTCGGAAACATTTATAAAAAACTGGGAACGTCGTCTGGAAAGTAAAAAGCTGGACGAGAACAAGACGTCACACATTCTGACCTTCACCGATGAGGAAAGCGGGCTGCAGGTTGCATGTGAGGCGATCGAGTATGCAGACTTCCCGGCGCTCGACTGGGTGATGCGGTTCAGGAATAACGGCCAGACAGATTCGGCTATTCTGGAGGATGTGCTGCCTTTGGATGTTGCCTTTGGGGCGGAGAAGGAAAGTAACGTTTTTCTTCATTATCCGCGGGGCAGCTCGGCGACCCGGGAAGATTTCAGTCCGGTCGAGGTGCCACTGACTTTGGCAAGCAGCAAGACGCTTGGCTGTATGGGCGGCAGATCGTCGAACGCCGGAGATGCTCCGCCCGACAATGAAGGGGCGATGCCCTTTTTTAATCTGCAATTCGACGATGGTGGGATTATCCTTGCCATTGGCTGGTCCGGCTCCTGGAAGGCACAGTTCGAGCGCGACACACAGAGCGTTTTGAGTGTGCAGGGGGGGATGGAGCACACGCGCCTGAAACTCTTGGCTGGTGAAGAAATCCGCACGCCGAGGATATTGATGCTTTCCTGGGAAGGTGCGCGGTTGAAGGCTCATAACCAGTTTCGCAAACTGGTCCTGGCTCATTACACGCCGCTGCAGGCAGGCAAGCCGGTGCAGATGCCGTTTTCCGCTAATTCCTGGTCACTGCACAATTGCGGCTGTGAAGTATCGGAAGAGAATCAGATTGACCTTATCCGCAAGTACAAAGCCAAGAAGATTCCTCTGGAATGTTACTGGCTGGACGCGGGTTGGTACGAAGGGGTCGACGGTGTAGAGCGCTGGGGCGAATGTGTCGGGAACTGGTCCCCCAAGAAACGGACATTTCCCAACGGATTCCGGGCGCTTGCCGATGAGGTCGCCAAAGCCGGGCTCGGATTCGTGCTGTGGTTCGAGCCGGAGCGTGCCAAGCCCGGAACTCAGATGTACGAGGAGTTTCCGCAATGGATGATTATGCCGGACGAGGACATCATCAGGGCAAGGCGGAAGACGCTGCAGTGGGAACAGCCGTGGACCGACAAGGTGGAGGCGCTCCCGGACTTCGGCAATCCGCAGCTAAGGGAATGGTTCACCGATCACGTCTCTTCGATGATCGAGGAATACGGCGTCACGGTGTTTCGCCAGGATTTCAATTTCGACCCGGCGGCATATTGGCGTCTGGCCGATGGTGAGGACCGGGAAGGGATTACAGAGATACGCTTTATCGAAGGCCTCTATGAATTCTGGGAAGAACTGGTCCGGCGACATCCGGGTTTGCTGATCGATAATTGCGCCAGTGGCGGGCGGCGGATAGATCTGGAAACCATGGCGAGAAGTGTTGCTCTCCACCGCACCGACAATGCCGGTGAGCCGGAAGCGGCACAATCCCAGACGATGGGGATCAATCTCTACTATCCATGCGCTGGCACCGGTATTTTCGCGGATTCGGGCACGGTGGATAGATATTATTTTCGAAGTTGCCTGGCCGCAGGGATGCAAATTGCCTGGGACATTTATTCGGATGATCTTGATTCAGCGGCAGCATGCGAGATCGTCGAGGAATTCAAGTTGCTGAGACCGTTGTATTATGGAGATTTTTACCCGCTTACCGTTGAGAATTGCAGCAGAATCAGTGATGTGTGGTGCGCCTACCAGTTGCATCGGGAAGATTTGAACCAGGGGGCCGTAGTTGCTTTTCGCAGAGAAAACAGCCCGTACCCTGTGGCGAAGTTGAAGCTGCATGTGCTGGATGCGGCAGGCACCTATGAATGCACCGATATCGACACGGATGACAAGACCGTATTTACGGGTGAGGAACTGATGGAAGAAGGTCTCGAGATTGTCATGGCACAGGCGCCGGACTCGAAGATCTTCATGCTCGATGCGATCAGGGACCATCGCTAAGTGGTGCAATGACCGCATGTCCGGCCGTCTCGCGGTGTTGTTGAATGGCTGCGGCAACCGGGGAAGGAACCTCCTCACCACGGTCGCGGCGTTTGTCGATTTCCTCGAGAGCCCGGAACAGCGTGTGGCAGGCTTCCTCGTACCCCTGACCGGTAAACCGCGAGACCAGGCGCGTGCCCCGGTCGATCAGTTTCTTGTTGCTCGGGGAGACCCAGACCATGCAGTTTCCAATGACCCGGTCCATGCGGCACATGGTGGCGGTTGACACGGTGTTCATGACCAGCTTGACCGCGAGATGATCCCAGAGCTCGAGTGGACTTGCGGCACAGTCGCAGTCGACATGAAAGTCCGGGGCGTCACCGGCGACGCGGTTGCCTATGTGCAATACACGGGCCTGCTCATAAGCCAGCCGATCGTCCGGCCCCGCACATTCGTCGCCTGCGAGCAAACGGATACAGGCCGATCCCTCGCCGCTGCGCTGCTCGTCCAGTGTGCAGCCGATTTCGAACTTGTACAGCTCCGCATTGTTCAGCGTCGGCGGTTCGGTCAACAGGTTGGGCGGTGCCTTCATCTCCTCGTAGTCCTTTCGGGTCCAGGTCAGCCCCCGGGGCGCGCGCTCGAGTAAAGACATCCAGGCTGCTTCTGTCGACCGGCTCGGGTGTTTGGTAAAAGCCCAGGACAGGGGTGAGCGCTGATCATCACGCTGCCGAAATGGCGGGACCATGAAGGTTGGCGACCGTTCAGTGGTATCTGTCAGGACGTCCAGGAGAAACGCCTCTGCGTAATAGGTCAATAAGCCCTGCTGTTCGTAGAGGGTCTGCTCAAAGGTTGTCAACCGGGCGAGCACGTCGATACGTTGTCTGATGCCGCCCACCAGCCTGTCGAACGTATCGGCGTAACATTCGATGGGAGGCGCCAAGGCGGCGTATTGGCTTTCGGGAAGCGTTGATTTCAGGAAAGCCAACAGTGCCTGCTCGAGGGCTGCGCCGATAATCAGGAGTTCACATGTCGTGGCCTGCATCCGGGTCGACCCCATGATCGCCATCGGTCCGGTGGCCAGGTCCAGTTTAGTAATAGCACGTTCTTCAATGACCTCCCTGGAACGCTGCACCTCATGGGCCAATAGCCCGGTGGGGTTGTTGTAGACAAAGAATACCTCCGCACCCCGATCGAGCCCCTCCCAGGCAGTGCCGATAACAAACGATGTTTCACCGCCCTCTGTGATTGCAACCACGACGTCCCCGCCGGCCACCCCCGTTTCACGCAGCTGGCGGCGTCCGAAATCCTCGAAATCCTCAAAACCCTCAACCGATTTGATCAGGGCAAAATCGCCGCCGGCCATAACGCTGAGCACAAGGTCGGCATAGCCCCGGGAGTCGAGCGACAAGCCGTTCAGCTTGTCTGGAAGACGTCGCCAGAAGCGGCGCCAGCAGGCTTCCAGCAAGATACTCAAGCGACCTGTGGCACCACAACCGGTGAAGACAATTCGCCGCTTTTCGCGTATGGCCCGTTCAAAAGCACAGCGCAAGCGGTCAAACCCGGATGATCGCAACACCGATCTGACAACCGGTGCAATGTCATCATCCACCGACAACAGGATATCCAAGCCGTCTTCGAGGCTTGTGGCGATTGTTTCAGCCAGGCTTTCTGTCTTTGGGTGCGAACCTTCGGTGTCCAGGGCGCCGAGGCGAAAAGCCCTGTCATGTTCGAGAAACGCTTCGGCTTGTTGATTGGAATTCATGGTTTCACGCCTGGGTTGCAGCCGGAGTCTCCAGAATGTCCGCTTCGACGGGCATTGCCTTGATCTCGATCAATTTCCGCATTTTGGCCGGATCGTCCGCAAGTAGGTGACAAGGAGTTGCCGTGTCCGGACTGAACGTAACATGACACCTCGCCGCCGATCCTCCACTGCACCGGTGCCTGGATCATATCGCTGCCGTCGATACTATGCTGACCGGTAGACCGACAAACTGAGCCCATTGATAGACCTGCAGGTCGGCTGAAATGCAATCGAAGTTCCAGTGGCGGGTCATTGCAAACGATGCCCGTCTAGATACATTAATCTTTTGCTGTAGACCGGTGTCTACAGGCACATTCCTCACGTGCCAAACCGGTTTTGTGGTGTTCCACCACTCGTGCTGCCCTATCTGCGGGTAAGCATGTGGTCGGGACAATTGTCATTTGCAACCAGGACGGAGTCATGGCCGAGAAAGCAGAAGAACTCGATTTGCAAGCCGAGGAAGAGGAAGAAGAAATTGAGATAGAACTTGTTGATCTTCAAGAGATCACCGAGAAGGAAAAGCGTCTTTACGACACTGCCCTGAGTGCACACGAGAGGAAGAACTACGCCTACGGCATTGACCTGCTCCGGACGCTGCTCAAGAAATATCCGGGCCTGATCGAGGCGCGCATGAAATTGCGTGAGATGCAGATGGATCGTCTCGGCAAGGTTTCGGCGCTGAGCCAAGGCCTTGCCACTGTCCGCGCCCTCCTGCCGTATCTCAAGGTAAAACGTCTCGCAGCCAAAGGGAATTACGCCGAAGCCCTCGACGCCGGCGAGGTCGCCATGGGCATGGACCCGACCGCGTGCTTCCCATGCATCGTCCTTTTTCGCGCCGCCGAAGCTGCAGACGTCGACGCCATCTGCCTGATGGCGCTCGAACAGGCAATCGAGTTCCACCCGAAAAGTCTGCAGGTGCTCGACTGGCTGGCGCAGCTTTACTCACGCATGGGCATGGGCAAAAAGGCTCTCGTTTGCCGTCAGAAAATCTTCGAAACACGCCCCAACGACCTGCAGGCCGAGGCTTTTGTAAAGGACGCTATCGCCGAGGCCGCCATGGACGAGGGCGGCTGGGGACGCGTTGCCGAGAGCGATGGCAAACTCGATTACCGTTCACTGATCAAGGATACCAGCGAAGCGGTACGCCTTGAGCAGCAGGACCGTACAGTCAAGGGCGACGCCGCGACCGAATTGATAGACGATTTGTTGAGCCAGATCGCTGAGCAGGATACTATCGACCGGCGCAAGAAAGTGGCGGAACTCTACCTCGGATCCAGCGACTTCGAGAACGCCCTGCTACACTATGAACGCGCTCAGGAGCTTTCCGAGGGCGCCGACCCCTCGATCGAAGCGGCAATGACCGGGATCTACGGACGCCAGTACGATGCTGCCATCCGCGAGTGGGAGGCCTATGTCAAGAGCGAGGAAATCACCGACGAGCAGCGGCAGGAGGGCGAGGCGCAGGTCGCCGAGTTGAAACAGCAGAAGCTGGCGATGTTCCTGCAACGCTACACGGAGCGCGTCAAGCGCTACCCCAACGATGTGCCCGAACGCTTCAAGTTCGCGACATTGCTGTGGGAGGACGGACAGGTCGACGAAGCCTTGCCTCATTTCCAGGTGACGCAGCGCAACGCACGGTTCAAGCAGGAGTCCACTATTTATCTGGGACGGTGTTTTGCCGGCAAGGGCCAGCATGATCTGGCCATCGATCAGTATCAGGCCGGTATCGCAGAGCTCGAAGTGATGAACGCCGTCAAGAAAGACGCGCTCTACAGTCTCGCAAAATCCCTCGAGGAGGTCGGGCGCACTGACGAAGCGATCGACCAATACAAGGAAATCTACGCTGCCGACCTCAGCTACCGTGATGTCGCCGACATCATCACGCGCTCGTACGATAGTTGATCCGGGTTGACGGTGCTGTTGCAGTATTTTTGTATTTGCATTTCCTGCCGTGTGGCTCCGTCCAGCGAAACCGAACTTGATATCTGCGCCTGAGTTGTCCCCCTGACCCTGATTCCTGATTAGACTATTTGCGCCGCCGCCGGATTGAATTACGTTGACCTATGCAGCAGTACCTCGATCTTATGCGGCATGTCCTCGAGCATGGCGCCGAAAAACACGACCGCACCGGCACCGGCACTCACAGCGTCTTCGGGTACCAGATGCGATTCGACCTGGCTGCCGGTTTCCCCTTGCTGACGACCAAGAAACTCCATGTCAAGTCGATCATCCACGAGCTCTTGTGGTTCATTGCCGGCGACACGAATGTCAAGTACCTGACCGACAACGGCGTGCGCATCTGGAACGAATGGGCTGATGAGAACGGCGATCTCGGCCCGGTCTACGGGCACCAGTGGCGCCACTGGGACACACCTGAGGGCGGCCACGTTGATCAGCTCCGGCAACTGCTCGACCAGCTGCAGAGCAATCCCGATTCACGACGATTGCTGGTCTGCGCCTGGAACCCCGGTGATGTCGGGCGCATGGCGCTGCCGCCCTGCCACTGCCTCTTTCAGTTCTACGTTGCCGACCGGCGACTCTCATGCCAGTTGTACCAGCGCAGCGCCGATATCTTTCTCGGGGTGCCGTTCAATATTGCTTCGTACGCGCTGTTGACGTTGATGATCGCGCAAGTCGCCGGCCTCTCACCCGGCGAATTTGTCCACACCTTCGGCGACGCCCACCTGTATACCAACCATCTCGAGCAGGCCCGGCTGCAGCTCAGCCGAGAACCGCGCGAACTGCCCGGAATAGTGCTTAATCCGGCGGTGCAGTCGATCTTCGACTTTACTTTCGAGGACTTCGAACTGCAGGCCTACGACCCGCACTCCCACATCAAGGCGGCGGTGTCGGTATGAGCCTGGCGATTATCGCCGCAATCGCCGGCAACGGCGTCATCGGCCGGGACAACACCTTGCCCTGGCATCTGCCGGACGATCTTAAATGGTTCAAGCACCATACCCTGGATCACACCGTCATCATGGGGCGCCACACCTACGAGTCGATCGGCCGACCGCTGCCGCGGCGGCGGTTCATTGTCGTCAGCCGCAACCCGGCATTTACTGCCCACGGCGTGGTCGCGGCACCGTCGCTGGCTGCTGCACTGGCAGCGGCGGGGCAGGACGATATATTTATCATCGGTGGTGCGGCACTGTTCCGCGAGGCGCTGCCGTTGGCCGATCGGCTGTACATCACCAGGATCCACGCCGAGGTGGCGGGCGATGTATATTTTCCCGACCTCGACATCGAAGAGTGGATCACGGTATCGTCGGAACCGCACGCGGCGGATGAGCGACATGCCTATGCGTTTTCGTTCGAGATTCTCGACCGCAAGCGCCCGGGTCAAAAATAGAATCAAGGGTCAGATGTGAAAGCCATGCCACTGTTGCTCGCCGTGCTTTTGGCCGGGACGTCCTGTCAGGTGTTCCAGAGTACTGACATCGATGATGTCATGCGCGGTGACACCAAGAAACACCTGGTCCCCGGCGTTACGACGCGCGAGGACTTGCGTGCCAAACTTGGGAACCCGGACAAAATCGAGACGACCCGGGGCAATCCTGTGTGGACCTATGAGTGGACCACGCGCGAGCGGCGCACTGCCTATTCAGGCCGGCGCATCGGTGAAGAGCGCGACGCCTATCGCGACCTGCCCGGCTACACCCACTACATCACCAAGACCACCGTGCTGACGCTGTTCTTTGACGAGGACGGACTCCTGGTGAAACACCAGATGTTCTCGCCGGACGGCCAGTGACGGCGCGTCCCGGTTCGGTGTGATGCCCGATACCCTGTCGATCCTTACCGGTGAATATGAGCGCCTCCGCCTGGCTGCCGGTCATGCCGCGATCGAATTGGACCTGGGCTGCGGCAAAGGTGGATATCTGCTCGAGCTTGCCAGACGCTTCCCCGACCGCCTAATCATCGGTGCCGATGTCATGCTGGGGCGACTGCGGAAGATCAAGCGCAAGGCCGAGCGCCGTGACCTGGACAATGTCATGTTGCTGCGCGTTGAAGCCTGGTCGCTGTTGCCGCTGCTGCCCGACGGGGTGCTCGATCGCATCCACATCCTCTGCCCGGACCCGTGGCCGAAGGCCCGGCACCGGGCGCATCGATTGATCACTTCGGAGTTTCTCGGGCGGTTGGCCGGCAAGCTCACCGCGACCGGGGTGTTGCATCTGGCGACCGACAACGGGCCGTACCTGGAGACGATGCGGGCGGCGATTGCGCCGTTGGCAAGCTACCGCGAGGATCGGGAGGGAATCAGGGATGCGGTCGATATCCAGACGGATTTCGAGCGCGGCTTCGCAGCCCGGGGCGTCGCTGTCGGACACCTGAGCTATCGGCGTGAAGAGCAGCTGGTTTGACTACGCGCGGAGCTGGGGGACAACGGTCCGAATGACTGGTCAACACGAGAAGGTGACGTAGGTCAGGGGTACCGTGTCGTTCCGCGGTTGTGTCAGCGGCAATCAAGACGGATCAGCCCTGATTAATCTATCTTGGGCCTCGCCTCTCGCGGCAAACAGGATGTCGGCAACCGTCAGGTTAGTACCAAACGCTATCGACTTGTTTAGTCCGGAAAGTTTGGCGTGCCGGTGGCATCCGGATCTGTTCCGCCAGAGGTGAGTGGATGACCGCCGCCTCTCCAAGTGACGCCGCCGTATGTGCGCGGGAAATTCGCACCGGTTACTGCAGCACTTACGGGGGCGGCAGCCCAGTTACCGGAAATGCCGGATGCCCCGTATCCTTTCACATGACCATCAGCGAAAACAACGTTGGCTTTGCCGCCGCTGTCGTTATAGCTCCCGCCATGCCGTAATCCCAAGTTATAGAACGGCGTGTAGGACTGGTTCGGCAGGGCAACCCCTACCGTATGTCCACCGCCGACAACGGCGTGCCTGGAGTCGCCCAGTAACGGTATGACCGATGGCGAATCGGCAAATCCCTTATCAGAAGCGGAGGTAAAAAGGCAGGAAGTCATCTTGCCGCTGTTGCCAGCGTAGCAACATTGACCTTTATCCATCGTCACTGGTTTGAGCCAGACAAATGCACCGTAGGTAGAGCCACGCGGCGCCCACTTAGCAGTGTTGCCGCTTGTGGTGGTCCAGTTACTGATTGGGATGTCTCCACTGACAGCTGAATGGCTTACGAAGTTGGCTCGAGCATCCGCATCCGTCTTGAAGTCTACGTCGGCGGGGCACCAGTTGATTTGCACATCCAACCAGTAATTTGCAGCGGAGGTGTCCACCTGTTCGTAGTATCCGCCATCGTTGAAGGTCTGCCACCAGACAATGTGTTTGCCCAAGGGATCGTTAAAGCCGCACTCCAACCCAGTCAGCACCCCCGCTCGTCCGGCATACGGACCCGGAAAGCTGCCCTTTGAATCACCCATGTACATCGCATAAATCTTTCCCCACTGACTCAGCTGGCTGGTGCAGGAGATGCCGCGCGCCGTCGCTCTGGCTTTTTGCAGCGCTGGCAGAAGCATGCCTGCCAAAATAGCGATGATTGCGATAACGACCAGCAACTCTATCAGAGTAAAGTGTTGCCCTCGCTTTTTCATGGTCAACGAATTCATTTTGTATTTCCTCTTAAAGTAGGATTTCGGAGATGTAAGTTTTCCTGTAAACCGCCCCAAATTACTTTGGTAGCGTTAGTTTAACACAAGGAGTCGACCATGCAAACCGGACAGAGGCAAGGTTCACCGAATTTAGCCGTACCCATATGACGAAAAAAAAGCTGATTCAATTGCTCGTCGATCTCGACCTCCGCCCGAGCCGCAAGCTCGGACAAAACTTTCTGATTGACAATAACATCCTCGATATCATTGCGGGCCACGCTGCCACTGCTGCCACCGGCAATTTCATTGAAATCGGCGCCGGCACCGGCGTACTCACTGAGCGCCTCGCAGCCCTCGGCCGGGTTACCGCCATCGAATATGACAACCGCCTGGCAGAATACCTGCAAAACCGCTTCAGCCGGAACGATCAGGTGACCATTGTCCACAAGGACGCTGTTCGTCTGGATTATGATCAACTGGCGGACGGACCCTACGATTGTATCGCCAATCTGCCCTATGCCGCCAGTACCGCCATCCTCGGCAGGCTCATGGCGACTGCCAATCGCCCAGCCTTCATCCTGGTGCTTCTGCAACGGGAGATGGCCGAGCGTCTGACCGCAGAACCCCGATCGAAAGCCTATGGCAGCCTGACCGTACGGTTGCGTTCGTGTTATGATGTCAAGATTGTTAAACAGGTTTCTGCCAACGTCTTTTGGCCGATACCCGAGGTTGATTCCTCACTGGTTGCCATGCGGATCCGTGATGATGCCGCCGACTGCGACCTCTCCCGGCGCCTTTCTAAACTTACGCGGCTGGCCTTCAGCCAGCGCCGCAAAAAACTCCCGGGCGTCCTCGCCCGTCATTACCATCCCTCGACCGTTGTCGAAAGCTTCGACCGGTTCGGAATCGATACCGATATCCGCGCCGACGCTCTGCCCATCGCCGACTACCGCCGGTTGGCCCAGGCCCTGCCGGCCCCGGAGCAGTCAAGTGCGGATTCGGATGTGCAGGATTAATGCCGAAAACCTGCGTATGACGCGCAACTCGTTCTATTAGTCCTCAATATCAGGCCGGCGATGATTGCTGCAATTGGCCGGTGCCTGTTGAAAAATCCACGAATTGTGTGAATTACACGCTTCCACACCCGAAAACACCGAAGAAAGTATAGAAAAAACCGATCGTTTTTGCAACCTTTTTCGTCTGTTGCAGGTGATCCTTGCAAGACAACAACCGGCAAAAAAAAAGATAAAAATCAGAGAATCCGTCTCTGCATGGATACAAATCACATTGGTTCGAGAAAAAAAATGGCACCGGGCCGGCCGTTCCACAACAACACATTCGTAGCTGTATTATTCGCTCGTATCGAACCACGGCAGTGCCTGCCAAACCCGGACGTCGCGACCGGAGCCGGCCAGCGCCAGCTTCAGATTGTCCGGGGACAGGGCCATCGCGTGAACTGGATTTTTTCCCGGTATCGCGAAAAGCTCATTGCCGTCGGTCACCTCCCACACCCGTGTCAGCCGATCGGCGCTGCCGGAAAAAAGCCGCCTGCCGTCAGCTGAAAAGATCATATCCGTCACGGCCGCATCGTGTCTGGTCTGTCGCCAGAGGAGGGTACTGTCGAGTTGCCGGACTTCGCAACTGCCGTCGCGGTACCCTACAGCCAGCAGCCCTTGTGCACTGACCGCGACAACTGAGACCGGGGCGCCACCGTCGAATCCCCCAGTTGCCGCTCCGGTTGTCACGTCCCAGAACCGTACGTTGCCGTCATCCCCGGCCGAAACTGCCTGGCGACTGTCGGGAAGGAAAGCGACGGTCCTTACCGCTCCCTGATGCTGGTTGAATGTTTGCAGCGCTTGTCCGCTATCCGTTTTCCACAAGCGTGCCGAGCCGTCGAGGCTTCCTGTCAAGATGGACCGGCCATCGGCGGCGGCGGCGGCGGCGGTCACCAGATCCGCGTGCCCGTTGCATTCGATCGGCGCCAGCTTGCTGTCCAGTGTCCAGATCCAGGCATTGTTTCCGGCGGCTGCCAGCAGCCGGTTGTTGTCGAGAAAGACGACTGCTGCCACGGTAGTTTCGTGACGCAGTGTTGGTATTGCTTCCGTGTCCTTCCGTGGCCATAGATAGACCATGCCGTCGTTACTGCCGCTGGCCAGTCGCCGGCCGTTCGGGCTGTACGCCAGGCAGCGCACGTCACCCGTATGCCGGCGATAGGTGCGGGGCATCGCATCGTTGGCGATCCGCCACACCTTGATGCGGCCGGCTGCATCGGTGCTGGTTACCGTGCCTGCGTCGGTGAGTACCACACGGGTGATTGCCTCGCCCTGTCCGCTGAACGTGTGCCGCAGCGACTGCAGGCCGATATCCCAGATGCGAATAGTACCATCGCTGCTGCCGGCCGCCAGTACACCCTTGATCGCTGCCACTGCCGTGACCGGGCCTGTATTCTCGTTCATTGTCATGACTGTGCGAGCGTTTTTCACATCCCAAAACGTCACACTCCCATCCGCAGTCACGGTGAACGCATGCGGCGTGTTCCGGACAAACCCGATATCGACAAACCGGCCGGCCAGGGTTTCGTGCCGGCGATTTCGCAAATCGTGGATTCTTGCTTCACCGACTGCATCCAGGCTGACCAGCCAGCGGCGGTTGATAGCCAGGGCAGTGACGGCGTTGGTGTGTGAATCAGGCAGCACGTGACTGTTGCCGAAATCGTCGCCTGTCCACGCGCGCAGGGTGCCGTTTTCGCTGCCGGCAACGATGACCCTGCCGTTCGTTGATGCGGCGATGCATGTCACCGCACCGTCTTGGCTGCCAAGCGTCTGGAATTCGCTGCCGCGCCAGGTGCGCACCAGGCCGTCGTCGCTGCCGGTGACGATTCGGCCACTGCTGTCGAGTGCCAGACATCGGGTACCTGCGGTCACGCGACCGAGCTCGGCTTCCGCTATGTCCGCGGCGGTGTTCCACACGACGACACTGCCGTCCGGCCCTGCCGTGACGACCTGCTCGCCGTTGCTGCCGGCGGCCATGGCGCGCAAGGGGCCGCCGGTATCGATCTGCGCTATAAGGCGATCCGCCTGGCGTCGCAATCGGCCCCATTCCCAGTGGCGCGCGGTTGCCGGGCACAGGTCCAGTTCCTGCATTACCGCGTCGTAGCGTTGGTTTTTAAGTGCTGCTGTTGCTAGCCGGAGCCGATAGGCGTAGCTATACCGTGTGCTTGTCTGCTGCAGCTCGGTGATCCTGCCGTCGCGAGTGCTCACCAGGTTTTCCTGTCGCTGCGCTTCGGCGCGGACAATCGAGGCGTGATGCTCCAACGCTTCGATGTAGCGCTTGTCCAAGGACGTCATCTGATGTCGCCGCTCGAGAGCGAAGAAGAACGCCACGATCAGCAGACTGATGATCGCTATACTGGTCGCGATCAGGCTGGCCTCCCGCTGGTTACGCTTGAACAACAGCCAGGATCGCTTCCACAGGCCGGCGCCTTCTACCGATGTGGCGTATCCGGCGAGGTACGCCTCGATGTCGGCTCTGAGATCTTCGACTTTCTGATAACGCTGCGCCGGATTCTGGGCCATCGACTTCATCACCACCGCCTCGAGTTCCGGTGGGATCGCGTGGTCCGTTCGCTGGCCAGGCGGCACGATCGTGCCGCGTCGCGTCTGGCGTATCATCTCCTTCGGCGTCTCGCCGACGATCGGGCACTTGTGGGTCAGGATCATGTACAGAATTGCCCCAAGCGAATAAATGTCCGTACGTTCGTCCTGCTGTGCCACGTTGCCTTCAGCTTGCTCAGGAGCCATGAAGCCCGGCGTGCCCCGGATGATCCCGTCTCGTGTTGGTGTGCTGCCATTGGCGGTCTGGCTGCCAATGGCCGTTCCTGTCCGCTGTGGTGTTTCGCGGCTGAGCTGTTTGGCCAGGCCCCAGTCGAGCAGGATCACCTCGCCATAGTCTCCGATCATGACGTTGTTGGGCTTAAGGTCCAGGTGAATGATGCCACGCGAATGCGCGAAAGCGGTGGCATCACAGAGTTTACCGAAGTCCTCCAGCATCGAGCGCAGCGGTTTCCTGGCGACGATGTCACCGTCGCCGTCCTTCAGGCGCATAACCAGGTCATAAAGATTGGCGCCCTGCACCCAGGTCATCGTGAAGTACGGGTCGCCGTGGATCGACCAGCCGATATCGTGGACCGGCACGATATTGGGGTGTTCCAGGTGGGCGACAATCCGCGCTTCGCGTGTGAATCTGTCGATAAGTTCGAGGTCGCCGTTGGCGCGGAGTACGACTTTCATCGCCACCTCGCGTTGCGCGGCCAGGTCGCGGGCCCGCAGAATGCAGCCCATGCCGCCCAGGGCGATGACGTCGAGGATTTCGTACTTGCTGTCGGGCTGCCAGGCATCGCGCGCGATCGCCACCGCCTCGTCCATCAATTCGGCGTGCGACCGGCCGTCGTGTTCAGCTTCATTGTTGACACGGCTCGTGTAGAACTGCGAAAAGTCCGGCAGGTCGCTGCTCGATTCGGGCCCGTATGTACCGCTGTCGCTGGTCATGGGCGTACTCGTAAACTATTTGGTGTTTGCGCGAGGCTGTTGCATGGTCTTACATCGGTGATCTGTGGCTCGACAGTGGTGCGTTTGGCGATCGCACGTTACCGGGACATGTACTCAAGCGTCCTGGCTGTCATTCGGCGTCGGGACCACGTGGGTACCGACAATCTTGTCGTGAAAGGCTTCGCCGTCGCGATCCCACAATGCCCAGAAGAATCCGAACCCGAAAGGAGCCATCGACAACCAATAGCAGGCGGCCCGAAACAGTGCTGGCCCAGCAGTCAGACGTTTGCCGTCCCGATCGACAACGCAGAGTCCACAAATCCACTTGCCGATTGTACGGCCGCGCCAGGCGACAGCGATCCAGGCGTACAGCGTCAGCACTAGCGGCCAGGCCCGCGGGGACTGGTGCACGACGATCAACACCAGCAGCGCGTCGATCAGGAAGGCACCGGCGCGTTGGGCGCGGCCGGCAACTTTGACGTTTGCCTGTCGTGACAGCTCGGCGGCAACGCGGTCGAGCGCCTCCAGCAGCTCCTCTGCTGTCTGATAGCGATGACGCGGCTTCTTCTCCATCATTTTACAGATGATGTCACATACTGCCGGTGGCAGGTCGGGATTCTTGATGCTCGGGTGCGGCAGTGGTTCACTGATGTGTTTGCTCATCACCGCAAAGGCACTGTTGCCGCTGAACGGCGCTTCGCCGGTGCACAGGTGGTAGAAGGTGGCGCCGAGTGAATAGATGTCGGAGCGGGCATCGACGTGTTTGGCGTCCTTGGCTTGCTCAGGTGCGATATAGCTGGGCGTACCAACGCCAACGTCGGTGCCGGTAACGCTCATGTAATCGCGGCCGTCGGTGCATTTGGCGAAACCGAGGTCGGCGAGTTTCGCGGTGCCATCTGCTGTCAGCATGATGTTTTCAGGCTTGATATCGCGATGAATGATCCTGTGCTGCGCCGCTGCCGCCAATGCCGCCGCGACGCTGCGCACGATGTTGATCGCGCGGGGGACCTGAATGCGTCCTTCGTTTTCGAGAAGCTGGCGTACGGTACCGCCGTCGATGTATTCCATGACGATATAGTGGGTGCCGTCATCAGACCCGGCGTCGACGGTGCTGACTATGTTGGGATGATTGATGCGGGCCGCAATGCGCGCTTCCTTGATGAAGCGCTCGATGTATTGGGGATTCTCCCGGGCCAGTTGCGGTGTCAGTGTTTTTACGGCGACGGGGATATCCAGATCAGGGTTGCGGCCCAGCGACACTTCGCCCATGCTGCCGCGGCCCAAAGGGCTCGAGAGGCTATATTTACCGAGCTTCACCAGCGGTGTGGCGATGGTTTCGTCCACACCGCTGTCGGTGGTCGTTTTTTGATCGTCGACGTTCATCTGGTTATGCTTGTCAGACTGTGTGGGTGTATGACAACAGGCTGCCAGTCGCAGAATATACAGCCGTAGATGCAGTCTGGCGAGTTGCCTCTGTTCGCAGGCAACGACAACGCTGTGTCGATCACTTCGAATGGCCTTGCACTGCACGAAGGGCGGGTCTATCTTTCTCGTTTTCCATGCCGTTTCCGTGACCGACCCGAGCGACACAACTTTCTACCCCACGCGGTTATCGACCATGCCGTCGTTTCGAGATTATCTGCAACTGACGAAGCCGTCCATCATGATGCTGGTGGTTGTTACCGGCGCTACCGGATTGGTGATGGAAAAGACGTTTCTGTCGCAGCCGTTGGATTTTCTGCTGGTTCTGGCCGGGTTGTTCCTGACTGGTGGTTCGGCGAACGCGTTGAATCAGTATTTCGAGCGTGAGCTCGACGCGAAGATGACACGCACGGCGAAGCGGCGGCCATTGCCTACCGGCAGGATCAGTGCCGGTCGCGCTCTTGCGTTCACGATCGTCATCGGCGTAGCAGGTGTGGCGCTCTTTGCCTGGCGCTTCAACATCCTCAGTGCCGCTCTGGCCCTGGGCACCGTTCTTTTCTACGGTTTTTTCTATACGCTGTGGCTCAAGCCGAACACGACACAAAACATCGTCATCGGCGGCGCCGCCGGCGCCATGGCACCGGTCATCGCTTGGGCTGCTGCCGCGGGGACTATAGCGAATCCGGTGCCGTGGATTCTCTTCGGTATCATCTTTCTGTGGACGCCGCCTCACTTCTGGGCGCTGGCGCTTTATCTGAAGGACGATTATCGCAAGGTCGATTTGCCGATGCTGCCGGTCATCAAAGGCGATGAAGCCACGCTCACACAAATCTGGTATTACACACTCGCGGTTGTCGCCATCAGCCTGTCGTTGCTGTGGTGGGCGCCCGGGATTCTCTATGCCGTTGCGGCGGTGTATTTCGGTGCGATGTTTATCAACAAATCCTTCATTGCCCGGCGGGAGCAGACCGAGATTTCCGAGCGCAAGCTCTTCGGCTACTCGATCCTTTATCTTTTCGCCCTCTTTTTCAGTATCATCATTGAAGGGCTGGCGACCTTCGTCGTGTGACGCGCTCGTCTGTATGAATTATCCTCTCGAGCGCAGTTTATAGGGTCTGCCATGTCAAAGGCCGCGATGGTGTAGTGCCAGCCGCTCAGCCTATGATTACACGCTGACATCCTCGGCCACAGCGGCCTCACCCTCGTGCTCGGAAAGCAGCGGATCGATGACTTCCGCGACAAACTCTTTCACCTGCTCCGGAGCGCGGCCGATGAATTGTGATGGGTCGCTGGCAAATGTATCGAGCCGATCATGGATTGCTGCGAACAGGGCATCGCCGGCAATACGCTCAAACAAGTCATTCTCCACGCCTTCGTCTTTGACGCGCTGGGCGCTGGCGACCGAATGCACGCGGATCGCCTCGTGTAGCTCCTGGCGGTCGCCGCCGGCTGTGACGCAGGCCATGAGGATTGCCTCGGTCGCCATGTACGGCAGTTCCTCATCGATGTGCTTGCGGATCATTTTGGGCCAGACCCGGAAGCCGTCCATGACATTGGCGGCGATTTGCAGGATGACGTCGGTACCCAGGAAGGCTTCCGGCAGCGAAAGCCGGCGATTTGCTGAGTCGTCCAGGGTGCGTTCGAACCACTGGGTGGCATGGGTGTTCGAGGCGTTGTCTGTCAGTGACATGATGTAGCGTGCCAGCGAGCAGATACGTTCGCTGCGCATCGGGTTGCGCTTGTATGCCATGGCACTGGAACCGATCTGCTTCGAACTGAACGGCTCGTCCACTTCCTTGAGATTCATCAGCAGGCGGATATCGGTTGCCGTCTTGTGGCAGGACTGCGCGATGGCCGAGAGTGTCGAAAGCACGCGATAGTCGATCTTGCGGCTGTATGTCTGGCCGGTGATCGCCAGCGTATGATTGAACTCCATCTGCTCGCTGACCAACCGGTCGAGCTGTCTCACTTTCTCGCCGTCACCGTTGAACAGCGCCAGGAAAGTCGCTTGTGTACCCGTGGTGCCTTTAACCCCGCGGAACGGCAACTCCGTGAGCAACCGCTGTACTTCCTCGAAGTCGAAGACAATATCCTGCAGACACATCGCCATGCGTTTACCGACGGTCGTCAACTGTGCCGGTTGGTAATGGGTGAAAGCCAGCGTCGGCAGGTCGTGCCAGGACAGTGCATGGTCGCGAGTCAGGCGAATCAGCCGGACCAGCCGTTGCTTGACGATCTGCAGGCTGTCACGAATCTGGCACAATTCGGTGTTGTCGGTGACGTAACAACTGGTGGCGCCCAGATGGATGATCGGCCGGGCCTCGGGGCACTGCTCGCCGAAGGCATGGACGTGGCTCATGACGTCGTGCCGCGTTTCTCGCTCGATCTTTGCGGCCCGCTCAAAGTCGATATCGTCGACGCAGGCTTCCATTTGCGCAATCTGCGCCTCGGTAATTGTATCGACACCGAGCTCGCGTTCGGCACGGGCCAGCGCTACCCATAACCGCCGCCACGTCGAAAACTTTTTCTGCGGCGACCAGATGTAGCTCATTTCCGCACTGGCATAGCGGTCGACCAGTGGGTTCTCATAACGATTCTTTGTTTCGCTCATTCCGTCATGAAGTCCTATAGTTGAATTTCACGTGCCCCCGTGCATTTTTAGACAATGCGGCTACAATATGAGGCCCGACTGCGACGTTGCAAATTGCCCCGAAACTACCCCTTACATCGGGAAGTGGTCAGTAGCTGGATCAGAATTCGTTCCTACCGTGGCCCAATTGCCCGCGGTTATCGCGAACCGTCGTTGCAAACGCCGCAACTCTTACGAATATATGCTGTCTCAAAAGCAACAAAACGCCAGCCGCCATTATGGTGTGATTATCCAGGTGCACGACCTGGCACAGGTCAAGGCGTTTTACCAGGACACCTTGAAACTGACGGGTCCGACCGTCGACAGCACGTTTTGGGTGGAGTTTGCCTTGCCCGGCAATGGTATTGTCGCCCTCGAGAAGTGCGAGAATGTCGTGCCGACAGCGCGGAAGCGGGAAATTTCATGGATGTTGCACGTCGACGATTTCGAAGCAAAAGTGAAGGATTTGCGTGATTGCAATGTACCGGAAGTCCGACCGTCACTCGATATTCCCGGCAAATGCTGTCACACCTTTGCCGATCCGGAGGGTAATCCCTTCACGGTCTACGCCGACGTGCCAGATGCCGAATAGGGCTGAGCACTTTTTCCGGCGATCGTTCGCCTTTAATATCTCCAGGTTTGCCTGATGACTGATGACCAGTTGCTTAACGCTTACCGCGCCATGTGCCGCATCCGGGCTTTCGAGCTGCGGCTCAATGAACTTTTCCTGCAGGGCATAGTCCCCGGCACCACCCACCTGTGTATCGGCCAGGAAGCTTGCGCGGTCGGCGTCAATATGGCCCTCAGCACCGACGACATGGTATTCAGCAACCATCGCGGACACGGGCACCTGCTGGGCCGCGGCGGCGATCCCGCGCGGATGTTGGCGGAGATTTTCGGACATCCACAGGGCTACTCCGGCGGGCGCGGCGGCAGCCAGCACATGGCGGTCAAGGACCTCAACTTCATGGGTACTCACGGCATCACTGCCGGGACTATACCGTTGGCTGTCGGTGCTGCGTTGAATCGTAAAATTCACCGGCAACCCGGTGTTGCCGTGGTTTTTTTCGGAGAAGGGGCCATCGGCGAGGGCATTTTTCACGAGAGCCTCAACATGGCGGCGATCTGGAAACTGCCGGTACTTTTTGTCTGCGAGAACAATCAGTATGCCATGTCGACCAACCACGGAGATATTTCACCGGTCGGCAATGCTGCCGATCGCGCTGCTGCCTATGCGATGACCTCCCGCATCGTCGATGGCAACGATGTTGCTGCAACGCATGCAACTACCGCAGCGGCGCGGTCCGCCGTTGCCGCCGGGGAGGGCCCTGTCTTTATTGAACTGCAGACCTACCGGATCAGCGGTCATTCGCGTGGTGACGAGTGCCCGTACCGCAGCCGCGAAGAAGAAGCACAGTGGGCCGAACGCGATCCCATCGTGCGGCTGCGAAAGCGGCTCGCGGATGCGGGGCTGTGGACCGATGCTGCCGATACGGCGCTCGAAACGCAATTGGCTGCGGAGCTCGCAGAAGCCGAGGAGATCGCCCGGGAATCATGAGTACGACTCGACAAATCTCCATGTCTGCCGCTATCCGTGAGGCGCTGACGACACTGTTGCGTGAGCACGAAGAAGTTTTTCTTATCGGCGAGGACATCGGTGTCTATGGCGGTGCGTTCAAAATCACTCGCGGCATCGTTGATGAGTTCGGTCCCGAACGCATTATCGACACACCGATAAGCGAAGCCGGCATCGTCAGCGTCGCGGCCGGTGCCGCACTCATGGGCAGTCGGCCGATCATCGAGATCATGTTTATGGACTTCATGGCGCTCGCTTTCGACGGCATCATCAATATCGCCGCAAAATGGCAGGCAACCTACGGTGACGAGTTCGCCACGCCTTTGATCATTCGCGCCCCTGCCGGCGGTGGCCGCAACTATGGGCCGACGCATTCCCAGAGTTTCGAGGGACTGTTACTTAATGTTCCGAACCTGACCATTTGTTGCCCGTCGAATCCCGCGGATGCGGCCGGCTTGCTCCTCGGAGCTTACGATGCTGCGACGACCGTGATCATGGTCGAGCACAAGACCTTGTATGCTCGCCAGGGGCCTGTGGCAGAGCAGCTGCAACCTGTCCCGATCGGGCAGGGTGCCAGGCTGCGCAGTGGCAGCGATATTTCACTGATCGCTTACGGGCGGCATGTCTCGGCGGCACTGCAGGCGGCCGAGATTCTCGCGGCTGAAGACGTCCAGGCCGATGTCATCGACTTGCGCACCGTCAAGCCGCTGGATGCTGCCCTCATTCTCGATAGCCTGTCCAATACCGGTCGCGGCATCAGCATCGAGGAATCACCGGTTATTGGTGGTGTCGGTGCCGAGATCAGCGCGGTGGTCATGTCGTCGGCGTTCGAGTACCTCGAGGCACCTTTCGCCAGACTCGGCGCCGCCGAGCAGATCATCCCGTGCAGCCCCGCCCTCGAGTCCGCCTGTTTCCCGTCGGTTGACAGCATCGCGGCCAAGGCCCGCGAACTGATGAGCTACTGAGTTGCTGCGTAGATGTCTGAACCAGGCCCTGCACTGGTGTAGGTGACCGCTCCAGTCCACGCATGTGAGTTAGGGGCCAATCGCCGCCATCCATGCAGAGAAGGATCGAACAGGCAGATGCATAGACGCGGGGAATGTGGCGTAAAAAGAAAAAACGCAGCGCTGGCTCAGTTGATCGAGATGGAGTAGCTGGCGTAGTTGTTTTCCTCGTCATCCTGCAGGGTGTAGAAAAAGAATTCGTAGCCCAGTAGCAGCCCCCACGGCCCATAGTTGCGATTGCCACCGTCGGTAAGCTTTCCCATCAACTTGCCGCGCATCTTCCGGCTGCGCAGCCGCACTGTGCGCGAACCCCACGGTCCGCGGATCTTGGCATGCTTGACGGGGCCGGAGAATTTTGCGTTCCGATCGGTGTACTGATAAAATTTCTTGTGGGTCCGGCCGTCGACCAGTTCACTGGTCTCCAGAACGAAACGCTTGAGCATCTTATCTGGTACGTCAAGCTTGTATGAACCGTCCCGGTTCGGTTCGTTCTCGCTGTCGCTGGCCAGCGATGGGATGGCGGTATTGACGATGAACTGAATTGGATTTTTGATTCCGGCAACCTGCTGGTGGCGGCCGGTGACACGTATGGTCGATTGGGCGAATTCGTACTTGATCGTGAAACTGAGATTGCCTTCGAGCCGCCCGGTCAACTCGATGCTTTTAGGATTGCGCATCGGTTCTGCCGGGTCGTAGTATGCCGCCACGTTGCGGCGCTGGATCTCGCGCTTGGTGCGATGATAATAATTGCCCGCTGGCTGCCCGAAGACGATCGGCTTGCCGACAATCTCCCCGTTCTGCTTGAGATAGATGCGCATGACGCCATCGGTGTGCAGCCGGGCGGTGAAGTTGTCTCGTTCATACAGGGCGTAGGTCGTTGCATCGGTACCTGTCTCTTCGAGCGCCGGCAGCAGCGATCTTACCGGGCCACTGCGCGTGCCGCTGCCAAAGGCGCTGGCGGCGAGCACGAGTGTAATGATCAGGTACCTGGTCATCTCTAACCTATGGCAGTTACTGATTTGAGTAGCGGAACGAACGAATCGGGCAACACATAACTATGAAACAACCGCCTACTATACAATGTCTATGGCCGGCGGGGAAATCATTGCGCCCCGCATTGGACGTGAGATAATTCACTTGCCGTGCGGTACACCTCCGGCATCCGTGCGTGCGTATCCAGACAGCGCCTGCCATGGCTGATCAAAGATGGCCTCAGCGGCATAACACGTGCGGAAATAGGATCGCGACGGGACTGAAACCTCAGGCTTCGAGATGGATGTCGAAAACAACGGTGTCGATCCCGTCGACATCCGCCTCCACTGCCAACACGCGGTGTGTGGCGTGTTGGCTCGAAGCCCAGGGGTCGTCGTCGATGTGCGGGTCACCGGCGAAGTACAATTGGGAGATCAGTTCCCGATGCCCGGCGCCGGTGACGCGGAAGTGGATGTGCGCCGGCCGGAACTGTCGCCCATTGAGATAGCGGCCCGGCATGATCGTGGTAAAGGCGTACCCGCCGCCGTTATCGACCCGTTGCCGGCCGCGCAGGCGGAAGTTGTTCGAGCGGTTGTCGTATTCTCCGTTATCATCGCATTGCCACACGTCGACTACGGCGTCTTTCACGACGGTTTTGCAGTCACTGCCGATGACGCGGCCTTTAACGACCAGTTTCCTGCCTTTAAAACCATCCCCGGTGAGATCATTGCGGAAGGGTGCGTTGCGGCGGTAGAATGGTCCGAGAATATCGTCAGTGGTGAGGCAATCACCGGCGGTTTCCCCGTCTGCTGCTGATCCCAGCGTACTTATTGACAAAGACACGGCAGCAATGGTCCAGGCGCCTTGCTTGAGAAAGGTGCGTCGGGAGATATCAGCTGTCGGGCGTTGCTGCATCTGCTTTTTCAGACACCATAGGTTGTGTGCAGTTCCGCCAGGAATCGCTCGGTCAAATCGGCATACACCGCGTTTGTTTCAGCCGGGTGGACGGCGATATCCGCGGCGGGTGCTGCGAAGTTGGCAAAGAGTTCCGGCCAGTCGACGTCGGTGCAGGCGTGTGCCGCTCTCAGCGCCGCGCCGAGGGCGGCTGAGTTCGAAACGTCGATAGTTTGCACTCGGGCGCCGAAGACATCAGCAAACACTTGCAGAATACCGCGGTTTCTCGACGCTCCACCGGTGGCCAGCAGGGTTTCCGGCGTTTCGTCGATCCAGGTGGCGTGCAGACGCATGCTGACGGCTTGGGCCTCGACGATGCCGCGAGCTGCAGCGGCCGGGTTCCGCCAGGCAGTAAAGTCGTCGTCGCCGATCAGTTTGAGTTGCGGCTCGAGGATGACCGGGGTGATCTCCGACTCGATGTACGGCAGCATGAAGTTGCCGTTATTACCAGGCGCAGTGTCGAGAATCGCGCTGCTGAAGGCGTCCCAGTCCATGCCAACGCGGTTAGCGACGTGTTCACGGGTGAGCGAGCCGTTCTTGAAGCAGATAAGGCTCATGAATCCGCCGGCAGGGTTGCCGAAGACATGGCCGTAACCTTTCGGATCGGTCCGGGGCGCTCGCATGGCGCCGAAAAACGTATCGCTGGTGCTGAGGCTGATGATGGCCGAGCCCGGGGCGGCCCCGCCCATGCCGATGAGGCTGCAAGGATTGTCCCCCGACCAGGCGATGACCGGGGTATCCCCTGCGAAACCGTATTTTTCGCAGAAATACGGCGCGAGCTCTCCCGTTACGGTATTCGATGCAGCGACCGGTGGCAGTTTATCGGCCAGTCCGGGGGCGGCGGCGTCGAGCATTTTCGGGTCCCAGGTGCCGGCAGCCAGATTGAGGAGGTTCATGCCGGCTCCGTCGCCAAAGTCGATCGGCACATCGCGGCCGCTGAGCAGGAATGCCATGAACGAGCTGACCAGATAGATGCGGCCCGTTGCTTCGTAAGTATCGGGATCGATTTTGTGCAGCTTGCGGATCTGCGATGCTGGAAAACGCTCGATTGGCCGTGAGCCAGTGACTGACACGACGTACGCGTCGCCACCTACGGCGTTAGCTAGTTCACGGCATTCCGCTGTGGTGGAGCTGTCCATCCAGATCGGTGAAGTTTGACGGGTGAGCAGCGGCCGTACCTGATCAACCAGTGGCTGGCCGCTGTCCCAGTTTGCGGAGTCCGAAAATCCTGGTTTGAGGTAGACAGTGCCGTGTTGCTGGCCGGATCCGCTGATGCCGCGGATGTTGCCCCAGTCGAATCCGTCGGCACGGCATTTCTCGAACAGATAGTCGAGGGCTTCGACCCACATAAGCGGGTCGGCGTGCCGGACCAGGGGATCCGGATTGGCCAGGAAGCCGGCGGGCGACTCGTAGGCCGGCAGCACGTCACCGAAATTGGCCGCAGCGTCGAGCACTGTCTCGCCGGTGTCAAGGTCGACGACTATGGCGGAGAGGCTTTGGGTACTGGAATCGAGGCCCAGGAACTGGCGCATGGGTGGGGTCCGGAAATTGGTTGAAATGTGAAATAGCTGAAGCGCGATGGGAAAGGGGAAAAACCTGAATGACGCGCCAGTTGTCCGGTTTCAGGGGTCGGCAGTTTCAGCCGGTTAATTTGAGGTGGTGCCGACCGTGCCGTTTGCGGGCGATCCGGTCGGCGAAAAAAGACCTTCATCGAGCATTTGCCGCTCGATCTCTTCGCGGAGCTCGGCTTCGATCCTTTCGTAGTAAATGGCTTCCCTGGCATCGACATCGGGCTTGACCTCGTTTTCGATGATGGTCGAGACCGCGACAAACGAACCCCGCCTTTTGAGGTAACCGTGTTCGAGAAAAACACCGGGCTTGATTCTGGGTATCTCTTTCTCGAGGAAATCGCGTCGCGGCAGTTGGTAATTGATTTTGACGTGGTGGGCGCGGTATTGCTTGTTCTTGTCCGCGTCGAAGGAGACTTCGGAATGCGGTTCGAGCAGGTCCCGGATCACGATCCAGCTGGTGTCGATCTTTATTTTCGTCTGGCTGGCGCCGCCAAAGGTGCCTTTGTAGCGGCGCTTCTGCGGGCCTACGAGGACTTCAATCGGATCTCCGGCTGCGTAGAACGGAAACTTTGTCACGGCCTCTGCTATCAAGTCTTCACGCAGCGACGGTGGGTACTCGAGGTCACAACTTGCGTTGGCGCGCTGTTCGATGACAGCATTAATCTCGTCGACGGAGAGCATGTTTTCCGGCAACTGATCGAGGTCGTAGTTGGTCAGTTTCAGCAGCAGTTCACGGGTCGGGGTACGGCTGTCGAAAGGCTTGACCCTGGCACGTGCTTTGGCAAAGCGCTCTTTCGCGATGCTCTTGACCTTCGCCAGTTGTTCTTCCGAGAGCTGGAGCTCCGGACCTTCTTCCGCTTCTTCGGAGGCCTTGCATCCGATCAGGAGCATTGCCATCGCCAGTAGCAAGGGAATGCAAACTAAAGTGAAGTGGGAACAGCGCATGACAATAGCTTTTGTGGATTCGTCGTGTTCGTTGGGTCCGGTTGACCCGGGGAACGAAAACCTTGACGGCTCCGTTAATCTACGAACTTTGGGCTTGGAGGTCAATGCTGTTTTTTCTTCGGACGGTAGATGTGGGTGCTGGCGCCCCCGACCATTTCCGCAGCTTCCATGACCGTTTCCGACAGCGTTGGGTGCGGGTGGATGCTGAGTTTCAGGTCGGTGGCCAGCGCTGCCATCTCTACAGCCAACACGCCCTCGGCGATCATCTCACCAGCACCGGCGCCGCAGATGCCGACACCCAGCACGCGTTCGGTCTCGGGGTCAAAAAGAATCTTGGTGAGCCCATCCGGGCGATCGATCGAGATGGCACGGCCGGACGCGGCCCATGGGAACTTTGTGACGTTGACCTCGCGTCCTGCGGCCGCCGCTTCCGTTTCGGTGAGGCCGCACCAGGCGAGTTCGGGGTCAGTGAAAACGACGGCCGGAATCGCCTCGGCCTCGAATGCCACACGCTCTCCTGCGATGACTTCCGCTGCCACTATACCTTCGTGTGAACCCTTGTGAGCCAGCATCGGCTCGCCAGCGATATCACCTACGGCGAAGATATTTGGTACATTCGTCCGTCGCTGCGCATCGACAGTTACGAAGCCGCGATCGTTGACCGCAATTCCGGCATTCTCCAAACCCAGGTCCTGCGAATTCGGTCGACGGCCGACGGCGACCAGGATGTAGTCGTATTTCTGTATCGTTTCGTCCGTCTCACCATCGAAATGGACTTCGAGGCCGCTTGACGCTTCCTCGACTTTGGTGACCCGCGTATTGAACATGATATTTTTGAACATCTTCCCCAGCCGGCCCTGGAGGACTTTCACGAGGTCCCGGTCGGCACCGGGCAGCAGGCCGTCGGTCATTTCGACAACTGACACCTCGCTGCCGAGACTGGCATACACGCTGCCGAGTTCGAGACCGATGTAGCCGCCGCCGATGACCAGCAGCGACCCGGGAATGGCAGGCAGCTCCAAACCGCTCGTCGAGTCGAGCACACGCTCACTGTCGATGGAAATGCCCGGAATCTGGGTCGGGTGTGAACCGACCGCTACGATAATGTGCTCCGCCGTGATGCTGGCAGCGCCGCCGTCGGTCAGCGCAACTTCGATCGTGTTGGCATCCTTCAGCGTGCCGCGACCCTGAACATGATCAACGCCGCGGCCTTTACGCAGCATACCGAGGCCGCCGGTCAACTGCTCAATGACACTGTCCTTCCAGGCGCGCAACTTGTCGAGATCGATCTCCGGCTTGTTGAAGCCGATGCCCCAGTTGCCTGCTTCGGCTGCTTCATTGATCAGCTTCGACACGTGCAGAAGCGCCTTTGACGGGATGCAGCCACGATACAGACAAACACCGCCGGGGTTCGGTGCCAAATCGATAAGTGTTGTCTCAAGGCCGAGATCGGCGCACTTGAAGGCGGCTGCGTAGCCCGCCGGACCACCGCCGAGAACCGCCACCTGTGTTGTTTTATCTGACATGTAACCCTCTACGTATAAGTGAGATATGAGCAGTTAGGAGTTTGCTCCAAAAGACAAAAGAAGCTGGGCTCCCAGCCTCACACACAATCCGTCATTGTAACGGCGACTTCGCGAAAAACAACAGCTATATGTGTTTTTTCGCTTGACATGAAATCGGACTTGTCTTATGCTAGTACCCAACGGCAACGGCTATTTACAGATATCCAGTAAGAGGTAGACCCATGAATCTCGGCATCACCGACGAAGCGCGCAAGCGTATCGCCAATTCGATTCAATCCGAAGATCAGTTCGTACGTATCAGCGTTATTGCCGGCGGCTGTTCCGGAATGACCTATGATGCGACGATCGATTCCAAGATGGCGGATGATGACGAAGTCGTTTACCAGGAAGGCGAGTTCCGTGTTGTCACCGACATGCACAGCAGCCTGTTCCTTGATGGATTGACGATCGATTATTCTGATGACCTAATTCAGGCCGGGTTCCGCCTCACCAACTCCAATGCTTCCAAATCCTGCGGCTGCGGCGCCAGTTTTGCAGTCTGATGCCGGCGGCTGAACCAAGTTGTTAACTATGAGTATCGAACCGGTTTCCCTGCTCGGCGGCGAGTCCGTCTATTGCATCAACGAAGGCCAGTTGCGCGATGCGGTACGCCTGGCTGACGAAGATCCTGAGAGCAGTCCGAAAATTCAAAGTCAGTTGGAGGCTATCGAGGCGTCGTTGACGCGGAACGAGCGTGCTGCCTTGGCTTTCGTTATCATAGAACGCTTGCGCAAGTCCGTTTGACCGAGCAGCACCGCCGAAAACAAGCACCATGACTACTGTCCCCGTCGAAATCAATCTCGAGTTTACGCCGAACCCGAATACGCTCAAGTATACCCTGAATCGTCGTTTGCTGCTTACTGGTGCGGAGAACTTCAAGACTCGCGACGAAGCTGAAGGGTACTCGCCGCTCGCCGTCAAGTTACATGATCTCGACTCAGTCTCCGGCATCATGATCGGGCCGTCTTTTATCACGGTCACGCTGTCGAGTCAGGACAACCTGCGCGAGCTCAACCGCCAGATCATGAGTGTTATCAAGGAGCACCTCGAGTCCGGCGAGACGATCGTTACGCCGCGCGACCCCGAGGAGATGCGGGAGAATGAGACGGCGGCGGCCCAGCGCATCCGCGAGATCATCGACACCGAAGTGCGACCCGCTGTCGCTATGGACGGCGGCGATATTACCTTCGAGAGCTATGATGAGAACGATGGCAAGGTCTACCTCTATATGATGGGCGCCTGCTCGGGCTGCCCAAGCTCGCAGATGACGCTGAAGGACGGGATCGAAACCCGCTTGCGTCAGGAATTCCCCGAGATCAGCGACGTTATCCCGATCAATTGAGAGCGTCGCTCTCCCCCCATGTACGTGTCGCTGGCGCCGGAGTACAACCCGCCAGGCTCACAGCGGCAGATTGATACCGGTAAAGACAGGGACATGATTCCCGGCGTATCCCAGTGTTGACGGGCTCGGACTCAAGTCCTTCACGGACTCGACGATTCCCCACTGTCGCTGCCGGTTTCCACAACCGTTCCGGCGGGCGATCCAGCTTCCGGTCGGACGATCTCGTGGATGTCCTCGTACAACGTATCGATCGGTTCCCGGGCAATGAACGGGGCCATCAGATCAAAGGGAATGTGCTTCTCGCTGGTCCAGGTGATTGCCAGTAGAAGTCGTAGCGTCGGGAAGTCATCCATCTGTGTGACCTCGGTGTGCTGGTGGATGAGGTGGCCGATGATCTGGTTCTTGAGAAAAAACTCCTGTGGCATGACGATCAACTGTGTGCGCCCAGGCAGCCACTCGATCTTCGGCCGGCCGGCCTCGAGACCCTTCACTTCATTGGCAGCGAAGTCCGCGTGCCATGTGTTGGTGGTATTGAACGCGATGATATTGCTGGCGGTCCCGTCTTCATCCCGTTCCAGCACTACGATGAAGCCCTCCGGTTCGAGCATGCCTGCGAGCAACGCGTAGATGGAGAAGAGGCTGCCCTTCTTTTTTTCCCAGAGCAGGTCGGGTGGCAGGAATCCCGCGGCGTCGGGATCGATCGATAGGTTTTCGTGGACGTAACGGAACGCCTGTTCGACCGTTGAAAGATCGGGAAACTGCGCCGCGGCCTTTCGGCGGTGGGCATCGCACACAAAGAGCTGTACCCAGTAATGACAGTCGGCGACGTTGAAACCGCTGCTCAGCAATTCTTCCTGCCAGTCCTGTCCCGTGGTCAGTGGAAAGAACAGTGGGTCGATAAAGGCGCTTTCGATTGGTTCGTGCAACTTCTGAGCCGTGACGATGGCGTCGACGTATTTCTGCATGACCATTTGCCGCCGCCAGGTAACAGCCAGTTTCCTGACTTCGTCCCGGCCATGATGCTGCTCGATCCATTGGCGATAGATGCCGTCGAGATGCGGTTTCAACAAGAGCATTTGCTCGAAGCGATTGGTTATTGCCAGGCTGACGAGCAGCCGCTGGAACGCCGGCGGCCGGCGCGGGTACAGTTCACATTCGCGAAGATAGAATTTCAGGGCCATTTCGTGGTCGCCCCCGTATGCCAGAACTCGCCCGAGTTTTTCGTTGATGTGCGCGAAGTTTGCGTCGAGCTCATAGGTTTTGAGTAAATGCAGCTTCGCTCGTTCGACGTTCTCGAGGCGGGCAAGCGCGACAATGCCGGCGAACAGGTGAGCGCGAACGTTGCCCGGGTCGATCCGGGTGATTGCCACGTAATTCTCGTAGGCGTTGTCGAACCGGCCGTTGTCTTCCTCGATCTGGGCACCGCGAAAATGCCAGCTGATCCGCATCGATTTGATGCCGATCAACGTGGCGCTGAGCAGCCCGGCCATGAGGAGCAAAGACACCGCTGCTCTTTGACACTGGAAGCCACCGCTTTTCTCAGGCAATTCGTCACGCATGGTCAACAGCCGCTGCCAGCATAGTCCCAGCGCGAACATTGCAACGATATTGCCGGGCTGCTGCACCAGCGACATGTCGAAGAAGGCGTGGAAGTAAATGAGGAGCGCCAAGGGCCGGCCCAGATTGAACCAGGGGTCGTCGGGATCGTTGCGCCGCAGCATTCCGGCGAGCAGGAGCAGCCATGTCACGGCGGCGAGGACACCGGCCTGCGCGGCGATGTTGAGAAACTCATTGTGCGGGTGAATGCTTACCGGAGCGGCCACGGCGGTGCGATCATGATAGCGCGACTTCATGCGGTAAGGTGCGTACGCCTTGGTGAATTGCCCGGGCCCGACCCCCAATGCCATGTCGAACGGTTGATTTGCAGTAGCGGCTGCGTTGTTGTCGGAGAAGAAACTGCGCCCGCCTGCCAAAATTGGGTCGTGGTCGACGATCATATGCACGGTACTGACCCACATCGGCAGCCGGATGTCGGTCTTGATCGTCTCTGCCGGCAATGTTGGATAGCGAGTCAATACCACGAAGGCAATCAAAGTACCGGTGAGACCGAGAAAAACGGTGAGCAGTATGCGTTCGAGCTTGCGGATGTGGGCGTAGCACAGCACGATGCCAAGCATGATCAACGCCAGCCAGGCGCCGCGGCTGTAACAGCGATAGGCCAGTGCGAGGGTAATCGGTGCGGTAAGCACAGCCGCCACAATGCTGCGTGATACCAAGTTGCCGAAAACTTTGCGCTGCTTGAGAAACATGAACGCTACCAGCCCCAGACCCAGGTACATCGAGCTGGCCCAGTTGCGATTGCCGCTCAGGCCGATGACCTCGCTGTCGTTTAAGAGCGAGGCCAGACCGGTGAGGATGTAGACGATCCACAACGAGAAGCCGAAGACCATGATGCGTTCAACTCGCAACCCGGTCGCCTTGACTGCTGTTGCAACCGCCAGCGGGATCAGGACCTGACCGAGCAGCTCGACGGCTTCCTGGCCGTGCTGCGGCTGCAGGGCGAAAGAAATGATCACCGAACCGGAAAACACCAGCATCGCGATCAACGGCAGGCGCCTGGGCAGATGCGGCGATCCGATCACGATCGGCAGAGCCAGCACAGACAGAATGAATTGCGACGGCACCGCGAAATGAAACGTCAGCGTCCTGATGGCCTCCGGAAAAAACGATAACGGCGGCACGATCGCGAGCGGATAGCCGAGAAACATGACGCCGGCGAAAGCCACGAGATAGAAAGCACTCAGACGTCGATGCAAGGCGACCATTTCAGTAGTAAGGCCCGAATAAGAGG